>NZ_JAFBEV010000053.1 GCF_016908935.1 Sporolactobacillus spathodeae | reverse complement strand
ACAAAAAAATCCTTTATAATGGAAGAATAGGTGATTCCTATCCAAATCCAAAAATAAAGGACTACGCATGGATAAGAATACACAATTCTCTTCATTTAAACAATGGTTACATCCAATTAATTTTCAACAGCTTGACCAAATGGTCAAGGAAAAACAAAGCGATAAATACGTTAAAAAGCTGACAACTAAGGCCTATATCTTACTTTTCCTATACGCCCATCTTCAGCAAGAAGATAGTTTGCGTTCACTCTCAACTTCTGTTTTGGATGACAAGCTACAAGAGGCTATTGGTTTATCATCCATCAGTGCGGCACAGTTATCCAGAAAAAATAATGCAGTAGATCCACAATTTCTAGCGAACATACTTCTTGAACTTGTTGCCAAAATCAAGAAAAAGAAGAAACCAGATCTCTCGAATGCCCTTAAAATAGTGGATTCCACAACAGTAACCCTGAATCCTAATCAATTTCCATGGGCGCATTTTCGAAAAACAAAAAGCGGTGTCAAGCTTCATTTGCGACTGGCTTTTATGGGAAAAGGACAGGTATTCCCGGAAAAGGCCGTCATTACACCCGCTCAAGTTCATGATCGGACACAACTAGATGTCCTTGTAGATGAAAAGAATGCCATGTATGTCTTCGACCGGGGCTATATTGATTATCAAGCATTTGATCGTTTTTCAGAAAACGGAATGTTTTTCGCTTCCCGTTTGAAAAAGAATGCAGTGACTCAAGTACTTCATTCCTATGATGTTCCGGAAAAGGGCAACATCATCACGGATCAAATGATACGATTAGGCGACGTTTTACACCGGGCAGACAACGCTTTTCGTTTAATTACTGTGCTGGATGATCAGGGGAAAACGATACGCATTGTGACGAATCGTTTCGATCTTAATTCCACAGAAATTAGCGAAATCTATAAAGCCCGATGGGCTATTGAACTGTTTTTCAAATGGATCAAACAACATGTGCGCATCAAAAAGTTTTATGGACAAAGCGAAGCAGCGATTCAAAACCAAATATATCTTGCCTTGATTTATCACTGTTTGATGGTACTCATTCAACAGGAAACAGATACAAAGCACTCACTGCTTAAACTTAACCGATGGTTAAA
>NZ_JAFBEV010000052.1 GCF_016908935.1 Sporolactobacillus spathodeae | reverse complement strand
TTTAGTTGAGCCAGTATAATTGTGTAAAAAGGGTAGTTGATGTGGAGCAGTTTGTGGGATGAGAAAGGCGTTTTTCTGTGAGGGGGGCCGGCCCCCCTCACAGAAAAACGCCCGGATACTCGCGACTCTCTAAATCCTTATTTTCAACAAAAATGAGCCATTACCCATTATCTCAATTAGAATAGAGTTGACCAAAACCATATTCGAGGAGAGATAAAAGGTTGGCTCAACTACAGATTACTCTTGATGAAAAGATTTTGCATCAATTATTTTTTGGGGATACGCATGAATCGGGTGTCAAAGCTCTTTTGGAATCCATATTCAATCAAGTGCTTCAGGCTCAGGCTGGTGAACAATTAAGTGCAGACAAATACGAACGCACGGAGGGACGGAATGACTACCGCAACGGGAGTTATCCTCGAACACTGAAAACGCGTGTTGGAAAACTCAATCTGAACGTTCCGCGGCTGCGGAACGGCCATTTTTCAACGGATCTTTTTAAACGTTATCAAAGAAGTGAACAAGCACTGGATCTGGCCCTTATGGAGATGGTTATAAATGGTGTGTCCACGCGTCGCGTCAGTCAAATTACGGAATCGCTTTGCGGCACTGAATTTTCTAAAACAACGGTTTCCCAACTTTGTCAGCAGTTAGACCCGATTGTGGACGGCTGGAATAACCGGCCCCTACAGGGGCGTTACCCGTTTCTGTTTGTAGACGCCATTTATACCAAGGTTCGCGAGAATGGGCGTGTGCGTTCCCGTGGCGTGTTGATCAGCTATGCCATTAGTGAGAAGGGCGACCGAACCATTTTGGGACTGAAAGTGGATGACAGTGAAAGTTCCGAGGCCTGGAAAAATTACTTTGACTGGCTGAAATCACGTGGACTCAAAGGTGTCGATATTGTGGTGAGCGATGATCATGGCGGATTGGTTCAAGCGGTCAAGAAAGCCTTTCAGGGAGCCACTTGGCAGCGATGCCAGGCTCATTTTCTACGTAACGTTCGCGATGTTCTCCCCAAAGATTTACGAACTGAGGGAGGATCCCGTGTTCGAGCGATCCTTCATGCGCCGGATGTCGAGACAGCCCGCACGCTACTTCACAAGTTTTTGAATGATTACGAAGAAAAGGCTCCGAAGGCTGCTCGGCTGGTGGAAGAGGGATTTGACGATGTCACAGCGGTACTTCCACTGCCAGAGTTATATCGGAGACGTGTACGCACAACCAACATACTGGAACGCTTAAACCAGGAATTCCGTCGGCGCGAGCAAGTGATTCGTATTTTTCCAAATCGTGAGTCCGTGCCGCGTTTGATGGGCGCTCTGCTCATGGAGCAGAATGAAAACTGGTCTGAAGAGCGACTGTACTTGAACATGAAAGATTATTATGCATGGAAGAACGAACAAGGACACCAGCAACATCAGATTACCAAGATTGCCAGCGTCCATTTATAACAGATCTTCTCTTTTAATTGAGATAATTTACACATAAAACAGGACTTGACC
>NZ_JAFBEV010000051.1 GCF_016908935.1 Sporolactobacillus spathodeae | reverse complement strand
AAAAAGTAAGGCATAAGACTTTTTTGTAAAAATAAAGCGCAGGTGCGAGACGCCTGCGGGAACAGCGAGCCAAGTGAGACCCCGCAGATTATCGCCTGTTCGAGGAGGCTCACGGATCGCCCGCGGCAAGCGAGCGACCAAAGCAGTTTAATGCAAATAAGGCGATCGCCTGCTTTTCTTTTAGTCCGATCTCTACGGAGAATAGAGACAGCAGCTCCAGTCAACAATGAGAGAGAAAGCGTGTGGGACAAGAACACATCGCCAATGAATAAACCGGGACAAATGTTCCTTGCCTCAGGCGAATATGTATAGAAGAAAACAAACGAAGAAGGAGGGGGCGTTCGATGGACGCACCAGCTACACCTCTCTTGCTCATGGCAAAAATTTATCGTCAAGTGCTTCCGCCGGTTCACCGCGAGCTGAAGCGATGGCAGACACAGGCCGCAGCGATTCCTGATTCAGAGCTTCGCAAGCAGGCACTCGACAGCATTGCCGGAAAAACCTTTCATTGTGAGGGCGGAGCCATTTACAGTTTGATTGCCGGAGATAGAAGAGAAGATGTGATTGCTTTTATTGTCGCCTACCAGACGATCAGCGATTATCTTGATAATCTTTGTGATCGCTGTGATTCGCTCGATCCAGAGGATTTTCGCTGCCTTCACGAATCAATGCTCCATGCGCTGACTCCGGGAGCTCCAGATGGTGATTATTATCGATTTCGGTCAATCTGTTCAGATGGCGGCTATTTGCAGCAGCTTGTTCAAACTTGTCAGCGCGTACTGGCAAAGCTTGATGGCTATTCAGTAATTGCACCGGCTTTGCTCGAATTGGCAGGCTTTTATTGTGATTTGCAGGTGCACAAACATGTGAAGCGTGATCAGCGCGTGCCGCGACTGATGAGCTGGTTCCAACGCTATCAAAATCACTTACCGGAAATGAGCTGGTATGAATTTGCAGCGTGTTCCGGATCAACGCTCGGTATTTTTTGTTTGGTGTCTTACGCGGCGTCAAGAGGAAGTCAAATGGATCAACAGCTTGTCGCGACGATTAAAGACAGCTATTTTCCGTGGGTTCAAGGGCTACATATTCTGATGGATTATTTTGTCGATCAGGAAGAAGATCGACAGGAAGGCGATTTGAATTTTTGCTTCTATTACCCAAGCGAAGCACGGATGATTGAGCGTTTTAATCATTTTATTGAAGAGGCTGATGCGTCAATTGAAGACATGCCTGATAAGAAATTCCATCAAATGATTAACCGTGGTCTGCTCGGCGTTTATCTTGCCGATCGCAAAGTGTCGCGGCAGCCGACTGTTCGCGCGCTCGCGCGACATTTGATTCGCCGATCCGGTGGTAGTGCGCTCTTCTTCTTTGTAAACGGCTGGGTTTACCGGCGTTTACGGCAAAGTGTGTGAATATGTCTCAAAAAAAAACGGCAAGGAGCTCGTTCAGCTTCTGCCGTTTTTTAGTGCGCCCGGCATGGGTGACAGCTAGGCGGTGAAAGTCCGCTACAGGCTTGGCAGTAGGAACTGTTAGCTGAGGACAAGGGTGTCTGC
>NZ_JAFBEV010000050.1 GCF_016908935.1 Sporolactobacillus spathodeae | reverse complement strand
GTCCGACAAGAAGGATGAATTTCCTACAGACGCAATCGGAGCACAAGCGATAAGCAAGGCTCGGATGAATGGCGAGAAGTCAGCAGAGGTCATAGTAGGTGCAACCAACGGTTGCACTGAAGGACTGAACCATAATTAAATCTGATGGAATCAGGAGGTGGGATCGTTGCCAAGAAAGCAGAATACATCGAGAGATGGCTCCCTGCAGAAACATAGGCTGGAAGCTGAAAGCTATGCAGGAGCGCTGAGTAACGGTCACAAGGAACGAGAAAATCAGAGTCGCGCATGTCTTATTGATAAAGTGATTGAGCCACAAAATCTTTGGAAGGCTTGTCTAAGCGTCAAACGCAACCATGGTGCACCCGGTATTGATGGGATGACCACTGAGGAACTTGTGCCAACAGTTAAGAAGTACTATCAGCCCTTAATCCAAAAGCTGAAAGAAGGCACGTACCAACCCCAACCGGTCAAACGTGTACGGATTCCAAAACCGGATGGGTCAGCGCGCAAGCTGGGTATTCCGCGTGTCTTGGACCGAATGGTCCAACAGGCTATCTACCAAGTGCTCGTGCCGATACTGGACCCGTCGTTTTCCAAATACAGCTATGGATTCCGCCCACATCGAAGCGCACAGATGGCTATTCGTCAGTCTGAGACCTACTGGTCAGAGGGTTACCGCGTTGCGGTCATCTGCGACCTCAAAAGTTACTTTGACACGATTAATCATCAACGCTTAATGGCCTACCTAGAACGCTTCATCTCGGATAAGGTGATTCTCAAACTGATTTGGAAGTTCCTAAACGCAGGCTTTATGGATGGAGAAACCTTTTCAGCAACGCGAGAGGGAGCCCCGCAGGGCGGCAACTTATCGCCGCTCCTCGCGAATCTCTACCTCGACCAACTGGATAAAGAGCTGGAACGGCGCGGACATAAATTCGTTCGTTATGCGGACGACTTTCGCATTTATGTCAGCAGCAAACGAGCAGGCGAACGTGTCCTGAAGTCCGTTACGTACTTCTTAGAAAATAAACTTGGACTCGCTGTAAACCCATCAAAAAGTTGTGTGGGTAGCCCAATGAAGCACAAGTTTCTCGGCTTCCGTTTATACCGCATGAAACAGACGGTCACCTGTTACCCAGATAGTACGGCAAAACAGAGACTGCTCCGCAAGTTGAAGAAAATTACACGTCGAAATCGCCCGGGTACATTCCAAAATATTGCTCAAGAGATTAATCAGACAGCTATTGGCTGGATTAACTACTATGCGATTGGTGCGATGAAAACATTTCTAATACGAACGAAGCAATGGCTCAACCATCGGCTTCGCCAACTTATATGGAAACGATGGAAATCTGTTCGCACGCGTTACAGACAACTCAGACGATTTGGCATTGACCATGATGAAGCCCTGAAACTAGCGGGCAGTCGGAAAAAGTATTGGCGTCTCTCGCATAGTGAAACCCTTCATCGTGCTATTCAAAACAAAACACTCATACGATGGGGCATTAAAGATTGGTTGCCTCAGTATGAGCGTATGCGTGTAAATTATGGAACCGCCGTGTACGGAACCGTACGCACGGTGGTGTGAGAGGTCGGAAGCCGAAGGCTTCCTCCTACTCGATT
>NZ_JAFBEV010000049.1 GCF_016908935.1 Sporolactobacillus spathodeae | reverse complement strand
GTATGTGTCAAGGTTTTCTCGGAAGCCTTTACTAGGGAAGGACTTCTTAGTTCTTAATTTGTACACCTTAGGTATTAAATCATTTTCAAGCAAGCGTCAGCACTCTGTTCAGTTTTCCTACTGCACTGGAAGAGGAAGCGTTACATCCGATGCGACCGTGATGTGCCCCGATAGATGGAACCGTTGGTTCCTTCAAGAGTGATGCGATTCGTATCGTCTTTGTCATGATTCGTTCTTTGCGTCTAGACGGAATAAACGAAGAAAGATACGCCATCTTTAACGTCTTGTTACGTATGCCTTGAATGACTTTAACCATGCCCTCTTCCGACTCACCCCAGTGCATGCCACGCTTTTTCATTCGAAACGTCAGATGCCGTTGATTGGATTCCATAGCGCCCAATCGCCCAGCATACTCAGGAAGGTTTTCTTTCGCCACACTTTCTCGCCAATCAAACAGGCGATCCCAGTGTCCCATGAGATATTGCTTGACACTTCTAACTTGCTCCACACGCTCATTTTCGTCTAGATTACTTTCATACGTATCCAGTAGCAGGATAGCCGCTGCACGATCTTTCCGTTGAATAGCTTTTTGTATCCGAGTAATCCAGGCCTTATCGCCATGTAGTGAACGCGTGAGGGATTGTGCAACATGAAACGCGTCAAGTTGAACCCAAATGTGCTTGTGTGCCCCACAAAAGGCATCTTTAAAATGGCTTTCATCATAACCCGATCCTCCATCGCTATTGGCAACAACCTGTGTCTGCCATAATCGATAACGCTGTTCAATCGCGGCTTCGACCTGTTCCCAGAAACTATCCAGCCCCTTGCTGGTCATGACCGCGTAGGGTTCTTTCAGGAGCCGTCGTTTTCCATTCTTCACCCAGCCCTCATACATAATAAAATGCTTGATTTCAATGTGCTGGCGTTTTCTTAATCCACGGACAAAAGTTCCATCAGCCTCTGCAAAGAGAAAGTCCGGCTGCCTTTTCCCATCTAATTCTCCGTTGGCTGCCTGGATGACGCGATCCTGATCCTGCTTTTCCTGAGCTTCACCAACCGCTCGAACACAGCGCATGACTGTCGTGTGACTCATTTGAACCTGTGTCCAAGTCGCTAAGGTTTTCACGACCTCCCGACAAGTCATACGGCTAGCTAAAGTAGCTGTTTCATACTCCACATTTGGCGAGTAACGCATGTGTTTTCTCAGTTTTAAAAGGTTATCCAGCGGATAACAGGCATGGCCCTCCGGGCTAATCATACGCGTATGATACAGCGTCACAGGTCCAAATAAAAATTGAAGCGTACGCTGATCCTTATGGCTGTCTATTATCCAGCCCTGAGTTTGCTTCTCCTTAACAAGTGCTTGATCAAGCAGTAAAAATACCTGTTCCACACTCCGCCTCATAAACTGGTACATATAGGTAGTTGCCTCTTCTTCAAATTCCAAAAGGCTCGTTTGGTTCTTCCAAATTCCTAATAAATCCTCTATACTATCCATTGAGAGAAGGCCTCTATTCCTGATGTATTCACCTTGGTCGGTATACATTTAGAATAAGGAGTCTTCTCCTTTTCGTCCAGTGAAGGAAGAATAAAGGAACATGGCTGGAAGTAAGAACAGCGTCCCGATCCATCCTCAGGCGCTAATCCGAATTTAATTCTCCGAGAAACATTTTACACATAG
>NZ_JAFBEV010000048.1 GCF_016908935.1 Sporolactobacillus spathodeae | reverse complement strand
CTACGCCGCGTCAATCTTGGGTTAAGCCCTCGACCGATTAGTATCTGTCCGCTTCACGCGTCACCGCGCTTCCACTCCAGACCTATCAACCTCATCATCTCTGAGGGGTCTTACTGATTTAAAATCATGGGAAATCTCATCTTGAAGGGGGCTTCATGCTTAGATGCTTTCAGCACTTATCCCGTCCACACATAGCTACCCAGCGTATGCTCCTGGCGGAACAACTGGTACACCAGCGGTGTGTCCATCCCGGTCCTCTCGTACTAAGGACAGCTCTTCTCAAATTTCCTACGCCCGCGACGGATAGGGACCGAACTGTCTCACGACGTTCTGAACCCAGCTCGCGTACCGCTTTAATGGGCGAACAGCCCAACCCTTGGGACCTACTTCAGCCCCAGGATGCGATGAGCCGACATCGAGGTGCCAAACCTCCCCGTCGATGTGAACTCTTGGGGGAGATAAGCCTGTTATCCCCAGGGTAGCTTTTATCCGTTGAGCGATGGCCCTTCCATGCGGTGCCACCGGATCACTAAGCCCGACTTTCGTCCCTGCTCGACTTGTAGGTCTCGCAGTCAAGCTCCCTTGTGCCTTTACACTCTGCGAATGATTTCCAACCATTCTGAGGGAACCTTTGGGCGCCTCCGTTACCTTTTAGGAGGCGACCGCCCCAGTCAAACTGCCTACCAGACACTGTCTCCGAACCGGATCACGGTTCCGGGTTAGAATGTCGGTATCGTCAGGGCAGTATCCCACGGATGCCTCCACCGAACCTGGCGGTCCGGCTTCGAAGGCTCCTGCCTATCCTGTACAAACGATACCCACATCCAATATCAAGCTGCAGTAAAGCTCCATGGGGTCTTTCCGTCCTGTCGCGGGTAACCTGCATCTTCACAGGTACTATAATTTCACCGGGTCTCTCGTTGAGACAGTATCCAAATCGTTACACCTTTCGTGCGGGTCGGAACTTACCCGACAAGGAATTTCGCTACCTTAGGACCGTTATAGTTACGGCCGCCGTTTACTGGGGCTTCGATTCAAAGCTTCTCCCCGAAGGGATAACCTCTCCTCTTAACCTTCCAGCACCGGGCAGGTGTCAGCCCCTATACATCACCTTGCGGTTTAGCAGAAACCTGTGTTTTTGGTAAACAGTCGCTTGGATCTTTTCACTGCGGCTCAAAAGGCCCGAAGGCCTTCCGAGCACCCCTTCTCCCGAAGTTACGGGGTGATTTTGCCGAGTTCCTTAACGAGAGTTCTCCCGAGCGTCTTAGAATACTCTTCTTGCCTACCTGTGTCGGTTTTGGTACGGGCACCCTTGGACTCGCTAGAGGCTTTTCTTGGCAGTGTAGGTACAGGCCCTTCGGTACTTAAATTTCCCTCCTCATCACCGTTTGGCCCCTGGCAGCGGGATTTGCCTCGCTACCGGCCTCACGGCTTGAACGCACCCTTCCATCCGTGCGTACGGCCTTGCCTTCCTGCGTCCCCCCATCACTCAAACGTCCTTAGGTGGTACAGGAATATCAACCTGTTGTCCATCGCCTACGCCTTTCGGCCTCGGCTTAGGCCCCGACTAACCCTGAGCGGACGAACCTTCCTCAGGAAACCTTAGGCTTTCGACGGAGGAGATTCTCACTCCTCTTTTCGTTACTCATACCGGCATTCTCACTTCCAAGCGCTCCAACAAACCTTCCGGTTTGCCTTCAACGCCCTTGGAACGCTCCCCTACCACGACTCCTAAGAGTCATCCGCGACTTCGGTGCTGCGCTTAGCCCCGTTACATTTTCGGCGCGGCGCCACTCGACCAGTGAGCTATTACGCACTCTTTAAATGGTGGCTGCTTCTGAGCCAACATCCTGGTTGTCTGGGCAACGCCACATCCTTTCCCACTTAGCGCAAACTTAGGGACCTTAGTCGGCGGTCTGGGCTGTTTCCCTCTCGACGACGGATCTTATCACTCGCCGTCTGACTCCCGGACGTAAAACGCTGGCATTCGGAGTTTGACTGAACTCGGTAACCCTGTGGGGGCCCCTTATTCAATCAGTGCTCTACCTCCAGGTTTCAATCATCCGAGGCTAGCCCTAAAGCTATTTCGGGGAGAACCAGCTATCTCCGTGTTCGATTGGCATTTCACCCCTACCCACACCTCATCCCCGCATTTTTCAACATGCGTGGGTTCGGGCCTCCATTCAGTGTTACCTGAACTTCACCCTGGACATGGGTAGATCACACGGTTTCGGGTCGGCAACCCGTAACTCATTCGCCCTATTCAGACTCGCTTTCGCTGCGGCTCCGCCTCTTCGGCTTAACCTTGCTACGAATCGCCACTCGCCGGTCCATTCTACAAAAGGTACGCTGTCACCCCCGAAGGGGCTCCAACTACTTGTAAGCACACGGTTTCAGGATCTCTTTCACTCCCCTTCCGGGGTGCTTTTCACCTTTCCCTCACGGTACTGGTTCACTATCGGTCACTAGGGAGTATTTAGCCTTGGGAGACGGTCCTCCCGGATTCCGACGGGGTTTCTCGTGTCCCGCCGTACTCAGGATCCACTCCGGAGTGTCTGGTGCTTCGGTTACAGGGCGTTTGCCTTCTTTGGCCGGCCTTTCCAGACCGTTCACCTGAACCAGACATTTCTGACTCCAATGGA
>NZ_JAFBEV010000047.1 GCF_016908935.1 Sporolactobacillus spathodeae | reverse complement strand
ATGGCTATAAGATATTGCACAGGCGTGGCGCCCGCGGCAAGCGGGCAGCCGAAGCACCATAGTTGAAAAAGAATTTGGCTATGCCAAGTTTTTCTGATACGCGTTAAGAATCTACAAGATTTCAGTGGAATTAAGTAAAAAAATAAAGGATTCGCCATTGTTCAGAAGAATTGGCTAATCCAAATTATTCCAACATTTAAAGAGTTGTATATGATTTTGCAAAAAATGCAGCACAGGCGGTCTAGTGCCTGTGGAAAAAACGAGCCAAGTGAGACATCTCCGAGTCGAGTCTGTCTGAAGAGGCTCGCAGTGTGCCACGTCAAGCGAGTGATCGGACCGCATTTGTTACAAAAAAGAACTTGGCAAAGTTAAGTTTGTTCAAGTTCAATATGGAATGATAGCAGGCAGTAAAAGTCGTTACAGGGCTTGTCCGTGGAAACCGTATCTGAGACGAATGAGATGCTAAAAACCAACCTGTTGCTGTATTGTGCGTTTAGAGGAAAACAATAGAGAAAAGAATATATGATTGTTTCATTCATTTAATAGTTCTCAAGTTTTCAATCGCAACGTTCACCATTTTGTTCATTAAAAAATTGTTGCCCTGGACGGACTTTTGCGAGGACGTTCATGACGTCAATCCACGCTTCCTGATGATTTCCTCCGAGAGAATTAAAGATTGTCTTCATTTGTTCTCTCTGCACATGACTAAGCTCGCTTTCAAGCTGTTTTCCTTGATCCGTCAGATAGAGCTGTTTAAAGCGTTTATCATAATCTGCGTGAACCATTTTAATCAGATTTTTTTCATATAATTGCCTGAGCGGAGCATTGAGTGCTTGCTTTGAGACCTCGAGAATCGAAAGTAGATCGTTCACGGTGATTCCCGGTACACGGGCAATAAAAAAGAGAATACGATGGTGTACCCGCTGTATGCCATATTTTTCAATCATTTGATCCGGCTTTTCCGTAAACGTTCGGTAGCCGAAATAAAAGAGCATGAGCACTTTATTCAGTTGCTGTTCTTCCTCATTCACGTTCTTCAAACCCCTTTCGTACTGATTTTGTAGTATATCACAAAATATGGATTTTTGTCCCATTTATTTTTTTATTAGGACAATATAATTGACCTATTTGTCAATGAGCATTATACTGGCTTTATAGGTCAAAGCTATTGACCTATAATTCTTTTTTTGATGGTCTTAATCAAACATTTTTATTCATAAAAGTGAGGGGTTAGCAAAAATGAGCACGACATACACAGTAGGACGCTATTTAGTTGACAGACTTGGTGAACTTGGTATTCGTCATATTTTTGGTGTACCTGGTGATTATAATCTTTCATTCCTTGATACAATCATTGAGCATCCAGGACTCGAGTGGGTAGGGAACTGTAATGAATTAAACGCGGCATACGCTGCAGATGGCTATGCGCGTATTCATGGGATAGCAGCATTGGTTACCACATTTGGTGTCGGCGAACTAAGCGCTGTAAACGGGATTGCAGGATCACGAGCGGAACAGGTGCCTGTCGTGAAGATCACGGGTTCTCCTGCATCAAAAATTGCTGAAGAAGGACGTCTTGTGCACCATACACTGGGTGATGGGAGCTTTGATCATTTTTCAAAAATGTACAAAGAAGTTACTGCCGCACAAACAACGTTAACAGGTGCGAACGCAATGGAAGAAATTGATCGCGTATTAAGAATTTGTTGGTATGAGAAGGCGCCGGTTTATATTAATCTTCCTGTTGACATTCACGCACTTCCGGCAAAGCAGCCAACCGAGCCCTTACTTAAAGAGGAACCATTAGCACCGATAAATTCGATCAACCAAATGCTTGAAACACTGATCCCTGTGATTGAAAAGGCAAAGTCACCGGTCATTTTAGCGGATTATCAAGTCTCTCGCTTTCATGCTGAGGGCGCATTAAAGAAACTTGCGGAAGCTACCGGATTTCCAATTGCAACGCTCAGCATGGGGAAGGGTGTTTTCAACGAAGAACATCCTCAGTTCATTGGCGTATATAGTGGAAAAACGAGTTCTGATTATTTGCGTAATCGAGTCGATAACGCGGACTGTATTCTAAGTGTTGGCGTTAGGCTCACTGATTCAATCACGAGTGGTTTCTCACAAGGTTTCACGGACAATTCTATTATCCATATCTCACCTGAGGGAGTTAACTATCGAGAAATAAAATTTTCTAATCTATCTATGGAGGAAACACTCAACCAATTAGCAGGCGGTTTAAAAAAACGTGATGCGCAGTCACTAAATATTATTCCGGTTACGATGCAGCAGAAAGAAGAACCTTTCTATGTGGCGGAAGATCACACACTGACGCAGAAACGCTTCTGGGAGATGGTTCGTCTCTTTATTCAGAAAAACGATGTCGTTATCGCAGATCAAGGGACGTCATTCTTCGGTGCCCAGTCAGTACCCCTTAAAGAAAACGTTACCTACGTTGGCCAGCCTTTATGGGGCTCGATTGGCTATACATTGCCGGCTACGCTTGGTACACAGCTTGCCGACTTGTCACGGCGTAACATCCTACTGATTGGTGACGGTGCGTTCCAGTTAACCTTCCAGGAGATCTCAACGATGTTGCGTGAAAATCTTCATCCGATTATCTTCGTGATAAATAACGATGGCTATACCGTTGAACGTTCGATCCATGGACCTGAAGCGCCATACAATGATATTAAAATGTGGCGCTACGCTGATATCCCCTCAGTTCTCGGTGGATATAGGAATTTCAAAAGTTACAAGACGACGACGGAAGGCGAACTTGCTGATGCCCTAAAAGACATGGCTCAATCACAAGATGTCCTAAGATTTGTTGAAGTCGTAACCCAGAAAATGGATATGCCTGAATTACTCACTGTCCTCGGTAAAATATTCGCTGCACAGAACGACTGAATTTAAAAGATATATAGAAATTGGAATAAGGCCTTGGTGGTGAAACATCGAGGCCTTGTTTCTGTTCAAAGAAAAATATATGACTTTTGACGAAAAATGGCGCGCAGGTGCGAGACGTCTGAGGAAACTACATGCCAGACGTGCCTCACAGAATCCGGAATGTTTGAAACTCGTGGCGTTTCATTGAAGCAACTGTACATAGCACATGGTTACAAAAAGGATGTGATTCCGCCTAGTTATTCTATTAATGAATATTTTTGAAAGAGAGTATTGACGTGTTGCTTATGAGATGTTAATATAATATTCCGCCGCGATTTTAAGAGATTGATTAATCCGGCATAAAAAAATATCTTGACTCGATAGTTTGGTTGAGATATAATATATTTTGTCGCTAAATGCGGCATGATAGTTTAATAAAAAAAGATGTTGACATCTTGAAATCAGCGTGGTAAGATATAAAAGTTGCTGATTGAGAGATAAGCAGCACGGAATGTTCCTTGAAAACTGAAC
>NZ_JAFBEV010000046.1 GCF_016908935.1 Sporolactobacillus spathodeae | reverse complement strand
CAGACACCCTTGTCCTCAGCTAACAGTTCCTACTGCCAAGCCTGTAGCGGACTTTCACCGCCTAGCTGTCACCCATGCCGGGCGCACTAAAAAATGCCCGTATTTTCGTACGGGCAACTTTTATTAAAACAAAAATGTTAATCAGATATTCGCATACTGTTTGGGGCTATGATGCCATGTCAGTAAATGTTTGAATCGTTTCCAGATAAGGATAGCCAGAATGGGAACTAATAAACCAAAGAGACACTTAATCAACCAATAATCGGGTAAGTTCAACAACCCAGGCATATCAAAAAGTGCACGATGTAAAAACATCACGGGCATGGTATGGCGTCCCCAAAGAAGAAGCCATTGTAAAAATTTAATCTCGCAAATTTTTTGAGAAAGTAATAGAACGCCCAAGCTTAATACTAAAGGAGCGATTAGAGCCAGTCCTGTATGATTTAAATTATCGGATTTCAAGTACAAATTAAAATTGATTATTCCATTAAACTGATCACGTATGAGAAGGAGATAGAATGCAGCAATTGCCAAAAGTATCATATATTTATGAGATATCGACGTAAGAAGCCGGAATCCATAATAGCCAGCCAACATATAAGTCGTGGTTATCGAGACAACTTGAGCATCCCATGGAAAATACGGATGTCCTAAAAATGAAGGTTGCTGGTGAATGGTTCCAATAGCAAACAGTGACAAGCTGATCACCCATTGCAACAAGACAGAGGGAACCCAAGATATCAAAATTATGACGACAATCAAGGTCAATACATAAACAGTAATAAACCAAAAAATACTTAAATAATTATTTAATGTTTGTCCACCATAGAGTAGCCGAAAAAAATAAAATCCCGTATAAGACCACCCTTGATGACGAATAAAGTGACTGACAAGTATCAGAATACTTCCCATCAAGAAATATGAAACAATCAATGGCTTACAACGACGTGACAAGAAATGACGGACAGCTTTCCAATCATGCGCCAGCGGCTTTAAGAAAAAACCACCGATGATAAAAAAAAGCGGCATATGCCACCAATAAAGGGCATCATAGGTAACATCAAATAAGTGTCCACTTCTTTCTGAATTAATCGAATGCCCAACCACTACGGCAATGATACCCAACGCCTTCGCCATATCAACCCATGTAATTCGTTGTTTGGCAGAAGATATCATCCAAAGCTCACCTTCCTAAATTTTATCCGAGATTATAAAATTAGTATTTCTAAAAACTTTATTCACAAAAAAGATATAAAGCCTAACAAGCCAACACAACTTTAAAGATTAGCATAATTTAATGAATTCAAAAAGGATTATTAGATAAATTTAATGTAAAAGAAGGTTATGTTTCAATTCCCTGTTGTTTTTCTAACAATAAGGCCATACAATTGGGCGCCTTGCAGTGAGGAGCCGTACCGGAGTTGCTTCTTAGCTCTCTGGTTTTCGTAGCTTGCGGTGCGTCCGCAGCAAAGAGAACAGCTCTTCAATAAATGATTAAAAACAACAGCAAACTTTGACAGATCCATAAAGAAAAAGACTAGAACAATAGCACTTTCACCTATTGCTAAGTCTTTTTTGACACATCAATTGCACCTCATCACATGAGGCTGCAAAAATAAATCACGAGTATATCACAGTAGCGTCGGACTGTGTAACAGATTAATTTTTAATAGCGTTAATCACTGCTATCAACATCCCAAAGGCAGGGAAAATAAGCCACCAATAGCTATTGAAAATGTCCCAAAATGTACGGTGTTGGATAGAATTATTAATTACAATTTTTTTTTGTAGTTTTTCGTCACCGCGAATTAATTCATCTAAGGATATGTTAAACAAATCGCTAATCTCAATTAATTTTTCTATGTCAGGATATGAAGTGCCTACCTCCCATTTAGAAACTGCCTGTCGAGATACATGCAGAATTTCCGCTAAGTCTCCCTGCGACCACCCTTTTTGTTGGCGTATTCTTTTTAGCTGCGCTTGCAATTCCATTTAATCATCCCCGTTACTCAAATTAGCTATAGCTTAATTCAGGACATTTATTGAGTAAAGAACTTTATTGTGGAATGATAATTTATATCCGCAACTACTAGTTGCATACTAGTTTCGCATTATACGTCTACTGCGCCGCAGTGTCGAACTGCATATCAAAGGCTAACTATTTATTTTTCATAAACAACAGATAAATAATTGGACAGTTTTTCTTTTAATTTTCCATGTTTTTCTTGGTTAAACTGTTTTTCCTCATCAAACCAGTTTGATGAATCATATTGCCAGACTGGCATTTTTCTTCTCTCTTCCTTTTCCCAATCATACCTAGGAAAAATATGCGCATGTAAGAAAGCATCCGTATTCCCTAATATATCGTAATTGATACGAGCCGGATGACAAACATGGATAATTGCGTCGCCAATTAAGCTCATATCCGTTAAAAACTGTGCACGCTCAGAAATGCTTAAATCATTAAGACAAGACACCTCTCGCTTAGGTAGCAGCACACAATAGCCAGGCAAAAATTGAGTGTCGCCAATTACTGCGTAGCCACTCTTCATTTCTGCTAGAACCATTGGATTTATTCCATTTCTTACTGATTGAATTCTGTTTTCTCTCCAATCCAAATGCACGCACCCCCGTTGATGGTAAATAACTGCATGAAATCTATTTAAAAATATGCATTTTACTAGATTTATTTAAATGTATAGACTTATAGTGGAAACATTAAGCATACGACTATTTACAATAGTGTCGCTGGTTATTATGACTGCTCGTCGAATAACGATACAACTTTTCTTTAATGAAGCAACTCTTATTTTAATGGAAAGGTGAAAGATTATAGATGTTCTATCACTATTTATTCATTCTTTTTCCAGTTGGAATTATAGCAGGAATAATCAGTGCGTCTGTAGGACTTGCCTCGCTCGTTTCCTATCCTGCATTGCTCGCCTTGGGCATACCGCCTGTTTATGCCAATGTTACAAATACTGCCGCACTCATATTTACAGGAATTGGGGCGGGCGTGTCATCAAAACGCGAGTTGCGTGGTCATGGTCGCGAGCTTTTAAAACTGTTACCGCTTACTGTTGGCGGCAGTATTTTCGGAAGTATCCTTTTATTAGTGGCACCGGCGACGACATTTGAGCATATTGTCCCTTTTTTTATTTTCAGCGCAGCTTTACTGATTTTACGTCCGATGCGAATTGTTCGTGACAAGGACAGGCAGCAACGCGCCAGCAACGATGAAAATAGAAAAGACGTATTTTGGCGGAAAGTGGCTGTTGTCGCCTATTGTATCGCCGTTTTCGCTGTTGGGGCCTACACGGGATACTTCGGCGCGGCTGGTGGCGTGATTATGCTGGCAATCTTTGCGGCGACAAGCCATGCAAAATTTGTGGAGTATAACGCGCTGAAAAACGTATTGTTATGTGGATCAAATCTAGTAGCTACTTTACTCTATGCGGTTCGCTCACATATCTATTGGCTCGCAGTGGCACCACTCGCTGCCGGATTTTTCATCGGCGGCTATATCGGTCCCTATATTGTGCGTCGTATTCCTCCTAAAGTGATGAAAATAGTCATAGCCATTGGTGCGATGGGTCTTGCCACGATTTTATTTATACAAACTTACTTTTGATAGACCATTCTTGGATGGAGAATGGCAACAGCTATAAAAATCATCTATACATTTGATTAGAGGGTTCGCATCAAACGCTTGCTCATATTTTAAAGGCCTGCAAGATTGCCAATGATTAATGCACAGTACATAGCCGGGTCGCACCGCATTACAAACTCAGACTACTTGGATGACACTATAGTTTTCTTATATTGCTTTACGAAAATATTCCTTTCCAAGTATTATTAATGCAAGAAATATGAGAACGAGTGATGCTCGTTTCCCGATAATCGTCACTTGATGAGGTGAGTGCTATGCACTTGTCAGGGAAAATTTCGCGCATTAATGTGTGTTCACTGAAAGCTTTTGTCTGAGCCAATTCATATGAATATCGTTCTTAATCATCACTTATATAAAGTCTTGTGGTATTAAGTCAAGGCCTAAATAAGATTTAATTCTTTGTTTCTCAGATACCTTTGAAAAATAAGACAACACTAACCTAAGCCTTCA
>NZ_JAFBEV010000045.1 GCF_016908935.1 Sporolactobacillus spathodeae | reverse complement strand
AATTCGGAAAAGTCGCTCCTAAATCAAGGAAAGTCGCACCGAATTTTGAGAGTCGCACCAAATCGAGGAAAAGTCGCACCGAAATTCGGAAAAGTCGCTCCTAAATCAAAGAAAGTCGCACCAAATTACAAGAGTTAGACCGAACCGGGCAAAAGTAAGACCGAATCGGAAAAGTTAGACCGAATCCTGACAAATTTAGCCCTAAACCATGAAAAGGACCAGAGCTAGTTTTTCTGCTCTCCTGATGCAATCGGACGCTGCTGGGTAGACTAAGCAGACGGACGCGCAAAGGGAGGAAGCCGCTTGCAGACGATCTTTATTTCGGTCGCTACTTTAATCAACCGTCACGCGAAACCTGTGATCGCCAGTATTTTGGTCGTCACGATTCTGTTTGCGTGCGGACTCAGCAGGCTTCATCTTCAGATGGGCAATGATAGTTTTGTCAAACCTTCATCGCCAATTTATCAACACACGCTTATCTTTCAGCATCATTTCGGCGGTGATTCCTATTACATTCTGTTAAAAGGAAAGAAAGAGCTGCTGATCTCAAAAGAAACGGCACGCGCAGTCCGGCGATTCAGCGCTCAGGCATTGCGGATGCAACATATTAACGGGGCAACGAGCTATGTCACGGTGCTAGACGCGATACTTGCTAATGGTGAACGCGGGGACACGATTCTCGACAGCCGGCAGTTGGCGGCGACTGTCCTGAGTTTTCTTAATAAAAAACAAGAACAAACGCTGCAACAGGAAGTTTTCCAACAATTAAGCAGGCAGCAGAAAATAAAAATGGAAGATAAACTGCTGCATCTGCTCACGCCCCGACAAATTTTGCAGATCATTCACAAATTGCAAAACGAGCAGCTAATCCGCCAACCGCGCCAATCAGCGGATCAGCTGGCCATGGTGAATGGTTTGCTCACAGATGACCAGAAACATAGACTTTTGCATGCGGCTGCTGCGCTACTCAGTGATCGACAGCGGCTAAGCGTGCAGCGCCAATTCGTTCACGCGCTTCCGGGTGTCCGGCGGATGAACAGCGCCTTGTTGCAGCGGCTGATTTTTTCCGATCATGGACGGGTCGTGCAGCCGCTGCGTCCGCTGCTTCCCCAAAATGGCAGATACGCATTGATTGTGCTGCAGACCTCGGGTAACACCGATCTTTCAACCGATGTGAAAATGAGTCACGAAATTTCCCAACTGATTCAAAAAAACGGTTTTGACAAACGTCTTTCGGTAAAAGCGGCAGGACCGCCGGCGGTTCTCGGACAACTTGTTCCGCTGGCGCTCAAAACAATTATTCTTGTGCTCTGTCTCTCGCTCGCCTTAATGTTGCTGATCCTCTTGTTTGTTTTTCACGTCCGCCGTCGCTTGCTGTCCGCGGGATTGGTGCTAATCGGCAATATCTGGACATTTGGCCTGATGGGTTGGTGCGGGGTGCCCATTACGCTGGCAACAATGGCGGCAATGCCTGTCATTATTGGACTTGGCACAGATTTTGGCGTCCAGTTGCACAATAGATATGAAGAGGAGTACCGGAAACAGGCCGATGCGGCGCTCGCGGTAAGCCAAGCGATTCAGCATATGGGTCCGGCCGTTGGCATTGCTGTATTCATTATGGCGCTCAGTTTTCTGACACTTTTATATTCAGAGGCACCGATCATGCAGCAATTCGGAGTGACACTCGCTGTCGGTGTCGTTTTCTGCTACCTGATTTCCCTGACGCTTTTATTTGCTATTCTCCGTTTGCTCGATCATAAGAACAAGCCGCTTCTATCGGAAAGGAGCAACTATTTTATCGCAGCACGTCTCAACGCTTTGACCGGATCGGTCGGGAAAGCGCCGATTCCGATACTTGCTCTTGCCGCACTATTGGCTGTCGCCGGATTTTATTCGGAACAATCGATTCCGCTGGAAACTAATTTTCAAAAATTGATTCCTCAGCATTTGCCGGCACTTGATCAGACGAATCAACTGCAGCGGATAGCCGGCTCCTCGATTTATTTGACCTATCTGATCAGCGCACGGGATGTGACAGCGCCAGCTGCGCTGCATGCGATTGAACATTTCGGTCGGATCGAGCAGAATAAGCATCGCGAGATTGAGGCGGTCACAAGCCTGCCAGCACTGCTTACGAAATTGACGCCATCGGTCCCAAAAAAATACGTTTCGGTCGCTTCGCGCATGCGTCAGTTGCCCGCACCTGTTCGGCAAAAGCTCCTCAGCGGCGATCATCACTTTGCCACAGTCCAATTTCGCGTCAATCAAAACCTGCCAGCTGCCGATCTATTGCGCGTTATGAATCAAATTAGCAGCGATCGCCAGACGTATGCGGGTATCCGCGCGGTGCCGGCTGGACCGGAAGTGATGATGCTGCAGGGGATGGATAATATTGGTGCGCACCATCTTCTCTTGATTGCGGCGGGACTCGCAAGCAGCTTTATTGGGTTGCTCGTTGTCTATCGACGGCTAAAATATGCCTTTTACCCGCTGCTTCCCATCCTTTTTGTGCTTGGCTATTCACCGGGAACACTGCAGCTGCTCGGTCTCTCCTATAACCCAATCACGATTACCTTAAGCGCACTTGTGCTTGGTATTGGCACGGAATTCACGATACTGATTATTGAGCGCTATCGCGAGGAGAAAAAGCGCGGGATCGCGGCGACCCAGGCAATTCAAACGGCTGTTTGCAATGTGGGACAGGCGATCATGGTCTCTGGATTAACGGTAATTGGCGGCTTTTCGACATTGACCATGACCGGATTCCCGATGCTGAACGCGTTCGGTGTGATTACCGTTCTTGACACAGCCTATTCGCTGCTCAGTGCGTTGATTGTTTTGCCCGCACTGATGTTTTTATTTCAGAGCAAGCAAGGTGTCCTTCAGTGAAACACACCGACATTCCAATACCGGGCAACGTTGCTCACTTGCTTGGAAATTCAAGTAGAGGTTACAACTCTTTTACCACGGCTTGTCTCGACCCTTAAGTTCTGTTTCTTTTTTGCAGCTTGGTATCTGCACGCGCAGCTTTATAAAAAAGGGTTTTTAGGCGAAAAAAAGCGCAGGTCCCAATCCGAAGTGTGAACGACTGGAACCTGCACTTTATTAATTGTTATTTCTACGGCGTTACATTAATCAGCCGATTACTCAGCAGATACAGTTGCGGTAGAAAGGGGTTGTTCATTTTTCTTTGCTTCTTCACGCATCGTTTTGCTTGCCCAATAGGAAGCAAGCGTCGAACCGGACATATTATGCCAGATGCTGAACAATGTGCCGGGAACTGCGGCAATCGGCGAGAACAAAGCCATCGCTAGCGTCGCAGCAAGCCCGGAATTCTGCATACCGACTTCGAACGTGATCGCCCGGCTCTTCGGGTGATTCATACCGAGCAGGCGGCTGAATAGGAAGCCGAGTCCATAGCCGAGCAGATTGTGGAGGATAACCACAGGAATAATAACCAATGTTTCAGCTGTAAACATCGTGGCACTGTTGGCAGCGACGACACCGCTCGCGATCAAGATGATCGAGACCGTTGAAACGAGAGGGAGCGCTTCGTTTGCTTTTTCCACATGCTTGCCGAGCAACGCATTTACGACAACGCCAAGTACAATTGGGAGGATGACGATTTCAAGCACACTCGTGAAGAGAGCTGCCGTTGGGATGCTAACCCAATGTCCGGCAAGAAGCCAAAGAATAAATGGAAGCATCACCGGAGCGATTAGTGTAGACACTGCGCCAACGGAAACGCCGAGGGCGACATCGCCTTTAGCGAGGAAAGCCATGACATTAGAAGAAGTGCCGCTCGGACAGCTGCCGACAAGCAGAACACCAACTGCAAGCGCGCTTGGCAGGCGGAATGCGTAGCAAAGCGCGAGCGCAACAAGCGGCATGATTAGGTAATGCGCGCAAACACCGATCAGCACATCTTTTGGACGTTTGAAAACTTCGGCGAAATCAGATCTTTTTAGTGTTAGACCCATGCCGAACATGACGACGCCAAGCAAGTAGGCGATATAGGGAACGACCCAAGTGATCCAATGTGGCTGAAAATAACTAAGTACTGCTGCAGCAAGTACGAATAATGCGAAGTACTTGCCAAGAAATTTTCCAACGGCTTTAACGGTTTTCATAAAAATTATCCTCTCTGTTTTCGTATTTTTTGATCCTGCATGGCTTTCTTTTTTTTAGGCTCTGTTAAAGTCTGTTGTTGCTTATTATCACCTATTGCTATGTGTTCGCTTGCCGCGGGCGCACCGCGAGCCTCCTCGGACAGGCAAAAGTCTGCGGGGTCTCGCAGGCGTCTCACACATTGCCTTTTTGTCATTAAAATTAACATTAAATTTTTAACAGAGCCTTTTTTAAAACTTTTCTCTCTAGAACCATGTGT
>NZ_JAFBEV010000044.1 GCF_016908935.1 Sporolactobacillus spathodeae | reverse complement strand
AGAGTAGGGGTCGGCATCGACAGAGTAGGGGTCGGCATCGACAGAGTAGGGGTCGGCATCGACAGAGTAGGGGTCGGCATCGACAGAGTAGGGGTCGGCATCGACAGAGTAGGGGTAAGCATCGACAGAGTAGGGGTAAGCATCGACAGAGTAGGGGCCAGCATCGACAGAGTAGGGGTCGGCATCGACAGAGTAGGGGCCAGCATCGACAGAGTAGGGGTAAGCATCGACAGAGTAGGATTGAAATCAGCAGAATAGATATCGATACGCTCGCGGCAAGTGAGCAGCCGAAGCGCAATTGTTAAAAAAACTTGGCTAAGCCAAGTTTTTCTGATCCCAGTAAAAAAGCATAAAAAGTCATGGAATGAAATAAATGAGGGCATGGCTAAACCAAAGTTTTTGAGTTCTATCGAATCCAACGCAAGCCAATCCACAATACGAGTAGCCAAAATGGTATGGCGAGTAGAAAAGCGATGAAAACCCCTTTAAAGAATTTCATTTCGGTCATTCACCTTTCTTCTTAGTAGAATATATTCCAATTAAAAATACTGTTCATTATCGATAAATAAGCTTGGCACAAGGCTTTGGAAGATCATGAATTAGGTGGGTGGGTCTCAAAAGGTGCCGATGTATCGCCTAGATGGACTCGATCGAAATCATTATTAACCTCTATTAACTAGCCTATGCTAAGGTTGCTAGATTTAGACCAAGAGATGCGTGAAAAAGCCAGTGATTTCTATCACAAAATGGTCATAAATCGTCATTTTTCAACAAAATAAGTGACGATTTGACCGATTTTTTGTTTTATAATTTTATTATGAAACTATGTAAGAACTGAGCGCTCTTAGTGAGCATTATGGGAGATTTCCAAAAGATTGGAGGCGTGAATCATCGGATACCCTTACATAATCTATGGGGTGACAATGCTCGTTTTTCTTGTTGCTGCGTATGGTCTCTCTTTATGGAAAGAAAATTCCTTTTCAAAGGTGCTCATCGTTCTCTGCTGCGCGGCGAATATCGTCTATTTATTCTGGCGGTTACTAACGACGCTGCCTGGCAATGGCCTTGTCAATCAGATTGCCGGAGTTATTCTATTGGCGACGGAATGGGCGGGTCTCTTGCAAATGCTCGTCTTTTATACACTTGTCTGGAAACCGGCAAAGGAGCACCATGTGCCGCTTGAGGAACTGGATCGGATTCCGACTGTTGATTTAATGATTGCGACATATAATGAACCCGTCTCGGTGTTGAAACGGACGCTTGCTGGCTGCGCGTCGATTGATTATCCGCGGGATCGGGTCAAAATCTACGTCTGTGATGACGGCGACCGTGCGGAAGTCGCTGAATTGGCGCAAATGTTTGGCGCTTGTTACGTGACGCGGGATCAGCATGTTCATGCGAAAGCAGGCAATTTGAATCACGCGCTGACGCAGTCTCAAGGCGAATTTATCGCGATATTCGACGCGGATATGGTGCCGCTCAAAGCTTTTCTAACGCGGACGATCGGCTTGTTTCGTAATCCTGACGTCGCGTTTGTGCAGACGCCACAAGCTTTTTATAATGATGATCCGTATCAATACAATACCTTTTCATCGGATGCCATTCCGAACGAACAGGATTTTTTCATGCGGACGTTGCAAGCTGGCAAAGCGCGGTTTAACGCAGTGATGTTTGTTGGCAGCAACGCCATCTTCCGCCGTTCGGTGCTTGATGCGATCGGCGGGTTTGCAACAGGCGTGATCACCGAGGATATGGCGACTGGTATGATCATTCAAGCGAAAGGCTATAAAGGTTTGTTTGTTGGGGATGTGCTGGCGATGGGGCTAGCGCCGGAAACGTGGGGCGACATGCTGAAACAGCGGGATCGCTGGTGCCGTGGCAATATTCAATGTACCAAAAAATGGAACCCATTAACGTTGCCTGGCTTGTCGCTGATGCAGCGGATTTTGTATAGGATGGGTTGATTTATTGGTTCTTCGGCATTTTCAAGACAATTTATATTCTGGCGCCACTCGCTTTTCTCTTGCTCGGCATTTACTCGCTTCAGACGAATCTGATCAGCGTGTTGACTTTTTGGCTGCCCTCATTCTTTGGCAGCTATCTGTCGTTTCGAATTGTTTCCAAAGGCAAGCGGAGTATGATTTGGAGCCATATCTACGATACCTCAATGGCGCCGCATCTGGCGTTGTCGGCATTGATGGAACTGCTTTTTATAAAACAACTACGCTTCAAAGTCACACCAAAGGGGGCGCAATCCGGCAAACGCCAATTCCAATTGGCTACGGTTTTACCGCATTTGATTTTGGCTGCTTTGACATTACTTGCTTTTGGTAAAATTGCTGTAGATTATCTCGTTTTTCATCGTGTGGACTGGCAATTGGTCAGTGTCAATCTATTCTGGGCGCTGTACAATTTGCTTGGCCTCATCGTATCTGTGATGACCGCCGTCAATCAGCCGCGTTTCCGCCGCGCCGAGCGTTTTAAAATCGAGCGCGAAGCGGAGCTACAATTTGCATCTGGAGAATCGCATACGGTGCTAATTCACGACTTGAATGAATTTGGTGCCCGATTGCAAGGGACGAGGGATTCGTTTTCCTCGATATCTGAGCAGCTGACGCTCCATATAGCGAACATTGGGCCAATTACCGGGCGGCGTGTTTGGGTGGCGGTGAATAAGGAGACCGTTTCTTTTGCCATGAAGTTTGACGCGTTATCTGCGCAACGCTATACGGATTTGGTCAATTATACGTTCAATGAAAATGGCTCACGCCGTTCCGCAATTGAGAAGGGGCGCCCCCTTTTCTTAGCGATCAGCTTTCGCTTTATACGGCAAGCCTTCCGCGTGCTCACTCCCCACCAACACGGGGAAGTGCGCGGGAAAGTCAACGAGGAAGCTGTTGTCACAATCCTTCCGAATCAACGGCTTGATCGCGCGGCTTATGAGGCAGCGGCGGCATTGGCAAGCGGAGAGACTACTTCGCTTGATCGGAAGGTCATACTTGTTGATTTGAGCGCCGGTGGTTGCCAGATTCAGAGTTCATTCCCCATTGAGTTAAAAGCGAAATTGCTAATTTATTCTGCAGAGACGAAGATGAACGGGCGCGAAGCAGAGGCGGTCTGGTCAAAGCCAACCAAAGGAGGCTATTTGACCGGCCTGCGCTTCCTGAAGCACACGGATCGGGCAGAATTGGCGCACAATCGGCTGGTTTTTTAATTGAAGAAGCGTGCATTGATTTGAAACAGCCGGTTGTACGGCAGTGACACACCTATGCTGGCATATTTTGTACTTTTCTATCAATAACGCCAACTCGGCTACGAAAGTTGGTTATTGATAGAATTTTTTTTGCTTTCATTGCTTTTTACTCGAGAGTGCGTATAATTACAAGTAAACCTATCGAAATTAAATATAATGATAATTCTTATCTAGAGTGGTGGAGGGAATGGCCCTATGAAACCCGACAACCAGCATTTCATATGTATGGTGTTAATTCCAGGAACATGATGATTTATGTTCAAAAGATGAGAAGAAGCCACGCAAGCTCTTCTTTTCGAGCTTGCGTTTATTTTTCATTATAAAAATACGATTAAATTTGCATATGGTTGTAACAGTCTTCTAATTTTATCTTCTTAATAAGTTTGATCAGATTTGTCGATTGAAATTAAATCTAAAGGGGGAATGGCATATGAAAAAGAAAAATTGGTATCCTTTTATTATCCTTGCTCTTGTATTTGTTCTGATTGCAGGATGTGGAGCAAACGGTCAAAAAAGCGGGACGGAGAATTCTGGTCTTAACGTCAAGCAGGAGATTACCGTTGCAGACAGTCAAGAATTAAATAGTATTGATCCGTCAAATGCAGTGGATTCAAATAGCCAGGAAGCGATTAACAATATTTATGAAGGACTCTATCGTCTGAATGCGAATAACAAGCCGGTTCCAGCAGGAGCCGTCGCTATTCCACATATCAGTAAGGACGGGAAGACCTATACCATAAAGCTCAATAAAAAATCGGTATGGTCAAATGGAGATAAGGTCACAGCTAAAGACTACATCTTCGCTTGGAAACGAGCGATTACCTCAAAAAATGCGGCGGAGAATGAAACCTTCTACACCTTTATAAAGAATGCTGACGCAATTATTGCAAAAAAGAAGGATGCTGCTACTTTAGGTGTCAAGGCGCTTGACGATTATACGCTCCAAATTCAGTTGAATAACGCGACGCCTTATTTTGCATCCATTCTGGCTAATCCTGTGTACTATCCGTTGGATGAAAAATATGTTCAAGCAAAGGGAAATAAATTTGCCTCAAACAGCGATAATGCAATCTATAATGGCCCCTTTGTTCTCGCAAATTTCAAAGGACCGGGTATTGGTGGAGATTGGACCTATGAAAAGAATAAAACTTACTGGGCTAAGCAATCAGTAAAACTGGAAAGAGTCAATGTTCAAGTTATCAAAGAAACGAATACGGCTATTAATCTATATAAACAAGGAAAATTGGATCAAGTAGCCATATCGGGAGAATATGCGCAGCAAGAAGCTTCCGACCCTGGATTTATTTCCAAAGATGCGCCAACATTGGCTTACATAACACCAAATTTATCCAAGAAAGTATACCAAAATAAAAATCTACGAGCAGCGCTTTCGTTGGTTATTGATCGAAAGAAATTGGCAGGAAATATTATTGGCGATGGGTCGAAGGCTGCAACAGGAGTCATTCCCGACGGTTTGTATTTCTCCGCTCAATCGAAAAAGGATTTTGCGAAGGTATCAGGTAATCATTTACCGACCAATGTCGCACAGGCCAAAAAATTATGGAAAAAAGCGCAAGCTGAGTTAGGAATCAAGACATTAAAAATTAATTTAGTAACCTTTGATTCGGATAGAATGCGCTCGGTTACCGAATACTATCAGAATGCAGTGGAGAATAACTTAAAAGGAATAAAAGTCAATATAAGCGTGAATCCGGTTCAGGTTTTCATCAATAAAGCAACAAGTGGTAATTATGATTTGGCACTGCTTACTTGGGGTGCAGATTATCCTGATGCATCAAGTCTATTAAAATTATTTGTTTCTGATTCAGGGAATAACTGGGGTAAATACAAAAACAGTTACTATGATAAAGCCGTGAAAGCAGCCGATGTGAAAGACGCGAACCAACCAGAAAAAAGATGGTACGATGCGTTAAATGCTCAAAACATCATTTTGAGTGATTATGGTGTGATCCCTGTTTATTTCCAAAGCAGCTCGCTTTTGCAGAACGTTAAATTAAAGCATGTGAATTTTTATAGCACTGGGCCACGCTTGGATTACAGAAACGCCTATTTAACGAAATAACAGGTGTCCAGAAACGTTGAAAATAGATTTATGCGTCAATGAATGAATCTTAAAAGGAGGGCTCCTTTTAAGATTTTTCATAGTGCGCCCGGCATGGGTGACAGCTAGGCGGTGAAAGTCCGCTACAGGCTTGGCAGTAGGAACTGTTAGCTGAGGACAAGGGTGTCTGCCGCGA
>NZ_JAFBEV010000043.1 GCF_016908935.1 Sporolactobacillus spathodeae | reverse complement strand
TTGTCCTGCTCTTCCCGCAGGCGTCTCGCGCCTTCGCTGTATTTTTCGGCAAAAATCATAGACACGCTTATATTTGGAGAAAAACTTAGCTTAGCTAGGTCCTCTTTTTGTAACAAATGTGCTCTGGCTGCTCGCTTGCCGCGGGCAGGACGGGAGCCTCCTCAGACAGGCCTTAACCTGCGGGGTCTCCCTTGTCCTGCTCTTCCCGCAGGCGTCTCGCGCCTTCGCTGTATTTTTCGGCAAAAATCATAGACTCGCTTATGTTTGGAGAAAAATTTAGCTTAGCCAGGGCCTCTTTTTGTAACAAATGCGCTCCGGCTGCTCGCTTGCCGTGGGCAGGACGGGAGCCTCCTCAGACAGACATTAACCTGCGGGGTCTCCCTTGTCCTGCTCTTCCCGCAGGCGTCTCGCGCCTTCGCTGTATTTTTCGGCAAAAATCATAGACACGCTTATGTTTGGAGAAAAACTTAGCTTAACTAGGTCCTCTTTTGTAAGAAATGTGCTTTGGCTGCTCGCTTGCCGCGGGCAGGACGGGAGCCTCCTCAGACAGACATTAACCTGCGGGGGCTAACTTGGATCGCTTTCCCACAAGGTGCCAGTGCGCCTACACTCTATTATTTCGTGCAAAATCTTATACATTCTTAATGTACAAAAAGAGGTCTGGTTGCCCAGACCCCCTCTCGCGTCTATTGTTCGATGAACAAAAAACAAGCTTATCTGCTCTTGATACGTGCCTTTTTGCCGCGCAGATTGCGGAGATAATACAGTTTCGCACGACGTACTTTGCCGCGACGAACCACATCGATTTTTTCAATTTTAGGCGAGTTGACAGGGAAAGCACGTTCCACGCCAACACTGTAAGAGATTTTGCGAACGGTAAAAGTTGCGCTGATTCCCGCACCGTGACGCTTGATAACAACGCCTTCGAACACCTGAATACGTTCATGCGTGCCTTCAATAATCTTCACGTGAACTTTGACCGTATCACCAGGTCTGAAGTCCGGAATGTCGCTGCGCAACTGTTCCTTCGTAATTTCGTCGATTACATTGGTCATAATCAATCATGGCCTCCTTCCGTACAAATGCTCTTACCAGCTTCGAGAGGGCAGCGGAACATCGTATTCAAAACACAATTGCCACAAGTTTTATCATAGCATACTGATTATTTTGCCGCAAGCAGTATTTTATTTATGAGCTGGACAAGTAATTGATAAAACGCTCTGATCACCGCCTGTGCAATCGGTCAAATGGCCTCATCAGCACCCTTTTTCGGATGCATGAAGCGTAAATTCATTCAGCCAGCGCTGCTCCTCTTCCGTCAATGAACGATCAGTTAGTAATTCCGGACGACGCTCCCACGTGCGGCGTAGCGACTCTTTATGACGCCAGTCGCGAATCCGCTCATGGTTCCCTGAAAGCAAGACGTCCGGAACTTTCATGCCGCAAAAATTGGCGGGACGTGTATAATGTGGATGCTCTAACAAACCATCCGAAAAAGAATCGGTGACTGCTGACGTCTCATTCCCGAGGACACCAGGCAGCAGCCGGACAACGCTATCTATCATCGCCATGGCTGCTAGTTCCCCACCGGTCATCACAAAGTCGCCAATTGAATACTCGTCGGTGACCAAATGCTCCGCGATCCGCTCGTCAAACCCCTCATAGTGCCCACAAATAAAAATCAGATGGTCTTCATTTGAAAGCTCTGCTGCATCCCTCTGTTGAAAGGGTTTCCCCTGAGGAGACGTCAGAATGATACGCGCAGGTTTCGAATCCGCGCCACGCACCGCGTCTAACGCGTCAAAAATTGGTTGCGGCATTAGAACCATGCCGGCACCGCCGCCGAACGGATAATCATCAACTTTATGATGCTTATTCTGTGTATAGTTCCGGAAATCGGTAATTTGGTAGGAGACGATATGATTTTCCGCTGCCTTGCCAAGAATTGATTCAGTCAACACGCCTTGAAACATCTGTGGAAACAGCGAGAGAATGTCAATTTTCATCATCGATCAACCCCGGAATCAAATGCACGATAATTTTGCGTTTCGCTACATCAATCGTTTTGACAACATCCTTAATATAAGGCAAAAGAATATCCTTGCCGCTCGTCTTGACAACCCAAACATCATTGGCTCCTGGTGAGAGGATCTCTTTCACAGAACCAAGTAGCCGGCCGTCCTCTGTATAGACATCGGCACCGATAATTTCATGGTAATAAAATTCATCGTTACCGAGTGCCTGCAGTTGATCGTGCGGCACAAATAAACTATGGCCCTTAAACTTTTCCACTTCATTAATCGAATCGTATTCAGCAAAAGTCAGGCAGACAAATGGTTTGCGAGACTGGAATCCAGTTACGGTCAGCGGTTGACGGCGGTGTGTTTTTGGATCCTCCGCGTAGAGGATCGCACCATTCGCAAAACGCTGCTCTGGAAAATCAGTTTCGCTGATCACTTTGACTTCACCTTTGATCCCACGGGTGTTGACAATTTTGCCGACATAGTACCAATCAGTCATCATGCAGCCTCCTTTGTTAGTGAGTATCAGTCCCCGCCTCTGTTTTTAGCCAAGTCTTTTTTTCAAAAATGCGCTCGAGCTCTGTCGCCACTTTTGCCCTATTAAATCAGATACATTCTTTTCTTATAAGAAAAACTTGGCTTAGCCAAGTCCTTTTTCAACTATTGCGCTTCGGTTGCTCGCTTGCCTTGGGCAGGACGGAAGCCTCCTCGGACAGACAGTAATCTGCGGGGTCTCCCTTGTCCTGCTCTTCCCGCAAGGCGTCAGAGCACCTGCGCTGCATTTTTGTGCGAAAAACTTTATACTTCATCTTAAAAAAGAGAAGGGAAACCCCCTTCTCTTTTTTATACCCGATCATTTATCGTTGCATCATTCCCGGGCATTTATTCACGAATCAGAAAACGAATCTTCTCCCCATTTTTGGTAGCCGAATTAAGCACAGTACGGATGGCTGAAGCCACAGTACCATTTTTCCCAATGACTTTGCCTATATCCTTTTTACTGACTGTCAAGGTATAAGTGACCACTCCGGCGTTTTCCTCATGTGTAAGAAGCATTTGATCAGGATGGTCAATGAGCGGGACAACAATGGCTTTAATCAATTCCTCCATTTTATATCCGCTCCCGCATCCTTATTTCTGTAGCTTTGCGTTGTGGAACTTTTCCATGATGCCATTTTTTGAGAATAGATTGCGAACCGTATCTGAAGGCTGCGCGCCCTTGCTCAGCCAGTCCAGTGCTTTTTCTTCATTCACTTCGAATGCTTTCGGTGTGGAAACCGGATTGTACGTACCGATTTCTTCAATAAAACGGCCATCACGTGGCGCACGGGAATCGGCAACAACAACTCTGTAGAATGGGCGTTTCTTTGCACCCATGCGTTTTAAACGAATCTTAACTGACATAATTAAACACCTCAATAAATTTTTTGTTTCGGCGGTTCCGATATCCACTGTCCGTGGAAGTCGGCGCCTATTTTTCTTAGCTATGATAAAGTTACATGAAAGGCATATTAAAAGGATTCTTACGCTTCTTGCCCTTGGCCTGCCCCATGAACTGTTTCATCATTTTTTTCATGTCTTTAAATTGCTTAAGAAGACGGTTGACATCGGCAATCGACGTGCCACTACCCAACGCGATTCGCTTTCGCCTGCTCGCGTTGATAATCTCCGGATCGTTTTTTTCCGACGGCGTCATGGAGCGAATGATTGCCTCGACCTGATCAATTTTCTTCTCATCAATCGATAGATTCTTCATGCCCTTTAGCTTGTTCGCGCCCGGCATCATCGCGAGCAGATCATCTAATGGGCCCATATTGCGAACCTGACCGATCTGATCCAAAAAATCGTCTAGCGTGAAGCTGACGTCACGCATTTTCTTTTCCATCTCGCGAGCTTTGTCTTCATCGAAAGAAGCCTGGGCTTTTTCGATCAGTGAGAGAACATCGCCCATGCCGAGAATACGCGAAGCCATCCGATCCGGGTGAAAAGGCTCAAGCGCGTCCATCTTCTCGCCCATGCCGACGAATTTGATCGGCGTCCCAGTGACCGCGCGAATCGATAATGCCGCGCCACCGCGTGTGTCGCCGTCTAGCTTCGTCATGATTACCCCAGTCAGGCCGAGACGTTCATGAAAGCTTGATGCGACATTGACTGCGTCCTGTCCGGTCATGGCATCAACCACAAGAAAAATTTCATCCGGATGGCTGATCGTTTTAATTTGCTCCAGCTCTTCCATCAGATTATCATCGATGTGAAGGCGGCCGGCTGTATCAATCAGGATTAAATCATGATGATCCGCTGCCGCCTGCGCGAGACCCTGACGGACAATCTCGACCGGGTTGACCTTGTCGCCCATTGAAAAAACCGGAATTTTTAGCTGAGCACCAAGGGTCTGCAATTGCTTGATAGCAGCCGGGCGATAAATATCGGCTGCGATCATCAATGGCTTCTTATTATGCGTTTTACGCAAATATTGAGCCAGCTTTGCTGCGGACGTTGTCTTACCGGCACCCTGAAGACCGACAAATAAGAGAATCGTCGGCGGTTTCAGCGCAAAATTGATCTTCGTCTGCTCGCCGCCCATCAACGCTGTCAATTCTTCTTGGACAACCTTAATAACTTGTTGGCCGGGCGTCAAGCTTTTCAGCACATCTTGTCCGACCGCGCGGGCTTCAACTGTCTTGACAAATGATTTGACGACTTTGAAATTAACGTCGGCTTCCAAAAGAGCAAGCCGTACTTCGCGTGTCATTTGCTTGACATCAGCTTCGGAGACTTTGCCTTTGCCGCGAATATTTTTCATCGCCTGTTGCAGTCTGTCTGCAAGACCTTCAAATGCCATTGAGCTCACTTCCTAATCCAGATTCTCTAGTTTCTTCAACACCGAATCCAGTTCTGCCTGGCCTTCATTGTCCCACTCCGCCGCACAGGTTCTGATTGCTGCAAGCAGAACCTGTCTGGCCTGGTATTTGCGGAATAAGCCTAGTTTCTCTTCAAAGGCTTCGAGTGTACTCTCTGCCCGTTTCAGATTATCATAGACAGCCTGTCTTGACACGCTGCATTTTTCCGCAATCTCGCCAAGCGAATAATCATTGAGATAATAAAGATCCAGATATTCCTGTTGTTTGGGGGTGAGAAGCGGCTGATAGAAATCATACAAGGCATTGACTCTCAAAATCTTCTCAAGCATCGCAAAATCCCCTTAACTGTAAAGGTCTTTTACTTTACTGAGTAATTTTAACGGAATACGCACGACGTGTCAAGCTTCTTCCTTAACAAGGTGCTACCTTAGCGTTCACGAAGGATCATCCTCAGATTCAGAAAAAAGTTCTGCAAATAAACCGTAAATAAAAGCATCAGCATTAAATGGCTGCAGATCGTTCACCTGTTCGCCAAGCCCAACCAGTTTAACAGGTATATCCATTTCGTGGCGGATACCTAGAACGATCCCCCCCTTAGCCGTGCCATCAAGTTTCGTCAACACGATGCCGGTGACGTCGGATGTCTGGCGGAAGAGTTTTGCCTGGTTCAATGCGTTCTGACCCGTTGTTGCATCAAGTACAAGTAGCACTTCCTGCGGTGCACCCGGTACCTCGCGCTCGATCACTCGTTTGATTTTTCCAAGTTCATTCATCAAATTGACTTTGTTCTGCAAGCGACCCGCTGTATCGCAAAGCAGCACATCAACACCTCTTGATTTTGCTGCTTGCACCGCATCATAAATGACAGCAGCCGGATCAGAGCCTTCCTGATGGCGAATCACATCAATTCCGGTTCGGTCACCCCAGACTTGAAGCTGTTCAATTGCACCGGCACGAAATGTATCCGCCGCCGCCAGTAAAACGTTTTTTCCTTCACTTTTTAAGCGATTCGCGAGTTTACCGATTGTCGTTGTTTTTCCGGCGCCATTGACACCAACCATCAGCATGACCGTCAATCCGTGCGGGTTGATCCGGAGCGCCGTCTCTTCTTTGCTTTTCGCCAAAAAATCTGAGAGCACTTCAACAATAACATCTTTCAGCTGTTGGCTATCTTTAATATTTCTTGTTCGCGCCTCATCTTTTAATTTTTCGACGAGATCCATTACAGTTGTCACGCCGACGTCCGATTCGATAAGAATATCTTCAAGCTCCTCGAAAAATTCCTCGTCCACTTTTCGATAACGCTTGACAAGATTATTCATTTTTTCCGAAAAAGAGTTCCGTGTCCGTGCCATCCCTGTGCGGAATTTCTCGGTTGCCGCCTCTGTTTGTCCGGTTATTTTATTCTTGATTTTGCTAAAAAAACTCATTGACGAAACCTCCTTTGCGATTCTTCTCTAATTTTAATTACGGGATGATTTAGCCACCGGCTTGCAGCAATTCTTCGGTCTCTTCCAAACGCACGGAAACAAGCCGCGAAATACCGGATTCTTGCATCGTCACGCCATAGAGTACATCGGCGTGTTCCATTGTGCCATGGCGATGTGTCACTACAATGAACTGTGTTTCGGAGCTGAATTTTTTCAAAAATTCCGCGTAGCGATCGACGTTAGCGTCATCCAGCGCCGCTTCCACTTCGTCAAGGACGCAGAACGGCACTGGACGGACCTTGAGAATCGCAAAGAGTAACGCGATCGCAGTCAGTGCGCGTTCGCCGCCAGAAAGCAATGACAGTTTCTGCAATTTCTTTCCCGGCGGTTCAGCGAGAATGTCAATGCCGCTATTCAAAAGATCGTCCGGATCAATCAACTTTAAGTCGGCTTGTCCGCCTCCGAACAATTCAGCGAAGACCGTCCGAAAATGATTCCGGATCTGTCCGAAAGTCTTCGAAAAACGTTGGCAAACTTCCTGATCCATTTCCGTCATGACATTTTCAAGATTGGCGCGAGCGCGCAGCAAATCTTCACGTTGTTCCGAGAGAAAATGTTCCCGTTCGCTGACCTGCTGATATTCTTCAATCGCACCTAGGTTGACCGTACCTAATTCATCAATTGACCGTTTAATCAATTTAACTTTTTTACGCGCCTCATCCGGTTCAAGGGTTAGCGGGAATTGTTCTTTCGCCGCCGCAACAGTCAATTCGTACTCCTCACGCAGCGTATCAATCAGGTGGTCGAGTGCGACATCGAGCCGGTTCAGCGACACATTCTCGTGCTCAAGGGCACTCGTCAACTGGTTCATTCGTCGCCGGGCATCGCTAAGTTCGGCTTCACCTTTTGACAATAGCTCCTGTTTGTTCCGACGCAGAGCCTTCGCTTTTTCCAGTTCATCTGCTGCGGATTCTTTCTCCCCTTTAACCGTTTGCGCACGGCGATCCAGGTCCTCTGCGGATAATTCATGACCGCCCAGCGTCTCATCCACATCCGCCATCGATAACTGCAGCGCGGCGAGCGTTGCCTTCAGATCAGCCGCTTTTTCCGCGGACTCATGCATCTTCTCTTTCAAATGCAAGGTAACCTGGCTCTGATGCGCCGCCTGAACCTTAAGCGCCGTAATTTCTTCCTGCAACGCATCTTTTGCTGCCTCTCTGTTTTTTCGCAGCGAGGAGAACCGCGCAATTTCTTGAGACGATTGTTGCTCTTGCTCTTGCTTGTTCTGTAGTTCAGCGGCGATTACCTTCAGACGGTTCTGAATCGCTTGCTGTTCTTTAACAAAATCGCTGTTCTCACGAGACAACAATTGAAATTTATCCGCACTGTTTTTTTCTTCGGCTCGCGACTGGCTACACAGCACTTCAAGATTCCGATAAGCGTCTTCAGCAGCTGCGAGTGCCTGTCCCATTTTGGCAGTTTCCATTTCTTCGCTGGCTATCCGAGCCTTCAGAGCAGAAAAAGACTGTTTTAATTCGCTGCTTTTCGCGCGCATTTCATCAATCTGCTGCTTCAACGATTCTATCTCTGTCGTTCGACTCAGGACACTGGAGCGATTCGTTTTAACACTTCCGCCAGTCATGGCACCACCTGGCGAGACAACGTCCCCTTCAAGTGTCACAATTCGATAGCGGTAATGCAGAATTTTCGCCAGCTGATTCGCTCCGGCAAGTGATTGTGCAATAACGGTCGTGCCGAGCAGGTGCGCCAGAATCGGACGATAGCGCGCCTCACATTGAATCAGCTGATCCGCCAAACCAACAAGTGAATCCCGTTGCTCAATAATCAACTGCCGTTCAGCGGCGCCAAGGCTGCGCCCCTTGATAACCGCCATTGGTAAAAACGTCGCTCGTCCTGCCTGACGCTCGCGCAAGAAACGGATCGCCTGACGTCCGGCGGTCTCATCGGCAACAATCACACTTTGCGCTGCAGCACCGAGCGCCGTTTCAATCGCCAGCTGATAGCGGCGGTCAACGCGAATCAACTCTGCTACCGCTCCATGAACCCCTTGAAGCTTTTCTTTATGTTTCAGTACTTCCTTGACGCCCTGGTAAAAACCGGCATAATCCTCTTGAAGCGCCTCAAGCATTTCCTTGCGCGATATAGCCTGATCAGATAGTCGATCAATTTTCTCAATTGCCGCTTTTTGCTGATCATAACGCTTTTTGTCTTTCTCAAGCATATTTTTCTGAACGGCAAACTGCGTTTTCAACTGGTCGCGTCTTTCACTTGCTTGTGCCAGATTGCTTTCGGTTTTCTCTCTTTCCTCTTGTGCTTTCCTGAGTGTTCGGTGAACAGCGTCCGTGTTTGCGGCACTCCGTCGCCTCTTCTCCTCAATTGCTTTGTCTTGTTCCGATAGATAATGTTGTTCATTATGGAGCGCTGCCTGCTGATTTAGTATTTCCACATACTGGCTGTTCAGTTCATTAAGCCGTGCTTCAAGATTCTGTGCAAAGCCACCAAACGCTGCCTCTTTTTCAGAGAGATCAGTATTTAATGCCTTCATTCGACTATTCTCCGACTTATATGCCCTTTCAGCCTCTTGCAGTGCCTTCTGCGCCTCCTGCAATTGCTGCGCGACGCTTGTCAATCGATCTTTCAATTCTTCAGATGTGGTCTCCGCATGCCGTTTACGTTCTGCAAGGACTTCTTTTTGTCCAAGTAGCTTCTCAAGCTGTTCGCCATACATCGCCCAGGCATTTTGCAAGCTGTCAATCTTCTGTTCCAGTTCCTGCAATGCCTGTCTGTTGCTGCTGAAAGCTGATTCTTCAGCGCTTATTTCCTGCTCGAGTGCCACCCGCTCCTTTTCCAAGCGCGCCGCCTCGGTTTTTGAAGCAGTCCAATCTGCATGCATTCGCTCAATATCATAAGCGAGCAGGCCGACATCAACCTGTTTCAGCTCCTCTTTCTTTTCCAAATATTCCTTGGCGAGCGATGCCTGTTCCTTTAGTGGTTCGAGGCGCGATTCAAGCTCATGGAGAATATCTTCAACTCTGCTCAAATTATCTTCAGCATCATCGAGCTGCTTTTCCGCAGCCTGCTTTCTTAGCTTATATTTAAGAACGCCCGACGCTTCTTCGAAAATCCGTCGCTTGTCTTCTGCTTTACTATTTAATATTTCATCAATTTTACCCTGTCCGATCACCGAATAAGCTTCTTTACCAAGACCTGAATCAAGAAATAAATCGACAATATCTTTCAGCCGGCAGCTCTGTCCATTGATCAGAAATTCGCTCTCTCCAGAACGAAAGACGCGCCGAGTTACGCTCAGTTCACTGAAATCAAGATTCAGATAATGATCGCTATTATCCAGTATCAATGTTACATCGGCAAGGTTGACTGCCTTGCGCGCATCACTTCCTGAGAAGATTATGTCTTCCATCTTCGTTCCGCGCAGTGATTTGGCCGATTGTTCGCCAAGCACCCAACGGATCGCTTCAGTAATATTGCTTTTGCCGCTCCCGTTGGGTCCAACGACGGCAGTTACTCCGGGCACAAACTCAATAGATGTCTTATCCGCAAAAGATTTGAAACCGGACACATCCAAGCGTTTGAGATACATCCCGTCCCCTCCGTTTCCAGTACCTATGCCCAGCCAGAGATGCCGGGCAAATTAGAAAAACTTAGCTGAGTCAAATCCTCTGAACGAGGGCGAATTTTTAGTTTTTCTTATACTTAATTAATTCCCCTGAAACCTTTTACTTTCTTAACGTATTAGAAAAACTTAGCTTAGCCAAGTCCTATTTTGAAACAAATGTGCTTCAGCTGCTCGC
>NZ_JAFBEV010000042.1 GCF_016908935.1 Sporolactobacillus spathodeae | reverse complement strand
GAATAGTTAGACCGAAGATCAGGAGTTGGACCGAACTTGCGAATAGTTAGACCGAACCGGGCAAAAGTTAGACCGAACTCGTGAATAGTTAGACCGAAGTGAAAAAGTTAGACCGAACCGGGCAAAAATTAGACCGAACTCGTGAATAGTTAGACCGAAGCGGGCAAAAGTTAGACCGAACTCGTGAATAGTTAGACCGAAGATCAGGAGTTAGACCGAACTTGCGAATAGTTAGACCGAACCGGGCAAAAGTTAGACCAAATCCCCGAATAGTTAGGCCGAAGCAGGCAAAAGTTAGACCGAAGATTAGGAGTTAGACCGAAGAAAAAGTCGCTCCGAATCTTGAGAGTTGCACCAAATCGAGCAAAAGTCGCACCGAATCCTGGAATAATCGCTCCTAAATCAAGAATAGTCGCTCCGAATTTTGAGAGTCGCACCAAATTGGGAAAATGTCGCTCCGAATCCTGGAATAGTCGCTCCTAAATCAAGAATAGTCGCTCCGAATTTTAAGAGTCGCACCAAATCGAGCAAAAGTCGCTCCGAATCCTGGAATAGTCGCTCCTAAATCAAGAATAGTCGCTCCGAATTTTGAGAGTTGCACCAAATCGAGCAAAAGTTGCACCGAATCCCGGAAAAGTCGCTCCTAAATCAAGGAAAGTCGCACCGAATTTTGAGAGTCGCACCAAATCGGACAAAAGTCGCACCGAATCCTGGAAAAGTCGCTCCTAAATCAAGAATAGTCGCGCCGAATCTTGAGATTGCACCAAATTCGAGCAAAAGTCGCTCCGAATCCTGGAATAATCGCTCCTAAATCAAGAATAGTCGCTCCGAATTTTGAGAGTCGCACCAAATTGGGAAAAAGTCGCTCCGAATCCTGGAATAATCGCTCCTAAATCAAGAATAGTCGCTCCGAATTCCAGGAGTCGCACCAAATCGAGCAAAAGTCGCTCCGAATCCTGGAATAGTCGCTCCTAAATCAAGAAAAGTCGCTCCGAATCCTGAGAGTTGCACCAAATCGAGCAAAAGTCGCACCAAATCCTGGAATAATCGCTCCTAAATCAAGAATAGTCGCTCCGAATCCTGAGAGTTGCACCAAATTGGGAAAATGTCGCTCCGAATCCTGGAATAGTCGCTCCTAAATCAAGAAAAGTCGCTCCGAATCCTGAGAGTTGCACCAAATCGAGCAAAAGTCGCTCCGAATCCTGGAATAGTCGCTCCTAAATCAAGAATAGTCGCTCCGAATTTTGAGAGTCGCACCAAATCGAGCAAAAGTCGCTCCGAATCCTGGAATAATCGCTCCTAAATCAAGAAAAGTCGCTCCGAATTTTGAGAGTCGCACCAAATTGGGAAAAAGTCGCTCCGAATCCTGGAATAGTCGCTCCTAAATCAAGAAAAGTCGCTCCGAATCCTGAGAGTTGCACCAAATCGAGCAAAAGTCGCACCGAATCCTGGAATAATCGCTCCTAAATCAAGGAAAGTCGCACCGAATTTTGAGAGTCGCACCAAATCGGACAAAAGTCGCACCGAATCCTGGAATAGTCGCTCCTAAATCAAGAAAAGTCGCTCCGAATCTTGAGATTGCACCAAATTCGAGCAAAAGTCGCTCCGAATCCTGGAATAGTCGCTCCTAAATCAAGAATAGTCGCTCCGAATTTTGAGAGTCGCACCAAATTGGGAAAAAGTCGCTCCGAATCCTGGGAAAATCGCTCCTAAATCAAGAATAGTCGCTCCGAATTCCAGGAGTCGCACCAAATCGAGCAAAAGTTGCTCCTAATCCAAGAAAAGTTGCTCCAAAATCAAGAAAAGTCGCACCGAATTTCAGGAGTCACACCAAATTGGGAAAATGTCGCACCGAATCCTGGAATAATCGCTCCTAAATCAAGAATAGTCGCTCCGAATTTTGAGAGTCGCACCAAATTGGGAAAATGTCGCTCCGAATCCTGGAATAGTCGCTCCTAAATCAAGAAAAGTCGCTCCGAATTTTGAGAGTTGCACCAAATCGAGCAAAAGTCGCTCCGAATCCTGGAATAGTCGCTCCTAAATCAAGAATAGTCGCTCCGAATTTTGAGAGTTGCACCAAATTGGGAAAAAGTCGCACCGAATCCTGGAATAATCGCTCCTAAATCAAGAATAGTCGCTCCGAATTTTGAGAGTTGCACCAAATCGAGCAAAAGTCGCTCCGAATCCTGGAATAATCGCTCCTAAATCAAGAATAGTCGCTCCGAATCCTGGAATAGTCGCTCCTAAATCAAGAATAGTCGCACCAAATTGGGAAAAAGTCGCTCCGAATCCTGGGAAAATCGCTCCTAAATCAAGAAAAGTCGCTCCGAATTCCAGGAGTCGCACCAAATCGAGAAAATTCACTGCCCATTCCCCCCACCTAAGCGACAAAAAAGGCTGCGCCTAGTCACAATTGACCAGACGCAGCCATTTAAAAATTACCTCATTCCGCTTGTTTTCTACTTCTGCTAACCATCCCATCCATTTCAAAGAACGTATTAGTGCAGAACGCGGTTCAGAATTGGGTCCTCATGAAGAATCTGGTGCGCTTTTTCCCGATATTCAGCGACGTGAAGATATGTGTAGCGCATCGGCTTGATCTCAGGCGCTTGATCGATCGCCTCATCAAACTCAGCGATCGTCATGCCGGTCGTCTCGGCGAAGTCAAAAAAGCCCGTGCTTTCGAGCACTTTACGCACGCGTTCGTAACGGTGATCTTGCACGAGACTCATCAGATAAGTGGCAACACCGACTTGAACGCCGTGCAACTGCGGTTTCTTGGACAAACGGTCGAGCGCGTGGGAAATCAGGTGCTCGCTACCGCTCGTTGGTGCGCTGTTCCCAGCAATTTCCATTGAGATGCCGGCCATTGTCAGCGAATCAACCAATTCTTTGATAAACAAGTCATCGTGAATCGTACCGAAATCGGTCCGGACAAAACTATTAACCGCCTTTTTAGCAATCATTAGCGCACAATCATCGACGCGAGTCCGCCCATTGTTCTCTTCGAAAATCCAATCTTCTGCCGCTGTAATTTTGGAAACTAGATCACCGACCCCTGAATAGATGAAACAGTCCGGAGCGTTCTTAATCACATCAATATCAATAATAATTCCATAAGGCATTTTCGAATGCACCGAGATGCGGCGTCCATGAATCGTCAGCGAAGTATTCGAGCTAGAAAAACCATCATTCGACGTCGATGTTGGCACACTGATAAATGGCCATTTGCGTAAAAGCGCCGTGTATTTCGCGGCGTCAAGCGCTTTACCGCCGCCAATGCCAACAACTGCCTCTGTCTGCGCCGGCAATTGGAAGGCAGCGTCGACCACACTGTCAATATCAATATCAGCAACCTCGCGGTGAACAAGCACCTCGATCCCGCTCGCCGCCAATGAATCGAAAACATCCTTTCCAAGCATGTCCGTTAGACCGGTACCGAAAAAAAGGACCACTTTCTTAAAATCATGGCGACTGAGTAGATGACCCATCTGCGCCATGTTTCCTTTATGGACATCCAGCAAAGTCGGCACAACAATCTGATGATTATCGGCTGCTGACATGTGTGAAGACCTCCTCGTGGTCGGTTAAATAGCGATCCACATCGGCAAAATTGTCGACTGGGACAAACGGATGGTGCTGCTCAGCCAAGAGTCCCTGTAATTTTCCTTTGGCAAAGACCGTATCTGCAAGACAAGCTGCCTCAAGGTCCGGGCGGCTGTCCCCGGCGAAGAAGACGGTCTGATAATCTTTCATCAGGTCCTCTGCAACTTTTTGCTTATTGATCCCGTACATTTCTGAATAATAGCGGCCGGACGGATCGACGTTTAGTCTAATGCCGCGTTCCTGATATCTGCCTGGATTTGAGTATATTTTCACGTTTTCAATGCCGTAATGGGCAAAAATCTTTTTAATATAATAATCGGTTCCGGCACTAATAACGATAAAATCGCCGCCGAGCTGATGCACATGATCAATAACTTTTTTTGCGTCTGGGTCGAACGGAATACTGAGAATATCTTCATCGATGACTGCCTGGTCGCGGTCGATCGTTTGAAAGATGTTTGAGAGATAAGCCAAATCCGTCATTACTTTCTTATCCCAGTCGGCATACAGTTTCTCGGCTTCTTCTTGATGATATTTGTCAATGATCACATGGAAAAAATCCTTATTGGAAAGCGTGCCGTCAAAATCCGAAAGAAAAAGAAACGGTTTTGTCATATAATAATTCTCCTTTATCTACAACTGTTATATTACAGTTTTAAGTATAACAAATGATCCGCTAACCGGAAGATATTGGAAGCGTAACCAATATGTCAATGTAATGAAATTGCGTAACCGCACGGGCTTCTTTAACAAAGTTTTCCCGAAAAAAGTCAAAACTAAGCCTTTTTCAGACAGAAAAACAGCCGGCTCTCCAATCAAGCCGGCTGTTGCATGATTAAGCGCCAACAGTATATGTCCCGCGCGCATTGATTTTGACCGGTTGTGACTTACTTGTTTCACGCACCGCTATCGGGTACATCGGCGTCTGGCTCGTCGCTATTCGCTTACTCAGCGTCAGACGATATTGCGCCGCGCGCATCACTTTTCTGCCTAATGACGACGCATTACCTTTCACGGAGAGGACTTGCTGATTGGAAAATTCAATGCATGCCGTTTGCTTATCAGCCTCTGTCCAGTTTATCACATGCGTGTGCGCGATCCATGCGCAGCCGCGATGTGTCTCCGACATCAGTGCAATCAGAAAGATGCCGAGATCACTGCTGATGCAGACCGGCGGCATACTTTTAAAACCCATACTGCGTGCACTTTTCTTCCTTCCATTATACGTTGAGCCGAAGTAAACACAAGACTCCCTGACAATTTCAAGTGGTCTCTTTTTGCAACGGATTTGCCGATCTTCCTCAAGAACGATCGACTCAAGGCTGCCATCGCTTCCGTCCGCTGGCAGAATCGCAATTGTCTTCTGATTAATCATATAGTTGTCAACAACTTCGGATACCACAGTATCCCTCCTGTTCTGAATATAATTTCTCCGTGGCAATGAGCAACACCAGCAAACGAAAGAAAAGGGAAGCATCGCTGAATGGGGAAAAACAAATCCGCGATGTCAAACGAAGAAGAAAGCGAAAACTATAATTTAATTATATATAAAATTCTTAATAATGCAATCGTTTTCAGATAAAAAGATAATTTATATTCCTCTGTTTCAAACTGACACCGACCTTGTCTCGGTTCAAATTTTCATAAAGCATTTAGAACTTTTTCGCATGGTCCAAATGCGCCGCGTCCTTGATCCCCAGCTGTTTTCGACGCTTGCGTAAAAACGCACTGTGGCTCACATAGCCCGTGAAAAGCAGCAGTGATACAGCCGACACCAGGATTCCGGCGGTAAGCCCCGGTGTCTGATAGGTAAACTGAATGCGATTGTTTCCTGTGGTGACAGGGACAATCATAAAACCGTCCGCATTGATGATTTTCACAGACAGTCCGTTGACCGTTGCCCGCCAGCCCTTGTCATAAGGTACACTGAAAAATACATATTTCGGCTGATCCACGCGGAGATTTGCCGAAAAGCCTTTATTCGAACGGTGAAAATCGCTTGCCGTTTCCGCACGTCGTGCCACGATGTCCTGGTGATAGTATTTCCCGCCAATCTGATTGGTCAGCTGCGTTTGTGGCAGCGGCTCGAGCAGTCCCGCGACTGTTTTCACCTCGCTCTGCGGAATAATTACGGCTTTGAGCAGCACGAGGTGACGATTGAGGATCGGCACTTTGGAAAACTGCTTTTCCGTCAGATAATACTTGTATGTAAAGCCAATGGGAAGCACATCTTTATTCTCGTAGATGTAAATCGTGTTGTAACCATTGTAAAAATGCGCATAAAGCTTTTTGCCACTCATCGGCACAGTTGTCACGTAATAGCGATTCGATAAAAATGGGATTAAACCATAGTAGGAATCTGGGACAATCGTCTTCACCGCGCGCGGCGCGCCGATTGATTGGTAAAATTGAAAAATCGAACCGTTCACCATGCTCGTAAACGAATTGACCGTCGGCGTCGCCGACACCATCGCCAGATTCCAGCCGCCGTCACTGATACTGATTCGGTAATTCTCACTTTTTGGTAAAACTTTCGCCAATTGCTGCCCGGTTTTAACGACCGTATCATCAATCGCCTCTGGTGACTGATAATCGTAGATTGCATGCATCGCGACAATATTAAACAAGGCAAGGCCGGCAGCGAAAACCATTACCAGCCCTGTCGCCCAGCGCCACCAATGCCGAATCGCAGAAAAGCGGTGCAGCAGATAGTAACTGGCAATCAGCCCGGCGGTCGTCGTGCAGAGATAGAAGTTGAATTGATTCATCTGAAAAACGGCACTTTTCTCGCTCAGACTCCACGGGTAAAAAAGCAAAAAAGCCGCGAGCAGCGCATTCGCCATACCGGTGCCAATCAACGCTTTGCCAATTGGATAGCGCGCTCGGTTTTCAAGCACCTGAGCCGTCATCAGCGACATAATCAGCACTGGCATATAAAACCAGCGGGCGTAGTAAGAGGCATTTAACAAATAGAAAAAGCTGTTCAAGAGTGGCACACAAGCCATCGCAGCAAGAATCAGAATCAGGCGACGCTGCCAGCTGCGTTTGGCTGCGATCACGAAAGCAACGACCGCGACGGGTCCGAAAAGCGGCAGGTACGCCCCGCTCGAGGTAAAATCCGAGAGATAAATCGCCGATTGATGCGGCATAATATCGGCCGGCATCAACACCGCCTTGATGATTTCGAGATAGCGGCTGCCGTCGAAAGTCAGCGCGCTCGGTCCGTACAACCACTGATCCAGCCGCGGATTTTGCAGTGTAAAATAAACAGCCGGCAGAAAGAGTATGCAAGCCATACCGATGCCGAGTAGCCCTTCGAAAAAAGTTTTCGGCAAACGGCGCAGCGATTTTTTGAAATCTTCTGCGAGGAAACGGACGCAGAAATAGAGCAGCAGGAAAACAACTTCGCCCATGAAAAAGAAAAAATTAACCGTGGCATTGATCGCAACCGCCGCGGCGAACCACCCGGAACGCTTATCTAGCACCAATCGGTCAAGTCCAACAAGCAGCAGTGGGAAAAATGCGACAACGTCATGAAAATGATTGAACATCAGATTGACTGTTGAAAAGCCCGAAAACGCATAGAGCAACGCGCCAATCATCGCATAGCGACTGTCTCTCACATAGCGGCGCAAATAGGCAAACGCAGCCATACCAGCGACGCAATATTTCAGCAAAAACAGTGGGCCGACGAGATATTGAAAGAACATTGGCGGAAACAGCAGGCTAAGCCAAAAGAATGGACTGCCAAGCGTGTAAAAGCTGTAGGATCCGATAAAATTGCTGCCGAGGTCGGTCGACCAATTCCAGAATAGATCCCCCGTTTTAAAGGCCCTGTTGCTAAGTATGTTAAAAGGAATCTGCTGATAATTAAAATCGCCGACAAGCGAGAACAACCCTTTATGTATCACAAGTTCGGGAATAAATGTCAGCCCTGCTGTGGCGAAGCAGAGACAAAACATCAGCAAATAATCATGCTGTTTTATTTTTCTTATCCATAAACGAATCATCACAAGCTAAACTCCTTCGATCAAATTCAAGAGGTTCCATTTGACGGAATATGTATCAACACAAATCGATGTATTAACCCACTACTAGTATAAAATAAAATGATTAAGCAGCCATCGAATCCTGTAAAATTTCCAAATCTCTGGTGATTTTAGTATGCGCTTTGATTGACCATGCACAACAGTAAAGTTCGGATAAATGAAAGATCGCCGATCACATACAGTGATCGGCGATCTTTCAACATTTTTCGATTTTGGTGCGACTCTTCCGAGATTCGGTGCGACTTTTGCTCGATTTGGTGCGACTCTCAAAATTCGGTGCGACTTTCCTTGATTTAGGAGCGACTTTTCCGAGATTCGGTGCGACTTTTGCTCGATTCGGTGCAACTCTCGAAATTCGGTGCGACTTTCCCTGATTTAGGAGCGACTTTTCCAGGATTCGGTGCGACTTTTGCTCGATTCGGTGCAACTCTCCAAATTCGGTGCGACTTTCCCTGATTTAGGAGCGACTTTTCCGAGATTCGGTGCGACTTTTGCTCGATTTAGTGCAAATACCTAAATCTCAGTTCTAACAAGAGCGATTGAAAAAATGGTCGTTCCGCGACCGCGGAACGTTCCGATTGAATTTCAACAAAAATTTTTCTGTTCAAGGATCAATACTTGTCTTGAGATTCGACTTTACTTTTTTGATTCGACTTTACTTCTTTGATTCGGTCTAACTTTTCCCGCTTCGGTCTAACTCCTGGGTTTCGGCCTAACTTTTCCCCGCTTCGGTCTAACTTTTTACGGGTTCGGTCTAACTTTTCATGATGTATTTAGTCCCTACAGTTCATCAAAAAAATAAAATCCTCTATTTCCCATTTTTTGGCAAGCATGCTTATTTTGCAAGGGTTCCCTGGTATTTTTCAAAGGAGATATGCCAACTTGTGCCTGTTCCGATGCCATAAGCGCGGGCGAATGACCCTTGGTTGATGGCAATGCCGATATTTTCAAGAGAATTGATATAAATCAGTGGTTCGCCAATCGATACGTCGGCAAATGAACGGGCATAACAAATCGTGTTCTCATAGACATAGCGGGTATCGTTTCGTATGGTCACCTTCAAGCGCTCGCCACGGGCGACATTGAGTTCATGAAATTTCTTGCAATCAATATTCGTCCACAGATTGCCGAATCGGATGTCGAGTACATCGATCACGCCAAACACTTTATCTGCTTCGCGGTACGACGGAACAATCGGTAGCTCAACAATTGAATCCACCGGCACTTCATCCCCAAAGTCTTCAAAATTTATTTTTCCGGAGGCGAGCCGTGCACCGGTATAGGCGTAAATATCGCGGCCATAGAACGTGAAGGATTCTCCGGCACTCGGCAGCTTATTCGCCGTTTCATCAAACACATGGACACTTTGAATACCGGCGACTTTTTTGATATGCGTGAGTGTGCCGTTATCCGGGGTGATAATAAATTGATTGCGCGTTGTTTTCGCGATCACACTTCGGCGGGTCGAACCGACACCCGGATCAACGACGGATACAAACACCGTTCCTTCCGGCCAATAATCAATCGTCTGACGCAGTCGGTAGGAAGCCTCCCAAATATTGTATTGTGGAATTTCATGGGTCAAATCATAAATTTTCAGTGCAGGATCGACCGTATTTGCCACACCATACATTGCGCACACGGCACCGTCGACTAATCCAAAATCCGTCTGAAACACTAAGGCTTTGCTCATTAACTATACCCTCTTTCCTTAATTCGCACCGATTAACGTTAACTGCTCGTTGTCCGCCGAATAGAAAAACTTGACCGAATCAAGCCCTTGATGCGATAACCGAGACTCAGTTTTTCTTATTCTTTTTCCAAAAATCTTATACATTCTCAAGCAAATAAGTAAACTTAGCAAAGCGAGGTCTTTTTGTAACAAGTATGCTCCGGTTGCTTGCTTGCCGCGGCGCCGCGCGTCTCCTCAAACAGGCTGGAGTCTGCGGGGCACTTGGCTTGCTTTTCCCGCATGGCCAGCGTACCTGCGCTACATTTTCTCCAAAAGCCCTATACTTTCTTCTTAAAAATAAAAAACCCCGCCCTGTAAAAGGACGAGGTTTGATTCCACGTGTTACCACCTAATTTCACCAACTATTCGCATAGCCGATCTCAGCAAGTACGGAGCCGCTTTTGACTCTTATACTCTGGTTTTTGCAACAAGAACCTTACTTGGCACGGCTTACTTCCATCATGCTTTCAGCGCGTGCAGCTCAGAGGCCATGTTCGAAAGTCTGCTTTTACCCTTTTCCACCAACCGGGCTCTCTGTGAAAAAACGTACTTTCTACTTCTTCTCTTCATCGCTTTTGGTTATTTAATTTGACTGATTGATGCTATTATTTACAACTTTTCAGAATTTGTCAAGTGAATGTTTTCAACGCTTATAAATGGCCAACATGATGCAGTAAATGCCTCTGTCGGGCGCTGACGCCTTTTCCATCTTGAAGATGGAGGCGAATCGTTTTATCAAAAAGCAGAATGAAATAGCCGGTGCATAAAAAGCTGATCGCTGTTCCGAGACTAATGCCAATCAGATGGTGGCGAATAAGGCCGATGCTCAGTCCAATTGTCAGCGGAATACCGAGTGAAATCCGCTGAGCAAGCACAACGTTACCTTTTAAGTATTTCTCACGGAGGATTTTCAGCATATCATCAAAAGGATGAAGCTATGTGTAAAATGTTTCTCGGAGAATTAAATTCGGATTAGCGCCTGAGGATGGATCGGGACGCTGTTCTTACTTCCAGCCATGTTCCTTTATTC
>NZ_JAFBEV010000041.1 GCF_016908935.1 Sporolactobacillus spathodeae | reverse complement strand
AGTTGGGGGCTGTCCCCCTGCGAGAGTAGGTCACTGCCAGGCAAATGATAAAGAACAGGCGCTTCTCAGAAATGAGCGGCGCCTGTTCTTTTTTATGCGTTAAGTATCATTTTCGCGGTAAATCTAGTGTCTGCGCAAGCAAGTAGCCGGGTACTATTAATGCAAATAAGGATCAGATGCTTTTTTCCCAGCTTTTCATAGCTAGAAAAATACCATTCAAATCAATTGGACACTTCTGACCGTTTTTTCCAAGTGCGCAAAAAGTGCTATAGTAGAAGCAATAATTAATCGTCACAAGCTTTAATCACAGGATTTGCAAAGTCAGGAAATCGATGATCAGATATGTTACACTAGTGTTGCATGATAGGGTTTGAATGCCTATGGATAGAATGGAAAGGCTGGCATTTTTTTAATGAGGTGAGCATTTTGCTGCAGCTTAAATTGCGTACTCCAGAAGAAACGATGGCATTTGCAAAAAGGGTTGCTTCCTTTCTCGTGCCTGGGACGGTATTGACGCTTTCCGGTGACTTGGGCGCCGGAAAAACGATTTTTACAAAGGGTTTGGCCAAAGGCTTGGGCATTCAAGAAATGGTAAACAGTCCGACCTTTACAATTATCAAAGAATATCGCAGCGGCCGTCTGCCGCTTTTTCATATGGATGTCTATCGGATTACAGACGAAGAGGATATCGGTATTGAAGATTACTATGAAGAGAACGGCGTTACAGTCATTGAGTGGGCGGAAAATATTCCATCATGGCTGCCGGATAATTATTTGCAGATAAAAATTAATCGAGCCGGAGAGAACGCGCGAGAACTCGTGTTAATGGCACAAGGAGAAGAAGCAGGGCGATTATGCAGGGAGATAGAGAAAAATGAAGATACTTGCAATTGATTCATCTAATCTGGTCATGGGCATTTCGATTGCCACTGAGGAAAAGGTTTTAGCAGAGTTAATTACCAATAGCAAAAAGAATCATTCGGAACGACTGATGCCGGCCATTGCACAAATGACGGAAGCTATTGGGATCCGGCCTGAGGAATTGGATCGGATTGTGGTGGCTTATGGACCCGGTTCCTATACAGGTCTGCGAATTGGCGTGACGATTGCCAAGACACTGGCCTGGACGCTGAAAAAAGAACTGGTCGGTGTCTCGAGCCTGGAAATTGTCGCGCAAAACGGCCGCTATTTCAATGGCTATATCGCCCCTTTCTTTGACGCACGCCGTGGACAGGTTTTTGCCGGTCTCTATCGCTCATCTGGCGGTAGGGTTGAAAGCGTTGCGGCTGATCAATTGCTATTGATGAAGGATTGGCTGCCGAAGCTTGAACATTTGGACCAGCCCGTGCTTTTTCTTAGTAATGATCTTAGTATCTGGCGAGAAGCGCTTGAAAAGTATCAATGGGCGCATCTTGGGACAGCGACGCAGAATAGTCCGAGACCAGGGGAACTTGCTCGCCTCGGCTTAGAGAAAGAACCGGTTTCGGACATACATCATTTCCTGCCGGTCTATTTGAGAATGGCTGAAGCCGAAGCAAAATGGCTTGCCAATCAGGAGCGATGACGATGCGCGGCGCTGATTCCGTCTCAATCCGAAAAATGGAAGTCGAGGACATTGGCCCGGTGCTGATCGTGGAGCATAATGCCTTCGATGTACCGTGGTCGGAACAGGCTTTTCATAATGAGTTGACCAATAATCATTTCGCCACTTATTTTGTTGCCGAATATCTGAATCAGATTATTGGTTACTGCGGGGTATGGGTGATTATCGATGAAGCGCATGTGACTAATCTAGCTGTGCTCAGCAGGTATCGAGGGTATAAAGTCGGTGAAGGGTTGCTCCGTCACGTGATGGCTTTTGCCAAGATGCGTGGGGCCCGCTCGATGAGTCTCGAAGTCCGGGTCGGCAATCAGATTGCGCAAAATTTGTACCGGAAGCTTGGATTTAGCGATGGCGGCATCCGGAAAAATTACTATACGAATAACAGTGAAGATGCGCTGGTAATGTGGGTGAGGTTATGAGTTTTTCATTTGAGGAAAAAACGTTGATATTGGCTATTGAAACAAGCTGTGATGAAACGGCTGCGGCAGTTGTTGAGAATGGGAAAATCATCCGTTCGAATGCGGTTGCGTCGCAAATTGATATACACCGACGCTTCGGTGGTGTGGTACCTGAAGTTGCCTCACGTCACCATGTCGATCAAATTACAGTGATGGTTGAAGAGGCAATGAACGAGGCAGGTGTTTCCTGGAGCGATCTGGACGCGATCGCGGTGACACAGGGACCAGGGTTGATAGGTGCACTTTTGGTCGGCGTCAATGCGGCAAAGGCGCTGGCCTTTGCACATGGGTTGCCGCTCGTGCCGGTACACCATATCACCGGTCATATCTATGCCAACCGCTTTGTCACTGAATTACAATTCCCGTTGATTGCCCTTGTCGTCTCTGGCGGGCATACCGAACTTGTTCTGATGCGGACGCATGGATCTTATGAGGTCATGGGAACGACGCGCGACGATGCAGCTGGCGAGGCGTTCGACAAGGTTGCGCGGTCGCTCGGTTTGCCATATCCTGGCGGACCGGAAATTGATCGACTGGCAAAAAACGGTAAGGCCGTGATTGATTTTCCACGTGCCTGGCTTGAGGAAGGGTCACTTGATTTCAGCTTTAGCGGTTTGAAATCAGCCGTGCTGAATTATCTTCATAACAGCAGGCAACGCGGTCAGTCTGTAAAGGCAGAAGACGTGGCTGCCAGCTTTCAGGAAAGTGTCAGTGACGTACTGGTTAAGAAAACGATGATGGCGGCAGAACGCTTTCAAGTACACCAGATTCTTGTAGCCGGCGGTGTGTCCGCAAACAGCAATGTTCGGCAAAAAATGACAGCTGCGGCGAATCGCCGCAGCATCCCGCTGGTCATTCCGCCGCTGAAATATTGTACGGATAACGCGGCGATGATTGCGGCCGCTGGAACAATTGGCTACCTCAAAGGCATGCGCGCAGATTTGTCTTTAAACGGCAGCCCGAACCTCGCGATTGAAGATTTTTAACGAATTTTTTCGGCTTCGGCAGGATATATTCCCTTGTTAGTTTTTTCAACGCCATGATCAAGTCATGGAAAGGCCATCTCGGGGATACTGCCGTTAATCAGTTTGACAATGAAAATCATTATCAATAGAATGAATGTATCGGTACAATTAATTCATTGCAAAGATCGCAAGCAGTATACTGTTTGCCATGCATAAGGAGACGTTCCGATTGAAAGAAGAAAATAGGCCAAACGCGGCCATGATCGATCCGCATACCGAATCGGGAAGACCAGCGCTGCCGTTGAGTATGGTTCGCGCGGGTGAACAAGTGCGCGTCAAATCGATTTCAGGTAAGGATGACAGCAAACGATTCATACGCCATCTCGGTCTGATTGAGGGCGCCGAACTGACAGTTGTAACAGAAACAAACGGAAATGTCATTGTGACAATAAAAGGAACGCGGCTTGCGATCAGCAAAGCGATGGCGAGACGGGTCATGACCTATTGAATCGGAAAAGGAGTCGATATTGTTGAAAACTCTTAAAGATGCTCAGCCGGGCGATACGGTGCGGGTTGCCGGTATCCTGGGTGAAGGTGCCCTCAGACGGCGAATTATGGATATGGGAATAACAAGGGGAGCGAAAGTGACGGTTCGCAAGGTTGCTCCATTTGGTGACCCAATTGAAATCACGGTGCGGGGCTATGAACTATCGATTCGAAAAAGCGAAGCAGAAAATATTGAATTATCCTAATTGAGGAGGGGGAGGACGATGAAGATTGCATTGGTTGGTAATCCCAATTGTGGCAAAACAACGATGTTCAATCATTTAACCGGAAGCAGTCAATATGTCGGCAACTGGCCTGGTGTGACCGTCGAAAAAAAAGAAGGCCGGCTCAAGGGACATAAGGGCGTAATCATCACTGATCTTCCGGGGATCTACTCGCTTTCTCCCTATACGCTTGAAGAGGTTGTCAGTCGCAATTATTTGATCAATGACCGTCCTGACGCGGTGATTAATCTTGTTGACGCGACGAACCTGGAACGAAATCTTTATTTGACGACGCAGGTTGTTGCGCTTGGGATTCCCGTCATCATCGCGCTTAATATGATTGATATCGTCCGTAAATCCGGCGATAAGATAGATATCAAGAAACTGGAGAAAGAATTCCATTGCAAAATAATTGAGACTTCAGCTGTGAAAGCAATTGGATTGATGGACGCGGCGAAAATGGCTGTCCGATTAGCGGCAGCGGAAAAAACGCACCAATCATTTGCTCTTTTTAGCAAGAAGGTGGAAGCGGCACTCTCTGAAATCAGTACGCTGATCGGCGATCGGGCAATGCCGGAACAATTACGTTGGTATTCAGTCAAATTATTTGAGCGCGATCAAAAAGTATTGGACGCGATGCAGTTTCCGGACAGTCTGTTGCAAACGATTGAATCGATTATTGTCGCAGCAGAGCAGGAATTCGGTGATGACAGTGAAACAATTATCACGAATGAACGCTATGATTTTATCGACGAGGTGGTCAGCGACTGCGTCCGCAAAGCTGGAAAAAAATTGTCCGTCACCGATAGGATTGATCAGGTTGTGACGAATCGCTTCTTATCGTTGCCAATTTTTATCGCAATCATTTGGCTGATCTACTATATTTCGGTGACGACAGTCGGCACATTCGTGACAGACTGGACAAACGATACGTTGTTCGGTAATTGGCTAACGAACGGCGCGACACAGCTACTGACATCTGTCGGGACAGCGGGCTGGCTGATCAGTCTAATTGTTAACGGGATCATTGGCGGCGTGGGAACTGTTCTCGGTTTTATTCCACAGATGATGATATTGTTTTTCTTTCTGTCCATACTCGAAGATTCAGGTTATATGGCGCGAGTGGCTTTTATCATGGATCGTCTGTTCCGCCGCTTTGGACTCTCCGGGAAATCGTTTATACCAATCTTGATTAGTTCCGGCTGCGGCGTGCCAGGCATTATGGCGACACGGACGATTGAGAGTGAGAAGGACCGGCGGATGACGATTATGCTAACGACATTTATGCCGTGTGGGGCAAAATTAACCATTATTACGATGATGGTTCTGACTTTCTTCCCGGGATCGAGCTGGATCGCTCCGGCAATGTATCTGCTCGGCATCGCGATGATCGCGATGTCAGGCATCATTCTGAAGAAAACGCGTCTGTTTGCTGGCGAACCGGCTCCTTTTGTGATGGAATTGCCGGCTTACCACTTGCCATCTTTGAAAAGTGTGCTGCTCCATATGTGGGAGCGCAGCAAACATTTTGTCATCAAGGCGGGTACGGTTATTTTTCTGGCTTGCAGCCTGATCTGGTTTCTGTCCTCCTTCAGCTGGAGACTGCAAATGGTCAGCAATGTTGAAGCGAGCATGCTTGCTTCCATTGGCCATATGATCAGTTGGTTCTTCGCACCGCTTGGTTTCGGCACATGGAAGGGCGCAGTTGCGTCGATCAGCGCGTTGGCAGCGAAAGAAAACGCGGTTGGCACCCTCGCCGTATTGAACGGTGTTTCAGATACGGCCAATTCGCACGCGCTTATTTCCGGAATTGGTTCGATGTTTACATCGGTCGGTGCGTTTTCCTTCATGCTGTTTAATTTGTTTAACCCGCCGTGTATTGTCGCAATGAGCACGACGGCAAAAGAAATGAATTCCTATAAGTGGACAGCAATTGCGATTGGTTATCAAATGGCGCTCGGCTATGGTATTGCTTTTGTTTTCAATCAACTAGGCCGTTTCCTGCTTCTTGGTAAAAGTTTTGATGTCGGTACGGCGCTGGCCATTCTTTTGATTGCATTTGTGATTTTTCTACTCTTCCGACCGGCGTATGGCAGCCACCCGAAAGCAGAAAAAATTGTGGATGGACTGGAGGCTTCACGATGAATCTGGCAACGATTCTGATTGTCCTTGCTCTGGTGCCGCTCTATGGGCTAGCTATCCGTTCGATTTGCCGGCAGGGTGCCTGCGCGGATTGCGGGGCACGGGCGGTATGCCCAGCACATCAATTGCGTGCGAAAGGTTTGAGGCGGCCGAATGCGAAAACTTTGGCGAAGGCGCGCCAAGCCGCTCTGCAGTCTGAGCGCGCGGCGCTGATTATTCAAGAAGGGAAGTCCTGACTGTGGTTACATGGCTGCTTTGTGCCGCTCTTGCGGTGCTTCTTTTTCTTGCTGGACGCCACGCGCTTAGCAGTTTGCGTTCGGGTTGCTGCGGCGGCAGTGGCTGCGAGCGTCTCGAGGAAATAAAGGGAGCGGATCCGAATCCGCAGCACTACACCTATCAAAAGAAAATCCAAATCGATGGAATGACCTGCCGCAATTGTAAAATTCGTGTGCAGAATGCGCTGAACCAGCTCGAAGGCGTCTCTGCAGAGGTCCGGTTAAGCGACCGGGAAGCGACCGTGCGGATGAAAGAAGATTTGCCGGAAAAAAAGCTACGGACCGTGATCGCTCGTGCAGGCTATAAAGCAGTCTCGATTCAGTCGATTTCAACGCGTGAATAGGGGTGCTAATTACTTTGTCGGTCTGTCGCATTTTTGCTTGTAGATAAGAGATAAAAAAGGGAAGAACGGAGCGTTGCCTGTCCGTTCTTCCCTTTTTTTGAACGCTAAGAAAGTATAAAGATTTCAAAGGAATTCTTGGCTAGTTTTTCTGATGCATTTATTGCTCGAGGGCGTCGATGGCCAATTGCGCGCTTTCCCATTCCTCCATTAATTGCGCAAGCCTGGCTTCATTCGCCTCGATTTCCGCCTGAACTTCTTTGGCTTTTCGTGTATCGTTAAAGACTTCCGGCGTAATCAGCGATTGCTGCTTGGCATCGATAGATGACTCAAGCGTACTGATTTCCTGTTCCATTTGTTCAATGGAACGCTCGAGTTGTCTTTTCTTTTTCTTCTGTTCTTTATCTTGAAGAAATTGCTGCTTTCCTGAGGAGGGAGTAGCCGTTTGAGCGGCTGGCGCTGCAGTTTCAATTTCCAATTTGGCAAGCTCTGCCTGTTCATTTTTCTTCTCAATATAGTAATCGTAGTCACCGAGATAGGCGACAAGCCCGTCGCGCGACAATTCAAAAACGTGATCAGCGATATGATTGATAAAATAGCGGTCGTGTGACACAAATAAAATCGTTCCGGAATAATCCTCAAGCACGGCTTCGAGCACTTCTTTACTGTCTAGATCCAGATGGTTGGTGGGCTCATCAAGAATCAACAAATTGTCATGACGCATCATCAATTTGGCAAGCAGCAGCCGTGCTTTTTCCCCGCCACTGAGCTGGCTGACGATCTTCATGACTTCATCCCCTGAAAAAAGAAAACGACCGAGCACATTGCGCATTTCATTTTCTGGTTTCAGCGGATAATCGTCCCATAATTCATTCAGAACAGTCTTCGTGCCGGTCAGGCTTGTCTGTTCCTGATCGTAATAACCAATCGATACTTGGCTGCCGAGGCGGACCTCGCCGGCGAGGCGCGTACGGTCGCCGGTGATCGCCTTAAGGACGGTTGATTTGCCAATTCCGTTTGGTCCGACAAGAGCGACGCGATCCCCGCGCGTCAGCTGAAAATTAAGATCTTTAATCATCGCTTGACCGGCATAGCCAACGGTCAGGTTAGTGACCGCAAGCACATCGCGTCCGCTCTGCTTTTCAGTGCTGAAGGAGAAATTGGCTGATTTTTCATCGCCACGCGGTTTATCCATTCGCTCCAATTTATCCAATTGCTTGCGGCGGCTTTGCGCCCGTTTTGTGGTTGAGGCGCGGACAATATTTTTCTGTACGAAATCATTTAATCGTGAAATTTCTTTCTGCTGTTTCTCAAAATTTTTCATCGCTTGTTCATATTCTGCCGATCGCAAGTCGAGATAGCGCGAGTAATTGCCACTGTATTTCTTGGCTTGATGTCTGGCGATTTCATAGACCTTCGTCGCGACCTTATCCAGAAAATAGCGATCGTGGGAGACAACCAAAATGCCGCCTGGATAGCGTTGCAAATAAGTTTCGAGCCAAGTCAGCGTGTCGATGTCCAAATGGTTCGTCGGTTCGTCAAGAATCAGCAAATCCGGTTTAATCAAAAGCAATTTGCCAAGCGCCAGCTGCGTCTTCTGTCCACCGGAGAGGTTGCTGACCGGCGTATTGTCTGGAAAGCCACCGAATTTCAGTCCATTCAAGACACTGCGTATTTCTGCTTGATAGGTGTAGCCGCCTTTCGCCTTGAAATCCGCCAGAAGCGCGTCGTAGGCACTAAGAAGCTGCGTATAATCCTTCTCACTTAAATCCCCATGGGCGGCCATTTGCGCTTCCATCTGATGTAGCTTCTGTTCAGTATCAAGCAGCGGTTGGAAAACAGTTAGTAATTCATCATAGATCCCGCGCGAGGAATTTAAAGTCGCGTTCTGCGGAAGATAGCCCATCGTCCGCTCTTTTGGCATCACGATTTGGCCGCTGTCTGCGCTGATCGCACCAGCAATGATCTTCAGCAACGTCGATTTGCCTGCGCCATTGCGTCCGACAAGCGCGACATGTTCCCCGAGTTTAACTTCAATGGAAAGATTTGTTAAAATAGGCTCTGCAGCAAATGACTTACAGATATCCTGTGTCTGCAAAAGAATCATAGAAAAGTCACCTCAGCATTGTGCACGTCCATAAACAGCCAAAGAGAAGCACTGCTTTATCCGCACTCTCCTAATTGTAGCGTAATCGCTGAAGAATCGGCAATAGCAGACAGTCTTCTGGTATTTCCAGTGAAAGGGCTTTAAGCACCTTTCAGCACATCTTGCTTTTTTTGTTGTATAGTGTAAAAAGGGTGTCTAGCTAGAACAGAAGCGGGGCATGTAAGGACTGAGAAAAAAACGGCAACCATGGGGGGGAGAGCCAAGATGGCCAATCAAAAGGTACCGCAAGCCACAGCCGAGCGCTTGCCGCTGTATTATCGCTCCTTGCAGCATTTGGTATCAAACGGCAAAACAAGAATTTCGTCATCGGAATTTGGTAAAATTGTTCAGATTGATTCCACAACAATCCGCAAAGATTTTTCTTATTTCGGTGCTTTAGGAAGAAAAGGGTACGGCTATAATACCCAGCACTTGATGGAATTTTTGAAAAAAATTTTATATCAGGATGAATTATCCAAAGTTATTCTTATTGGTGTCGGACATCTGGGCACGGCGCTGCTCAATCATAATTTCAGGAAAAATAATAATACACAAATTGTCCGGGCCTATGATAAAAATCCAGAAAAAACAGGAAAAACAATCGGTGGGACGGAAATTCATCCGATGGACGCACTGCGGACAGATGATAACAGTGACATCACAGCCGCCATTCTGACGATACCAGCTGATCAGGCACAATCCGTGGCTGAACAGGCAATGGCGTCGGGCATCCGCGGCTTCTTGAACTTTTCTCCAGTACGGCTTTCGCTGCCTGCAGATGTCTATGTCCGCCATGTTGATATGACAGTTGAACTGCAATCGCTGATTTATTTCCTGAATCATTCGATGGAAGAACGCCAGTCGAGTCGTTAGAGCCTTGCGGAAAGTGGTAAACTAGGAGTATGGATGGTTGTGCAGGGAAACCCTGCGCGGCTGGATGATATAGGAGTGAACAGGCGTAATGATACAGTTGAAATCAAAGAATGAAATTGCCGAAATGAAGAAGTCAGGCCAGCTACTGGCACTGGCGCATCGAAAGATTCAGAAGATGATCCGCCCGGGAATCACCACTTGGGAGATCGAAGAATTTGTTAATGATTTTCTCGAAAAGCATGGCGCGATACCGGAAGAAAAGGGATTCCAGGGGTATAAATATGCCACCTGCGCTTCGGTAAATGATGAAATCTGCCACGGCTTTCCGAATAAGAAAGCATTGAAGAACGGAGACATCGTCACCATCGATATGGTCGTCAACCTGAATGGCGCCTTGTCGGATTCGGCTTGGAGTTATCCAGTCGGAACGGTTTCCGAAGAAGCGGAACATTTGCTTCAGGTAACCAAAGAAGCGCTGTACAGAGGGATTGCTCAATCGGTTGTCGGCAATCGGCTTGGCGATATTGGCCACGCGATTCAAGAATATGCTGAAGCAGAAGGATTGAGCGTCGTACGCGAATTTGTCGGCCACGGCATTGGACCGACAATGCATGAAGATCCAGCGGTTGCCCATTATGGCAATCCGGGCCGCGGTTTGAGGTTGCGCGAAGGAATGACGCTTACGATCGAACCGATGCTCAATATCGGCGACTGGCATTCCAAAGTGGATGACAACGGCTGGACGGCGCGGACAATTGATGGATCGCTGTCGGCACAGTACGAGCATACACTGGCCATTACAAAGGACGGTCCCGAAATTTTGACCGAATGGGACAGCGCGGAAGAAGAATAATTACTGCTTATATGAAAAGCTGTCCAGAGGCGGATAAAGCCAGTGGACAGCTTTTTTTAAGAAAGTATAAGGATTTTTGCACAAAAATGCAGCGAGGTGCGCTGGCGCCTTGCGGGAACAGCGTGCCAGCGAGACCATACAGATTACTATCGGTCCGGGGAGGCTCCCGCCCTGCCCGCGACAAGCGAGCAACCGAAGCGCAATAGTTGAAACAGGACTTGGCTAAGCCAAGTTTTTCTTATGTTCATAATCCTTAAGATTTCAGAAAAATTAGCTAATTGAGAGTTGCACCCATGTAACTTACCTCCGCAAAAAGTTACAGATTCCGAGCAAAGCAGGGATAAATAGTGGAAAGTTAGAACGAACCTCAGAAGTAAAACCAATTAATACGCTGAGGCAGCGCTCGATTCCAAACACTGAAAATACATGTTGCGTAATCCATCGGAATGTTCCGCGGTCGCGGAACGACCATTTTCAATGATCGCTTTAAGCAGTATCAAAAAAGCAAACAAGCACTGGAACTGGCTCTTTTGAAAAGGGACTGAGTTCACAGTTAAGCCTATTCCTAAAGTTAGGTCGAAAATCAGGAGTTAGGCCGAAGCAGGGAAAAGTTAGGCTGAACCAATAAAAAGTTAGACCGAAGCGGGAAAAAGTTAGACCGAACCGTTAAAAAATTAGACCGAATCCCCGAAAAGTTAGGCCGAAAATCTGAAGTTAGACCGAAGCGGGGAAAAGTTAGACCGAACCGATAAAAAGTTAGACCGAATCTCCCAAAAGATAGGTCGAAAATCAGGAGTTAGGCCGAAGCAGGGAAAAGTTAGGCCGAAAATCAGGAGTTAGACCGAATCTCCCAAAAGTTAGGCCGAAAATCTGAAGTTAGACCGAAGCGGGGAAAAGTTAGACCGAACAGTAAAAAGTTAGACCGAATCCCCGAAAAGTTAGGCCGAAAATCTGAAGTTAGACCGAAGCGGGGAAAAGTTAGACCGAACCGATAAAAAGTTAGACCGAATCCCTGAAAAGTTAGGCCGAAAATCTGAAGTTAGACCGAAGCAGGGAAAAGTTAGACCGAACCGATAAAAAGTTAGACCGAATCTCCCAAAAGTTAGGCCGAAAATGGCACCGAATTCCAAGAGTCGCACCAAATCGAACAAAAGTCGCACCGAATCACGAGAAAGTCGCTCCTAAATCAAGAAAAGTCGCACCGAATTCCAAGAGTCGCACCAAATCGAACAAAAGTCGCACCGAATCACGAGAAAGTCGCTCCTAAATCAAGAAAAGTCGCACCGAATTTCAGGAGTTGCACC
>NZ_JAFBEV010000040.1 GCF_016908935.1 Sporolactobacillus spathodeae | reverse complement strand
GCTTGCTTGAAAATGATTTAATACCTAAGGTGTACAAATTAAGAACTAAGAAGTCCTTCCCTAGTAAAGGCTTCCGAGAAAACCTTGACACATACAGGATGAAGGACAAGGTTGACGCGAAAATAAATCGAAAGCGCCGCACCGATGCACAGAATTCCAAAAACACAAATGACGACGCGTCCAAACAAATTGCTGATCACGATTTGCTGCATCAGCATTAGCCAAAGATCGACCACGTAACCAAAGGACAGGACATAAAGAAAATTAAAAAAGTCTTTGATACCGTTCCAATGTTTCCGCAGTAAATCATCAGCGATCAGAACGACGGCACCCATAATAATCAGCGCATTACCGACCGTAATACCAAAAACATTCGACAAATTAAGACTGGCCGCTGTCCAAGGCGCTGAACCAAGTGCCGCTTTAACCGTTAATGCATTGCCAAACGCGTTAAGAAAGACCGAGATAATGAGCCAAACACCTTTTGCGATCAACTAAAAAGCCCCCAAAATATTAAACTTTTCATTGCCTTTCGAGCATCACAGATAGGGTAACAGATTGCAAGATTGGACAGCTCCATAGTCTCATACCACGGATTTCGTCGGAACATGCTAAAATTCGTTGTCTTTGTATTGCTATTTTAACAGGCTGCACGGGAAAAAGTAAGTTCTTATTCACTTTATTTATGCCGAAGTGCACTTATTGATACACTATTGAGACAAAAAGCATCTTATTCGCTTGAAAAGTGTAGAAAATGAATCAAAATCTTCAACGACTTTTACGAAACCCTTTCTTCCATATGCGAAAATACGTGGTTCAAACGATTGGACGCGTGCTTCCGGCGATTGAGCACGTGCTTCCGGCAATCCGGTAGTCATTTAGTTTCCCACAAACCAGAAAAACTTGGCTTAGCCAAGTCCTTTTTTGTAACAATTGTGCTTCGGCTGCTCGCTTGCCGCGGGCGATCCGTGAGCCTCCTCAGACAGGCTGGTATCTGCGGGGTCTCACTTGGCTCGCTGCTTCCGCAGGCGTCTCGCGCCTTCGCTACATTTTTAACGCAAAATCTTATACATTCTTTTCTTGTAAAAAAGGCTGCCTCATCGTTGAAAAAACAATGAGACAGCCTCTCGATTTTATGCCCTTTTATTCAGTTATAGATTGATCGCTGCCAGATGGCACTGGTTCGTTTACCGGACGGTCGCATTGGCGGACAAACTGACGGAACAGGCGGAGCATCAGCGGATCGCCGCCTGCGGTCATCGATTCTGGATGCCATTGAACGCCAAGGATTCGTTCCGAATTCCGATGCTCGGCTGCTTCAATCACACCATCTCCAGCAAAAGCGACGGCTTTCAACTCAGCAGCCAGTGTCTTAATGGCCTGATGATGCAAACTGTTAACGAAAAAAGATTCGCGGCGGTCAAAGAGACGGGAGAGCCCGCTGTCCGGCAGTAGCCGGACACTGTGCGTCGCTTTCACCCGCGGCACGCGTTGCACATGCTGAATCGCTTGCTCGCGCTGCGTCTGCAGATCCTGTATCAGGCTGCCGCCAAACGCGACATTCATCAACTGAAACCCACGGCAGATGCCCAGAATCGGTTTATCCGCTGCCAGCGCCAAACGCAGGAGCTTCATTTCAAACTGATCGCGTTCCGTATTAAACCAATCAATCTGCGGCAACGGATCCTCGTCATAGAAACGCGGATCGACATCGCTGCCGCCACTCAAGATCAGGCCATCACAAAGTCCAAGCAGCTGTTCGGCCGCCCCTTCTGCCTGGTATGGCAGGAGCACCGGCACGGCGTCCGCGCGCGTAACGGCTTCAAGATAATCTTCATGCACATACGGACCTTGTACAAAATCGTTCTTTTTGACATATCCCGTCGTGATGCCGATTATCGGTTTTTTCCCCATTCTGACCGCTCCCGATCGCAAAGTACTTTTCTAATAATATATTAGAATTTTCGCAAAGCGTCAATCAATAAATATTTTTCCTATCTAATTACTAAGATTTATTTTTCCATATTGCCAAGTTCCCGAATCGCGTCTGCGTAAATATCGGACGCAAGCAGCAGATCACTCAAACGGACATGTTCATCGACCTGGTGACCGGTATACGGATAGTCCGGCATGCAGGCACCGAATGCCACGCCAGCATCCAAGTATTGCGCATAGGTGCCGCCACCGGATGTCAGCAATTTGACATCGTTCTGGCCCATATTTTTCTCATAAACGTGTTTGAGAATTTGCACACCCGGATGCTTCGGATCGACATAAAGCGGCTTGTTGATGTCCTGATCGCCAATTGAAAAGCCAAGTGCTTCGACCGATGCAGCGAGCGTAGCCGCCGTATCTTTCAATACAGCTTTAATCGGGCAGCGAATATCGAGCGACACACTGCCACCTTTACCTGATTCATAACGGGATAATCCAGCGTTGACAGTCAATTTGCCTGACACGTCATCCTGAAACGCAATGCCTAGATTTTTACCATCAAAATCGCCCTGAAGCGTTTGGCCAAGAAAAGCGAGATAGGCTTTTTCTTCAGCTGCAAACGACAAATCAAGCAGAGCGCCGGCGAGCAGGAACGCGGCATTGACACCACCAGCCGGTTCCGAGCCATGTGCGGACTGTCCTTTGACTGTCAATTTCCAGTCAGCACCGATCTTTTCTGCGGTAAAATCAATATTCTGTGCCGCGAGGAGATGCTTGGCTTCTTCGACAGCCTGCTCGGCAGCTGCGCCGGATAGCACAGCATACGCCTGATCCGGTACCATATTCACGCGTTCGCCGGAGTAGAATTGCTTGAGACGAAGAGCTGTTTCTTCAAAAGCAGCCGGCACGTCAATCCGTGCGAAAATACGACCTTTTTCCGCAAAAATCAGTGGGAATTCCGCGTCTGGCGCGAAACCGAACAACGACATCGGTTCCAGTTCGTTGTATTTGACCATGCAGTCACAGCCACTCTCTTCATCTGTTCCGATCACAAGACGAATCCGGTGCTTCAATGCTGTTCCGGATTCTTTGACACTTTTCAAAGCATAATAGGCAGCCATCGTTGGTCCTTTGTCGTCGATGACACCGCGGCCATACAGCGTGCCGTCCTCCAGATGAACAGAGAACGGATCATGCGCCCAGTTGCCGGTAGCCGGGACAACGTCAACATGGCCGAGCACCGCGATATAATCTTCTGCGTCTTCCGGTCCATATTCAATATAACCGGCGTACCCTTGCAGATTCTTCGTACGAAAACCATCACGAGCGCCAAGCTCAAGCATCTTATCGAGAGCCTCGCGCGGTCCGGGGCCAAACGGGGCACCGTCCGTTGCGGCGGCGATGTCTCTCGTGCTTTTGATCGCAATCAGCGACTGCAAATCTTCCAGAAATTTCTTCTCGTTAATCGTGCTCATTGATCTCGCATCCTTCGATAATAACTTTTTAAACCTATGACCTATTCTAGCATTTCCACCGTCTGATCAAAACTGCCCCAGCGTATGGATGGGAAAACTCGGCCCAGGTAAGGTTTCTTTAAGCAAATTTGCTCCGAATCATGGAAAAGTTGCTCCGAAATCCGAGGGTTGCTCCTAATCCGTAAAAAGTTGCTCCGAATTGAACAATAGTTGCTCCAAAAGTCGAACCGAACCTAGCTTCTTCTTTCCACTTTTTGCGAAAATTATATACATTTATTAAATTCAAAGAAAAACGGGCAGAACGACCAGCCTTTCGCTGGATATCTCCCCGTGAATGAATCATCTTCAGCTACGAACCACTGAGCAGTTCGCTTCGATTTCATCCCATTTATAATATTGCCGTTTAATATCTTCCTCAATCAATTGCGTGCCCATCTGCACCTCAATTAATTCCAGTGCCTCGTCAGCAATAATCGCATGCATCGTTTCCGCTTTGACGATCACAACGTCGCCAGGTTTCACCGATCGGATCACACCGTTTTCGGCGTAACGACCGTTTCCCTTGATAACCGTCCAAACTTCCTGACGCATGTGGTGGCAGTGATAGCTGAGATTCATGCCCGCCTTTATTTTGAGCTTCTTCGTCAGCACTTCTTCATGGTTCTTTACATAACTCGTATAGTCCAAGACGTGATAGGAACCCCAATGCCGTTCTTCATACATTGGCCGCTGGTCGAAACCTTTCATCACTTCTTTAACGCGCGGACTCTGGTCTTTATCGGCGACCAGAATACCGTCTGGACTGACAGCAACGACAGCGTTCGACACGCCAATCACTGTCACTGGTAAATCCAGTTCATTAATCAAATGTGTGTTTTCCGAATCGGCGCTAATAATCCCGCGGCCAATTTGGCTTGTATCCATTTCTTCAGTTAGCGTGTTCCACGTGCCAAGATCCTTCCAGAATCCATCGTAAGACAAAGCGACAATACGCTTTGCTTTTTCAACGACGGCATAATCAAAACTGATTTTCGGCAGTTCCGCGAAATGGTTAGACAGCTCTTCGTAATTGAGCGGCAAGCACAATTCTTCGAGTTTGGCAATCACATAGCGCAAACGAAAGGCGAAAACACCGCAATTCCAGAGCGCGGAATTCGCGATCAGCTGCTTTGCTAATTCCTGCTTCGGTTTTTCGGTAAAGTGATCCACATCAATATAATCCTTTTTTTCACCCTTCGCTGGAACAATATAGCCGTATTTTTCTGAAGGGTAAGTCGGCTGCACACCCATCAGTGCCAGATCCGCGTCAGTCCGGTTGACGAGATCTTCAAGATCAAGAATTCTCTTGAAAAAGCTCGTCTCAACATAAGGGTCGACCGGTAACACGGCGACCACGTCATCGAGGGTCGCGTCGGTCATCGAATAAAAATAAGACGCTGCGAGCGCAATCGCCGGAAATGTATCCCGACGTTCCGGTTCGACAATCAGTGGCACGGCATCACCCAGCTGATCCTGCAGCATTTCAACCTGTCCTTTGCCTGTCGCGACCACCGTCGAATCGCCAAGACCCACCTGATTCAACTGGCCGAACACCCGCTGAACCATCGAACGCAACTGTTTGCCATCATCTTCCAGCACTTTTAGAAATTGTTTTGAACGGGCATCATTTGACAATGGCCAAAGCCGTTTGCCCGATCCACCCGATAAGAGTACCAAACGCATCATAATCGCTCCCCGGACTTCCATAATTCGTCAATATTTTTATTATGCCACTAAAGCTTGGACAGGTTCAAGACCTGTTTTCTCGCTCGCAAACCGCTTCCGTGTCTTTTATTGTTCCTGCGAAATACCTTGTTTTACCGGGAAAAATCACCGTTTCTGGAAAAAAGTAAAATTTTTTTCGAACAAACCCTTGCAATTATATAACCACCTGGATATAATAGTACATGTTCTGATTGACCATTACCCCATGGCCAAACGGTAAGGCAGCGGTTTCTGGGGCCGCGATGTTCTGGTTCGAATCCAGATGGGGTAATCACATAAAGGCTCAAAATCCTGTTATATCAAGGGTTTTGAGCCTTTTCTTTATGGTATGTCACCAAAATGTCACCGACGTGTCACTACTTGAACTTACGTACCCTATGGCACTTCCAAGGGCGCGATACCTCTCTGCTTCTCTTTATATTATTCGCGAAATCCACCTATTTTTAGCTGGTTTGGGGTCACAGGCTTTTTTCTCTTTCTCTTGCGGCAACGTCATAAACCCGTTGAGCGCTGTTGCCAACGCCTGATCTCTATTCGGATAAAGATCACCATATATTCCGGCGTAACATCGACAGTGTAAGGCGTAACATCGACAGAGTAAGGCGCGACATCGACAGAGTAAGGCGCAACATCGACAGTGTAAGGCGCAACATCGACAGAGTAAGGCGTAACATCGACAGTGTAAGGCGTAGCATCGACAGAGTAAGGCGCAACATCGACAGAGTAGGGCGCAGCATCGACAGAGTAAGGCGCGACATCGACAGAGTAAGGCGCAACATCGACAGTGTAGGGCGTAGCATCGACAGAGTAAGGCGTAACATCGACAGAGTAAGGCGCGACATCGACAGAGTAAGGCGCAACATCGACAGAGTAAGGCGTAACATCGACAGTGTAAGGCGCAACATCGACAGTGTAAGGCGCAACATCGACAGTGTAAGGCACAACATCGACAGAGTAAGGCGCAACATCGACAGAGTAAGGCGCAACATCGACAGTGTAGGGCGTAGCATCGACAGAGTAAGGCGCGACATCGACAGAGTAAGGCATAACATCGACAGTGTAGGGCGTAACATCGACAGAGTAAGGCGTAACATCGACAGAGTAAGGCGCGACATCGACAGTGTAAGGCGCAACATCGACAGAGTAAGGCGTAACATCGACAGAGTAAGGCGCGACATCGACAGTGTAAGGCGCAACATCGACAGAGTTGAGCCCAACATCGACAGTGTAGGGCGTAACATTGACAGTGTAAGGCGCAACATCGACAGAGTAAGGCGCAACATCGACAGTGTAAGGCGCAACATCGACAGTGTAAGGCGCGACATCGACAGAGTAGGGCGTAGCATCGACAGAGTAAGGCGCAACATCGACAGAGTAAGGCGCGACATCGACAGTGTAAGGCGCAACATCGACAGAGTAGGGCGTAGCATCGACAGAGTAAGGCGCAACATCGACAGAGTAAGGCGCGACATCGACAGAGTAGGGCGCGACATCGACAGAGTAGAGGAATACTGCGTAACAAGGAGGGGAACCAGGAACGATTAGAGAAACAAATGGTTGAGATTATTAGTAAAAGTGAATCTCTCATTAATTTATTGAAGGTCTGTCAATAGTCGGACTTACCAAGTGATTATTATATTTGGGCAGGCTGTATTGCTGATACATTTTGGCATGATCTATCAGAATTTTTAACAAAGCCTTTAAATAAAAACTGAAAGCAGCAATCAAAAAACCTCTGTGGTGAAAGGATAATTTCTTTCCACCTCAGAGGTTTTGGCCAGATTGCTTTTGGATTTTCAGACGATTATTTCAGAACTTTATCGGGAATGGTAATACCCGCTTCTTTATATAGGTCTTTCAGATAATTGTTCCCTTGTTTCCGGGCCGTTTGTTTGCTTTCGGCGAGTCCCGTATTCGGATTCAGATAGAGCGCCTTATTTTTCCCGTGATTGGTGAAGTCGAACATATTCTCCAGGCTTCCGGCCATCGCGTCAAATGATTGATCGCCAATGCGCCCCAGTTTCCAGTTATCCTCAATGAACCGCAACACAGAAGTCTGATCCGTTAGTGTATTGTCGACAAAATTTGATCGGGCATATGGGGAGATAACCAGGAGTGGAAGTCTTGGCCCATAACCTGCGCGGTCAAGATAAGCACCTGTTTTCACTTGTCCGGCAACGCCAGGTCCACTCAGCGCGTCGGCCGTCGGGTCATTGGATCCGTTAACGAGCGGAGGCATCACATGATCATACCATCCATCGGAATCGTCATAGGCAATGATCACAGCCGTACTTTTCCATGATGGCAATTGTTCCAAATTATTGATCGTATTCGTCAGAAAGTACTGTTCATCAAGCGGACCAGAGTAACCGGAATGACCGTCCTGATTGGCAGGTGCTTTAAGGAAACTGACTGCAGGCAGATTTTCAGAATTAGCTGCTGTCCAGAAATCGGCCAAATCATATTGGTGATTCGCCTGATCCGTTTTCCCGATCAGTGATGCTTTTGACGGTGCCAGGTGATTTGGATTGGCTGTCGACTGATAGTACTGGAACGGCTCATGATGCGGGATATAATCCGTCGAACCCGTACCGCCGACGTTGTCATGATTCTCCGCAGCATTATGGAATCCGCCTTCGAACCAGCCCCAGCTAATATTCTTGGTATTGAGTAGATCGCCGACATTCTTGCCGGTTAGTGCGACTGTTTTTCCCTTTGATGCCTGATCATAATAGGGATCAATATCATTATAGGTTGTTCCGTTATTGACCAGCCCGCTGACTACCCCGTTGCTGATTTTCGTCCCCCCGGCAGTGACATTGGCTGTGTAAGGCACTGATCCATGTGTCTGACCGGAAACTAGGTTCAGCGCGCCAGGTGTCGATGGTCCGTAACTTGTCCCAAATGAATTATCATTTAACGCGCCATGCTGTGCATAATTCCATAATGCGGTAACCGTATTGCCGTCATAATAGTTCATGACATTCGTCGAACCACGTCCGCCGTAAGTCACATACTTGTCCATCAATCCGCCGTCCGTCGCTTTCTGTTCGTTGGTATAGCTGTGGTCATTGCCACCGGTAACAGCCTGCGAACGATCCAGTCTCTGCGGGTTCGCGCCGTTTGGATTGTTTGTCAAAAGTGCCCCGCTCAGACCGTTAACTGACGGCGTGTTCGGTGCCGCATGAAAAGCAGGCTCCCCTTTCGGATTCAGCGCATTCGGGTAGGTGCCGAAATAATGGTCAAATGAAATATTCTCCTGAAAAATGACAACAACGTGTTTGATCGGCGTGGTTGTGCTTCCCTGATACGTGACGTAATGATTGCCGGCATTGTGTTTGGCTGTTGCCTTTGCGGACTGAGCCTGTGTATTGGGCACAGCAAGATATCCTCCGGTTCCGGCCAGCACAGCGGCAAGCAAAGCAGCTGTCCATTTTTTCGTTGACTTGAATCTGATCATTCTTTCATCCTCCCCCACCTCAATAAATTCTGTCACAAATTGATCATAATTTCTTAAAGTTACTTTCCAGTTTTCGCAGTATTTTCTATTTGTAAAAGATGGAAGTTAATTAGTAAATATGGCTTAGATACTAAGATTTTGTTTTTCGTCATTCAGAGGACATGATCGATACAATTTCCTATTGGAAAGGCATTTCTGGTCAAATCGGCATAGAAAATGAAATCTATTAAAAAAGACCTATCTTCATCAGAAAAACTGGCATAGCCAAGTCCTTTTTTAACAATCTGCTCACTTGCCGCGGGCGATCCGTGAGCCTCCTCTGACAAACTAGAATCTGCGGGGTCTCACTTGGCTCGCTAATCCCGCAGGCGTCTCGCGCCTCGCTGCATTTTTGTGCGAAAAACTTTATACATTCTTATCTCTTTAGAAAAACTTGGCATAGCCAAGTCCTTTTTCAACTATTGCGCTCCGGCTGCTCGCTTGCCGCGGGCGATCCGTGAGCCTCAGCAAGACCAGAGCGTCAGGTGGGCTTCACAGCGCGAACACTGAGCGAGGATGCTCAATGGTTCAACAATTTTTCCATAAGAGCAGAAATGAATTTTTTATGTTCTTCTATAAAGCACATTTGGGCAGAATTTTCTCGAGTAAAGTCTTATAAATTGTTCCATTAAAAAAAGCGCAGATTTGATCATATGATACAGCGCTTTTTCTATTGACCTTAAGTTTAGATGTGAAGAAGCTTTATGGTGTCTGTTACCTCTTTGTGGTTTCTCATTCTAAGTGCATACGCTTACGAAAATCTTTCACGTGACTGCGGCTGACTGGTATTTCCACAGCCACATCCTTCAGATGAAGCAGGTAGGTTTGATTAAACCAAGGGGCAATTTCACGTATTTTTTCCAAATTGACCGTGTACGAACGATGACAGCGAAAGAACAGATCATTCGGAAGCAGCGCTTGAAATTCAGATAAATTCATCGGCATTGTATAGAGCCCGTCATCTGCCTGAACAAGCGTCAGCTTCTCACGCGCTTCAGCATAATAAATGTTCACGAGCTCTTTCACAATAATCTTTTCATTCTTTCGCAAATTAATATGAGCCAAGCGTGGATCGCTCATTTGCTGCGTCTGGTGCTGAACTATTGTCGTTTTTTGCTGGGTGCCTTTGCTTTCAAAAGCTTTCTCTAATTTGGCAAGAACCGTCGCAATCCGCTGCTCGTCATACGGTTTTAAAAGATAATCAAAAGCTTCCAATTCAAACGCCTTTGCCGCATGTTCTTTATAAGCCGTGGTGAAAATGATGTAAGGCCGATGTTTAAATTTGCTTATACTTCCGGCAAGAAGCATACCATCGAGTGAAGGAATGTTAATATCCAGAAAAACAGCGTCCGTTTCATTTTCATGAAGGAACTTTAAGACATCTAATCCATCTTCAAAACAATGCGTGATTCGAATTGAACTGTGTTCATTAATTAAAAATTCCAGTTCCTCACGTGCCGGGCGTTCATCTTCAACGATAATGGCATTCATCGTGTCACCTTCTTCATATCAAAATAAATCTCTGTTCCGGTTTGCAATCGATTGATCGTTAAACCCTGACCATAGATTAATTTTACGCGCTGATGCACATTAAGCAATCCGATTTTCTTGGCAGATGCTTGATTCTGATAAAGTTGATCAATAATCTGTTGGTCAATACCGGGACCGTTATCACGAATGAGCACGCGCACCCGATCGCCAATGTCTTTAACAGAAAGCGTCACTTTACCATGCTCGCGGCGTTTTAGCGCGCCATGCTTTATGGCGTTCTCTACGAGTGGCTGAATCAGCAAACTCGGAACCGTAATGGCAACAGCATCGAGATCATAATCCATCTCAAGCCGATCGCCAAACCGAGCTTGTTCGATCGCCACATAGTCTTTTACCTGCTGAATCGCCTCAGCCATGTTCATAAACGAATCGGTTCGCTCAATATTCGCACGCATATAGCTTGATAGATGAATGATGAGCTTGCGCGCCTTCGCAGGATCGCGGCGAATCAGCGATGCAATCGTATTCAGCGCATTAAACAGAAAGTGGGGATTAATCTTTGACTGCAGCGCCTGCATTTCTGCTTTGCTAGCAGCCTCTCTAATTTGTTCCATGCGCGATATTTCCATCAAAGTGGAAATAAGCTGCGACAAACCAATAGCTAATGTTTGCTGTGAATAAGTCATCTTGGTTGCTTTGCGATAATAAACTTTGAGTGTCCCTGTCACTTCTTCCTTTTCCTTAAGCGGTATGATCAAAACAGATTGAATCTGTGGCAGATGGTGTTCGGACTCGTTATTAGAAAACATGATTTTTCCGTCTTGAATGACCTTTTTCGTAAACGCGCTGACAATCATTCCGCCAATCGGATAGCGTTCCTCGCCAAAGCCAACATAGGCTAGGACATGGGCGGTATTCGTCATCGCAACCGCATCAGCATCCATTTCCGTTTTAATGATACTGCATATCTTTTTTAATGACTCTTGATTCACGGAGCGAAAATAAGGAAGGGTCTTATTGGCGATTTCCAGTGCAAGCTTCGCCTGCATCGCTGCAATTCGTTCCTTCTCTCCTTCAACGCTGGTTACTAAAAGAACGATAAACCCAATATTGACTTCACCAAGAATCATCGGAAGCGCAATGTGCGACACGATGCTCCAGCCTCTGGTGAAAGAGCCTGACATAAGCAGAATCAATACCATCGTCAATACTTCACAGAACATGCCCATCACAATGCCATAGATCCAGCGATGTTCTTTTTTTACCTGGTTATGGACCAACACAGAGACGATTCCCGCAAAGGAACTCGTAAGAAAACATGGCAACGCAGTAACGCCACCGATATTGATCAAGTAACGATGCAAACCGGCAACAAATCCTGTAATAATACCAACAACTGGTCCAAAAAGTATTCCACTCGAAATGATCGTAGCAATGCGAACATTGACAAGCGATCCTTCCACATGAATACCGGAATATGTGCTTAAAATAGCAAACAAACTGAAAAGAGCAGTTAAAATGGCAAGTTCTGGTCGCGAATGCTTTTCACGCTGAAGAATCTCTTTAAATCTCGGAAACCGCGTTAAAATAAACAAAAAGACTATGAGAACAGCCGAGCGTTCAAATAACTGAAAAAGCATTGTAAAAAAAGCAGGCATATGCAAGACTCCCAAATCAAGGTCATCATTTACAAGGTAAAAAAGCAGGATCCCATGAATGCGTTTAACTAAATTATAAGACATTGAATCGGCAAAATGGGCGCAAAAAAAGTTCGACATTGCCCAAAGATTAGAAAATATTGTGATGCCAAAGCCTCCGGATGCCGGCTAAGCCTTAACTTCTCTTTCACTCTTTCACTTAATCCCACTAGGTTTTTTTAATTTCCTAATACTAGCGTTTCACTATTTTATTCAAACCATTCATAATACTATGAATGTTCAAAATTAATATGGTTTCTAGACAAAAAAATCCTTTATAATG
>NZ_JAFBEV010000039.1 GCF_016908935.1 Sporolactobacillus spathodeae | reverse complement strand
AGTTGCACCTAAATCGAGGAAAGTCGCACCAAAATTCAGGAGTCGCACCTAATCGAGCAAAAGTCGCACCGAAATTCGGAAAAGTCGCTCCTAATTTCGGAAAAGTTGCACCTAAATCGAGGAAAGTCGCACCAAAATTCAGGAGTCGCACCTAATCGAGCAAAAGTCGCACCGAAATTCGGAAAAGTCGCTCCTAATCAAGCAATAGTCGCACCGAAATTCGGAAAAGTCGCTCCTAATCAAGCAATAGTCGCACCAAAATTCAGGAGTCGCACCTAATCGAGCGAAAGTCGCTCCTAATTTCGGAAAAGTCGCTCCTAATCAAGCAAAAGTCGCACCAAAATTCAGGAGTCGCACCTAATCGAGCAAAAGTTGCACCGAAATTCGGAAAAGTCGCTCCTAATCAAGGAATAGTCGCACCGAATTTCAGGAGTCGCACCAAATCGAGGAAAAGTCGCACCGAAATTCGGAAAAGTCGCTCCTAAATCAAGGAAAGTCGCACCGAATTTTGAGAGTCGCACCAAATCGAGGAAAAGTCGCACCGAAATTCGGAAAAGTTGCACCTAAATCGAGGAAAGTCGCACCGAATTTCAGGAGTCGCACCAAATCGAGGAAAAGTCGCACCGAAATTCGGAAAAGTCGCTCCTAATCAAGCAAAAGTCGCACCAAAATTCAGGAGTCGCACCTAATCGAGCAAAAGTCGCACCGAAATTCGGAAAAGTCGCTCCTAATCAAGCAATAGTCGCACCGAAATTCAGGAATTGCATCAAATCTGAAAAAAGTTAGGCCGAACCCGGCAAAAGTTAGGCCGAAGCTCAGAGGTGAAACCGATTATTTACTAAATTCTGAGGCAGCTTGATCCCAAACACTAAAAATGCATGTTGCGTTATCAATCGGAACGTTCCGCGGTCGCGGAACGACCATTTTTCAATGGACCTCTTTAAGGCCAACCTTTTGGGAAGGGACTTAGTTCAAAAATTAAGCCTATTCCTTGAAAAGTTGCACCGAAATTTGGAAAAGTTGCACCGAAATTTGGAAAAGTTGCACCGAAATTTGGAAAAGTTGCACCGAATTTTGAGAAAAGTCGCACCGAACCATCAAAAAATAAGACCGAGATTTATCCCTCGTCTCGCTTCATTGAATCGCACATTCGCTCAACCTCCACCTCTAGGTTTTTCTTGTTGCCGCGTTCTAGTAAATCGCGGCTTGTCATATTAATAGAGCGATAAAACTCTGCCGTTGGAGGACGCGCCAATGAAGAAAACCGCTCTGACCCTCTTCGTCTTCGCCTTAATCATCCTAGCCATTCCGGCAGCGATTGTTCTGCCGTTCAAGCATCAGACCGAAAAGCTACATCTGCCAATCATCGGTCAGACAGTCGGTAAATCAAGCGCGAAACCAGCCGACCTGGCTGCGCCCATTACTGTTGCCGTGTACCGCGCAGCAAACGGAGTGACAGAACAGGTCGACCTAAATCGCTATTTAATCGGTGTCGTCGGTTCGGAAATGCCGGCGAAGTTTCCAATTGAAGCGCTGAAAGCCCAGGCGCTTGCCGCCCGCACCTACATCCTTGCGCAGCTGATGAATAACCCCAATGCCCGCGTGTCTGATACAGTTGAGAATCAGGTCTACCACAGTCTGCCCGAGCTGAAAAAGATTTGGGGCAAAGATTACGACTGGCGGATTAAGAAAATCACCCAAGCGGTCGAGGCGACGAATAATAAAGTCATAACCTATCAAGGCAGCTTGATATCACCCGTGTTCTTTTCTACGAGCAACGGTCGTACCGAAGACGCCAGCAACTATTGGTCGCATGCGGTGCCCTATCTACGCTCAGTCGCGAGTCCTTGGGATAAAGCCTCGCCAAAATATAAGAATACGAAAAAAATGAGTACAGACACTGTGGCCGCCGCATTAGGCGTCTCACTAAGTGCTTCGGACGGCGCGATTGGAAAAGTTGTTCAATGGACAGGGACCGGACATGTGGCACGGTTCGCAATTGGCAGCAAGACATTCACCGGACGCGAGATTCGCGAGAAACTGGCGCTCAGTTCTACTGACTTCACACTCACGCGCCAGGGCGACACGATCATCGCGCAATCAATCGGCAGCGGTCATGATGTCGGCATGAGTCAATACGGAGCTGCGGGAATGGCACAAGCCGGTAAAAACGCCAATCAGATTGTCACCCATTATTATAGCGGCACAAAAGTGACAACGCTGACGCTACGGGCCCAAACCGCGCTCGCACGAAAATGAGGAAGCGAATCGGCCCGACGATTCGAACCTATCACATAAAAACAACAAAAATAGAAAATTATCAAAAAAAATACACCTGGAATGTATAGAACCCTCGCAATCTGATCACAATGATTGCTGAGGTGATACTAGTTGACAGAAAACAATAATCAAAAGAAATCGCAGGAAAAAGAACTGTCCGGTCTGCGAAAGCTAGCAAAACGGCGCTGGTTCTATCCCGCTTTATATCTCTGTGTGGCAGCACTGGTCCTCACCGGTGTGCTATTCTTCCAGATGCGGGGCGCAGAACAAGCAAAGCAGAATGAGGAACAAAATCGTGTCGTCTTTAATCAGGACAAACCGTCCAAAACGATGACCGCAGCCGATGAAGTCTTTGAATGGCCGGCTGTGCGCTCAGACACCCAGGTCGTCCAGCCATTCTACGACCCGAAAGGCACGAAACAGGAACAGGAAGCCGCTCTCGTAAACTATAATCACACCTTCGTCCAAAATACAGGCATTTGCATTGGCGCGAAAAATGATCAAACGTTTGCGGTCACAGCGGCCTTATCCGGAAAAGTTGTTGAAGCCAAGAAAGACCCGCTGCTCGGTTACACGATCACATTGAAACACGCAAATGGCGTTGAAACACTCTATCAAAGTCTAGCAACCAGCGACGTCACACTCGGCCAAAAGGTAGATCAAGGCGAAACGATTGGCACAGCCGGCACGGAAAACTTTAACAAGGCCATGGCGATTCACCTGCATTTTGAAATTCGCAAGGATGGCGTTCCCGTCAATCCAGTGTCTTACATGAACAAAGGAACCGCTGATGTCACAACCGCTGCATCAGACACGCAGACAACTACAGCAACACCGTCTGCTTCTGAAAAAATGCAAGGAACAAGCAGCAGCACAAGCTCCACCACACCAAACAGCAAGGGTGGACCAAGCCAAGGCTCCTCTGTTGAACAAGGACAAACGGATAGCACTAGCTCAGGTAACTAAATTTAATAGAAAAAGAGCAGCAGCTCAGGCACTTAAACAGGCCGGCAGCTGCTCTTTTCGCTTTTCCATAAAAAAGATTTGCTACTAATAAATTAGATTCAGATCGGGCTTTGCTAGATTTAAAACGCAACGCTCGAATTAGGAGCGACAGTTGCTCGGTTTGGTCCAACGCTCGAACTTCGGTTTTTTGAAAAATGGTCGTTCCGCGATCGCGGAACGTTCCAATTGAATGTTTAAAAGCATGTTTTCATTGTTCGAATACTTTTCACCATCTCAGTGTTCAGAAGCCTCAATAATGGCACAATTCTAGCCTCGTTTGAGCAACTTTTTCTAATTTCGGAGCAACTATTCCTCGGCTTAGCTCGGTTTTTACGATTGAGCCTAACTTCTCTGCATCGGTCTAACTCCCGATTTTCGGTCTAACTTTTTCGCAGATTCGGCCTAACTAATTAACGGTTCGGCCAAACTATTCCCTGGATCGGTCTAACTCCCGATTTTCGGTCTAACTTTTGGTGGGTTCGGTCTAACTATTTTCTGGTTCGGTCAAACTATTCCCTGCATCGGTCTAACTCCCGATTTTCGGTCTAACTTTTTCGTGGGTTCGGTCTAACTTTTGGTGGGTTCGGTCTAACTATTTTATGGTTCGGTCTAACTTTTCACGAATTCGGCCTAACTAATTAACGGTTCGGTCAAACTATTCCCTGGATCGGTCTAACTCCCGATTTTCGGTCTAACTTTTCGCGGATTCGGTCTAACTAATTAACGGTTCGGCCAAAATTTTCCTCGCTCCGGTCTCCAGATTTTTAGCTTACCGCCCGAGTAGGCTCGAGCATCGCCAGAGTAACCCCGCACATGTCTTTGTATTTATTTTCAAAATAATAAGTGAATGGAACAGGCATTATGCTATAATAAACAAAACCGGTCTGACCAGTGCTGATAGAGAAATGGGGTGTGCAACATCAAAGGCGAGATATTTGGTGCTTTTATTAAAGATAATATGGACATCGAGCCGGTAGCCAGTGGCCCGCTCGATAATCTTATTTTTGCTGTAAAAGACGTTTTTGCGATCAAAGGGCACACCAATAGTGCCGGAAACCCGGTCTGGCTGAACACGCATCAAGCGGCGGACCAGGATGCGGTTGTGATTCGCAAGCTGCTTGAAAGTGGTGCAACGCTGCGCGGCGTGACTGTGACTGATGAGCTGATGTATAGTCTCAAAGGGGACAACAAACACTACCCGCCAACGATCAACCCGCGCTTCCCGGATGGATATTCCGGCGGGTCATCAAGCGGTTCAGCGGTGGCTGTGGCAGCCGAATTGGTTGATTTCGCGATTGGCACGGATACAGGCGGCTCGGTACGAATTCCCTCCGCATATTGCGGCCTGTTCGGCATCCGTCCGACCCATGGCGCGGTCGCGATCGACGGTGTGATTCCGCTTGCGCCGAGTTATGATACGGTTGGCTGGATGGCGCGGGATGCGGCGACTTTGGAAAAAGTCGGCGATTGCCTCCTGCCGCAACAGCCGGTCAAATTCTATTCAAATTTTTATGCCTTGGAAGAGGCATGGCAGCTGGTTGCCTCAGAAGAAGAAAAGGAAGCTTTGCTGCGCTTTGCTACGCAATTAATAAAAGAAAAACCGATTGAAAAGCGCAGTTTACCGTTCGTCAAGACAGCAGAACTCGCGGAAACCTTCCGAATCATTCAAGGGATTGAAGCATGGGAAAACCATGGACAATGGGTCGAAGCCCATCAACCCGACTTTGGCGCGGACATCGCCGGACGTTTTGCGGCCGCGTCAAAAATGAAACACGATGCTGTCTTCCACGCGGCATGTGAAGAGAAGCAAAGGTTCGGCAGACAACTGGACGAATTTCTCGGAAATAGCGCGCTGTTAATCTTGCCGACAACCTACGGACCGGCGCCAGCAAGAAACGGCTCGCTCGAACAAGCCGAACGCGTTCGCGCGCAGACGATGCAGCTGACCTGCATCGCCGGTGTATCCGGCTTGCCGCAAGTCACTATTCCGCTGATGGTCGGCGGGAAACCGCTCGGCCTGTCGCTAATTTCCGGCCGCGGCACCGACCGGCAATTGCTGGCTTTTGTGGAAAAATGTTTTCAAAAATAAAAATGATACACCAGTTGATAAAAGCGTCCTATTCAAATCACCGGTGCCCATGTATAATAGTCTGATAGTATGAAGGCGCAAGCCTTGGTTTGCGTTATCCCCGTGGCTAATCATTTCCGAACGCTGCGCGAAGAAGGAGTCAGCCCAGTTGATTGGCGTCAGTGAAACAGTACAGAAATTTATTCTTGATTATATTCGGACACGCGCGAAGCCTGGCGAGAAACTGCCATCGGAGCGCGAAATTGCAAAAATGCTCGAAGTCGGTCGTTCCTCTGTTAGGGAAGCCTTGCAAACGTTGACCGAACGCGGAATCATTGAAAAAAGGCCAGGTAAGGGCAATTATCTGATTGATCGTTCGACTGATCAGCATGCGTTTGATATACGCAATTTATTGCCGGCATTCGATGTCGAATCATCCCTCGATTTGCTTGAATTCCGTCGCTGTATCGAAACAGAAAATGCATATCTGGCAGCAAGGCGACGGACAAAAGAGACATTAATGATTCTTGAAGAAGCCGTCGGTGAATTGAAAACGTGCGTGGAGCGTCAGACATCGATCATTGTTCCGGATTTGAAATTTCATAATGCGATTGCCCATGCCACGCAGAATAAAATTATAATTAGTGTCTATGATTCGCTCATTAGCTTTTCAAAAAAAGTACGTATCGAAATGGCGATTAACGATGATACCGAGCACGCACTTTTCTATCATACAAGTATTTTTGAAGCCATAAAAAATGAGGATGAAGAAAAAAGCGGAAACCTGATGCGGCGCCACATCGAGGATGTCCAATTGCATTACAAAAAAATGCTCTCCGAAATCACGCCCCTGGAAAGCCAGTCCAAACAAGTAACAATAGAAGAATAACATGACGAAAGTGAGAAGCTGTTCCAAGGCCTAGAATTGGCTGTGGGGCAGCTTTTTTTATGGGAAAATTCGAAGGAAACAGCTCAAAAAAAGTGGTGAGACAATTGCAGATGGAAGAGTACTGCAAGAGTGTTTATTGGAGAAAAATTCAGTTCAGCCATAAGGCAATGTAAAAAATATGTCAGATAATCTAACAGTACATCAGACAATTCAGTATTATTGATTATAATAGAGTCATTAACTGGTCTGACCGGTCAGGCCTTATTAAACAAAAATTTAATGAGGTGATGCGCGCCGTTCCAAATGACTTTTGCCAATAAGGGAGACAGCCAGATGATGCTTCATTTTAATCAATCGTGTTATCAAGCAACAAGAGTTCCGGTTTATGGGAGAAAAGGCATGGTTGCCACCGCGCAGCCACTGGCGGCACAGGCGGGACTTGAGATATTGAAAAAAGGTGGCAACGCGATTGACGCTGCGATTGCTGCCGCATCGGCGTTGACCGTGCTCGAGCCGACATCAAACGGGATCGGCAGCGACGCCTTCGCTCTGATTTGGACCAAGGGTAAATTGCACGGGCTGAATGCCAGCGGTAACGCACCACAAGCGCTGACGGTGGACGCACTTCGAAAAAGAGGATTCGATGCGGTTCCGATGCGCGGGTTAGAGCCAGTGATGGTTCCTGGTGCGCCGGCAGCCTGGGCGGCATGCGTGAAGAAATTCGGTCGTCTCTCACTCAAAGAAGTGATGCAGCCCGCAGTTGATTATGCGGCAAACGGGTATCCAGTCTCCCCAGTCGTTGCGCATAACTGGGAACGTGCCGCAGTTGATTTTAAGAAAAGTCTTAAAGGACCCGAATTTGCCAACTGGTTTCAAACGTTTGCGCCAGAGGGACACACACCTCAGGCAGGAGAGATGTGGCAGTCAAAAGAGATGGCAGAGACCCTGAGAAAAATTGCCGAATCTGACGCTGAAGAATTTTACAGAGGCGAATTGGCGGAACGAATTGACCGCTTTTCGAAACAGTTTCAGGGCTTCATTGCGAAAGAAGACATGGCCAATTATCATCCGCAATGGATAGACCCGATTTCTGTAAACTACCGCGGCTATGATGTCTGGGAAATGCCGCCGAACGGGCAAGGCATGGTCACGCTCATGGCGCTGAATATCCTCAATCATTTTGAACTGAGCCACAAGGATTCGCCGGAAACCTATCATAAAATGATCGAAGCTTTGAAACTCGCTTTTGTAGATGGGAAAAAATATATCACTGATCCGAACGCGATGAAAAATGAAGTGGAGCAATTGCTTTCACGGGCGCATAGCCTTGCCCGCGCACAGTTGATCGGCCATGAAGCGCTGCAGCCAATAGCCGGAACATTGCCGAAAGGCGGGACCGTTTATCTCGCCACGGCTGATGCGGAAGGAAATATGGTTTCTTATATCCAGAGCAATTTTAAAGGCTTTGGATCAGGAATTGTTATCCCGAAGACAGGGATCTCACTGCAGAACCGCGGCTTTGATTTTTCGCTAGACGAGCGAGACGCAAACTGCCTCGCACCAGGCAAGAAGACGTACCATACGATCATGCCGGGTTTTCTTACGAAAAACGGTCAGCCTGTGGGTCCATTCGGCGTAATGGGCGAATATATGCAGCCGCAAGGACAGCTTCAGGTCGTCACCAACACGATTGATTTCCATCTTAATCCACAGGCGGCGCTTGACGCACCGCGCTGGCAATGGACCCACGACAAAAAAGTGATGGTAGAAACCGACTTTCCGATCGCCGTCGCACAGGAGCTAGCCAGACGCGGTCACGATATGTCGATGGCGCTCGATCGGAATTCTTTTGGCAGAGGACAAATTATCTGGCGCAACAACGAAACCGGCGTGCTTGTTGGTGGAACAGAGTCGCGGGCAGACGGCGTTGTCGCTGCATGGTAATAGAAAGTAAACAGAGAGAAACAGAAGGAGAACAATCTGAAAATGCACCAACCAATACAAGGAGGCAATTTGATTTGACGAAAAAAAATTATGTTCTGATTACGGTTCTCTTCTCTCTCGGCTGGGCGTTTATGTATGCAGACAGAAATATACTTTCACCAATTATGAGTGTCATTGGAGCCGATTGGCATCTATCAAAAAGTTCGCTTGGCCTGATGTCCACCGTGTTTTTTACGACCTATGCGCTAATGCAGATTCCAGCTGGTTTTCTTGCTGATCGTTTTGGCCGGGTGAAAGTTCTTGTTGCAGGTTATATTTTATTCGGCGTTGGGACCTTCTTTAGCGGCCTCGTTTCTGGATTAGGCTTGTTCCTGATTGTCCGTGCGGTGACTGGTTTAGGCGAAGGTTGCTACTACGGACCGCAATACGCGATTTCCTCGCAAGCGTTGCCGAAGAAATATCGCGGCCTGTCGTCGGCGATTATCAACAGTGGGATGGCACTCGGGATATCGGCAGGTTTCATCGTATCGAGTTACCTGACCTTCACCCTTCATAAGAGCTGGCAATATTCCTTCTTTCTGTTCGGTGTTCTAACCGCAATTGTCGCCATTTTGATTGCTGTCTTTATCAAAGATACGCGTCCAGAAATGAAGAAAACAGTTAAGGTGAAGCAGCAAAAAGTTGATTTAAAAATCCTATTTAGCCGCAATCATATTTTTACCTATATCCTTATTTTCTGCTCACTGTATGGATTCTTTGGCATGCTGACTTGGTTGCCCTACTATTTGCAAACGGTCAGAGGAGTCAGCGGGACACAGACGGGTATCATTTCGTCGTTGGTTCCTTGGGCCTCGATTCCCGGCGCCATTTTCTTTGGTTATCTGTCCGATAGAATAACGAATAAAAAACCGCTCGTTCTCTTCCTGGCACTGCTCGGCGCGGTTTGTCAGATTGTCATTCCGTATACCCAGAATTACTCTTTGATGATTACAGGCCTCGTCATTTACGGTTTGGTTGGCAAACTAGCACTGGATCCGATTCTCGTATCCTATGTTGCTGAGAATACACCATCGATTATGTATTCACGGGCGTACAGCATCTTTAACTTCGCGGGAATGGTTTCATCGATTTTTGCTCCATACATTACCGGTTACTTTGCAGATATGACGGGTCATCTTGAAATCGGCTTTTATATTTCTGGTGCGCTGCTCTTTATCGGCGGCATCCTGTTTCTTTTCACCAATAAAGAACCGAACGCCGTTGCGTCAGCGGCAAACGATTATATGCCGGCTGCGCAGTAAAAGAAGTTTATTGAATCGGATGTTTGGAAAAGAGGATATTCTCCGCATCGGAGAATGTCCTTTTGTCGCACTACTTTTTAAAGATTCTTTAATCGAACATTTTAGACGCAATGATTCTTCAAAATCCTGTTATGATTGATTGGTAAACTCATTTTTGAAAGGCTGATTCGATGACTGTTCAAGAAAAAGCAAGACCGCGGATCCGCGATATTTTCATCGCCTTTTTCCGCTCGAGCATACTGACGTTCGGCGGCGGGCCTTCCGCGATTCCGCTGATCGAGGCCGAAGTCGTGAAACGGTTCGGCTGGATGACGATCGAGGAATACGGCGATGTTGTCGCAATCGCCAACGCGTTGCCCGGACCGGTCAACACGAAAATCGCCGGGTATATCGGCTGGAAAATCAGAGGATGGGCCGGAATGCTAATCGCATTGCTCGCCTGCGTCGGCCCAATGGTGGTTGTGATGATTGTGCTGCTCGGCTTCCTCACCGCGTTCCAAAAAGAGCGCTGGGTCCAAGGCATGACCCATGCCGTGCTACCGGTCGTCGGTGTATTGATGGCGCAGCTCACCTGGAGCTTTCTCTCGAGCGCCAAAAAAGGACTCGGCTGGATTGTCAGCCTGCTCCTCGTTGCCGCAAGCTTCATCTTAATGGAAGTGCTCCATGTTGAGCCGCCAATTCTGATTGCCGCGACCCTACTTTACGTGCTGATTAAACCCGTCCGCGCGCGGAAAGGCGGTGCCCAATGACGGTCCTTTGGCATCTTTTTCTCGCCTTTTTTATCCCCGGCATTCTCGGTTACGGCGGCGGTCCGGCTTCAATTCCGCTGATTGAGAACGAAGTCGTCGGCCATTACCACTGGATGACGGTCAGCACATTCAGCAACGTGCTGGCGATCGGCAACTCACTGCCCGGCCCGATCGCGCCGCAATTGGCCGGCTACATCGGCTACGAGGTCGGCGGCGTGCCCGGTTCGCTGATCGCGCTATTCGCGACAATCGCGCCCTCGCTGATTCTGCTGATTGTACTGCTGCAAATCCTTTACAAATTCAAAGATTCGCCAAAAGTCAAACGGCTAACGATGCTGATCCGGCCGATCATCGTCGTCATGCTCGGCATGATGGCCTTTAACTTTTTCGCCACAGCCAAGGCCGCATCCGGCTGGCTGCCGATGATCCTGATCGGCGCCGCCAGCTTCGTCCTGATGCAGCGCTTCAAACTCCATCCGGCGCTCGTGATCGCCGGCGCCCTATTGATCGGCGGCGTATTTATGCATTAAAAAATGGCTCCCAGGAACTGGATTTTGATCCGGTTTCCTGAGGCCATTTTTTATTTTGTAAAATTCGTCCCGAATTTTTTCATGATGGCCACGACCTCTTGCACATGGCCCGGCTGCAGAAGCGGGGTGATTGTCGCAGCGAAATGCGTTAGGTATGCCTGGTCAAAACTTCCGTCCGCCTGTTTTTGAAAACTCTCGCTAAGCAAAGCCTTGGCAGCGTCCTGCTTTTCCTCCGGCACACGCGCAAGGATGTATTGGTAAAATTTTTCCTGTCCCTGATCCATAGAAACACGCCCCTTTTTTATAAACCTTTCCGAGAAAATTTTATCATAGAACGAACAGGAAGGAAAAATGAAAACGCTGTCGAAATATAAATTATTCGACAGAAAGGAAGGATGCTCATTGATTGTGAAACCGCAATATGTTCCGTTTCGATTGCTTGCTGATCAGGCCCTGCTCGATCACTTACCGCGCGGCATACCGGAGCACGCGACGATCGAGGATGATTTAGCTCGAGCACAAGCCGGTTGGCGTGGCGAGCAGGAACTGGCCTTCCGGCTCAGCATGTTCCCAGACGAATCGGTTCGCATCTTTTATGACCTTGGCCTAAGCACCTTGCACAACACGTTTCAAATCGACGCGTTTTTATTGACTCAACGCTTTGCCGCTTGCCTCGAAGCGAAGAATTATTCAGGAACCCTGACCTTTCTCCCGGATGGTCAGCTGATCCGAACACTGGGCAATCGCCGCGAAGGCCTGCGCAATCCCCTGATTCAAGTGCAGCGCCACGTGTCGCTTTTGACCCATTGGATCGCCGCCAGGCAATTCCCAAAACTGGCGGTCAAACCTCGAGTGGCAATAGCGAACAACGCCACGATGATTGAAAATCCCAGCCATCTCCAAAACGTTGCCACATGCGTGACCCACGCGGAGCAAATCCCATCCCATATTTCCCGACTGATTCAAGAATTGCCACAGCAATTGACTTCAGAAAAACTGCTCCAAATCGAGCAACAACTCCTTGCCGCGCACGCGGATTCCGTTCCCAATGTATTCGCCCAATTTAAAATTGATCCCCAAACCGTTCGGCGCGGCGTGCGCTGCCCCCGCTGCAAAGGCTACACCATGAAACGCGCCTTTGCCACTTGGCACTGCGTCCAATGCGGCGCAACCGACAGGACCGCCCACATCCCAATGATTCTCGACTATTTCCTGCTCTTCGGCCCAACCATGACCAACGAGCAATGCCGCTGGTTCCTGAAAGTGGAGGATCGCAAGTTAATCCGAAACTTATTAATAAAAATGAACTTCAATCCCGTTGGAAAAGGAACTGGTCAAGGACTGTACTATGAACGACCCGCTCACAAAATCTATCATGATTATTATGTTTCAAATAAAAATAGGAACGAACCATGGAACCACAAATATCCGGTAATAACTAGTTCTATCCGAAAAAGTTAGACCAAAGCGGGGAAAAGTTAGACCGAACCATGAAAAAGTTAGACCGAATCCGTGAAAAGCTAGACCGAAAATCCAGAGTTAGACCGAAGCGAGGAAAAGTTAGACCGAACCATGAAAAAGTTAGACCGAATCCGCAAAAAGTTAGACCGAATCCGCAAAAAGTTAGACCGAAAATCCAGAGTTAGACCG
>NZ_JAFBEV010000038.1 GCF_016908935.1 Sporolactobacillus spathodeae | reverse complement strand
TTACCCTTTTAAAAAGTACGCTTGGCTTTTGTTCAGTTTTCAAGGAACATTCCGTGCTGCTTATCTCTCAATCAGCAACTTTTATATCTTACCACATCAACATGTCGGTGTCAACAACATTTTTCATTTGGCTTTTCAAACAAATCATATTATTAATCAGCGACCTTTAGTATTATAAAGACCTTAGATTAAAAAGTCAACACTCTTTTTTAAGAATAGGACATGCCAACCGGCAATAAATGAATATTATCAGGATTCCTTCGGTTTGTCAATCTCCTTCGGCGAGTCTCAAAGTATATACCGGTCTTCTGTTAATGCATGTAGAAGACGGGCGCCGCGCGTCTCCTCAGAAGCTAGAATCTGTGGGGTTTCACTTGGCTCGCTTTTCCCGCAAGGCGCCAGCGCACCTCGCTGCATGCGAATAACTTTATACTTTCTTATCTAAAAAAAAGATGTCTCAAAATGAGACATCTTTTATTATCTAATCTTTTTTATTTTTTATCGTCACGCACTCTCATTTGTGGGAAAAGAAGCACATCGCGAATCGAGGCGGAATGTGTCAGTAGCATCACGAGACGGTCAATACCGATACCCAGTCCGCCGGTCGGTGGCATGCCATATTCCATTGCTTCGAGGAAATCCTCATCGATGATCTGTGCCTCATCATTACCCGCTTCGCGCTCACGCATCTGCTGTTCGAAACGTTCACGCTGATCAATTGGATCGTTCAGTTCGCTGAACGCATTCGCATACTCGCGACCGCCAATGAACAATTCAAAGCGATCGCTGAATCGTTCATCCTTTGGATCCTTTTTAGCGAGAGGAGATATCACAACCGGATGCCCGGTAATAAACGTCGGTTGAACGATTGTATCTTCAACTTTCTGTTCAAAGAATTCATTAACCACATGGCCGAATGTCATGTCTGGAGCGACCGAGACACCGTGCTCCGCAGCAAGCTGACGTGCTTGTTCATCAGACATCTGCGGCCAGAAGTCGACACCTGTCGCTTCTTTAACTGCGTCAACCATATGCAGGCGACGCCATCCTGATTTGAGATCGATGACGTTGTTCTCATACTCAATCGTCGTTTTTCCCAATACCTTTTCGGCTACATAGGCAAATAGATTTTCCGTCACATCCATAATGTCACGTAGATCATAGTACGACGCGTACAATTCCAGCATGGTGAATTCCGGATTATGCTTGGTATCAATACCTTCATTTCGGTAAACCCGTCCGATTTCATAGACTTTCTCAAAACCACCGATAATCAGACGCTTCAGATGCAATTCAATCGCAATCCGCATATACAGGTCCATATCCAGCGCATTATGATGCGTAATAAATGGTCGAGCCGCCGCGCCTCCAGCGATGGAATGCATCGTCGGTGTTTCCACTTCAAGATAGTTTAAGCTGTCCAAATAGTCGCGGACTGTTTTCACAATCTTACTGCGCAGAATAAAAGTCTGCTTCACTTCCGGATTGACGATCAGATCCAAATACCGCTGGCGGTACCGCTGTTCGACATCTTTCAGACCGTGAAATTTATCTGGCAGCGGGCGCAAAGCCTTGGATAAAATGCAAAAATTCGTGACTTTGATTGAAAGTTCGCCGACATGCGTTTTAAAAACAGTACCCTCGACACCAACAAAATCGCCGATATCAATATGCTTGAAAATTTCATATTGTTCATCGCCAACACTGTCTTTACGGATATATAACTGAATTCTGCCCTCGAAATCCTGAATATCAGCGAAACCCGCTTTTCCCTTACGCCGCTTAGCCATTAGTCTTCCGGCCATAACCACCGCAACGTTCATTTCTTCAAGCTTGTCCGTTTCCGTATCACTGTAAAGCGAACGGATTTTTCCGGTATCGTGTGTGCGTTCGAAACGACCACCAAAAGGATTAATGCCTTGTTCGAACAGTTCACGCAGTTTTTCACGCCTAGCCTGCAACTGATCAGTTAGATCAACTTCCTGAGCCATTTCATCACCCTCCTGCTCTTTTTCCCTGCATACTTTTTACTTGGCTTTGTTAAATTCCGCTGCTGTTTTTAATCGTTTATTGCCATGTGTTCGCTTGCCGCGGGCGCACCGCAAGCCTTCTCGTAAAAGCAAAAGTCTGCGAGACCGGCCTGGCACACTGTTCCCGCAAGGCGCCAGCACACATTGACTTTTGGTCAGAAAAACAACATTAAATTTATACATAGCTTTTACTTTAAAACAGCTGTTTCAATCAATGCTCAGGCCCTTGCCCCCCTCTGGGAAGGCAGCCGGACCTGCCATCGAAGATCGGCTGAAACTTCTATACTTTAGTCTACTAAAAATAAGACTGCCAGTAGGACAACCGGCAGTCTGTTTGCCATTCGAATTATAAAGAATATAACAATCACTGTCAACCGTGTGCCGGCACTGGTTCTTGTTGTGTTGCTTCCGCCGCGAATCTCTTTAGAATCAGACGCAGCTCATCACCGGTTTCACTTAAATTTATCTTTTTCCGGATTTCATTGCCCCCGCGCAAATCCTTCATGTACCAAGCCGCGTGCTTGCGCATTTCCAGAACAGCCAAATGTTCACCTTTCAATTTAGTCAATTGATCAAAATGGAAAAGGCAGACATCGATTTTTTCCTTTGCCGTTGGTTCAGGCGGCAAAATTCCTGCTTCCAGATATTTGACGGTTCGGTAGAGCATCCACGGGTTGCCAAGTGCTGCGCGACCAATCATGACGCCGTCTGCTCCAGTCGTCTCGAGCAGCCGTTTGGCGTCTTGCGGCGTCCGTACATCACCATTGCCAATCACAGGAATGCCGACAGACGCTTTCACCTGACGGATAATTTCCCAATCCGCTTGACCCTCATACATTTGCACACGCGTCCGTCCATGCAGAGCAACAGCTTGACCACCTGCTCGTTCGACCGCCTGGGCGTTCCGTACCGCGTAGATATGGTCATCATCCCAACCTTTACGCATCTTCACCGTCACTGGCTTGTCTACAGCATCGACGACCGCAGCAACCATTTCATAAATTTTATCCGGATCAAGCAGCCATTTCGAGCCGGCATCGCATTTTATTACTTTTGGTACTGGGCAGCCCATATTTATATCAATGATATCAGCGTTTGTATTTTTATCGACAAACTTCGCCGCCTCAACCAGCGTTTCCCGTGAACCGCCAAGTATTTGCAGGCTCATCGGTTTTTCTCGATCATCAATATAGAGCATGTTCATCGTTCTTTTATTGTGGTGGATGATGCCCCTATCCGCAACCATTTCTGCACAAACAAGACCCGCGCCGAATCGTCTGGCGATCAAACGGAAAGCAGAATTACAGACACCCGCCATTGGTGCAAGCACCACACGGTTTTTCATTTCGATCGGACCGATTTTCAGCATCCAATCACCTCTTTCGTTAATATAACCGAGGCCGAACAACTTTTGATCAAGCAAATTTACTATATGTTTCTCATTTCGTCAACTGATATATGAAGCGCCGTGCTTATTTTCACCAGCAGTTCTTCCGACGGCTGCTTATTTTCTCTTTCAATTTCTCCTAAAAGTGATAAAGAGATATTCAAATCCCGTGCAAGCTGTGCTTGCGTATAACCCTTTAATTTTCGAAAAGCCCGTATTTTCCTGCCCCATTGCTCGTTTTCCATAACCGTACGCCTTCTTTCTCCTCAAGCGTCTGCCACAATTCGATCATTGAACGATTGATACCTGGCAAAACCAGGTGCGGCGCAAGCTCCGCCATCGGTTTTAAGACAAATGCGCGACGAGCAATTTCCGGATGCGGCAATGCTAAGCGTTCCGTATGGCTGATCGTCTGATCATAGAGCAATATATCCAGATCAATGGTTCTTGGCCCCCAGTGAATCTCCCTCTTTCGTAGCATTGCTTTTTCGATTTGCTGCACCGTATCAAGCAGAGCAAGGGGTGGCATTATCGTTTCGATCTGTACGGCGAGGTTGAGAAAATCATTCTGTTCAACTGGGCCATAAGGAGCCGTCTCGTAGATCGACGAACAACGAATCACCCGCACGCCGGGGACGTTGTCTAATTGTTCAAGCGCTTGTTTTAAAAAGGATGCACGCGCGCCGATGTTCGATCCCAGGCCAAGATAGGCCATCACGCGCCGTCGCTCGATCGCCACTGCGACAGAAGCATAATGCCCGCGAATGGGCGGATCCGGTTTTATTACCTTTACGCGGCAAGCTTCTGCCAAAGGGAATGTGTGGAGCACAGCAGTGGCAATACGTTCCGCCAGTGTCTCGATTAACTTGCACGGATCGCCTTCGACAATCGCTTGAACCTGCTTGAAAACATCAGCGTAATTAATCGTTCGACTCAGATCATCTGTGCTCCCGGCTGCATACAACTCCGTTTCAAGCGTCAGATCCACGAGAAACCGTTGACCCAATTGCCGTTCCTCAGGCAACGCACCGTGATAGCCATAAAAGCTCATCTGATCAAGAAAAATTTTATCCGGCATCCGATCAGTTCACCTGCAACATTGTATCCATCATTTTGGTCATACGCGCGATTTCCAAGACATCATGAACACGCATGATCTGACATCCCTTGGTCATACCTAGACAAACGGTAGCGCCGGTTCCCTCAACCCGCTGATCAGCACTTAAATTCAACGTGCGACCGATGAATCCCTTTCTCGATGTTCCGAGCAGAATCGGATAGCCGAGCTCATGAAAAGCCTCCAAGTGGTTCATCACATAAAGATTCTGATCATAATCCTTGGCAAAGCCAATGCCTGGATCAAGAATAATATTCTCGGGCCGAACACCGGCTTGGAGCGCGAGATTGATGCTCACCTTCAGATCACGCGTCATCTCCTCGATAATATCTACATACTGATTATTATCACGATTGTGCATCAAAATGATCGGCACATCAAACGCAGCAGCAACATGCGCCATCTCCGGATCCGCTTTAGCACCCCATATGTCATTAATAATATCTGCACCCGCCTCAAGAGCGCGACGCGCTGTCTCGGCCTTATACGTGTCAATTGAAATTGGAATATCCGAATGCGCGCGGATCGCTGAGATAATCGGGATCACCCGACGGATTTCTTCTTCTACAGGCACTGGCTGATAGCCCGGACGAGTGGATTCGCCGCCGATATCAATAATATCTGCACCCTCGCGTTCCATCTCAAGCGCATGCTGCACAGCAAGTGTCAATTCGTTATAGTTGCCGCCATCGGAGAAAGAATCCGGTGTGGCATTTAAAATACCCATTACTGCGGTCTTTTCGTCATAATCAATGGTCCTTCCCCTAACTTGCAATAGGTGATAGGGCGAACGCTCAAACTCTCTCATGTTAAAGGGTCATCCTTCCGCATAAAGTTCACAAGGCCAGTATACCATAGTTCACCTGCAGTCACCGAGGCATAGCTCTGCAGCCACAAGGGCGAATAAGAGTAACCCGGCAAAAAAAGACCGCCCGTCTCCGGACGATCTCTTTGTTTCTGTTGTGTATCAATCAATCTTCGACTTGATAAAGCGGTGTGCTCAGATAACGCTCACCATTATCCGGGATAACAACCACAACTTTTTTGCCTTTACCTAATTTTTTCGCCACCGTCACCCCGCCGTAAAGGGCTGCACCGCCGGAAATGCCAGCCAGAATACCCTCTTTCTTTCCAGCCAGACGTGCATAGTCAAAAGCATCTTCGTTAGAGACATCGATCACTTCATCATAGATCTCTGTGTCAAGCGTATCCGGAATAAATCCGGTGCCGATCCCCTGAATCTTATGCGGACCGCCTTTGCCGCCGTTCAGAACTGGAGAATCTTTCGGTTCAACCGCAAAAATTTTAATAGCATTGAATTTTTCACGAAGGGCTTTTCCGGTACCACTCAAAGTACCACCGGTGCCAACACCCGCAACAAATGCGTCGAGTGTATCAAACGCTTCAGCAATTTCATGCCCAGTTGTTTTATAATGCACTTCTGGGTTTGCCGGATTCTTGAACTGCTGCGGAAGAAAATAGCCTTTTTCTGCGGCAAGTTCCTGTGCTTTGGCAATTGAACCTTTGATTGCTTGAGCACCCGGTGTCAGAATCACCTCGGCGCCATACGCTTTAAACAGCTTCCGGCGCTCGATGCTCATCGTCTCTGGCATAACGAGAATCGCCCGATAGCCCTTAACTGCTGCGACAAGTGCAAGACCAATCCCTGTATTGCCGCTGGTCGGTTCGATAATCGTATCATTAGGTTTCAAAACGCCTTCCTTTTCAGCTGCCTCAATCATTGCCAGAGCAATCCGGTCTTTGACACTACTCCCCGGATTGAAATATTCGAGCTTCGCGTACAGTTCAGCGTCATTTTCTCCGGTTAAATGATTAATCCGGACAATCGGTGTATTTCCAATTAGTTCAGTAACTGAATTTGCAACGGTCATTCTGTTCACTCCTCTTATTGGAACAATCCTTAGTAATCATGTATGATTTATAAATTATGTTAGCAATTATTCATTAGTGCGTCAATGATAAGCACTTATCTTAAAATAATCTTTATTTAGACAAAATGCGCTTTGGTTACTCGCTTGCCGCTAACACCGCGCATCTCCTCAAAAAGCTAGAATCTATGGGGGCTCACTTGGTTCGCTTTTCCCGCAGACATCTCGCGTTTCCTCAGATGAACGAATGAACTGGAGGGACCCGCGTCCAGATGGCCTATCTTCTAATTTTAGGCGTTCAAACGCTCGACCATTGCCATTAGTTCTTGTTCAGAGTACTGATAGGTGTTTCCGCAAAAATGACAAGTTGCCTCTGCTCCATGGTTTTCATCAATCATCGCCTCTAGTTCGCTTCTGCCAAGCGAAGCGATCGACTGCCCAAAGCGTTCTTTGGAACAAGAGCAGAAGAATTCGATTGGTTGCTTCTCAAGCAGTTTGTAATCGCGATCCGGGAACAGATCATTTAAAAGATCTTCCGGTGTCCGTCCAGCGTCGATCAATCGCGAAATTGGCGGGATTTCATTGATTCGCTGTTCAACCTTGGCGATAACCGCATCCTCGGCACCTGGAAGTACCTGAATCAGAAAACCACCTGAAGCTTTAACAGTGTGATCTGGATTAACGAGAACGCCGACCCCGACAGCGGATGGAATTTGTTCCGACTTGGCGTAATAATACGTAAAATCTTCACCAATTTCACCTGAGACTAACGGCACACGGCCGGTAAAATTGTCTCGCATGCCAATATCTTTAACGACGCTGAGAAATCCGGATGTCCCGACGGCCCGGGCGACATCCAGTTTCCCTTTGGCGTTCAGATCAAAGTGAACCTGCGGATTCGTGACATAGCCTCGGACATGCCCATGGGTATCTGCGTCAGCCACAATTAACCCGATCGGACCACCACCCTGAATCGTCACCGTCACTTTTTCCTCGCCTTTAAGCTGCGCGCCCATCATCATCGTTCCAGTCAACGTCCGCCCCATCGCCGCTGAGGCCGTCGGCCAAGTCCCTTGCCTCCGCTGCGCCTCGCGAACAGTTTCCGTTGTGACAGTAGTCAGTACACGTAATTCACCGTTGCAGGCCAATGCCTTTAATAGATAATCACCCATCAGATAACCCCTTTCTTTCCTACACTGTTTCGTTGATAAATCAAATACAGACCTTTCAATGTTAGAAATTTATCGACATAATCAATACTGCCTGTTTCATCGGCAATCAATGTGCAAAGCCCCCCGGTTGCGACAACGACCGGAGGCTTACTTGCCTGCTGTTTCATCCTGGCGACAATGCCTTCCACTTGACCAACATAGCCGAACAGCACACCGGACTGCATCGCATGAATCGTGTTCCGTCCGACGATGTGCGGTGGCTTAGCGATTTCAATACGAGGCAGTTTTGACGCTTTCTCGTAAAGCGCTTCAGTGGAGATGTTGATCCCCGGCGCAATCGCTCCGCCAATATAATCCGCATTTTCATCGATATAGGAATACGTAGTAGCTGTTCCGAAGTCAATCACAATTATCGGTGCTTGATAAGCATGTACGGCGGCGACCGCATTAACAATCAAATCGGCGCCGATTTCTTTCGGATTATCGTACTTAAGCTTCAATCCAGTGCAGACATCCGGTCCGACAATTAGCGGCCGGATCTGAAAATACTTCTGAAACATCCGCTCAAGTGCAAAGAGCAAGGAAGGGACGACGGTTGAGATTGCCGCACCGTCAAAATCTTCGAAGCGAAGGCCGCGGATTGCCAGCAGATTCTGAATTAGCATCGCGTATTCATCTTCCGTTTTCTCACGATCAGTCGCCAAACGCCAGTGTTCCCTCAGCTGATCACCATCATAAGCGCCAATCACAATATTGGTGTTCCCTACATCGCAGACAAATATCATCCGAACCATCCTTTCTCACGAGCATCCGTTCTCCTTCGCCGTCTCATTCAGAAAAACTTGGCTTAGCCAAGTCCTTTTTTAACAATTGCGCTTCGGCTGCTCGCTTGCCACTGGCGCCGCGCCTTTGCTCAGACAAACAAGAATCTGCGGGGGCTCACTTGCTCGCTTCTCCCGCAGGTGTCTCGCTCCTTCGCTGCATTTTTACGCAAAAAGCCTTTTACTTTCTTAAGCTTGAAAAAAAGAGGCACTTCCGCTAGTTGGAAATGCCCCTTCTTTTTTCCTGATGTTTATTTTACAAATTTTTATTCTCTGGGTCTTGCGAGGAATCTTTAGGGGTAATCTCGCCCTTGATCGCTCCGGTGCTCTCATCATCTTTCGGATGAATCGTCACTTTCACATCCGTTGACCCAGCATCCTTTTTCACTTCCGCGTCCTTATGCTCGGTATCTGCATCATCGCTTTTCGCCGAGGCATAACGATTCTTGCTTGGTTCGATGTATTTCCCAGTTTCATAAAGCGATTTGATCTGTTCTTCTTCCAGCGTTTCAACTTTAAGCAGCGTTTCTGCAATCAAATTCAGTTGCTCCTGATGTTCCAAGAGAATTTTCTTGCAGCGTGCATACTGTTCTTTCACTAGCCGCTGTACTTCTGAATCAATCTCAAAAGCAATTGTATCGCTGTAATTCTGATCATTCTGCAGGTCGCGACCAAGGAAGACCTGGCTGTCATTATTGCCAAATTGCAGCGGCCCCAATTTCTCGCTCATACCGAACTCAGTAACCATTCGGCGCGCTAAACTCGTCACACGTTGCAAATCATTGCTAGCGCCAGTCGATACCTCGCCGAAGGTAATCTCTTCGGCTACACGTCCGCCAAGCAAACCGCAGATTTTCTCTAGCAATTCTGGCTTGGTCAACATGCCGCGATCTTCACGTGGCAGAGAAACTGTATAACCGCCTGCCTGACCACGAGGAATGACAGTCACCTTATGCACTTCATCGGCGCCATTGAGCGCCAGTCCGACAATTGTATGACCGGATTCATGGTAGGCAACAATATTTTGTTCTTTTTTCGAGATAACACGCGATTTCTTTGCCACACCGGCAATTACGCGTTCCACAGCTTCATCAATATCTTCCATGTCGATAACTTTTTTATCGGCACGGGCAGCAACGAGCGCTGCTTCGTTTAAAAGGTTTTCCAAATCGGCACCGGAGAAACCTGGTGTCAGCTTGGCAACTGTTTTCAAATCGATATTTTTTGCCAACGGCTTATTACGCGCATGTACGCGAAGCACCGCTTCACGTCCAATAAGGTCAGGACGGCCAACTGGAATTTGCCGGTCGAAACGACCCGGGCGAAGAAGCGCTGGATCGAGAATATCCGGGCGGTTCGTTGCCGCAATGATGATAATGCCTTCATTGGCACCGAAACCATCCATTTCAACAAGCAATTGGTTCAACGTCTGCTCGCGTTCATCATGTCCGCCACCGAGACCGGCGCCACGTTGGCGACCGACCGCATCAATTTCATCAATAAAAATGATACATGGTGAATTCTTCTTCGCCTGGTCGAACAAATCACGCACACGTGATGCGCCGACACCGACAAACATTTCGACGAAATCCGAACCACTGATCGAGAAGAACGGTACACCCGCCTCACCGGCAACCGCTCGCGCAAGCAATGTTTTACCGGTACCTGGAGGACCTTCAAGCAGAACGCCCTTTGGAATTCTTGCCCCTAGTGCGACAAACTTGCGCGGATCCTTTAGAAAGTCGACAATTTCAACAAGTTCTTGTTTTTCTTCATCAGCACCGGCTACATCTTTAAAAGTGACCTTTTTCTTGTCTTCGGAATAAAGCCTTGCTTTGCTTTTTCCGAAATTCATCACACGGCCACCGCCACCCTGAGCCTGGTTAAGCAGGAAGAAGATCAGGAAGAAAATGATCGCGAAAGGTATCAGAGACGTTGCAAATGTAAGCCAACCATTAGCTCGCTCTGCCGGCTTAACATCCAAATTTTTTGTCAAAGCCGTGATATGATCAATCGCTTTTTCACTGGCAGGAATATAAGCCTTGAAAGTTGTGTTTGTGCTCTCACCTTTCAAGTGCCCGGTAACCGCATAAACACTGCCTTCTGGTTGGAGAATGGCCTGATCCACAGTACCTTTTTGCAAATTCTGTTCAAGCGCCGTGTACGTCATCGGCTTCACTTTATTATTGGATTCAGTCAGCCAGCTGACAATTCCAATAATGACTACAAAAATAAACAAATATATGATGATATTCTTAAAAACTCGATTCATGCCTTACCTCCTCCCGCTCTCAAGACAAACCATATTTTATACTACCATACAAAAAAGAATTACCTCAAGCCATTTAACCTCTTCTAACAAACCGCCTGATGTCCTGCCTCAGAACGCCTTCAATGTTCATAAATTTCCGGTTTCAAAATACCGATAAACGGAAGATTACGGTATTTCTCGGCATAATCCAGGCCATACCCGACGAGAAACGCATCGGGAACCGTGAATGCGGTTAAATCAGGATAAATCTTGCTTTTTCTGCCAGAAGGCTTATCAAGCAACGTGACGATTTTAATTGATTTCGCCCGCCGTGTCTTAAATAATTCGACCAGATAGCTCAGTGTCAGTCCGCTGTCGATAATATCTTCGACAATTAAAATATCGCGATTCTCGACAGACGTATCTAAATCCTTTAGAATCTTCACTTCTCCGGAAGAGACGGTTGAATTACCATAACTGGAAACATCCATGAAATCAATTTCTATCGGTATCGTCAGACGCTTGATTAAATCCGCCATAAAAGGCAGCGCCCCTTTAAGTACGCCGATAACCAGAGGGAAACGTCCATCGTACTCCTCTGAGAGAATCTTTCCAAAGTCGTCAATTTTATTCTGTATTGACTGCTCTGTTATTAATATTTCCTTGATGTCTTCAATCATGCCTAAATCCTCCCAAATTTGGCAGCAGGATGAAATGTAATCAGCACTTGATCCGCTTGATTCTCTGCTCCCCCTGTCTGCTGCGGCAAACGCGCTTTGCGAAGCATCGGCAACCATAGAATGGCGCCATCTGCGTCAACGAGCAGTGGCCAGATTTTCCGTTTGTCTCGAGCAATTTTTTGATTGATGAAAAGGCGCTGCACTTTTTGTGTGCCGTCCATGCCGTTGGGAGCCATTCGATCCCCCGGGCGCCATGTCCGAATGCTGAGTGGCAGTCTGAGCTGTGCCATGCTGGTCAGAAAATGATCAGCTGCCGGATGTGTTTCTCGCAGATCCATAGGACCTGCGAGAAACAGGCCTGCCGGTGTAACCGTTTCCCCTGGAATAAGCAACGGGATGCTGTACACATCCCCAGCCGATTGCTCCAGACGACCGATGCGGCACTGTTCGTAGGACAATAAAGCCGATATATTTCCCGGAAAATTGATACTGCCTGAAGCTCGACCGGAACGCAACAGGTGCAGAAGATTTTCAATATGTATGGACTGATGCAAAGGCTTTATTCCCTGCCCATTGTACAGATAAGTTAATATTAGATGAATTATTCTCCTTTGTAAAGGTGAATGACTTGATAAAAATGCGGCAACTGAAAGTGTGATCTCGTGTTTATTTTTACATAAAATAACGTCATTCATCCGTGCTTTCGCCTGAGCAAGCAGAAAGGCTTCATCTTCGGCGAGCCTTTCGCTTTCGTATTGGAATTTTAGGTGAACAAGTGGATTTTCTTGTTTTAAAAAAGGTAGTACATATTTTCTGAAACGATTGCGCGTATGCGCGTCTGATTGGTTCGATGGATCGTTTCTCGGCTGAATCCGCTGCTGCCTACAGTATTCTTCAAGTTCACGTTTCGTATGTGTTAAAAACGGACGAATCAGTTCACTATTGGCAAATGGCCTTCGGATCGGGATACCCGCCTTGGCCATCCCGGCACTGCCGCGCACCTGGTGCATGAGCATCGTCTCTATCTGATCATCGCCATGATGGGCGAGTGCAATCGCATCCGCACGGAATGTAGCAGCGACCTCGCGAAAGACCTGATAGCGCAACAGGCGTGCCGAAGCTTCCACACTCAATTTTTCTCTTTTTGCCAAAGCGGCCGCGTCAACGGTTCGGCCAAAAAAAGGCACGTGGTGCGTCGTACAGAATGCAGCGACATACTGTAGATCTGCCTGACTTTCTTGACCCCGCAGCTGATGATCGACACTGCAAGCCGCAAGCTGCAACGCCCATTCTCGGCGTTTCGCTAGAAAGAAACAGAGAAGCGCCATGGAGTCGGCGCCACCACTAACACCGACGAGAAGCCGCATTCCCCGTCGTATCAGCCTGTGCATCCTGATAAACTGTGTCACGCTCTCTTCAAAAGTCATTGATGATTCCCCCACCACCGGTATGGCTGGCCCTTTTTCTTCAATGGTAGCATACCTTGACACGTCTTTGTTACATTGTATAAACGAGGACGCAGACTATATAGATCGTTAGCATAATCGAAGCTGCTAACCAGGCACTGACCCAACCGTCATTCGTTTTGCTTTTTGCGGTAGCTGAAACGCCGCGTCTACGCATCTGAGTAGACGGCTGTTGCCTCTCCATCGCTTGGCTGACGAGCGCCTGGCGCATCTCTTCCGCGGAAGCATATCTGCCGGACAGTGCCTTGAAAATTATTGATTGATAGGGCACGAGCCGCGAGGCTTCTTTGACTTTTCTCAGCAGCTGGTCTTGAGGATAACCACTTCTTTCAAAGCGACCACCAGTTGCCGCATCGATCAGAATCATCGCGCAGGCAAATAAATCATAGCTTGGCTCTGCCTTCCGCGTGCCCATCCCCCAATAGCCGCGATCGTAAAACTCTGTATATTCTCGGACCGAGCGGCCAATTTTCGTTGCGCCGCCAAAATCGACACAGCGAATCTGGTGCCCCGGATCGATAATTATCAGATTCTCCGGCTTTAAATCAGCAAAAATATAACCGGATTCATGCAATTTCTTCAATTGATTCAATAATTGAACCAAAAAGACAATCGTCCAATCAAACGAGCGTTTCCTCAGAGCTTCGCTGGCTGGCGTGCCTTTTAAATATTCCATTGCACAGAACCCGATCGTCTCTCCGCCGTAAAGCCAATCATCGTTGTCATATAAAGAAGGCCCCAAAGGATTACTTTGGAGCTGTTCAAACTGTTTCAATACATTGACTTCAGCGATTAGCGACGCACGGTCCCTGGCTAATTTAATCGCCATTTTTTTCCCATCTGAAACTGCGAGATAAACCGTACCTTGCGCACCACTACCAATTTTTCTGATCAACTCGTACTGCTTCCGGTGCCATTTACCAATAATCCGCGTGCCTGGATAAAAATTAAAATCTTGGCCCGTCATCGTATGCCTCGTCATCTTGGAAGAGCATCTTCCGCCGTGCTATTTGGCCGAAACTCTTTGTCGCTTCTTTAATCGCCGGTCCAGTCGGCGTCACACCGTGTGTTCCGATTTTTTCAAACGCACGCTCAATTGAATCAAGATTTGGCGACCAAGAAACCACCCTTGTGACAGCCTTTCTTTTCCCAGGAAATAGATAGAGACAATAATTATTGCGACCCATACGTGCTGAAAGACTAAGTGTCATATCCATTAACGCCTCACGCACGGTTGGCAGCTTTGTTTTCATACTGGCACTTGTGTCAACGAGGATACAAACATCAAGATCGACTGTCTCGCCTAATTCATCAACAATTTCCATGACTTTTCCGCGCTTTTCAGGCGGAAGATCTTCAACTGTGCCTGTTTCTCCTAGGATGCCTTGCAATTCCTGATTGATAACACCCTTAATCGTCTGAGTCATCGCTTGCTTCGTAACCATCTGTACCGTTTGCGCCAACTGCCTGGTCTGAACGATTTGACTGATGCCGCCACCGGCTTGAGCAATACTTTCCACTTCCTGAAGCCCGCGGCTATCTTCCGCGTCAAAGTGATCAAGAACGCCAATAACATTGACTGTAATCCCCTGTTCTCTGGCAAGTGCCGCCATCGCTGCCGGGTCCTCACCCTGATTGGAACAGCCATCCGTGATTAATAGAATTTGCCGCAACGTCCCTTTTTTCATGTTTGAACTCCTCCCTGAATCTAGCAATATAATAGACAGGAAAAAGAGTTTCTATACAATTAATCTAAGAAAAGCTTGGCTTTGCAGCAAATGCGCTCCGGCTGCTCATTTGCCACGGGCGATCCGTGAGCCTCCTCAAACAGACTGTAATCTGCGGGGGCTCACTTGGCTCGCTTTTCCCGCAGGCGTCTCGCGCCTGCGCTACATTTTTGGGGCAAAATCTTATACGTTCATATGAGAAAAGCTTGGGCTTGCAATAAATGCGCCCCAGCTGCTCGTTTGACTTGGCCAAGTCATTTCTGCAACAATTGCGCTCTACGCGTTCGCGATTAAATGCAGATTATTGCGCTTTGCTCATCTTTCTAGCACTGAATCCGGATGAGATTGAGGACCACTCCGGCAGATGATGGTGTACCTTTGCAACAATGACGGTCATATCGTCCTCAATGCTGCCTCCAGCCATCCGGATAACTTCTTCAAGCAGGAGATCGGCGATTTCCTGCGGATCATCCGTTTCCAACTCCAGTATTTTCCGTTTGACCCAAGCCTCCTTATTCTCCACTCCCTTCGGCGCATCAAATAGCCCATCACTCATCATAATCAATAAATCACCGGATTTCAGTTGCTTGCTCTGTACATCGACATCGAAATCCTCAATCATGCCGATTGGCAAATTGCCGCCATCTTGCATGATGACATGGTTTCCACGTTTTATAAAACTTGGATTTGAGCCAATCTTAAGAAACGTTGATTCCGCACTCTGCAAATCTATCAACGCCAGATCAAGCGTTGCAAAAATCTCTTCCGTTGTCCGTAGCGAAAGAATCGAATTAATCGATTTAATCGCCAATGTTTCGGGGATTCCAGACTTTAACACTTTTGACAAGAGCTGCAGCGTTTCACGACTCTCGGCATCCGCGCGTTCGCCGTTTCCCATACCGTCACTGATTGCAAGCGCATATTTCCCCGTACCGATATCAAAAAGCGAGTAATTGTCCCCGGAAATAAAACCTCCGCCGCGCGCCGCCGTTGCCACCCCTGTGTCAATATCATAGGTGCGTGCCGATACAAACACCACACGGCTCGGATCGCCAGGCGTGTCTGCCGTCTCTTTTTTCTTTACAACAATACTTTCCCCCAATATGTCCGACAGCAGCGGCGCAATTACTTTTTCGCTGGCACCATAGCAATCGGTCGGCAAAATGATTTCAATATCAATCGCGCCCGCCTCTAAGTTATAGATCTCAACGCTTTCAACGCGTAGCCCAACGGCATTCAGCTTTGCCAGAATCATTTCTTCCTGCAAGTCATGCAGGCCTCTTTCTCGCTTCATCTCGGAAGCAAAGTCACCCATTACCTGCGATACTCCGTGTAGCTGATCAGCAACGAGTCTCCGGCTTTCTTTAACTTTTTGATTCATCTTTTCCTGCATCTCAGCGATATTCCGCTCTCTTTCGATGAGTTCGAGTGTTTGCTGCGGTTTCGCACAATGTGATTGCCAAGCGATGCGTAGCTTGGCATCTTTATATTTATCGCCTTGTTTGTACTGGCTTTTTAAATCAAGCATTAACCGCTGTGTCTGATTAATATTCTTGACCCAACAATTCTGTTTCTTGAAACATTTTTGGCAACTTTGCGCGGTGACGCGGCTTAAAAAAAGATCGTCTTCAATACCTTCGCTTTCAGCAGGCGGATTGAAACTCTTCGCTAGTGTCTGAAAAAGACCAGAGAATTGTTCGATTCGGCTAACGGTTACATCACGTAGTTTACGAATATATTGCTGCTGCTCTTTATGATATTCCCCAGTTCCGGGAATAAAGGAAGCCAAGCTCTGAATCCACGTTTTCGGTGTGGCGATTAGGAGCAGAACGGCAGCGAGCGAATCAAGTACTTGACCGCCAAGCGCTGTGTAACCGTCTCCATAAAGGCCAATAAGCAGTGTCGCGATCATCAGCCCAGCCGCCACCCCGAGTTTACCTGCTTCTTTTAATAAACCGCCGAGAACACCTGAGAAAGCAAGAAGACTCATCTGATAGAGACTGGAAACACTTGCCAAACCAAGAATCAGTCCAACAACAACCCCGACAGTCGACCCAATTGCTGCTCCACCTGCATAAGCGAAGAGTAATAGAACATAGCGCGCAAGTATATGGTCGACAGAGAGTCCCATGGCATGCCAGCCGATCGTTCCGGCAACAATGGATGACAGCAAAATAATAAAACAGATGATTTCTTCATTCTTAAACAGCTTATGATTCGTTTTTGCGGAGAGTAATGGCACACTTTGCATAAAAATCAGTGTTACCAGAAAAGCAAGTGACGCTTCGGCGGCTGCTGTCAGCACGTCGGTTCCGCTCAATGTTAACTGGAAGGCTGCTAGGCAAAGCAATCGAACACCCGCGCAAGTAATAAAGACGATCGCCGGCAACCATTTTGATTCTTGTGCTGCCCATTTAAGGAATAGCTGACGGGTAACAGCCAGAAAAAGCAGTGCCAGAAGTGAGAAAAATCCTTGTTCAAGATTTACTGTGCAGGCACCGGCCACAGCAAACAGCGAGGCCATCCACCTTTTCTTACGATGAAGCCAGAAAACCATAGCGAAGAAAGGGACTGTAAATGGTGTCAGCGTATTTAGAATCACGGCGCGGCCTAATAGAAACCCGGCGACAAGGAAGAAGAGATCGGTACGAAACGCTATACGAACAACAAATTTATGCAAAGCTTTCTGCCAACGAAACGATTTGCCTACTGCTTGATGTCTGGGAGCAAAGGAACCGGCTTGTCCTTCTACAAAACTAACGGATTCTTGAATCATCCATTTCGCCCACCTTCAGTTAGGTATTGTATGATTCATTAAATCATAGATTCGCTTCAAAATTTGTCAGAATTGCGCACCTCTTAATAAAAAGTGTTCGACGTATTTCTGCCCTGTCTGCCAGATTACGGGGTTCCCCGCCAAATAACTAGACGGAGACGGTTCTTAAACATCCCGAATGATGTCTTATTTTTGCTGGATTTGTTAAACTTTCACCTATTTTTTCTGGTATTTTTTTAAGAAAAGCTTGAATTCCCTACAGGCTTCACCAACTTTTTCATCAATTACGCTTCGGCTGCTCGCTTGCCGCGGGCAGGACGGAAGCCTCCTCGAACAGGCAGTTACCTGCGGGGTCTTCCTTGTCCTGCTCTTCCCGCAGGCG
>NZ_JAFBEV010000037.1 GCF_016908935.1 Sporolactobacillus spathodeae | reverse complement strand
GTCGCACCAAATCGAGCAAAAGTCGCACCGAATCCGAGAAAAGTCGCTCCAAAATCAAGAAAAGTCGCACCGAATTTTGAGAGTCGCACCAAATCGAGCAAAAGTCGCACCGAATCCGAGAAAAGTCGCTCCTAAATCAAAGAAAGTCGCACCGAATCCGAGAAAAGTCGCTCCTAAATCAAAGAAAGTCGCACCGAATTTCAGGAGTCGCACCAAATCGAGCTAGCGAGCAACCAGAGCTCATTTTATGTAAATAAGTACCAGGCGCAGCCTGGTTTACCGAATAAACTTTGGATAGTAAAGGATGTGGGTTGATCATGGCTGAATTATCGCTACGGCATATTTACAAAATCTATGAAAATAGTTCAGAACCGTCTGTGACTGATTTTAACCTTGAAATTACTGATAAAGAATTTATTGTTTTCGTCGGGCCTTCTGGCTGCGGGAAATCGACGACGCTACGGATGATTGCCGGTCTCGAAGCGATTACAAAAGGTGAACTTTATATTGATGGGAAACAGATGAATGATGTTGCGCCGAAAGATCGGGATATCGCCATGGTTTTCCAAAACTATGCGCTCTATCCGCATATGACCGTCTATGACAATATGGCTTTCGGGCTGAAACTGCGTAAAATTCCCAAAACAGAAATCAAACAACGTGTGGAACATGCGGCAGAAATCCTAGGCATCAAAGATTATTTGACTCGGAAGCCGAAAGCATTGTCTGGCGGTCAGCGTCAGCGGGTCGCTTTAGGCCGTGCGATTGTTCGCGATGCTAAGGTTTTCTTGATGGACGAACCGCTGTCGAACCTCGACGCAAAGCTTCGGGTTCAGATGCGTTCAGAAATCAGTAAATTGCATCAGAAACTACAGGCAACGATGATTTATGTGACGCATGATCAGACCGAAGCCATGACGATGGCAACAAGAATTGTCATCATCAAAGACGGCGTGATTCAGCAGGTCGGTGCGCCGAAGGAAGTCTATGATCACCCCAATAACTTATTTGTTGGCGGGTTTATCGGATCCCCACCGATGAATTTTTTCCGTGGTCAAATAGAAGGTAATCACTTCAAAAGTGACGCGATTGACCTTGAGCTACCGGAAGGCAAGCTGAAAACCTTACGCAGCAAGGGCTTCATTGACAAACCTGTTGTTCTTGGCATCCGCCCCGAAGATATTCATGATGAACAAGTGGTTCTCCAGTCTGCGCCTCAGACTGTCGTTCATGCCAAAGTGACAATTGCGGAATTGACTGGTGCCGAATTCATGCTCCACGCTCAGGTCGGCACGCATCCATTCATCGCGCGTGTCGATGCCCGCACAGCCTATCATGCAGGCGACCAGGTCGATCTGTCATTTAATATCAATAAAACGCATTTCTTTGACCCGGACACGGAAAAGTCTTTGTCACTCGATCAATAAATCGTGAAATTGAGTCATTAAATAAAGCATTGGAAGAACAAATTGAGTCTTCCAATGCTTTTTATTTGAGCCGATTAAGGGTTGATGAAAGGCATGCCCCTATCTCGTTCATTTTTTTTAGAATTTTGTCTTAAATTTAAAAGTGCTAATTGAAGAAAACAAATGCGCTAATGCTTCAGATCCTTTCGCAACATCCGTTGCAGTTTTTTCCGCGCGGTCTTGCCCCAGCAGCGTACGGTGTCCTCGCTGACTTGATACTGTGCGGCAATCGCGCTTGTTTTTCGTTCGAGAATCCATTTTTCAATTGCATAAATGCGTTCGCGCGGCGTGAGCGAATGCAAACAATCATCGAGCCATTCGTGCATGTCTTCGACGATCGTATGCGGGTAGGGGTCAATCACATCAAGAACCACGTCATTGGCAGCCAGTTTCTCATGTGCGCTGTGTTTGGCGAGTTTTTTCAGATAGTCGGAAACCGTACCTTGGATAGTTTTATAAGCATAGGAAACGAAAAAATAATCGGGATTAATGCCTTTTTCAACATGATTCATATCAAATTTCCGGGTGGCTATCCACAAGGCATTTTGGCCAATTTGCAGCAGATCATCGCGATCGGTCATGCCATTCAGGTGACGGGCATAGCTATGGCTTAAATCTCGAACGATGCCTTTGATCATCGATTCATATTTTCCGAGTAATCGAGAAAAAGCGGCATCGGGCTCTTCATTGGGCAAGCGAAAGTGATCGAGATAAGACAAGGAAAGAACTCCTTTCAGAATTGGTTTTGTAAAAAGAAGGAGAAACATCTTGGAGGCTCCTCTTTTTCGAATGCGCTTGCGGTAATGGGAGGTGCCTAGTCACGCGTGTCATTAACCGGTCAGTCTGTTTGATATCTATGCTGTGCTTCTAATTGTGAATAAATTGTGACATCACTCTCCCTATTATTGTAAACCCTTACATTTAATAGGTAGTCCTAATTCACCAAAACGGTGAGATAAATTTGAAAAAAATAAAAAATTTGTAGAAAATTGAATGATTTTACTTATATAGTCAGATAATTCATGAAATCAAGCGTAAATGATAGAATGAAAAACAGGAAGCCGTCCCCTTGATGACTCGATCAAGCGAACGGCTTCCTGAATAATAATCGCGGTTCATTCGTTATTGCTTTCTTATAAATGGTAGATCTTCCGAATGTATTCAATTTCTTTCGCTATTCCTTCATTAAGTGTCACTTTTGGCGCGTAGCCTAAGAGGTTTTGCGCCTTTGTGATATCTGCCCATGTGTGCTTTGGTTCCCCTTTTAGTGTTGCTAAATACTGAATCGTCGCCTTTTTCCCCGTGAACTTTTCAATAATTGAGAGTGTTCTATTCACTGTGGCGCGTTCTTTTCCGCCAATATTGATCGTCTGTCCAATCAGATTATCTTTGTTAAGAATCATGGAAAGTCCTGCCACACAGTCACTGACATAAGTAAAATCTCTTGATTGATTCCCGTCGCCAAATAAAGTAATCGGTTCTTCTTTTAAAATTTGTACGATGAATCGATGGAAGGCCATATCTGGGCGCTGTCTGGGACCGTAGACGGTAAAAAAGCGAGTCGTAACAATGGGCATATTAAAGGATTTACGATAAACAGTGCATAAATATTCGCCAGTTAGTTTCGTAATCCCATAGGGGGAAAGGGGTGTCAGATAGCTATGTTCCGAAACTTTTCCTTGTTGTTCCCCATAAACCGATGACGTTGATGCGTAGATGAATTTTTGAAGGGGTTTATTTTTTGCTGCTTCAAGGAGACGTTGTGTCGCTAGGATGTTATTGGTTACATAAGGATCAAAGTCTGTTCCCCAACTCGAGCGCACGCCGGGTATTCCAGCGAGGTGATAAATGATGGCAACGTCCTGAAGTATTTGTGTGAGATCGGCGGTCATCAAGTTTTCATTTAAGAATTTAAAGCGTGGATGATTTAACAAGTTTTGCAGATTTGCATGTTTCAATGCTTTCGGTGTCGGACCGATAAACGTGTCAATGCCAATTAATGTATTTTGTTCATTCATTAAGAGCTGTTCGCATAAATGGGAGCCAATAAAACCCGCAGCTCCAGTCACAAGGATGTTCATGACTTAGCCACGCCTAGATAGCGCAGTCCCTGTTGCCGGATATGCTCTGGATCTATACAATTACGCGCATCGACGATTAAATCGCCTTTCATCCATTTTTTCAAATTCAGCCAGTCCAAATGGATAAATTCCTCCCACTCGGTAGCAATAACCACGATATCTGCACCTTTTACAGTTTCCTCTAGGGTAGGCTTTTGTTTTACATTGGCTTTCTGCAGGAACGGCAGATGGGCTTTTGGATCAAACGCCGTGACGCTGCACCCTTGTTCGCTTAATTTTTGAATGAGTGCAACAGCTGGCGAATATCTTGTATCGTCTGTATTCGGTTTAAAAGCGATCCCAAGTACAGCAATCGTTTTCCCCGTTAGGTTTGGCGATACAGCCAGCAATTTGTTGAGGTAGAGCGCAACTTGGGTTTGATTGACGGATTGAACAGCCTGCAAAAGGGTGGGTTGCACATTTTTCTTGAGTGAGCTGTGTACTAAGGAACGCACATCTTTTGGGAAACAAGATCCACCATAACCAATGCCCGCTTGCAGAAAATGGGGGCTGATTCTCGGGTCGGTACTGATTCCTTTGACAACATCTTCAATAGCCACATCATATTTGTCGCAAATTCTCGCTATTTCATTAATGAAAGATATTTTTGTAGCTAAAAATGCATTTGATGTATACTTGATCATTTCGGCACCTGATAGGCTCGTCACAATAAAAGGTGCATCTATTTTTTGATAGATGTCTTTCAGTATCGCAACCGATCGCGTGTCATCCGTTCGCTTACCTATCACAATCTTATCTGCCTCGATCATGTCCTGAATGGCTGTTCCTTCTCTTAAAAATTCAGGATTAGAGACCACATTGAATAATTGGGGATTGATACCTTTTTGAATCAGTGTTTGGTGAATCCATTCGTTTGTTCCCGGCGGCACCGTACTTTTGGTAATGATTGTTTTATAGGTCGTGAGCGCGTCGGCAATTCGATCAACGACTGATTGAACAAAGGTTAAATCAGTCTCCCCAGTTGGCGATGAAGGGGTTCCAACGGCAATAAGAATCACAGGAGATTTTTCAATCATTTCATGGGTAGGTGCACTAAAAGTTAATCGCGAGCGATTCTTTTGAATCAATTCTTTTAATCCCGGTTCAAATAGGGGAACCGCTCCTGAATTGAGCGCTTTTATTTTTTCATCGATTGTATCAACACAATGAACGGAATGACCCAAGTCGGCGAGTACAGCGGCCGAGGTCAATCCGACGTAACCGGCACCGATTACACAAATATCCATGTTATACACCTCTAGTTAATCTGTATACTGCCTATCATATTAACGAAGGTGTCTCAATGTTTCTTGCATTTGTCCCGTGAATCAAAATAAATGGTGTCGCGCGCCCTGAATTGTTGACTTTATCCGTTCATTTGCCACGAAAAGCAGGCTTTGCTTTAAAACTTATCTCCGATCAGATGAATCGAATGGGATCAATCCCGAATCACGCTGCTACTTAAAAAGAAGCAAACGGTGGGATCATTTCTTTGGTTTCTGTAACGCTGCATAGATGGCTTGAAGATCGGTAGCCACACGCGCAAAATTATAGGTTTTTTCCACTTTTTTTCGCCCAATTCGCCCCATCCTTCCTGCAAGTTCCGGATTTTCCAACAATGTGGTAATGGCTGTAACGAAAGCTTTCGGTTCCTTATAGTTTTCGATGATCAGTGCATCGCGTCCCGGTTGAAACAATTCCGCATTCCCGCCCCGATCCGTGGTAATAATCGGCAGTCCAGCGGCCATCGCTTCATAATGTACGCGTGCAAGCGGTTCCTCCCACTGGGAAGGACAGATAAAAAGATCGGCGGCGGCAAAATATTTAGGAATCGCGTCCAAGGGGATATAGGCGGTAAAAATGACGTTGCCTTGCATTTGTTCTGCCCGATGTTTCAGTTTGTCAATATAAGCACTTGACGATTCATCCGCATACCATTTACTGCCAACGACAAGGAGTTTGACTTGTTTCTGATCGCTCAATAAGTCCTCCATTGCTTGTAGCAGCAGATGGCAACCTTTTGCTGAAACAAGTCTGCCGACGAAGAGTAGGACGGGATCCTGTGCACGAATGTGATAAAGCGCGCGGATCTGTTGCCGCCATTGTTTGCCTGTTCCGCTCCAGACCGGTGCATAGTCATTGATGGATACCCCGGTATAAAGCACGTGTATTTTTTCTCTGATCCCCGGAAATTTTTTTGCCGTATCTTCGGCGACAAACCGGCTTACTGTAAGAATTCGATCGGCTTCCTTCAGCCCGCGTACGGCTTGCTCGTGATCGACCTTTAGTGTTTGATAGACGAGATTGTGTAAGGATAAAAGAATCTTGGCGTTTGGTGCGGCATTCCGAATCAAACCGACCCAACCCGGACGGTTATAGATTTGAATCACATCAAACGCCTTTTTCCGCACGCTGTCGCAAACTTGCTGAAAAAATTGAGATGGGTTGTAGCGTTCATAGACAACTTGATCGATAGTTTCCTGGTCGTTCAGTGCTGGATCGGTGATTGAATAAACGGTTACTTTGTGCGACTTGGCTAGTAGTGGCGCTACCTTTGCGATCAGGAGTTGGATCGCGCCACCTCTGACCGGGGGACAGGGGCCCCTGTCAGAACAGATGAACGCAATTTTCATTTTGTCTTTCACTCATTTCTGTTCTTACCGTACAATTTTTCCAACGTGGCAATCTGTTCACCCGTCCATCCATAGCGTTTTAGCGTATTTTCAATAATTTCGGGATGGTGAATTTTAACACGCAAGCTGCTTCGATTTTCCCCGTGCAACCAGTACTCCGACAACGGTTCTTCGAGACAGTAGCCTTGATAAGATGCGGCCAGTCGCAGCCACATATCCCAGTCCTGTGAATACCAATAATTCTCATTAAAGCTGCCCACTTGGTCAAAACATTTCTTGTGAACGAGGACTGTCGATGTTCGAATGGTAAATCTGCGAGCAAATAAAAAATATTGTAATTGTTCTTTTGTGTTGCAAGTAAACGGCTTCCGCAGTTTGGTGATTACCCCTTTTTCATTGACATTGTAGTACCACGTATACAAAAAACAGCAATTGGGATTCTTTTTGATGAAGTGCATTTGTTTTTCTAATTTGGTTGGAAGGAACCGATCATCTGAGTCACAGAAGGCAAGATACGTACCGTTTGCTTGTTGAATACCGGTGTTTCTTGCGGCAGAAGGTCCTTTATTTGCTTGATAGATATAGCGAATCTGATTGCCAAATGCTTTCATTTTTTCTTTTGTATCATCTGTTGAACCGTCATCGACGACAATGATCTCATAATCCGTGTATGTTTGCGCCAATATGCTGTTAATCGCTTCTACGGCAAATTGCCCGCGATTATAAGTCGGTATGATCACGCTTATTTGCGTCATCGGTTTGCTCCTTCCCACGCTGATTAAATTCCTCAATGACTTTTTGATAAATATTTTCCAATTCATCGACTTGCTTTTTCGCATTAAATAACTTCGTGACCGTTTTTCTCCCTTGTTTAGCCATTGGCTTCCATTGATCAGGGTTCTTTATCAGCTTTAGCAAAGCTTGCGCTAGTCCAGCTGTATCGTGTTCGGGGACAAGAATCCCTGATTCTCCATTTCGAATAAGCTCCGGTATCCCTGCGTGTCGCGTGGAAACAACTGGAAGGCCGGTTGCCAATGCTTCTTTTAATACATTAGGAATACCTTCTTGATTGCCATCTTTTGTCGTGACACTGGCTAGGGCAAACACTTGGGCTTGTTGCATCTCATTCCTAATATCTTCATATGAAAGCGCTCCTAAAAAAGTCACGGTTTGATCTAAATTTAGTCGTTTCACTTGATTCACCAATTCATGGCGCAGAGGCCCCTCACCGGCAATACGCAAACGTACATTGGGCCATTGATGCTGAACTTGATTAAAGGCTTCAATTAAATCGTTCATCCCTTTCTTCGGTACAAGCCTGCCGACAGAAAGGATGGTGATCACGCTATTTTCAGGAATAATAGAGTCCCTGAAAGGAAACTTTTCTATTTCTATTCCACTATGGTGAACAAAGATTTTGCTTTCGGGGCATCCATACGCCACAAGGATCTTTTTCATATTCTTGGAGGTGACCGTAAATGCCTCACCTTCCTGAAAAAGGAGGTCTAAACGACCCTTATATTTTTGCATCGATTTCACATTTGTCGGCAAATCAAACCCATGGAACGAAGTAAGCATCGGCATTCCGAGCTCTTGTTTGACTTGAAGCAAATCCGCGCCCGTCAGACCAAACCGTGCGTGAATTAAAGCGATATGTTCCTTACGGAGGATCGCAGATAACGCTTCGTTGCTTTTATATTTAAAAACCGGATCAAATGGAAACTGGTCCTGGTTCATCTCTTTTTTACAACAAACAATAGCGGTGGCTGCATGTAGATTGACGAGTTCCGAATAGATAAATGTTTCACTAATCGGTAAAAACCAATTTCGAACGACTGCTATTTTGGGCACCTTTCCATCGCGCTCCCTGCTGTTCTTTTTAGCATTACTCCTCCTATCCTATGAAACGCAGAAAGTTAATTCTTGGGTTATCCCTTTCGCTGAATTCCTGAGCGGGACTACGATTAATTGCCTCTGTCATAAAAGGTCGGCTTTATTCACGAAAACTGGATTCAAGGGTTACCTATTAGGCTGCGTCTCTATTTGGCTGTTTCACGCGAACAGGGTCAGCTTTTCGCTTATTTTTATGCAAGCTAATTCCTGATTACAAACGGGGATCATACGATGGGATATCTCTGATTATTGCTAAAGGAAGTGACGCATTTGATCCATTATATTGTGGGACGGAACTTAGGTCACTTGAACCCATGTGTGGCCAATCTTTCCGAATTCTCAAAGTTAAGCGATGAACCTGTAAAAATCTATTCTTTTTCAAATACGCATGAATGGCTGCGGGCGAATTTTCCACAAGGAAATATTGCACATTATCTTAATCCGCAAAAAAGGGCGGATCAGCTCTTAAATGCAAATTTGGTGATGCATGATTGGCGGGATGAAGTGCTTAAATTAAAAAAAGAACGGACCGGTCAAGGGCCGATTATCGGCGGCATTTATCACAGTGATATGTCTGTCACGAGCGCGGACACGGACTGGACGCGGAAATTCAAATGGCAAATACGCGACATTTCACAAAAATCAACGGACATATTCTTCCATATCAACCTCACCCAACCCAAAGAGATTCCCCAATTGTCTACGCTTTATGTTCCGATTCCAATTATTACTCGGGATCTTACGATGACCCCAGAACAAGTTAAACAGATGCTTGGCATACCAAGTGATGAACCGTTCATCCTCGTGCAAATGGGCGGCGGCGTTGGTAAATATCGTTATTTATACATGGACGAATGGTATGAAAAAGTGAATAAGCTTCAGACGCCTTATCGTCTCGTCGTCGCAAATCAGCTTAGAGGCATTGCCTTTTCTTTTCAGCCGCAGATCATTCAGGCGCCTTTATTTGCTAATGGGCGGGATTTAATTAACGCAGCAGACTTGGTGATCAGTAAACCGGGTATGGGGATCTTGATGGATTGTCTCTCAACCGGAACGCCATTGCTCGCATTACCTGCAGACACGAAGGAGCGGGAAGTAAAAAATAGGATGCTCCTCGAACTTGTGGGCGATGATCGCTGCTTGGCGAGTCCGCATATGACGCCCAAAGACTTAGCGATAAGAATCGAGGAACTACGCGCTCAAAAGGCGCATTTTGAAAATGTCTTTGGAAAAATCCCCCAAAATGGTGCGGCAATTATTGCTGAAAGCATGAAATTACTGTCCGGTCGTAAACTTAAGGAATTACCAGATGTCTATCAAGACATTCTAAACTTAACGCCATTTGTGGTTCATTAAATCAGCACTTATTTGTGCCGGCTGGGTTCCGGCTCAATTGTTATTGCGAGTCGCAATATCTTTTTTTATTCTCTTGTTTAAAATAATTTTTTATTCCAAATAGCTTAAAAAAGACGAGACGACGTTTCACGCGTGTTTTTTAGCTGAGCGCCGTATAATAAATTTGACAAGAACAGAAATTAGAGAAAGGTGCTTCGTGTGCGTTTGGCGCACAAAAGGCCATGATTTTTTTCAAGAGTTTCGCCGTCGTTCTAAAAGGATAAAAAAACTTAAAGTTTTTCGCACAAAAATACCGCGAGGTGCTCTGGCGCCTTGCGGGAAAAACGAGCCAAACGAGCCCCACAGGTTCCAGATTGGGTTGCGTAGACGTATCGCGCCGCGGCAAGCGATCAGCCGGAGCGCATTCGATGCAAACAAGGGCTTGGCTAAACCGGATTTTTCTAATAGGGAGAAAAAATGATGACACAGAATAAAGAAACAGGATGGAATTTTGACAATAGTTATGCTGACCTGCCGGAATCATTTTTTTCGAACGTGATGCCCACTCCTGTCCGTGCCCCAAAGTTAGCGATTCTCAATCAACCGTTGGCCTCCTTTCTTGGTTTAGATGTTCAGCAACTCCAAAGTGAAACGAACGTTGCTGTATTTGCCGGAAACCGGATTCCTGAAGGTGCTGCGCCGCTTGCTCAAGCCTATGCAGGTCATCAATTCGGACATTTTACACTGTTAGGAGACGGGCGCGCTGTTCTATTAGGGGAACAGCTAACACCCAAAGGGGAGCGGTTTGATATTCAACTTAAAGGTTCAGGCCCAACACCCTATTCTCGTGGCGGTGATGGCCGTGCGGCACTTGGACCGATGCTCCGTGAATACGTAATCAGTGAAGCGATGCATGCACTTGGGATCCCAACCACGCGTATTCTCGCCGTCGTGACAACTGGTGAGTCAGTTGTCCGGGAAACTGATCTTCCAGGCGCCGTTTTAACGCGTGTGGCTGCTAGCCATCTGCGTGTCGGTACGTTTCAATACGTTGCCGCCTGGGGAACGGAAGAAGAGCTCCAAATTCTGGCTGACTATACGATACAGCGTCATTTTCCATACATTGAGCTGAATGCAAATCGCTATCGTACGTTGCTCGAAGAAGTGATTAAACGACAGGCAGCGCTTATTGCTAATTGGCAGTTGGTTGGTTTTATTCATGGGGTGATGAACACCGATAACATGGCTATTTCCGGGGAAACGATTGATTATGGTCCTTGTGCCTTCATGGATGCCTATGATCCGGCAACCGTATTCAGTTCGATTGACCGTCGTGGCCGATATGCTTATGGGAATCAACCCGATATTGCGGGGTGGAATCTTGCGCGATTTGCTGAGAGCCTATTACCGCTTTTGGGTGAAAATCAGGAGCAGGCAGTTGCATTTGCGCAAGATAAAGTTTTTCATTTTGGTTCTCTTTATCAAGTAAATTGGCTTTCAGGTATGCGATCCAAGCTGGGATTGTTTCATGAAGCGGAACAAGATGAGGCGCTGATTAATCGCCTTTTAACGCTGATGAAGACGTATCATGCAGACTATACGAATACATTCCGTGCTTTAACGTTAAACGATTTAGAGAACGACGACCTTTTCAAAAGCAGAGAATTTGCAGCGTGGCAGAGGGATTGGCAAGCGCGATTAGACGGGCAAGAGGAATCGCGAGAAACTGCAACTCAATTGATGCGAAAGAGCAATCCGGCAATTATCCCGCGAAACCATCGGGTGGAAGAAGCATTGGCAGCCGCTGTAGACAAGGGGGATTACTCTGTGCTGGAACGGTTATTGGCAGTCCTGTCACAACCTTATGCGTACTCCAACGAACAGGTTGCGTACGCGAAATTGCCTGTGGCAACGGCTTGTTACCAAACCTTTTGCGGCACGTGATTTAATCTGTATTGTGGCGTTGTTCTTGTTACTCATCGGTAGAACTAAAGAATCAACGACTAGAAAAAAAAAGGAATGGCTAACATTCAGTAAATGAATGCTAGCCGTCAATGAAATAAAGCGTGTTCGTAAGCGACGGCTCTATTACTAGGAGCCGTTTTTTCATGCAAAGAAATGGACAAAAGAACTAGCCTAACAGCCAGAAGCACGGTCAATTTTGTTAGTTGCGCGCTGCTTTCGTTAGTTAAATGCTTCACTTTTATTTGTTGTATCATTCTGTCCGTTTGGAAGAAGGGAAGAAGGATCGCACAATTTCACCCAGGCATTTTCCCAAAAATAACAGATATTGAGCCAAGCGGGGCCATTTCATTTTATCCTCACCAATGATCCGGGCCATGATCACTGGATCGGGTACCAAGTTTCTTTTTAGAAAAATCAATTTCTGGCGACGGGTATCGTAGTCCTCCACCTGTTTCAACCGCTTGATCAGTACGTGCAACGTGGCTTTTAGCTGATGATCACCGTGCAGGTCCTGTTCATCCCACCAATACGTGGAATGGGCATCCAAAGGCAATGGTTTCATTTGATTCAGATGCGGAAATTCATGATAGACAATCTCCAGTGTATGAGCAATCCGGCGATAAGTTTTCACTTTTCTGCTAAAGGCAAGCAGTTTCTCGTAATCCAATTGATCATTCAACCTCTCAATCATCTGGATGATATCAATGAAGTATTTCCAACTAATTAGTTCGTGGTTCCAGCCGTGGAGACAGATTATATAAAATAAATGGAAGTCAGAGAGTTCATGGACATAATGATAGCTTTGGAAAGGAACGGCATCTTTCCAAAAGCTATCCATCATTAAAGCGGACGTGCCTTTTCTCAGAAAATGCCAGTGGATTTCGACGTTTAGCGGATACCCCATTTGCGTCATTTTTGAGAGAACGGTATGGAAGTGCTCCTTTTCGTAGGGAACGATTGAATTATAGCCAAGCGAATGAATCATCTCAATAGCTTGGTCAATCTGGTAAGGCTTGACAAGAATATCGATGTCTGAAGTACTTCGTGCGGCCAGTGAGTCAAAATATTTTTCAGCAAATCGCGGTCCTTTAAGTGGGATGACCTCAATTTTACGCTGCTCGAACTGTTCAAGTACATTTTCAAGTTCTTTTTTGATCATTGCACTGAGAAAAAGACGACGCATCGTTCGTTTTTTAAGTTCCTCTCGAAAAAAATCAGGCACCTGGCGCGTCAGATGACGACTGTTCAGTAAGTAATACAGTTGTGGCGAAATCAAATCATTATGTTGATCGTTTAAAATCTGAGAATAGAACGCTTCTTCCTGAGGAATGAGGGATTGATTGTATAGTGCACGCAGAAATTTCAGCATGTTGCCACCTCAACTGATGACTCATATGATTGCAAATCGCAATTTTAAAGCTGTTTTTATCAGTAGCATAGGATCTAGAACGCGTTTTTCGTTAGTTAAGCGACATTTTCACACAAGATTAAAAAGGCTAGACGAATATTTAATTTAAAAAAAGAGCCGGAGAGGAACCGATGTTGCATTCATCTCTGGCTCAGGTCTTGTAACGATGAAAACCCGGTTCATCAACCATTACCCCATCCATTATTTCCGTCACTTGGATTTTCTCCAGGCTTATACAGATGATCATCTGTTTCGAATTGAATTGGCTGGTGGCTTACAATTTTTGGTTGAAGAAAATTGTTATCGAAATTCTTATCCATATTTTCACCTCCTTTCAATGAAATTTTTTATGAATTGGCTATCTTTCAAACTTATGTTGTTTTTTCTTAGAAAATGAGTGAACCCCTGCAGACTTATATGTATTTGAGGCTGCTCGCGGAGCGTCACAGCTAGCGAGTGACCCAAGTAAATTTGTTACAAATAAGAATTGACGGCTAAAAAAAGAACCGGAGAGGAACGAATGGTTCATTTGTCTCCGGTTCAAATATAAAATGAAGATTCAGTGGATCAATATTTATGGTGTCCGTGACCCCATCCACCATTGTGGTATGGTTTGTGGCTTGGGTTTTCTCCATAATGTTTATGCGTTTCGAATTGAATTGGTTGTTGGCTTACAATTTTTGGCTGAAATGCATTTTTATTAACGTGCTTTTCCATATGTTTCACCTCCTTTAAAGAGGCCCCCTTTAGACTTTAATCTTAAGTCTCAAATTACATGATTGTTAGATGGGTAAAAAATTAAGAAATGAGTTGCCAAAAAGTGTTGTTTTTTTGGAAGTAAAGATCATAAACGGGTACCCGTTCAATAATTTTATTTAAAAGTTCATGAATAATGCTTAGTTCTTTATCTGTATGTGGCCAATAAAAGGTTCTTGGGAGCAGAAGCTGCACCAGATTCGTATCTTTGGCCACGCGCGTTCTTTTGTTTTCTGTATGCTGGTGCAGCAATTGAATACTTTTGAGTTCACAATGTTGCCCGCCGTCGATGGCGCCAATATCGCTGCGGAATGGCGAGTTATAAGCCGTAATGGTTCCCGTCTCAGCTGAAATCTTTATCAGCGTGGCTTCATCAGAGAGCAGTTTCCGCGGAGAGGAGAGCCGAGCAGCAGTCGATTTACCAACTCCCGATTGTCCGGCAAACATATGCGCGAAACCATGATCGATGACGCATGAGGAGTGAATGAGCAATCCAGATTCGTGATGAATCAGATAAGAACTGTAAAAGTTTAAAAGGGCGTGTTTTAAAGCCATTCGATCATAGGCCTTAATGACCGCTTTGCGAAAATCCGGGTCTGCCATAATCAGATAGTCGCTTCGTTTGAACAGCACCACGTGATTCAGATTGGCTACTTGCACATCAAATCCTGAAAAGGGCGCACCATAATCGCCAGCGATATCAAGTTCAATAGCCGCTTTTTTCTTCGGATCGGCATCGTTGGCCGGTCGGAAATTATCGGTAATGTAAGACCAAAGAATGGGTGAATCACAGGTTATTTTGACGAATTGTTCATCGATCATGACGTTTCGCTCATACATGGCTGGAATCCTCACTTTTTTTGTCTTTTATCGTATACTTGATGAATGTTTGTGCTGTATGATGCTTTGATACTCGGTTCGATGGCATGACAGAAACATGACGCTTCATTTAAGCTGAGAGACATCCTTGGCACAGGATGACCCTGTCAGGAAGGCTGTTGCCTGAGCCCCACGCGTTCTTCCTGCTCGCGATCCCGCATTAAATGCAGCTGGCGATAGAGACCGCGTTCCGCCATGAGGGTGTGATGTGTCCCGTTCTGTACGATTTTGCCGTTCTCCATGACGACGATATCATCTGCATTTTTGATCGTTGACAGCCGATGGGCGATAATCAGTGTCGTTCGGTTTTTCATTAACTGATCGAGAGCAGACTTGACTTTGTCTTCCGTTTGACTGTCCAGTGCGGAAGTCGCTTCATCTAAAAGCAGAATCGGCGCGTCTTTTAACAAGGCGCGGGCGATCGCCAGGCGCTGTTTCTGTCCGCCGGAGAGAATTAGACCACGCTCGCCTATTTTTGTCTCATAAGCGTCTGGCAGTGAATGAATAAATGCATCAATCGAAGCTATCTTTGCGGCCTCTTCAATTTCTTCATCCGTCTTTTCTCTGCCAAGAAGCAAATTTTCACGGATGGTTCCGTTGAAAAGCATCGGTTCTTGCGGGACATGCGCGATCAGCGCCCTCAACTCGTGCAGCGGGATTTCGTTGATTGGTTGCCCATCAATACAGATGCTGCCGCTTTGCGGCTGGTAGAGACTTAAGAGCAGCGAAAAAAGTGTTGTTTTTCCTGCGCCGCTGAAGCCGACAATCGCTGTTTTTTTACCCGCTAAGACGGATAAGTTGAAGTGGCTAATAATCGGCTGATCTGGCTTATAGCTGAAGGTGACATCCTTGAATTCAATCGTTAAGGGATGGGAAAAGGCTATCTGTTGCCCCACTTGGCTACTAGGAAATTTACGCGTTTCCAGAGGAAGCTCGAGAACCTCTTGAATTCGTTCAATTGATCCTGCGGCTTTCTGAAAAAAAGCCCAGTTGCCTGCCGCTCCAGTTAAAGGAAACACCATATAATCAACGAGTGTGATGAACGTGATCAAGGCGCCAACAGTCATTTTGTCATTTGAGACAAAATACGCGCCGAGGCAGAGACTGGCGAGAAAAGTGGCGCCGCTAGCCAGTTCACCACCGGCATAATACAGTCCTCTAAGTTGGGCGTTTTTCTGTTCCAGCTTGAAAAGATCTTGATTCTGCTTTTTGTAACGTTCAAAGAAGATGCGTTGCAGGACAAATGAACGGATAACCTGAAACCCTTGCAGCGATTGATTCACAAGCTGCGTATTCTCACCGGCCAAATTATTGATTTGTCTGCTGTTGCGCCGTAAGAGCACGCCAAAAATCATGCTGCCCGCGATTGCAACCGGAGCAATGCCCCAGCTGATCAGCGACAGGGTCGGATTGATATGGAAAAGGTAGAAAAAGACACAACAATAAACGATCGGATAACGAATTAGATTCACGAACCGGCTGCCGAGCATGTTCTCAATCTGGTTCAAGTCATTATCAAAACGGGAGATTAAGTCACCAATTCGTAGTGTGGTCATCGCGTCTGCCCGAAGAAGAAGCGTGTGTTTGAATAACGCGATCTTTAAATCACGCTTGACGCCGTAAATGGATCGGCTTTCAAAGAGTTTATCAAGATAGCCCATACCAACAATCGTGCTGAGCAATAGGACCCCAAGAAACGTTAGTTGCGAGAGTCGCTGCAGATTGCTATGAATCGCGGCATCTGTAAGCTGGCCAAAAAAGGAGGCGAAGGAAAGTGAAAGAATAAGCTGTATGACCATGATCAGGATTAATCCAGTATATGCCGTCCAGTGTCGGATGATGTAGGGTCCGAGCACAGCAAAGGTCAACTTGAAATTGTCGATACCCAGCCATTTTTTCATCTCCGCTCTCCTTCCTCCGTAGTTTTGAATGTATATGATTTTATGTGAAAAAATCAGAGCAGGTTCCAGTCTTTCTGAGAAAAAAACGAGGTGCCGATGGCAAGCGAGCGGTCGAAGTGCGTTGTTGCAAAAAAGTCATGGTGAAACCAAATTTTTCTCAAAGGGGCCGTGATCGGAGCATTCTTCGAATTCGGTTACGCACGCGTAGGTAATTATGCAGACACCAAGAAATAAAAGGGATATGCATAACGACAGGGCACCAAATGGCTTTGAAAATATGCGTTAGGCGCACCGGGTGACGAAATTTTGTTTGCTCCGTCAATATCCCAATGACTTGTTCCGGATAAACGGTCAAATCCGGCTTTAAATTTGTGTCACCTTTTATTAGGTAGGAAGGGCGTCCCATAGCATCTTTCTGAGGCATCAGCAAGCGGTGGGCGATGAATTTACCTTGTGAATCTTGGTAAAGCAAGATATCACCTTTTTTCACCATGCGCGGATTGGGCACTGAAAAAGTACATGTGTCACCTTGTTGAATATAGGGAAACATGCTTTGCCCATGGGCGATCAAGCGCACCTGCCCGTTTTCAACTATATGCCGGCTCAACGCTTGTTTGAATTGTTCAGCAGCAATGGTTGCCTGATTGCTGTTGTGCTGATTCTGCTGATCGTAGTCGTTTAATCGATGCGACACATCATGCATAGTCCACGAGTCCGCAGTCAACCATTTGATCAAGAAAATCCTGAATGTCACGCTTCAATTGGTCTATATCTATTGAATCTCTTTCAGAAGAATTCTGATCAGCGAGAAGCGCCATTGCGAGTGTGTCCACATCTTGTTTCTGATCGAGCAAACGCCAGCAGTTTCCACCAGCACGATTCAAATTTGTCACCATTGAGTCATCCAAATTGATAATCGTCACATTTTCCTCATCGTCGAACCGAATCGTTTCATAATTTTTCTTTTTAATATAGAAAGTTTTCATCACAAATCCCTCCTTTGTGTTCTAAAGAATGCTTGAGAAATTCGCTTCCTCATGTTATATGAAACATTCAACTTTTTATTCATTGTAGAAACGTGCTCATTACATAAACATTACAGTGATGTCTATTCGGTCAGAAAATGCGCTTTCTAAGGTCAGAAGTATGCGCGCGCTAGTCTGAGGTGCGGGCTAATTGGCAAGAAAATATGGCTCAGTAGCCAGTAGTGGAAGTCCAATCGCCAGAAGTGCGGGTGCAATTGATGAAAGTGGGGGCTCAATTGCCGTAAGTGGAGGGCTAATCGTCAAAAATGGAGGATCAATTGTCAGAAGTACGACGCCAGTCGCTAGAAGAGGCGGTGGCATCGACAGAGTAGGGGACAGCATCGACAGAGTAGGGGACAGCATCGACAGAGTAGGGGACAGCATCGACAGAGTAGGGGACAGCATCGACAGAGTAGGGGACAGCATCGACAGA
>NZ_JAFBEV010000036.1 GCF_016908935.1 Sporolactobacillus spathodeae | reverse complement strand
CCGAACACGGCCGTTAAGCTCTTCTGTGCCAATGGTAGTTGGGGGCTGTCCCCCTGCGAGAGTAGGTCACTGCCAGGCAAATGATAAAGAACAGGAAGCTGTCGCATGGATGGCGACCTGTTTCTTTATATATTATTAATATGAAGTATTCCATGGAGCAATCAATTACTCTATAATAGAGAAGGATTACTTCTTTATGTTATTCCACAGTAGCTCAGCGGCAGAGCAATCGGCTGTTAACCGATCGGTCGTAGGTTCGAACCCTACCTGTGGAGCCATTGCTTCCATAGCTCAGTTCGGTAGAGCACTTCCATGGTAAGGAAGGGGTCGCTGGTTCAAGTCCAGTTGGAAGCTCTTCTATAAAACGTGCAAACAGCGAGGTTTCATATATCTGAAACCTCGCTGTTTTTATTTCAAAATAAGAAAGTATAAAAAATTTGCGCAAAAAATGCAGCGAGGTCCGTTGGCGCCTTGCGGGAAAAGTGAGCCAAGTGAGCCCCCGCAGATTCTCGCTTGTCTCCGAATTGATCGAAGTAGTGCGCGCTTTCTTTTAAATGGCAGATGATCCATCGCCAACTTTTAGCAAAAACTTGATTACTTTTCGAAAAACATTTTACCGATTATGCCGTCAGCTAAGAACACAATACCAATAATCAAAAGGGTAATTACAGTTTTTCTATCATGCTTCTTGAAGAGAGAGAGAATAGCGCCAATGATAATGACGATACCCAAGATTTGAATGATGATGTTTCCCATGCAATGACCTCCGAATATGCACCCAATGTAAAAAGTAAACTTATTATACATGAGAATTTCCAAACATCAAGTGCATAATAATCTCCTGCTTCTATTCAAAAGTGTTTTCCCGTTGACAATAAGTATGGATTCAATTATATTAATTGATGCATCAATTGATAGGTCAATTAATGCTTGGAGGCGAAAATAATCAAACGGTGTACGGAAGCAGACGAATTGTTCTACCGATTACACTTGGTCAGTAAGGAAATGAATCGTGCGTTTGAAACGATGGCGCATACAAGCTTGACTAAATTGGAGATTTTGTTTCATATAGATTTATTTGGCGAAATGAGTCAGCTGGAATTAATTCGTCGTTTGAAATTGGACGCCTCTGCGGTCACAAGACATTTAAAAAGGATGGAGGCAGAAGCGTTTATTCAAAGAAAAAAGGAAAGCAAGGATAGGCGATTCATGCTACTCTCTTTAACCGATAAAGGGCAGCGAGAACTGAAACGTTTAATAGCGATTAAAGAATCGTTACAGGATGATATTTTATCCGTATTGACAAACGAACAAATTGTTTCGGTGTCAAAATTTATCGAGCATATTTCAGAACAAATAAATGACAGGGGATTTAAATAATGCAACAACAGAAATCAATCGATTTTTTTAAAGTTATTAATGAACGGCATTCTGTAAAGCAGTATGATCAATCTATAAAAATACCGCATCAAGAAATGGTGGAGATGCTTGAAGAAGCCACGAAGGCTCCTTCGTCCATCAACTTACAGCCCTGGCGATTTGTTGTCGTAGAGGAAGGAAAGGAACGATTAAAATCTTTAGTTCGTTTCAATCAAAGTCAATTGGCAACATCCTCAGCCATGATCTTAATTTTGGGGGATATGAACCATGTCGATTACGCTGATGAGATTTTTACAGCAGCTGTCGAAAAGCATTTAATGCCCCAAGACGTTAAGGACTATTATTTGAACTTTGTTACAGATGCCTTCTCGAAGATGACGAGACAAGAGATAAGAGAAAATACGTTAATTGACAGTGGATTAGTTGCGATGCAATTAATGCTCGTTGCCAAGGCGCATGGATACGATACGAATCCGATTGGTGGGTTTGAACGAAAAGAAATTATGGAAGCACTCGGTGTAGCTGTCGAGCGATATGTTCCAATCATGCTCCTCTCCATAGGCAAAGCTGCAAAACCGGCTCATGAAAGTGTTCGGCTGCCAATTGAACGCGTTGTTTCTTGGAATCAGGCAGATGGCGTAATTGGTGAGCGCCCGTAATAATGGTTGTTCGTGGAGGAAAAACCATTACATTTATGTAAAAAATGTATGAAATATACCCAAAACTACACATATAAGCTGCGAATGTTCTATAATACAGTATATGGATGAATACTATTTAGGAGTGTTTAACATCATTCGTTCAGCTGATCTTTTTATGATTATCCTGCTCTTATTACTTGCTTATATTGTCTATTTCGTGAGAAAGGTCATTGTGCAGTTGAAGCAGCGCAAAGAGTCTTTCGATGCATGGCACAATGTGATCGTTCAGGTCAATCAAGAATTAAAGAGAATACAGGATGTTCTACGGAATATTTGAATGCCACTTTCTTTTTCGCCCCGGAGGTTGTCTCCGGGGCGTTTTTGCATGAACTAATAAGGAAATGCAACGGAGCTACATGTGATTTTTATTAAGTGAATGGTTTGCGATGAAAAATAGACCCAGATATTGTTTCAGATTTATTTGGCTAAAGTGTGACAATAGATACAAGGGTAAAGAAGGGTACAGCGTTATAATGTGAACGGTTTATGTCGAACGGTAATATCGTGACTAGATAGAAAGCAAAGCGGGTGATAAGCATGGGAATGATGAAAGTACGTGATTACAAACAGAATCCGTTCATTGTCATATGGGAAGTAACGAGGATGTGTCCGTTGCATTGCCTGCACTGTAGAGCAGCGGCGCAACTGCACCCTTATCCAGGTGAATTGACAACCGCTGAAGGCAAGCAATTGATAGATCAGATTTATTCAATGGATAATCCACTGCTTGTTTTCTCCGGTGGTGATCCATTAATGCGTGATGATCTGTTTGAACTGACAGAATATGCGGCAGGCAAAGGCATGCGGGTGTCAATCACACCATCGGCGACGCCGCGTCTGACAAGGAAGGCAGTCATTCGTTCCAAAGAGGCAGGAATGAAACGTTGGGCGCTCTCGCTTGATGGTGCGGATGCGGAAACGCATGACGCATTTCGCGGGGTGTCCGGCAGTTTTGAACGGACGTTGAAGGCTATTAGCTATCTGAACGAGGCGGATATCCGCTTCCAAATCAATACAACAGTCACTCAGTATAATGTCGACAAGTTGCCGCAAATGGCTGAACTCTTGACTGAACTTGGGGCAGCGGTCTGGACGCTATTCTTTCTTGTGCCAACAGGCCGTGGAAAATTATTGCAGCCAATCAGCCCTGAAAAGCATGAGGCGGTCATGCATTGGGCCTTTAACATGCAGGAGCATGTTCCTTATATTATCTCGACAACCGAAGGGCAGTTCTATCGGCGCGTTGTCTACCAGGAGAATGCGAAACGCAGAGAACAGGGACTCGCCCCAATCGGTCATCATCAGGATGATCTCGCTAAGGCACCTCGGGGAACCAATGATGGAAACGGTTTTGTCTTTATCGGCCACACTGGCGATGTGCAACCGGCGGGATTCTTGCCGATACAATGCGGTAACGTTAAAGAGACACCGCTTCCGGAGATTTACAGAAATCACCCGGTATTCCAAGCGCTTCGTGATCCCGACAGCACAAAAGGAAAATGCGGCGTTTGCGAGTTCCGTTTTGTTTGCGGCGGATCACGCTCACGCGCCTATGCGCTGACTGGCGACTATAAGGCGGCGGAACCATACTGTGTGTATATTCCTAAGGCATTGCGCGCAGCAAAATGCTAAGCCTCAGTTTTTCTTAAACGTCATGCGGTTGAAATTTGATATATTCACGCGTATTAAAAAAACCATCCGGTAGAAGATTACTGGATGGTTTTTTTTAAAAGAAAGCTATGTTTAAATTTAATGTTGATTTTTATAACAAAAAGGCATGTGCAAGATGCCTGCGGGAACAGCGTGCGAGCGTGCAGCCAAAGCACATGGTTACAAAAAAGACTTGGTGATGACGAAGATAGTTATCTTAATTCTATCAGCCGCGTACATGTAGCTGTGCATCGGTCTGAATCACGGGCGCTTTCGCTGTGCGTTTGGATTCACGACTATCGGCTCTCAGTTGAACACAAGAACCAGCGACAATTAATAGGATACCGGCTAGAACATTTGGTGTAATAGCTTCACCGAGAATAAATAGGGCAAGTATAGGCGCAAAAGCTGGCTTGATGAAGAAAACAAGTGAAGCCGTTGAAGCTGATGTCTCTTCCATAGCAAGGAAGTAGAAGCTGAAACCGAGACCCGTAACCATCACGCCAAGATAGAATAAAATTGGGAGTGCCGACCATGATATACCTTGGAAAACAGGTATATTACTAAATTGTCCCATGCCGACAGCTTGCAACCAACCGGCAACAACACTGATTTTTGTCAGAAGCATCAGCACGAGCAATTCCAGACTGCCGAAGAAGAAGCTGAAACTACTTTGCACCACACCGTCAAATCCGTACCGCAGGCTGCCTTTGCGGCCGATGATGCCGTAAAGAGCGAAGGTCACTGCACCGAGAATTGACAGCGACACACCAACAGGATTAGTCAGATTAGCTGGATTCACGATGCAGACCATCCCAACCAAACTGATAATCAATGAAAGGATGGAGAGCTTCGTTAGCTTTTCTTTCAGAAAGAAATGAGCAAACGGAATCAAGAACGCAGCGTTGCAGCTAAAAAGAATGGCAACGGTCGACGCTTTGGCATAAACAATGGCCATTTGAAAGAACGTCATGCTGACGACCACACAACTGAAACCTGATAACAAAAAATAGCTGAGCACTTTTTTGTTGAACGTGAATCCCGTGCCTTTGAGATGCCGCATGGCCAAAGGTGCAAGAACCATTGATCCAATTAAAAAGCGCAAAAAGTTTAATTGAAGAGGATTAAATTCGTTCGCCACCAGTTTAATGGCGATTTCCATGGTGCTGAAGAACAGCGTTGAAAAGGCGATATAGATGTAGCCTTTTTTCATCGTTTCATTACCTCACCTTAATTTAAAGTCAGGTGATCTGATCGCTTTGCCTCAAACAGCCGCGAAAGACCGGCAGTCACAGTGAAAACGTTATCAAATAATACCTACAACATTATTATTTGCATATACTAATATAACGCAGATATAAAAAAAACGTAAGTAATGAAAGGGCCTTCTCAAGTGATAATGTAAAATATTTGACGGAAATATGGCGGGGATTCGTCGAAGATTTGTCGAGCCGCTATTTGCACATTGTGCTGCAAAGGATTATATCGCGAACGCTATAAAACTTTTTTATTTTGTAACAGACCGGTCACGGCGGTTGATTATTGTGGTAAAATAATAAGGGAGAAAAAGTTCTGAATAGTCGGATTTGAAAGCGCTATAAAGATGCACCCTATTCAGCGCGAGGCATTCTCCTGGAGAAAAGTATACGAAGACATTTCACGAAAAGGTGCGTGAGTAGCATGCTGTTTTCAAAAATTCTGGTTTCATATGATGATTCGCAACTCTCAAAAAAGGCGCTTGCCAAAGCCATTGAATTAGCCAAACTCGATGAACAGACGGTTCTTGACGTCCTTAACGTTGTGACGATTCCCACCAATCAGTTCATTGTCGGCGATGTCTACCGGGAAGTTCGCGAGTCAACATTTAAATATGGAAATGAAGTTGTTGCCAATGCCGAGGAATTGTTGAGCGATCTAGCCAATGTCACACATACTTTTGTCGAAGAGGGGCAACCTGTTCGGACGATTTTGACATTCGCACAGGAAAATGATTATGATTTGATTGTAATCGGCAGCAGAGGGTTGAGCGGGGTTAAGGAATTCTTAGGTAGCGTCAGCCATGGTGTGGTTCAACGGTCGAATATCCCTGTCCTGATTGTGAAATAAGCCACACGATTCTTTTAGCTTGAGCAAGACACACTCGCTACTGTTTTTGCGGGTGTGTCTTTTGATTTATTCAAGATACTGCATATGATTGTGTGCAAAATGTGGTACAAAACGATCTGGCGTACGCGGCAAACGATCAGCCAAACCCTATTATTGCTTTTCAAAGTGGTAAAAAGTATGCGAAAAAATTTGGATCGTAATAATAATTGATGGTGTTTACCTTTTTTCAACAGGTGTCACTGGTTCATTCGTGACCCACAAGAGACCTGGCTTATAATAGTAAAAAAGAGGGATGTAGGCATGACCGAAGAAGAGGCGATTAGGCGAAGCCAGACAGCTGTGACACGATCTCGGATAGTTGAAGACTTACTCGATTTGGGTCTTAAAGCTAATGATCGAGTGATTGTTCATACGTCGATGAGCAAAATAGGATGGGTATGTGGAGGAACAGCAGCCGTTATCGGCGCACTCCAAGATGTGCTGACCGAAAAGGGAACGCTGATTATGCCGGCGCACAGCGCAGATGTTTCCGATCCAGCTGATTGGAGTAATCCTTCTGTACCCCGGGACTGGTTCGATTCCATTTATCGGGAAATGCCCGCCTTCGACCCGGCGCGGACGCCCACGCTTGGCATGGGAAGAGTCGCCGAAGTCTTTCGGACGTATCCAGATGTTGGGCGCAGTCGCCATCCGATCTACTCATTTTCAGTTTGGGGCGCGTACCGGGATCAAATTGTCGATAATCATCCGTACAATAATGGTCTTGGTCCTAATTCCCCATTGGGCGCTATTTATCGATGCCAGGGTCGTGTCCTACTGATCGGTGTGGGTTATCGTAAGAACACGTCGATGCATCTTGGTGAAGTGTTCTCCGGTCGCCTGAAAAAAGTGAAGCGGATGAGCCCGGTCCGGATTAGTGGCGAACGGCAATGGATTCATTATCAGGATTGGGATTACCATGAAGAACGATTTGCAGAAATTGGACGTCATTTCGAACAAGAATTCGGTCAGTCACCTGCTGTACGAAAAGGAATGATCGGTCAAGCTCCGTCCATCCTTCTCGATCAAAAAGAAGTGGTCGACTATACGGCTGCCTACTTGAGAAAGCAAAGAAGAACGGCTTTACAATAAATTTATAATCCGCAAATATACGATCAATATTTCAAGGTTATTCTGAATGTGTAAAGGAAACCGTTTCATGCGACTGTGAGAAAACAATCCGAATGGGGTGGCTATTCATGCAGTCTTTTAAAGCGCCGGAAGCTGCGACAGTAATGGGAACTAATGACGTGATGGTCCAAAAAAATTTGCAAATGAACCGCCGATTGATTGTGACACGTCTTGTGCTTATTTTGTCCATCATTATTAATGTTAAGCTGATTTTCGGATAATCACAAAAAATGGACGTTTTGTCCTTTTGTATCACTTGAAAAATTGGAATAAGGCCGCTGGCATCTGCGGGTAAAGCGAGTAGCTGTCCCACATTTATTGTAACAAGGCCTGCTTGCCAAACTTTTTTTACATAAACTAGTTATTATGCTGACCAAAAGGTAATGCGTGAGACGCCTGCGGGATAGCGTGTTAGTGAGTCCCGACAGATTCTAGATTGTACGACGAAGAGGTTCGCGGTGCACCCGGGGCAGTGAACGCATAGCAATTTACCCTTGAAAATAACAGCAGATTTTAACAAAGTCTAAACATAAGAAGATTAATAACACTCAGATTCAATCAAAAAAGTGAAAAAGTGGAAATGTATTTCCAACTTTTTTCGCTTTTTTTTATTGCCAAATACTGAGATACTGAACAAATATGATTTTTTTAAATAAGGCTTTGTCAAATTTTAATTCGTTTTTTATCGCCACGCGCTTTTAGTCTGTTCGTGAGGAAAAAAACTCGATTGCAACATCGCCTGAAAAAGGAGTATTTAATGAAAAGACAAAAGTGGAAACTTTTTTTATCCGCCTTGATTGTGTTGCTTGTACTTTCCGCTTGTTCTCTGCGTACGGATGTGAAAAAAGCACATCAGGGCGAACATCCGGCGCATGATCACGCGTCGCATCAAATCAAAGACATACATCCTACGGTTTCTGCGATGGTTCAGCAGGGTGTACATGTGGTTGCCGATCCAGAGAGCATACTTGTGCTGGTTAACAAACATTTTAAACTTCCTGATAATTATCAGCCGCATTTGCTCGTTTATCCAAAAGTCCGGTTTTTGGGCGGGCATACAGAAAAAGCGAAGATGCGTCTTGTGGCAGCTAACGCGCTAGAGAAAATGTTCCGTGCAGCGGCGAAAGATGGAATTACGCTTGTGGGTGTATCAGCCTATCGTTCCAGCAGAACACAAACCGCGCTGTTCAACCGCTATGCGGCGCGGGATGGGAAAGCAAAAGCGCTAACCTATAGCGCATTGCCCGGAACAAGCGAACATGAGACCGGACTTGCCATTGATGTTTCTGGAGCGGGGGGACAGGGTGCTGCTACAACTGCTTTTGCCGGTACAAAAGAATCGAATTGGCTGGAGAAATATGCTCAGGCTTATGGCTATATCATCCGCTATCCAAAAGGAAAAGAGGCGGTGACTGGTTATGAATATGAACCTTGGCATCTCCGCTACGTCGGCCCAACCGTTGCCAAGACGATTAAAGAAAATGACCAGACACTGGAAGAATATCTTGGCGAGGTACCGGTCACAAAGTGATTGCCAATGATTGTCGCTTATTTTGGCACGGGATACGGACATGCTATAACTGTTCACGTCGACGCGGACAAAACCATTGATGGTGGTGAACAGCCTTGATGCAGGATAGAGGGAGCTTAATGTCACTGATCGCATCCATTGGTATCGGTGCAGCGGCATACAATGTGATGAAACCGAACAATAAGATGCGACAGGCAGTTAGAGACAGAATGAGCAAGATGGCACGGGAAAAAGAGTTATTTCCAGATCAATGAAATGATAGGAGAAGCGGGTTGCCTGAGCGGGCACCCGCTTTTTCTTAAAGAGATAAGAAAGATTTTTGCACAAAAATGCAGCGAGGTGCGCTGGCGCCTTGCGGGAAAAGCGAGCAGCCGAAACGTAATTATTGAAAGGACTTGACTAAGCCCAGTTTTTCATAGTGTTTAATGAGCCACAAATAATCAGAATATAACATCTTTAATATTGTGCTTTACAAGCACTTCTTTTCTGGATATAATAAAAGACGTCGATTGCGACAGAAAGCCTGGCCCGTTCGTCAAGCGGTTAAGACACCACCCTTTCACGGTGGGTTCATGGGTTCGAATCCCGTACGGGTCACTTTGGAGGATTAGCTCAGCTGGGAGAGCGTCTGCCTTACAAGCAGAGGGTCATAGGTTCGAGCCCTATATCCTCCACCATATTTGCCGGTCTAGCTCAATTGGTAGAGCAACTGACTTGTAATCAGTAGGTTGGGGGTTCAAGTCCTCTGACCGGCACCATGAATCGATATATATATATATGGAGGGATAGCGAAGAGGCTAAACGCGACGGACTGTAAATCCGTTCCCTTTGGGTTCGAAGGTTCGAAACCTTCTCCCTCCACCACTTATAACCATTTTATATGGGCCATTAGCTCAGTTGGTAGAGCATCTGACTCTTAATCAGAGGGTCGAAGGTTCGAGACCTTCATGGCCCACCATATATTTGCGGGTGTGGCGGAATTGGCAGACGCGCTAGATTCAGGTTCTAGTGTCCTTTACCGGACGTGGAGGTTCAAGTCCTCTCATCCGCATGATGAAATGAATAAACTGAATAAGGAAGAATGCAATCGTTCTTCTTTATTGTGCGGAAGTAGTTCAGTGGTAGAACATCACCTTGCCATGGTGGGGGTCGCGGGTTCGAATCCCGTCTTCCGCTCCATTTTTATGGGGCCTTAGCTCAGCTGGGAGAGCGCCTGCTTTGCACGCAGGAGGTCAGGGGTTCGATCCCCCTAGGCTCCACTCAAATCAATACATAACGCTTTATAAAGAAGTGCTGGAGTGGGAATAACCATTCGGGCACTTTTTTTTATATCGGGACGGAGTGTCACGGCTGTCTTACTGGGATCAAACTGAAAAGGTCTCGAATTGAGTCGCCGATATGCTATAATGAGCACAGCATATAATACGTTGTGATTTGAAATCGCTCCATGGCGTCGTCGGAATCCTCTGGCGGGAATTGAGACGCCGCAGACTTTTACCTGATCAAGGAGGCTCGCGGCAAAGCGAGCAGCCGAAACGCAAATGTTAAAAAAGGACTTGGCTATGCCAAGTTTTTCTGATACTCATAATACTAAAAGCTTATACCTTCTTAAAACGGATAAAAAAGAACGTCTCAAAGCCGAACAATCGGCATTTGAGACATCCTCAAAATTATATCGCTATTTATCGTATCAGACGTTCGTATTTATTCAGAAGCTGATCCAGTGTGCGGCTTGCGTATTGTACTTTCGGAGAGGTTAGAGATTCGTTGACGGCTGCAAGAAATAGCTGTTGGCGTAATTCTTCGATTTTGATAACAAGCTGCTGTTTGTTCATCAAACCACCTCCACCGTGTATTGTTCGTACTATTATAAACTTACCCTATTCTATCTATGTAAACAAGTTTTATGTGCCGGCCCCGACACTTTGAAAGAAAAACAGCCCCATCAACTTCTGCCGGACGGGAAGCAGATGGTTGCTATATTACGCGCCCGCGTTTCACGGTCCAATCCATCATGTATAACGACTGAAACTTGAGGCGCAGACTTTTCGTATACTATGGCGTATAAAGAGGTCACTATGGAAGCTAAAGAAAAGCGGCTGATCAAAAAAATAAAAAAAGGCGATCATCAAGCATTTGCTGAAATGGTCGATAAGTACAAAAACAAGGTCTATGTGATCTGTTTCCGCATGGTCGGCAATAAACAGGAAGCAGAAGACTTATCCCAGGAAACCTTCCTACGGGCCTATCGATATATTGGGCAATATGATATGGAGCGAAAATTTTCGACATGGCTATTCCGCATCGCGACGAATTTGTCGATCGACGCGCTCAGACGACGAAAACCTGGTGTTTCGCTTGACGCGGAGCTTCCGGGGACTGAAGGACTCGCTCTTGAGGCGATTCTACCCGATAACCAGGCATCACCTGATGAAAAGATGGTTCAGAATGAGTTGGAGACAGCTGTTCAGAAAGAGATCCAGCGTTTGCCGGAGAAATATCGGACGGCGATCGTCTTGAAGTACTTGGAAGATCTTAGCCTGAAGGAAATTAGTGAAATCATGGATATTCCAGTGGCGACAGTGAAAACACGAATCCATCGTGGAAGGGAACAGTTAAGAAAATATTTGATTGTGCTCAGGGGTGAAAAGGAATGAATTGTTCTGAATTCAAGAAATACAGTCTGTTAATTGACAAAGTATTGGACGGTGACGCGAGTAGCAAAGAACGCGGTCTGCTGAGCAAACACTTGGCAGGTTGTGCGACGTGCCGGGCACACTATGCGCAATTGAAGGACTCCATGGCGATGTTGAATCTGCTGATGACCCCTGAACTACCGATTGATTTTACGAAAAATGTTCTGGAACAAATTCCTAAAGAAAAACGCCGGCTATTTCGAAGATGGACAGCGAAACATCCGGTTCTGGCTACCATGGCAGTCTGCGCCGTGCCAATGTCATTGGCGGTTTTCGCGGCGAACCGGCAGTCAGCAAGTCAGGCCAAAAATGCGAAGGGTATTGTACTGACCAAGGCTTCCCGGTGAAGAACTCGAATTAGGAACCTGCAAATTTCCAGCAGATTCATTTTTAATGAAGAAAAGCATAGAATAAAGATACAAGTCTTCAGTGGTACGGACAAGCCGCCCGATACACACGTGCATTTGTTCTACATTTGGAACACCATATATAACTTTGCATGAAAAGTGCAGCCAGAGCGCAATTTTTGCAAAAAAAGACTTGGCGTAGACAAGTTGATCTTAAAACAGAAAGAGAAAAGCTGCAGTCAGTGGTTAGCGCGCAGTCTATTTGGAGGATGAAAGCCATGGCTTTATGGACCCATTTCAATATTCTTAATTACTTGACGGATATTGTTGATATATTAATTGTAACCTATCTGATCTATAAGGTGATATTGATAATTCGGGGCACCAAAGCCGTCCAATTAGCGAAAGGAATCATGCTGATTGTCGCCGTTTGGTTCCTAAGCAGTCTCTTTCAACTGCGAACGCTTGAATGGATCCTGAACAATGCAATTACATACGGATTGTTTGCGATTATGGTGATTTTTCAGCCAGAACTGCGCCGTGTTCTGGAACAATTGGGTCGGGGAAGACTTTTTTCAAGAAATCCGGTTGTTGAAGAGCAACATAAACAAACAATTGAAGCCATTGTTAAAGCAACGGAGTATATGGCAAAACGACGTATTGGCGCGTTGATGTCGGTTGAAAGGAAAACCGGACTGAATGAATATATTGAAACAGGCATTGCAATCAATGGCAATTTAACGTCGCAATTGCTGATCAATATTTTTATCCCCAATACGCCGCTGCATGATGGCGCCGTAATTATAAGAAACAATGAAGTTGTTGCGGCAGCCTGCTATCTGCCCTTGTCAGAAAGTCCATTCATTTCGAAAGAATTGGGGACGCGTCACCGTGCAGCGATGGGTGTGAGCGAAGTGACCGATTCGCTGACAGTTGTCGTCTCTGAAGAAACAGGCGGCATAACGGTCACGAAAAACGGAAAACTGACGCGAGATATTTCACTCGATCAGCTGAGAGATACTCTAGATAACGAACTCAGCCATCCGGAATCAAGTACCGCTTTACGCTGGAATTGGAGAGGAAAGCACAATGGATAAACTCTTGCGTAAAAACTGGTTGGTCAAAATTATATCTTTTCTGATTGCGCTGATGCTCTATGCGATCGTTTCGGCAGGTGAAGGCCCCTCAACGAGTCCTTCAAGTGTCGTGGTCAGTCCCACTCAGGAGATGAGCGTGACGGAGAAGTTAAATGTGATCTATGATTCCAATAAATATGTTGTCAGTGGTGTGCCGCAGCAAGTTTCTATTCATCTGCAAGGTGCCAGCAACCTGATTCTGAAGGCAAGGTTGATGAACAAGAGTGCGTATATTGATCTGAATGGAATGAAACCCGGAACCTATGATGTCAAGGTGCAGACGAAGGGATTTCCGAGTGATTTGTCAGTCAAATCGACGCCGAAAGTTGTTCGTGTCACGTTGCAGAAAAAGACGAGCAAGGAGTTTCCAGTCGCCATTGACGAATCAGGAAAAGACAAAATGGGTACGGGCTATAAAGTAGGTGACCTGTCCGTGAGCCCTAAGACGGTTACGGTAACTGGTGGCGAAGAAGTAGTCAATTCAATTGCTTTTGTTAAAGGGATTGTCAATGTAAAGAATGCCACAAGCGACATCAACCAAACAGTCCCACTGCATGCTTATGATAACAGTGGGGATCCGCTCAATGTTGTGATTGAGCCATCTGCCGTCAATGTGCAAATTCCAATAACCGGTTTATCCAAGACGCTAAGTCTGCAAGCGGCAACGACCGGTAATCCTGCAAAGGGGTATACAATCAGTTCAATCGATTTATCTTCGCAAAAGGCCACCGTTACGGCCCCAGATGCGAAAACACTAGGTTCAATTACATCGATTGATCCGCTGTCCGTGTCTGTTGACGGGTTAAAATCAGATCAAACGTTTACCGTTTCTGTACCCGTACCGAACGGAGCAACGCTCGTCTCACCGGAAAAAGTGAAAGTGACGGTTCATATTGATAAATCAGTGACCCCATCGAGTGCGAGTACAAATTCTTCTTTAGGAAGCGCGAGTGCAGTTACGGCAAGCATTACGAAAAAGTTCAACAATGTACCGGTAAATCTTGTCGGATTGAAGAATGGTAAGCAGGCTACCTTCGATTCGGGTGGCTCTGTGGATGTATCGGTTACCGGAGATGCCAGCACAGTCGATAGCCTGACTTCCGGCGATATTCAAGCCATTGCCGATGTCAGTAACCTGAGTTCCGGCGATAATAATGTTGCGGTTTCTGTTACCGTTCCAGATGGTCTGAACGCCATTTGCAATCCCAAGACACTGGGCGTCACGATCAGCTGATAACTTAGACAGCTTTGACATAAAATCGTTCACAGTTTACAATTAAGCGGCGAGCCTGGACGAGTGGATAGATAGGAGCGATAATCGAATGACTAAATATTTTGGAACAGATGGAGTCAGAGGTATAGCCAATCAGGATCTGACGCCTGAGCTGGCTTTCAAACTTGGCCGGACCGGGGGTTATGTTCTGACGCAACAGACGGAGCATCCCAAGGTTATGGTCGGCCGGGATACACGTATTTCCGGGAGTATGCTGGAAGGCGCGTTGATCGCTGGACTGCTGTCAATTGGGGCTGAAGTGATGAAGTTGGGTGTGATCACGACGCCAGGCGTTGCTTATCTGACGAAAGCTATGGATGCGAGTGCTGGGATCATGATTTCCGCGTCGCATAATCCAGTTGCCGATAATGGAATCAAATTCTTCGGTAGCGATGGGTTCAAGCTCAGCGATGAAGTTGAAGAAGAAATCGAAGCGCTGCTTTCAAAAGATACAGATACTTTGCCACGACCAATCGGTGGTGATCTGGGCACATCGAATGATTATTTTGAAGGCGGACAGAAATATATCCAATTTTTGAAGCAAACGATTCAAGAGGATGATTTTTCGTCCCTTCAGATTGCGCTAGACTGTGCCAATGGTTCAACAAGCTCGCTCGCTCCACGTCTCTTTGCCGATTTGGATGCGGACATCGTTACGATCGGATCTGCACCGAACGGAAAGAATATCAACGATGGCGTTGGATCCACGCATCCTGAAGCGCTCGCAGCATTCGTTGTTGAGAAAGGGGCCGATTGCGGACTCGCCTTCGATGGCGATGGTGACCGGCTGATTGCTGTCGACGAACTTGGTAATGTCATTGACGGCGATAAAATCATGTATATCTGTGCCACTTATCTCAAATCAATTGGTCAATTAAGCAAAAACACACTCGTCACGACGGTGATGAGCAATCTTGGTTTATATAAAGCGTTGAAAGATGCGCAAATTGAAACGAAACAAACAGTCGTCGGTGATCGCTACGTGATGGAAGAGATGTGTGCCGGTGGCTATTCACTTGGCGGCGAACAATCGGGGCATATTATCTTTCTCGATCACACAACGACAGGAGACGGCATGTTGACGGCTCTTCAGCTTGTCAGCATCATGAAGAGCACCGGTAAGAAGCTGTCGGAACTTGCGGCCGGCGTGAGAACTTATCCACAGAAGCTTGTTAATATCCGTGTCGCAGATAAATTCCATGTGGCTGACAATCCAGCAGTCGCTGAATCAATTGCGGCTGTCGAAGCACAAATGGCCGGCGACGGTCGCGTGCTTGTCCGACCTTCGGGAACAGAAGCGCTGATTCGGGTGATGGCCGAAGCGCCGACAGAGGATTTATGCAATGCCTACGTCGATCAGATTGCGCAAACGATTGTCCGCGAAATCGGCGGCGTGATTCAATAAATACAGGCAGCCAAACGATAAATTGATATAACGGGGGTGAACACGTTCAACGGATGTGTTCACTCTTTTCATTTATCAAAGTATGTCCGCAGGCACGATTTAAGAACTGCTTGAATACAATTTTAAGGAAGGCACAAGAGAGTGGGCAAATCTGTTATTGACAGTGCTGCTCATCTCCAGTAGAATGTCTTTGACTCAAGAGTGGAAAGAGAGGGTAGACTAACTGAATAAAGAGCGCCAGGACTACTCTTAGGATACGGGAAAACTGAAAGAGTAGTTGACGAGGAAGAGGTTTATCGAAAGATTCGGCGGATACCTCTCGGGAAGCTTGCACCCGTTAATCCACGCTCAAAACAGAAGAGCAATCTTCTGCACAGAAGCTGGATCGCATGCACATAGGTTTTACAAAAATGACAAACAAGTGGGGCAGGAACGCCCCAGGCTTTCTTGCCCCGCAGAGGAGGATTTTCCTATGTGTGGTATTGTAGGCTATATTGGCAATGAGGATGCACCGGCAATTTTGCTAAAGGGACTCAGCAATCTCGAGTATCGCGGTTATGACTCTGCGGGTATTGCACTTCTGAATAGCGAAGGCGTCCATGTTTTTAAAGAAAAAGGGCGGATTGCCGCTCTTGAAAAGCACATTGATCCGTCGATTCACGCAACGCTCGGCATTGGCCATACACGTTGGGCGACTCATGGCGAACCGAATAAACGCAATGCGCATCCCCATCAGAGTGCGTCCGGTCGTCTGACGATCGTTCATAATGGTGTGATCGAAAACTTCGTGCAACTTCGGGAACAGTATCTTCAGGGCGTTTCGCTTAAAAGTGAAACGGATACGGAGATTGTTGTCCAAGTGATCGAAAAATTCGTTAAAGAGGGCCTTGGTGTAGAAGCTGCGTTGATGAAAACGCTGAAATTTGTGAAGGGCTCCTATGCGATCGCATTGCTTGACGCCGAAAATCCGGATATGCTTTATGTCGCGAAGAATAAAAGTCCACTTTTAATCGGTGTTGGTGATGGCTTCCATGTGGTGGCCAGTGATGCAACAGCGATGATTCAGAAGACGCGACGCTATGTCGAGCTAATGGATGGAGAAATCGTTGAGCTTACACGCGACAGCTACGTGCTTAAGGATTTGGACGGCAATGTGCAGGAACGCGAACCGTATACGGTCTCCTTTGACGCAAAGGACATGGAAAAAGGCACCTATCCGCACTATATGATTAAAGAAATCGACGAACAGCCAGCCGTGATCCGTCGCCTGTTACAGAACTATACCGGCAAAGATGGCAAATTAGCGACAGATACTGCAATTGCTGAGGCTTTGAATGCAGCGGATCGGCTCTATATCGTCGCCTGCGGCACCAGCTATCATGCCGGTCTCGTTGGCAAGCATCTGCTTGAGAAAATTGCCGGAATTCCGACTGAAGTGCATATCTCGAGTGAATTCTCATATAATATGCCACTCCTGTCGAAAAAGCCGTTGTTTATCTTCATCTCTCAAAGTGGGGAGACGGCCGACAGCCGTGCAGTTCTGGTCAAAGTGAAGAAGCTTGGCTATCCAACTTTAACGATGACAAACGTCGAGGGATCAACGCTCTACCGCGAAGCCGATTATAAAATGTTGCTCTACGCAGGACCGGAAATTGCTGTGGCTTCAACCAAGGCTTATACGGCGATGATTGCCGTGTTCTCTGTTATGGCCGCGACGCTCGCAACAGCCAAGGGATTGACGCTTGGTTTTGATCCGGTGCACGAAATGAGTCTTGCTGCACTGGCTATGGAACAGATGATCGATGAGAAGGCGCAGCTTCAGGAGATCGCGCGCGACTACCTATCGATCACCCGCAACGCCTTCTATATTGGCCGCGGTCTTGACTATTACGTGTGCATGGAGGCCGCGCTCAAGCTGAAGGAAGTTTCCTATATTCAAGCGGAAGGCTTCGCCGGCGGCGAACTAAAGCACGGCACAATCGCGTTAATCGAAGATGGGACGCCTGTGCTGGCGTTTGCGACACAGGAAGCAGTCAATGATCATATCCGCGGCAACGTGCAGGAAGTGGCTGCGCGTGGTGCCCATACGTGTGTCATCAGTATGAAGGACGTGACGGATCGCCCGGGCGACTCGATTATCTTGCCAAAAGTTCACGAATATTTTACCCCCCTTGTTTGCGCTGTTCCGCTACAGCTGATCGCGTACTACGCTGCATTGCAAAATGAATGCGACGTCGATAAACCACGAAATTTGGCGAAAAGTGTGACGGTGGAATAAAAGAAGCGGAAGTTTAAATTAATTTTTGTCTCTATAAATTATTCTGTTTTACCCTTTTAGATATAATAGTCTAAAGGGGCTTTTTTTGTCTAAACGAAAGAAAGCATTTAGAATTAGCTAATCTTTTAACAGAAATAGGCATTCAAGCATTTGCAATATCATCATTTGTATTTAGGAATGTTACGATGCACTAGGCACGAGGCTAAAGAAAGGAAGTGCAAAACGATGGATTGTGAAATGGTGATGCAGGAATTGGAAGCGCTCGGCAAGGAACGAATCAAGAAGATCTATATTAGCAATGGTGCACATGAGCCGCTTTTTGGTGTGGCTACAGGACAAATGAAGCCGATTGCAAAGAAAATCAAGATCAATCAGCCATTGGCCGAACAGCTTTACGCCACCGGGAACTACGATGCCATGTATTTTGCTGGTATCATTGCGAATCCAATGACAATGACTGAGACGGATTTTGAGCGTTGGATGGATGCGGCGTACTTTTATATGCTGTCTGATTTTGTAGTGGCAGTCACTCTGTCAGAAGCCGATTTTGCACAAGTCGTTGCTGATAAATGGATCGCAAGCGGTGAAGAATTGAGAATGTCGGCTGGCTGGAGCTGTTACTGCTGGCTTTTGGGTAATCGCCCGGACAGCGAATTTAACTCAAATAAGATTGCCAGCATGCTTGATCAAGTGGAAAATACCATTCACGATTCTCCTGATCGATCGAAAGCTTCGATGAATAATTTTATCTACACCGTCGGGATTTCCTATTTGCCGCTCCATGATAAAGCGCTCGAAACCGCAAGGTCGGTCGGACCAATCGAAATCAGCCGGGGCAAGAAAAAAAGCAAGATCCTAAGCGCTTTCGAAAGTATTCAAAAGGACATAGATAGAGGAAGAATTGGCTTCAAACGCAGATACGTAAGGTGTTAGCCTTGATGGCCATTCCCGAAAAAAAGACATTGATAGAGACAGGATTAGCGAAGAGTCATTGGCCGACCTATAAAGAGGAGCTCATCAGTTTTCTTCACGGGCGGCAAGGAATAGAATTGATTTATTCTTGAAAAATGTCAATTTTACGCCAAAAGACTACTAGCGTTTCACTAATTTATTCAAACCATTCATAATACTATGAATGTTCAAAATTAATATGGTTTCTAGACAAAAAAATCCTTTATAATGGA
>NZ_JAFBEV010000035.1 GCF_016908935.1 Sporolactobacillus spathodeae | reverse complement strand
GACAGAGTAGGCGCGGGGATCGACAGAGTAGGCGCGGGGATCGACAGAGTAGGCGCGGGGATCGACAGAGTAGGCGCGGGGATCGACAGAGTAGGCGCGGGGATCGACAGAGTAGGCGGAGGGATCGACAGAGTAGGCGCGGGGATCGACAGAGTAAGCCCGGACATCGACAGGGTAGGCCCGGACATCGACAGAGTAGAGCGCGACATCGACAGAGTAGGCGCGTGCATCGACAGAGTAGGCGCGTGCATCGACAGAGTAGAGCCGGGGATCGACAGAGTAGGCGCGTGCATCGACAGAGTAGGCGTGGGCATCGACAGAGTAGAGCCGGGGATCGACAGAGTGGCGGTCAGTATTAGTAGAGTAAATAGCATGCGGCGCTTGAGGCAAGTGAGTAGTCGCAGCGTGTTTATGCGAATAAGGAATTGGCTAAGCCAAATTTTTCTGATTTCCAATGCCAGAAACTGAAACAACTTGGCGAACAGAAGAAAAAGGGTCATGCGCTGCTTGTACGGTGAATAATAATAAATTAAATTTTTGCGTATTGATCCAGAAACGGCTGAATTTCCGAAAAAAAGGCATGAAAATCAGCGAATGTTTATTCTATTTTCTGGGGATATGATAAGATACATGTAAAAGATGAAGGGATGAGAGGAATGCCTGTTGTCGCCACTATCAGAACGGCTGAAAAATCCAAAGGCTTTTTCGAAGTAAGTGTCGTCGAACCGGATGGCAGTGAACAGATAATCACTGTGCATGAGGACGTTCTGGTGCAGGAAGCATTGCATAGAGGAAAAGATTTATCGGCTCAGCAGTTTGTGCGACTGAAAAAGGAAGCCGAAGGAATTAAGGCTTATCACGCAAGCATCCGCTTTCTCTCCTTCCGAATGCGCAGCGTCAGCGAAATGCGCACCTACCTAGCGAAAAAAGAATTTCTGCCTGTCCAGATTGATTTTGCCATCAAACGTTTGATTCAAGAGAAATTGCTAGATGATCGCGCGTTTGCTGCGTCTTTTGTCCGCACACGTATGGAATTGTCAACCAAAGGACCACAGTTAATTTATCGTGAATTGCTGCAGGCCGGGATCGATCAGGCTACAGCCCAGGAAGCTGTTGAACTTTATCCGGATGATCTGCAGATTGAACACGCGCGAAAATATCTAGCGAAGCAGACCGCTTCGGTAAAGAACAGAAAATCCCGAGTGGAATCGCGTCAGGTTTTATCCCGGCAACTGATGCAGAGGGGTTATTCTCAGGCAATCAGCAAAGAAGTGCTCGATGAGATCAGCGACTTTCTAAAGGAGAATGAGAAAAGCGCGTTGGCGTATCAGGCGGAAAAAGCGGTGCAGAAATACAAGAAGTTAACCGGCGATGCGTTTTCCCAAAAAGTCAAAGAGTATCTGTTTCGGAAAGGTTTTCCTATCGATGAAATATCTGTTTTTCTAGACGATCGGATCAATACGGAACAAAAAGACTGGGGATGAACGAAATGGAGAAACGATTCAGCGAGATGTCGCCACATGAGCTAGCCTTGAAGATTGGCGAATTCACGGATCATGCACGGAAAGCAGAACAGATGGGCATGATGAGCGAATACATGGTTTATTTACGGAAGATTGACATGGCGAAGGCTTATCTGATGGATCCAGAAAGTTTTCATCCGGGTGAAATTTATCTTATCGAGGATCGACGGTTTACGATTGATTATATGAAGGGGACTTTTGCCTGGGGACGGTTTGAGGGAGAAGAAGCACAGCACGCTTTTCCAATCTCGGTTCTGAAACGTATCAAAAAGCACCATCGTTGTCATGAAGCGTGAATGATGACAGCGGCATCTATTTGAAAAAAGGGATTCGAAAACAGACGCTTTCCTGTTTCCGAATCCCTTTTTAAGAAAGTATAAAGATTTTTGCACAAAAATGGAGCGAAGGTGCGAGACGCCCGCGGCAAGCGGAGCGACCGGAGCGCATTTGCTTCAAAAAAAGACTTGGCTTACCCCAGTCTTTCTCATGCGTTAAGAATGTATAAGATTTCAGAGGAATTAAGTATAAGAAAAAGCTAAGACTCAGCCGTCGTCTAGGGACTTGGCTGAGTCAAGTTTTTCTAATCCGCTATTAATTTTTACGAAAAAGCGCGGCTGTTTACTTAGTTTGCGCGAGAGCCAGTTTTTTCCTTAGCTTCTGTTCGCTGAATACCCAGCCGGTATAAGAACTTTGGATAGTCGCGTTGGCAACCCAGACAGTTGCCGTGAACGGGTACATGCCCTTTGAAAAATAGCGCAAATCCGTGAATTGAACGACCGTTAGCTCTTTACGTTGAACAACGCTCCATTGGTAGATCGGCGAGAAAGATAAAAAGGCACGGACATTCTTATCAAGCATGGCTGTCTGAATCCACTCATTTTGCGAATCAATGGTGTGCTTTTTAAAGGAATCGATCAGGTGCAAAATCATCCCATCCATTTTGCCGACATAGAAACGATTGTTGCTTTCGGCGGCGAGATGGTAATGTGACCAGCGCATCGTTGGCGACAAATATACTTTTGTCAGCCCAGGAAGCTGGCGGCGGACAGCTGCCAGCGTTCGGTGATGTTGCAGCGTCCGAAGCAGATAGTAAACAATCAATATCGCATAAATGGTGGCAAACGTGATTCCAGGATGGCCGGCAGTCGACCAGATGATAAAGCCCATAATATGCAGACTAAAAATAAACGGATCAAATATATTAATAATGCCGAGGGCAATCCAGCGGTTGCTGATCGGGCGGATAGCTTGCGTGCCATAGGCATTAAAGATATCAACGAAAACATGAAGAAAAACAGCGAATAATGTCCAGAAGAAAAGAGTCGGCGCATGGACGGCTGGGAAAAAAGATGAAAGCATCAGCGTCAGAAGAAACGGCCAAAGCGCAGTGAACGGCAGTGAATGCGTCAGGCCGCGATGATTGCGCAGATAGACCGCATTATTTTTCAATTTTAAGATTGTATCAATGTCAGGAATGACAGAACCGACTGTTGCACCGATAACAACCGCTTGGAACGTGGTGGGATCTGATGCAACAACAGGATCGAGTGTCGCGAGACCGGCTAACCCAATACCCATGACAATATGAGTTGCAGTATCCATAAAAAAAGGGTTTCCTCCTTATTGGTCACATGCCTGTGAACGAGAAACGTCTCTGCCTTTTATTGTCACACAAAATCAGCGATAATGAAAGAACTAATAACTGGAATATGCGCCGTGAGCCCCTAATGTACCGGCATTTTCCCAAAATACTCACAAAATGCGGAGTGAATGAATTTGCATCAAAATGAAATTATCGCCTTCAATCATGAACTGCTCGCTTGGTTTCAGCAAAATGGCCGTGATTTGCCGTGGCGTAGAACGAAAAATCCATATTATATTTGGGTATCCGAAGTGATGTTGCAACAGACACAAGTAGATACGGTCAAACCCTATTACGATAGATTTATCACTGATTTTGCAACGCCTGAGGCATTAGCGGACGCGCCAGAACAGTCCGTTCTTAAAATGTGGGAGGGGCTCGGGTATTATTCACGGGCGCGCAATCTTCAGCAGGGCGTGCGTGAAGTCGTTGAGAAATATGATGGAAAGCTGCCAGATGACAAAAAGAAACTGCTTGAGCTCCACGGAATCGGTCCGTATACAGCTGGCGCACTGCTAAGTATTGCTTTCGGACAGCCGGAACCGGCGATTGACGGCAATGTGATGCGTGTGATGTCGCGTGTCTTTATGATCGACGCGGACATTGCCAAAGCGAAATCAAAAAAACAATTCGAAGAAGTTGTCGGCAAATTGATAGCAGAAGCGAATCCATCGGCATTTAACCAGGCTTTGATGGATCTTGGCGCGATGATTTGCCGACCGAAGCGTCCAGATTGTCCAAATTGCCCGGTGCGGCGCCAGTGCAAAGCTTACTCGGCCCGCGTTCAAGAGAAATATCCAGTGAAAAGTCGCCCTAAGAAAGCTACGGTTCGTTGCTATGCTATAGTGCTTGTGCAAGATCAACTCGGACGTTATTTAATTGAGCAGCGAACAGATTCTGGTCTGCTGGCTGGATTCTGGCAATTTCCGATGGTTGAATGCGAAACGAATAGTGACTTACTGCCTGCAGCATTCAGAAAGCTTGCGTCAGTGGAACGCCTGGACTTCCATTATATTCACCGCTTTTCCCATTTAGTCTGGGATCTTACACTGTACCGTGTGGATCAGGCCATCGATCTTCCGGCAGGAGTGGCGAGAAAATGGGTAGCTGTCGATGAATTTGAACGCTATCCGTTTCCTGTTCCTCATCTGAAAGTGATAGACTGGCTAAAAAATTTGCGAATGAATACATAAAAGATGATGAAGTTGTCAAAGTTAAAGGTCGTGGAGGTGATACTAATGGCTAAGAAAATGAACGCAGCGGCTACTGACGTGGAACAAGTTAAAAAACAAAATGCTCAGTCTAAAGCCGGACAATTCAGCAGTGAATTCGCTAGTGAAACGAACGCTCAGGAAGTTCGTCAACAGAATCAGCAATCACAGCAAAACAAACAGTAAGTATTCACCTAAAGCTCGAAAAAAAGCACTTTGCCAAGTTCTCTTGGCCGAGTGCTTTTTTGATTTTGTAATAAAATGGAGCGGGGTTGTTCTCAAGCCTTGCGGGAAGAGCGTCGAACCTGTCTGAAGTACATCCGCGGCAAGTAATTCGCCGAAACGTAATTTTTGCAAAAAAACCCTTGCTAGGTTATTTTATCCAACTTTAATTCAAGATTTTACCAAGTACAGAAATATTCCAGTAAAACAAGATGCATTACATGCAATGACATAATTTGTTACAAAAAAATATTAAATTAATGATATAATGTTTTTTGTTTAAAAAGGGAGGTGAACACAATGAGTGATTCAATATTGGAAGTGAGTAACCTCAGGACTTCGTTCTTTACCGATGACGGCGAAGTCCCAGCGGTTGATGGAATTAGTTTCTCAATAAAAGAGGGCGAAATTCTCGGAGTTGTCGGCGAATCCGGCTGCGGAAAAAGCGTGACCTCATTATCAATTATGGGGCTTCTTCCGCATCCGCAAGGGAAGATTGTCGGCGGTCAGATAATGTATGAAGGCAAGGATATCTCTCACTTAAAAGAAGCAGAGATGCGGAAACTGCGTGGCAACGACTTAGCGATGATTTTTCAGGAACCGATGACTTCATTGAACCCCGTTTTTACTATCGGTGAGCAATTAACTGAAGCGATTCGTTTACATAATCATATGTCGAAGCAGGAACAGAATAATCGGGCGGTCGAATTGTTGAAATTAGTCGGTCTGCCACGCGCCACGGAATTGCTGAAAGAATACCCACATGAGCTCTCAGGCGGTATGCGGCAGCGTGTGATGATCGCTATTGCGATGTCCTGTAACCCGAAAGTGTTGATTGCCGATGAACCGACCACAGCTCTTGATGTAACGATTCAGGCGCAAATTCTTGATTTGATGCTCAAATTGAACCAGGAGACGCATACGGCGATTATGTTGATTACCCATGATCTTGGTGTTGTCGCTCAGGTCTGCAAACGTGTTGTCGTTATGTACGGTGGCAAGATTGTTGAAGAAGGGGATGTCAAGGACATCTTCAATCATCCGAAACATCCGTATACTGAAGGACTGATTAAATCAATCCCTGATCTCTATTCAAAAAAGGATAAGCTGTACTCTATAAAAGGCAGCGTTCCAAAACCTGGTTCCATTAAAAAGGGCTGTCTGTTTGCGCCGAGATGCGACTATGTCATGGATAAGTGCAAAGAGCAAGTTCCGGAACTTTTGGGCAGCGGTCATAAATCACGCTGTTTCCTCCATCAGGATGAGGCATAGAAGGGAGCCCGCAGATGAGTGAACTATTGCTGGATGTTGCCAATCTAAAAAAATATTATCCTATTAAGCAGGGAGTTTTTAATAAAACAAAAGAAACGGTTCGAGCGGTAGACGGCGTCAGCTTTAAAGTAAATAAAGGCGAGACGCTAGGTATTGTCGGCGAATCCGGTTGCGGCAAATCGACAACAGGCCGGATGATCATGCGACTGATTGAACCGACGGATGGAAAAGTGATTTTTGAAGGACAGGATATCCTCAATTTGTCAAAACACGAGATGCGCAAAGTCCGGAAAGATATTCAAATGATTTTTCAGGATCCGTTTGCATCGCTCAATCCGCGCCAGACAGTTGGTCAAATCATTGAAGAACCGATGATTGTCCATAAAATGGGCGATCGCAAGAAGCGTCAGGCACGCGTTCAGGAACTGCTGGAGCTGGTCGGATTGAGTGCCTATCATGCCAAACGCTACCCGCATCAGTTCAGTGGCGGTCAGCGTCAGCGAATCGGTATTGCTCGGGCGCTAGCTGTTGAACCGAAACTGATCATTGCGGACGAACCGGTTTCCGCGTTGGATGTATCCGTTCAATCCCAGGTTTTGAATTTGCTTCAAGATCTGCAGAAGAAATTGAACCTGACGTATATTTTTATCGCTCATGATTTGAGTGTTGTCCGCCATATCAGCAATCGCGTCGGTGTGATGTACCTTGGGAAAATGGTAGAACTTGCTGACAGTGAGACGCTGTATCGCGAGCCGAAACATCCTTACACTCAGGCACTGCTTTCCGCCGTACCGATTCCTGATCCGGAAAATAAAACCAAGCGAATTATTCTCTCAGGCGATGTGCCGAGTCCGGCTCATCCGCCTTCCGGCTGCCCATTTCACGATCGCTGCCCGGTTGCCAAGGCTATTTGCTCTGAAGAAATTCCGCATCTGAGGGAATTGGCCGACGGCCGTCTTGTTTCCTGCCATTTGGTGGATTGAAACAAACCTGAGAAGCGGTTTGCTTTCATTTTTACCTGCGAAAGAGGTGAACGCATTGCTTTCTTATTCAATAAAACGATTATTGATGTTGGTTCCGGTTCTGCTGGGAATGACAATCATTGTCTTTTCGATTATTCATGCGATACCAGGCAACCCAGCGCAGACGATCCTTGGGACAAAGGCGACTCCGGAAGCCATTCATCATCTGAATGCATCGCTCGGCCTAGATAAACCGCTCTATGTCCAATATTTTACTTATCTTAAGGATGTTTTGACTGGGAATCTTGGCACATCGATTCAGGATAATAACGCGATTGCGTCTGAAATTTGGCCGCATCTGGCGGCAACCATCGAGTTGTCGTTTGCGGCAATGCTTATTGCTGTAATTATCGGCGTGAATGCAGGCATAATCAGTGCTTGGAAAAAGAATTCGGTGGTCGACTACATCGCGATGATCGTCGCCCTGATCGGGGTTTCGATGCCTATCTTTTGGCTCGGTCTTCTGGAACAATGGATTTTCTCGGTGAAGCTGAACTGGTTGCCATCAATCGGTCAGACTGATATTACGAGTACCGTCGCGCCAATTACAAATCTCTACCTCGTTGATACTTTGCTCGAGGGGCAGTTCGGTCAGTTCTGGATGGTTGTCCGTCATTTGATTATGCCAGCAGTTGCTCTAGCAACGATTCCGATGGCGATTATTGCTCGTATGACCCGTTCAAGTATGCTGGAAGTACTCGGTTCTGATTATATTCGGACGGCAAAGGCCAAAGGTCAACGGATGGGCTGGATCGTCTATAAGTATGCGCTGAAAAATGCGTTTATTCCGATACTTACAGTCATTGGTCTGCAGACCGGTTTGATGCTCGGTGGTGCCATTCTGACCGAAACGATTTTCGGCTGGCCAGGCATCGGCCTGTATGTCTATAACGCGATTCAGGCCCGTGATTATCCTGTGATTCAATCTGGAATTCTGATTATTGCTTTTATGTTTATCATGGTCAATTTTATCGTCGACCTGCTTTACGGTTTGATCGATCCGCGCATCAAATACCGCTGAGAGGGGGGAAATAAAAATGTCTGAATCTTTGCAGGATTCCGCAAAGCTGTCTCCTGAAAAAGAAAGAAGTTTGTTTGTACAGGGACTTATCGATTTTTGGAAGCAATTTCGCAAAAATAAGCCGGCAATTGTCGGATTTTTGATTGTTCTATTTTTCATTTTGATTGCTATTTTTGCCAAACAGATTGCACCTCAGGGAATCAATGATCAGAATATTGCTATTCGTCTACAGCCACCTTCCGCAAAGCATCTGCTCGGAACAGACGACTTCGGTCGCGATATTTTGAGCCGGATCGTCTTTGGGGCACAGTTGTCGCTTCGTGTCGGCTTCTTCGCTGTTATCGGATCGATTATCGTCGGCACATTCTTTGGCGTGATCGCTGGCTATTTCGGTAAATTAATCGATACGGTCATCTCACGTTTCTTTGATATTCTGCTTGCCTTCCCAAGTATTCTGTTGTCAATTGCCATCGTAACGATTCTCGGACCGTCTTTAAATAATGCCCTTGTGGCAATCGCCATTGTCAACGTTCCCGTTTTCGGACGGCTTGTCCGTTCCCGTGTTCTGACGGTTAAAGAAGAAGAATACATCATGGCGGCACGTTCGATTGGTATGGGAAACACGCGCATCATTATGAAACATATATTGCCGAACAGTTTTGCACCGATCATCGTGCAAGGAACGCTGAATATCGCGACAGCCATCTTGGATGCTGCCGGTCTCGGCTTTCTTGGTATGGGCGCTCAGCCGCCACAGCCGGAATGGGGGACCATGCTTTCTGAGTCGAGACAATATATTACGAATGCGCCATGGACAGTCATTTTTCCTGGACTGGCAATCATTCTTGTCGTTATCGGCTTTAACCTGATGGGTGACGGTCTGCGTGACGCACTTGATCCGCGCATGAAAAATTAGTCTATTTCAAATATTTTTGTCTGTTCTAGAAATATTTATTTCTTGATTGATTGTTCTGAGAACTTAATTGAGTTACAATATTAAATGTTTTTATAACAAGAGAGCATTTAGGGGGATAAGCATGAAGAAAAAGTATTTCAGCATCGTCATTTCCCTGATTGTTGTTCTGACTCTTGCATTGACCGGCTGCGCAGGCGGCTCATCAAGCAAGTCCAGTAGCAACGCAGGGAAAACGCTTGTATTCGGACGCGGCGCCGATGCAACATCACTTGATCCGGCCGTTGTGACTGACGGTGAATCATTCCGTGTGACACAGAATATTTTTGATACTCTTGTTTCTTACGATTACAGCAAACAGAGTACTAGCGTCAAGCCAAGCCTAGCGACAAGCTGGAACATTACAAACGGTGGCAAGACGTATACGTTCACGCTCAAGAAGGGCATTAAGTTCCAGGATGGAACAGCTTTCAATGCTCAGGCCGTTGTTTTCAACTTCGAACGTTGGATGAACGGGAAAAAATCAGGCAAGTTTGCTTACTTCCCATCGATGTTCGGTGGCTATAAAGGCGATGCTGGTCTTGTAATTAAGAGCGTCACTGCTCCGAACGCAACAACAGTTGTTTTCAATCTGAAACGCCCATCTGCTCCATTCCTGAAAAACCTGGCAATGTCGCCTTTCGCGATTTCTAGCCCGGCTGCAATCAAGAAATATGGTGCTAAATATGGTACGACAGCTGCTGTCGGAACCGGTGCTTATGTCTTCAAATCTTGGAAACACAATGACACGATTACTCTTGAAAAGAGCAAAGACTATTGGAAAAAAGGCCTTCCGAAAATCAGCAAGCTGATCTTTAAAGTAATTCCAGACAACAGCTCACGTCTGAATGCTTTGAAAAACGGCGAAATTGATTTGATGGATGGCGTGAACCCAAGTGACGTAGCTGGTGTGAGCGGCAATAAACAATATAACGTCTACTATCGTCCGCCGATGAATATTGCATACCTCGGCTTCAACGTGACAATGAAACCTTTCAATAACACCAAAGTTCGTCAGGCATTGAATATGGCTGTCGACAAACAGTCAATTATCAAGGCCTTCTATAACGGACAAGCTCAGGCAGCTGTGAACCCGATGCCACCGAGCCTTCTTGGTTATGACAAGGCTATCAAACCGTACGCTTTTGATGTGAAAGCAGCCAAGAAGTTGCTCGCACAAGCCGGTTATCCACATGGCTTCTCAACAACACTTTATACAATGGCAAACCCGCGTGACTATATGCCTGAACCGCAAAACGTGGCTCAGTCGATCCAGTCAACATTCGGCAAAGTCGGCGTAAAAGTAAAGATCGTCACGGTTGAATGGTCATCTTATATTACGAAACTGACAAAGGGCGGCGCACCAATGTACTTGATGGGTTGGACTGGCGACAATGGCGACCCGGACAACTTCCTGTACACGCTGCTTGACAAAGACAGCATTGGCTCGAACAACTTCTCATTCTATCAGAACAGCAAACTACACAATGTGCTGATTGCCGCTCAGACAGAAACAAATACCGCGAAACGCGTTGCGCTCTATGACAAAGCTCAGGTTATTCTGCATAACGACGCGCCTTGGGTACCGCTTGTCTATGGTAAACCAGTTCTCGTTGGTAAGAGCACAATTACAGGCTACAAACCAAGCCCGACCGGTACAGAACCGTTCGATACTTTAAATGTTAAATAATCTATCGCTTTTAGAAAACACCGTTGGATGAAAGAATCCAGCGGTGTTTTTTTGTACGTTAAGAAAGTATAAAGATTTCAAAGGAATTAAGAAAAACTAAGCCTTCTTCTTTGTTCAAAGATTTGGCTCGCCAATTTTTTCTAATGCGCTTGAATTGTATAAGATTTCAGCAGAATTACGAAAAAACATGGCGCTACGCGAAGAATGCAGCGAGGTGCGAGACGCCTGCGAGAAAATCGATCCGAGTAGCGTCAGGCCATTGGACTGTTTGAGGAAACACGCGGCTTTCGTTAGTTAAGCGCGCCTTTCGTTAGTAAAGCGAGCCTTTCGTTAGTTAAGCAGCGCTTTCGATAGTTGAACGAAGGTTCCATTCTGCTTGCGGCAAGCGAGCAGCGAAGCAGAATTTTTGCAATAAAAAAGGATGGCGATTATTTTGCCCAGTTTTTTTCAATGATAAGAAATCGAAATTCGATGCTTCTTTTATTACTACTGGCAAAGATTGTGCTGGAACGCATAAATAACAGCTTGCGTTCGGTCCTGAACCTCGAGTTTACTAAGAATATTGCTGACGTGAACTTTGACTGTTTTTAAAGAAATGTACAAATCCTCGGCAATTTCCTGATTGCTCTTGCCACGCGCCATCTGCAGCAAAACCTCCACCTCGCGTGGGGTGAGTGAATCATGCAGCTGCCGATCTTTTTTTGCTTTCATTCGGGCCATTACCTTTTCTGTCACTTCCGGTTCAAGTACGGATTGACCGGCAGCAGTGCGGCGAATGGCATCGGCAATTTCGCTTGCTTTAGCTGTTTTCAGAAGATAGCTGACGGCTCCAGCCTCGATAGCCGGATAAACTTTATCGTCATCCAAGAAACTGGTGACGATGATGATCTTGGCTTCTGGCCAGTTGTGGATAATCTGTCGCGTGGCTTCGATGCCGTTCATGGGTTCCATGACCAGATCCATCAATATGATGTCCGGTCGCAGGGCGAGTACTTTTTGCACACCATCTGCTCCTGTTGCCGCCTCGCCGGCGACGATTATATCGGTTTGGGCAGAAAGGTAGGCGGAAACGCCGATCCGCACCATTTCATGATCATCAACTAGCACCACACGTATCATTTGTGTTTCTCCTCCTTAATGATCGGAACGTTAACTTCGAGAATCGTTCCATGACCGGGAATGCTGACTAGCTTCAAATGACCACCGATTTGCGCGGCGCGCTCTTTCATATTCGCTAGGCCGTACGATCCCGGTTTATTTGTCTGCGGATTAAAGCCGACGCCGTCATCACTAATGCGTAGAATCACATGGTTTTCGGGGGCGAGCAGCAGGACGTTTAACTTAGACGCCTTAGCATGACGCAGCACATTCGATACTGATTCCTGTAAAATTCGAAATAGCTGATCCTCAATTCCTTTTTCTAGGGTAACCGGCTCAACGGTCCAGTTGATGCTCATCGGAACTTTTAGCCGCAACTCATTCAGAAGCTGCTCAATACCCATTTTCAACGCCTTGCCATGGAGCTGGACAGGGCGGAGATGGAGGAACAGGGCACGCATCTCAAGCTGCGACTGATGAATCGTCTGCTCAACAAGACGAAGCTGATTCGACTCCGTGTCTTCGGCGTTTGCACGGCTTTCATTAATGGTCGACATCAGCATCGAGGCTGCGAATAATTGCTGGCTGACCGAATCGTGCAGCTCACGAGCGAGACGGTTTCGTTCCTCGGAGATGATCTTTTGTACCGCCTGTTCTTCAAGTTTGGCCGTCTCGTTTGCCATTTTTTGAGTCGTTTGTGTTTGTTCGCTGAGTTTTTCTGCCAATTGATTCAGCTTCGTATAAACAGAATGCAAGTGATCCGCAGCTTGGTCGTGCTTTTTGATGGCATTACCCTGAATGACATCTGTGATCGCGTCGTCGAGCTCAAGCAATGTTTGTCGCATTCCATAGCCGGACAGAAGCCCTGCGACAAATCCGAGAAGAAGAGACAGCGCTGGGGCGACGAGTAGAAACGGAAGATGCCAAATTTGCCTTTGCCACAGGAGTGCCCAATCTTTTAAAGGGAAAGCAACAAAGTAAACGATTGAAAAGATCAGAAACAGGATCAACGAGAATAGCGATACGGTCAGACACTGACGCTTAAATAGTTTCATATCCGCCGCACCTCCAGATTTCCGGAAAGCGCAGAGACAATAATTGAAACATTCTGTTCTGCTGCATCATAATTTTCCGTTTGGAAAGCGATCGATTCATTAATCAGCCTTGGTTCTTCATGTCCAAGAAAATCGAGCGATCCAAGAATAACGGAAAAACGTACAGAGACACCAATGCCGTAGGGCACGAGAATCCGTACTCTGCCGGCAAGATGACGGACGACGATGACAGCCTCACGCGGTGGCAGAATCGTATGACTTAAATCGATCAGCGTGTCTCCGGCGCCATTTTGAATATTAATGTCGTGCCATTCGTAATCATCCGGGGGGGTCTGCTGATGGCCGAACCATTTATTCTGCAGCAGCAGTTGACGACGGAAAATAGTCTCTTTAACGTGTCCCGCCTGAAAATTTGGTTGAATGATCGATGGATAGCGCTTGGATTGAACAAAGTCATAGATAAACAAGAGGAAAAGAAGTAATATCGTTAATTTAAAAACAAAAGTACTTAACAAAACAAGGGAGAGACCGATAATCCCGATGAAAAAAATGATTTTTCCTTTTCTTTGGGAGAAGCGATTCTTTCCATAGTAAAGCAGTCCGGCGAACAAGGCGGCGGGCAAGAGAAATCCCCAACCGCCAAAAATGGATTGCATGACAAGAGCGAATAATCCGGCTATCCATAACCAGCTGTATCGATCATTTTTAAGCGATTGGAACATCAGGGCACACCTGCCTTTCTCGCCGAACGCAAGCGATTCTCTTAATAAAGTGAAGCCCGTGCCTATCGGCCGAGCTTCCTTTATTTTACTATAAGCAGCGGACAAACTGTAGTCGTACTTTGAAGGTCTCGAGTAGCTTATTCAGCGTCCGGTTGATTTTGATTGAGTTTACGTTTAAGCTGCTCGATCCTGCTGTCAAGTGACTGATGCGTGTAGGCTGCATTAATTTTTTTCTCTAACTGATCAATATAGTGTTCGCTGTCCGCAAATCGATGACAGGATTGGCCAAACTGGGACTCGGGATGAACGATTTGGTTGATCCGATATTCAGCGTTAGCGATATTTTCACGGCTCATTAATTCCATTCGCTTCACGTACATATCTTTCAATTTGCGTTTCATTTCCGCGTAGTTTTGTTCCAAATGTTCCAGTTGCTTGATATTTTGTTCGTAGAGGCTTTTCAAACGGTTTGCCTTTTGCTCGTAATCTTCTTGTTCGCGGATGATGAACGCGTAAAGCTCAGCTTCACCTGCTTTGTCCGCAATAACAGCCTGTTCTCTTCTTTTTTTCGCCAATTCATCTGCCTCGTGATACTCTCTGATTAAGTTATCTTTCAGCAAATACTGACGATTGATTAACTCACGAACTCGGTTTGCTTCCTTCTCGCAGGTACGCAAATGCTGATTGAGCATTGCGATTGGATTCTTTTGCTCCTTTTGGTCCAGCAAGTCGTTGATATCTGACGAAATGGAATTCTTAATGCGGGTGAATAAATCGTTCATTTCGGACAGCTCCTTATCTTGTGTGGTTTAATGTAATTCCTTCCATTCTCTCTCAAAATGATCGAAAGGGTCTTCCGCTGCAGTAGCATGACCAGATTCTTTGTGCCAGGCGCGCCAACTATAAATCAGACCGGCAAGGGCCAGAAGACCGATCAGTGACGGGACATTGCCGAGTGAGAAGCCCAAAGCAATCAGGGCAGCGATCGCCCAAATTACTTTATGTCCCATTCCTTCAGCACCGATAAATTTCTTGAATGCCAGGTAAAGGATGGCAAGACTGATGGCGAGAACGATCATTGATCCAACGTGTGCAAGCAGGACAATCAGGCAGAGGATGCCGAGAATAACTAAGAGAAATTTTTTCATTGGTATCTGTCCTCCTTTCCATGTCTCTATCATAGTGGCTTTGCAAGATTTTCATCATGATCCCCCGGTGTATCTTTGCCTACAACTTGAGGCGTAGCTTCGTTACGTCAAAAGACTGCTGCGCACAAAAAAATAGGCTTCGTCACGTCTCTTTTGCTACAAATGCGCGCTGGCTGCTCGCTCGCACGCTGTTCCCGCAGGCGTCTCGCAGCTTCGCTGTATTTGAGATACTGAATCATATACATTCTTATCTTTCAAAAAAAACTCGGTGCCGATTAGCACCGAGTTTTTAACCTATGGCTTATTTCAGTGATTATTTGATTTAAAAATTTGGCGCACGTACTTGTTGCCTATCTGTTCGCGCGCGAGTCACGAATGGGGTATCACACGATCCGATCGAGGTGGATAATCGTCGCTCAATGATGTTCCTGATAGCTATCAACCAAACGATCGAGATGCTTGACCTGTTTGCTGTAATCGATAACAGTCGCGATCAGCGGGAACAGATCGAGCCAGTCATCGGGCGAGCTATGCGAAAAGTGGGCAGCAAACGATTCTACCAGTTCATTGCGGCGCTGGTCGTCCTCTCGCGCTTGCTCTTCATGCCGTTTGCGGCGTATTTTTCCGTCAAATTTGAGCAGCACGCGTTCGTGGTAGGCCATCATCCCATCCATTTGCTGTCTGAGGACAAGGCTGAAACTCTGAGGCAGGATCCGATAGGCATTTTCATTGCGATCGAGTTCATCGAGAATATGATGGAGTAGGCTGGTGACATGAATCATTTTTCGGTAAATTACAATTCGTCGCATGCGGGCGTGTCGCGTTTTGCGCGAATACACACGTTCTTCACGAAACCAGTGGTAGTAATTTTCGATCTGCAGTTTGCGGGCATCGAACGCAGCACGTTCGCTCTTTATTTTTGTATTGTCGGACGCCCCTTCGTTTAAAAGCCGAACCCACTTCAGCAAATCGGTTGCCTGCACAAGGATGGTGTCATAGAGCGGATCCTCATATTTCGGTGGGAAAAGGAGCAGATTGATTACCGTTGCGGACAGAACACCAATACAGACGAGGGCAAGCCGCCAGATGGCTTCGACAATGAACTGATCGGTGCTACTTACACCGCTCGCCATAATAAAAATAATGGTCACCATCGTCAGGGATAATGTGTCTTTCATTTTGAACTTTAGATGGACAGCAATCACGACGACAACGACCATGCCAACCGCAACGGGGCTGTCGCCAATCGACAGAACGGCGAGGATGCTGATCGCCGCGCCAATCAGGTTCCCGTATATATTTTGAAACAGTGACCGCAGCGACCGACGGACAGATGGCTGGGTGGTGACGGCAGCAGCAATTCCAGCCATTATCGGCGGTGTCATGTGGAGGAATGTGGCGATCAACAGCGCGAGCGCAACGGAAATTCCTGTTTTCAGACTTCGTGCTCCAATTCTCACTGATGAGACTCCTTTGCAGAAAAAAGCTTTATTTTATTCCAATGAAACGCTCAATAGCTAGCCGGCCGGCGAAAAAAGAACATTCAGCCGTCAAGGCAAAAACTGGGTAATGAAGAGGATGTCTCAAGAGCCATTTAATGGCTTTGAGGCATCCTCTGTATGGGGAAACGCTTCGCCCGCCTGATTTTTGTTGCTTTAGGCGATAACTTGATACAAGCCATCCCGTTCAGCCAAGCGCTTTTATTTAGCCAATTCAGCCAAAGCATGGTCCACTGCGGTCAATGTATCGTCAACATCTTTTTCTGTATGTTCTGTCGTCAGGAACCAGGCTTCATATTTCGAAGGTGCCAGGTTCACGCCGCCCTGGAGCATCAGTTTAAAGAAGCGGCCGAACATTTCGCTGTCCGTGTCTTTTGCTTGATCGTAATTTGTGATTTCATGATCGGAGAAATAAAGCGTCATCGAGCCGCCGATACGGTTAATGGCAATCGGCAATTGATATTTTTTATTAAGTGCGTGAATCCCGTCTTCCAGTTTCGCGCCGAGCCGATCCATTTCTTCATATACGCCCGGGGTCTGCAGCACTTCGAGACAAGCAATGCCAGCTGCCATCGACAATGGATTACCAGCCATGGTACCCGCTTGATAAGCCGGGCCGAGCGGGGCGACTTCATCCATGATTTCTTTACGTCCACCATACGCACCGATTGGCAGGCCACCGCCGATGATCTTGCCCATCGCGGTCATATCCGGAGTGACACCAAGGTAATTCTGCGCTCCGCCATACATAAAACGGAATCCGGTGATGACTTCATCATAGATAACGACGGCGCCTGCTTTATGGGCGATGCGGTTAATCGCTTCAAGGAAGCCTGGCTGCGGCATTACCATGCCGAAGTTGCCGACGATCGGTTCGACGAGGACGCCGGCAATGTCATCGCCCCAAACGTCGAACGCTTGCTGCAAGGTGTCGACATTATTGTAAGGAACGGTGATCACTTCATGTGCCGTACTTTCGGTCACACCGGCAGAATCCGGTGAACCGAGGGTTGAAGGACCGGAACCGGCGGCGACAAGCACGAGATCGAAGTGGCCGTGATAGCAGCCAGCAAATTTAAGAATTTTCTTACGACCCGTGTAGGCGCGAGCCACGCGAACGGTCGACATCACCGATTCGGTACCTGAATTTGTAAAACGGACCTTGTCCATTGAAGGAATGGCCTTCTTCAGCATGATCGCAAGTTCTGTCTCAAGTCGGGTTGGCGTGCCATAGAGGACGCCAAGTTCCGCCTGCTTTTTAATCGCTTCTGTAATATGCGGATGGGCGAAGCCAGTAATGATTGGTCCGTACGCCGCAAGATAATCAATATAGCGGTTGTCGTCCTCATCCCAGAAATAAGCACCTTTGCCTTTTTTCATAAATACCGGTGCGCCGCCGCCGACTGCCGCGTAAGCACGCGACGGACTGTTGACTCCGCCGACAATATTTTCTAAAGCCTCCTGATAGAGCTTTTCAGAAGTTTGAATTTCCATTGTAATTATTCTCTCCTTTTAATCGCAGAAATGGGCCAGATGAGTATCCATATGGTACAAAAAGAAAAAGCGTCATTAAAAAATAGAATCTTTATTCAAACATCCGGTGGTTCATCAAGAACCTGAAGTGTTCAAGAATTCCTGCCGTCAGCCCCCAGATCGTGTGTCCCTGATAGTTATAAAAGAGTTCAGTCGTTGTCAGGTTGCGAAACGGATAGGCTCTACCAGAATTGATCCGTTCAAAGGGAAAGTCCTGCTCCGCATTGACGGAAAACTGTAAGTCGCATCGCTCGGGGATTTGTTTCAAGAGCCACGGAAGCGGAATCGTGAAGGTTTCGGCTACCTCTTCAGAATTCAGTTGAAGTTTGGTTGATGGTTGTAGGACACCAACGAATGGATAAATAAAATGCTCCTTGTTGGCGATGCAAGTCCCCATACGACCGATGACGGTGATCGCCTCTTTAGCAATGCCGAGTTCTTCGCACGTTTCACGAACGGCTGTCTCTTCAAGCGTGGCATCGATTTTTTCACTGCGGCCGCCTGGAAAGCAAACATCCCCGGGTTGCCGCTTGAGATGCGCGGCACGTACCTCAAGCAGAATTGACCAGTTGTCTCCTTCAGCAATCAGGGGTAGAAGGACAGCTGACTTTCTAGCCAATTCTTCTCCGATTATCGTTTCATCATTTTCAATTCGTCTTTTAATACTTTTTATATCCATGAAATCACCTGCATGTTTCCCTCTCTAATTTTATAGTACCATATTCTACCGCCTGACAAGTAAAACGGCTTGTCTCCTTTCGATCATTCTGCCAAAATAAAAGAGTAAACTACGGTGTTGGTCGTTTTTGGGGTCTCCCAAGGCCAGCTTCCTAAAAAAGGGGATAATTAACTCATGTTAGAAGCAGGAACGAAAGCGCCAGATTTTACACTTGCATCAACAGATGGACACTCGCGTTCACTTAGTGATTTCAAGGGGAAAACGGTTGTTCTTTATTTTTATCCGAAAGATATGACGCCCGGCTGTACTATGGAAGCTTGTGACTTCCGAGATCAGAACGCGCGCTTCTCGGAATTGAACGCAACCGTATTAGGAATCAGTCCGGATCCAGTGGAAAAGCACCTGAAATTTGCTGAAAAGCATACGCTGCCTTTTACGTTGCTAGCTGATGTAGATCATATGACGGCCGAGGCATATGGATGCTGGCAGTTGAAGAAGAATTTCGGAAAAGAGTATTACGGGATTGTCCGGTCTACCTTTATTATTGACAAAGACGGAAACATTGCGAAAGTTTACACCAAAGTTAAAGTCGCCGGTCATGTCGATGCGGTTTACGCGTACATTAAAGACAAACTTGCTTAAAAAAATAAGCAGGCATTGGATTCAATAGAAGCTAGGCGGTAAAATTGCAGGGAAAGCGCTCTTGCAGAAGTAGCAAGACAGAGAGCATTTCTTTAGGTATCCGCCTGTTCGGGCAAGCGATTGATCGGCGCTTCATTGTTGAAAAAAGGACTTGGCTTGCCAAGTCCTTTTAATTGAGCGAAATTTGAGGGATTCACATACAGACGGACGATTCAAAGAAGAATTTGCTTTGTAACGACTGAAATTGGGGACTGCCGTGCCGCTTCATGCATATGATTAATTGAGAAAACATTTTTGTTTACATAAGAAACGGCTCTTTGCAAAAAATAAAAGCAACCTACATGTTTTCATTCAGCAGCAAAAGCGCCTGTATTGACAGAATGAGGTCTGTCAATGTACACTGAAAATAAAATTATAACTATTTTAAAATAAGAATTGATTTCGAGAAAATTTCTTGCTTGAAAGTGAGGTGCATGACGATGACTGACGATAAGGCGAAGATCAATAAAGCGATTGAGGTGCTTAAAGACTCCGGAGTGAGAATTACTCCGCAGCGTCATGCGATTCTTGAATATTTGATTTTATCGGATTCCCATCCAACGGCAGACGATATATATAAAGCTTTGGAAAATCAGTTTCCAAATATGAGCGTCGCAACGGTATATAACAACCTGCGTGTATTTAAGAAGACCGGCATGGTAAAGGAACTGACTTACGGGGATGCATCAAGCCGCTTTGATTTTTCCACCCGTCAGCACTACCATATCATTTGTACGCAATGTGGAAAAATTGTTGACTTCTTTTATCCCGGGCTTGATGAAGTCGAAGCGCTTGCTGCACAAGTCACGGGGTTTGACGTTGATTCGCATCGGTTGGAAGTTTACGGTGTCTGTCCCGAATGCCAAGTGAAGGCAGAGCATAAGACGCCGATTAGCCAAGCTGAACATATCTGACAGGAACAGTTGAACGAGGAAATAAACGTGCAGTATCCGGACGAGCGGGTACTGCACGTTTTCTGTTTAGACTTTTATTAAAGTCACAAAAAAGATATTGACGTTGGAAATAATCCGTGTTAAATTAAGTGACGTTGTTTTTTGACAAGAATCGCGCACATACATTGTGAACGAAAAAAAGTTGTTGACATAAATTGCAGTTCAACATATAATATTTCTTGTCGCCAAAAACGACAGCAAAGCCTTGAAAAAAAGATGTTGACATCTTGAAAGCAGCATGGTAAGATATAAAAGTTGCTGATTGAGAGATGAGCAGCACGGAATGTTCCTTGAAAACTGAACAAAAGCCAAGCGTACTTTTTAAAAGGGTAACCCCCTTTGAGAAACAATTTGCTATGGATCTTACATGAACGAATCGTTTGATAAATCGAAGCTTCGGCTTCGTGATGCAATACTTTTTGGAGAGTTTGATCCTGGCTCAGGACGAACGCTGGCGGCGTGCCTAATACATGCAAGTCGAGCGCACGGATGGGAGCTTGCTCCCTGAT
>NZ_JAFBEV010000034.1 GCF_016908935.1 Sporolactobacillus spathodeae | reverse complement strand
GCGTATGCGTGTAAATTATGGAACCGCCGTGTACGGAACCGTACGCACGGTGGTGTGAGAGGTCGGAAGCCGAAGGCTTCCTCCTACTCGATTTTCAGGAAAAGAAGGCATTGAAAAATGCAGCGGAGGCGCGATGGCGCCTTGCGGGAAGAGCGAGCCAAGTGGGACCCCGAAGATTCTAGCTTGTTTGAGGAGATGCACGGCGCCCGCGGCAAGCGATCAACCGCAGCGCAATTGTTAAAAAAAGACTTGGCGAAGCCTAGTTTTTCTAATTCTAGGAAAGTAAAAGAACGATCAGGAGGACATAACTATGCTTGATATGAAATTTCTCAGAGAAAATTATGAGGAAATAAAGCACAAATTAACAAAACGCGGAGAAGATCTCAGTGATTTCAAGAAATTTCCAGAGCTTGATGATAAAAGGCGGGATCTGATCAGCCGGACCGAGGTATTGAAGGCCAAACGCAACGATGTTTCGGCTAGTGTAGCGGCGAAAAAAAGAGCAAAGGAAAATGCGGATGCACTTATTGAATCCATGCGTGAAGTAAGCGTGGAAATCAAGAAGCTTGACGGCGAGCTGCATGCGATTGAAGAGGACCTACACCAAGTGATGCTATCGATACCGAACATTCCTCATGAAAGCGTCCCTGTGGGGGATGATGAGAATGACAATCAACCGATCCGCTTCTGGGGCGAGCCGAAGAAGTTTGGTTACGAACCAAAACCGCATTGGGATATTGCTACATCACTAGATATTCTTGACTTTGAACGGGCGGGCAAAGTAACCGGCAGCCGCTTTGTCTTCTATAAAGGCCTTGGCGTCCGTTTGGAGCGCGCGTTGATCAGCTTTATGCTCGATTTACATGAAGAAGAACATGGTTATACAATGATAATGCCACCTTATATGGTGAATCGCGATAGCATGACTGGAACGGGCCAGCTTCCTAAATTTGAAGAAGATGCGTTTAAAATTGCCGATGATCGTGATTACTTCCTGATTCCGACAGCCGAAGTGCCTGTGACGAACTATTATCGTGATGAAATTTTAAATGGTGATCAATTGCCGATCGCTTATGCCGCTTACAGTGCCTGTTTCCGTTCTGAAGCAGGTTCGGCTGGACGCGACACCCGCGGTATTATTCGCCAGCATCAGTTTAATAAAGTCGAACTGGTTCGTTTCGTCAAACCGGAAGATTCGTATAATCAATTAGAAAAATTGACGGGTCATGCTGAAGATGTTCTGCAACGGCTCAATCTTCCGTATCGTGTCGTTAGCATTTGTACGGGAGATTTGGGCTTTACTGCAGCGAAGAAGTACGATCTTGAAGTTTGGATACCAAGCCAGAATACATATCGAGAAATTTCTTCATGCAGCAATTTTGAAGATTTTCAAGCACGCCGGGCTAATATTCGCTTCAGACGTGCCCCGAAGGCAAAGCCGGAATTTGTCCATACATTGAATGGCTCCGGACTTGCGGTCGGTCGTACCGTCGCCGCTATTTTGGAGAATTATCAACAGGAAGACGGCAGCGTGATCATTCCGGAAGCGTTGCGGCCCTATATGCGCAACCTTGATCGGATAGCACCGTCTGAATCATAAAGGAGGCAAGTCAGATCAATGCCTTTTCATCAAAAAGTCGATACAGAGGCGCGCTTAACGCGTATGATTGAAGACATGGGCATTACCTTGAATCCCAAGAGACCGGTCGAGAAGAAAGAGACCCAAAAAAAGGACGCCAAGAATTCGGATTCAAAGAAATAAGAGAAAAAAGGACGGAGCAGAATGCTTCGTCCTTTTTCGCACGTTTTTTTTAGGGGAGATAAAATGTAGCGGAGGCGCGAGACGCCTGCGGGAAAAGCGAGCCAAGTCTATCTCACTCGATTTCTCATAATTTCAGCATGCTGTTGATCGTTGCTTTTAATGAACAGAGGATGCTTCGCCTGCGTTCAGCTTATCCTGAATCATGACAGCTATTTGGTCGAATGATTGTGGATCACGATATAAATCATAACCATCAATATCAATTTTGAGAACGGGGCAGGATGAGAAGCTGTCAATCCATTGTTCATAGCGGTCATACATCTCGCGCCAATAGCCGACATCGGTCTCCTTCTCCATGGCTCTTCCACGGCGCTGGATACGCGCAATCGTTGCATCCAGGCTACCATGCAGATAGATGAGTAAATCGGGACGGCGAAAGTACGGCGTCATCACCATCGCCTCAAAAAGGTCCGTATACGTCTGGTAGTCAGCCTCTGACATATTTCCATTATCATAGTGCATGCGTGCGAAAATACCCGTATCTTCATAAATGGAACGATCCTGAACAAAATTGAAAGGTGATGTGGCCATCCGTTTAGTTTCTTTGAAACGTTCGCCAAGAAAATAAATCTGGAGATGAAAAACCCAACGCTGAAAATCTTTGTAGAAGGCATCTAGATAAGGATTACCATCAACCTTCTCGAGTGATGTATGAAAATGCAGCCGGTCAGCCAAAGCTTCGGCAAACGTGGTTTTGCCGATACCGACCATGCCTGCAACAGAAATCAATTGCTTCGCGTGCATCTATGGTCCATCCCCTCTCAGTCATATTCATGCACCTTGATGCATATAATATTCTCCAGTGTAGCATTGACGTTCCCGTTTGAAAAGTGTGGCAGGTGTTGGATCAGAGAGTGGAAAACAGGGGATAAAAGGTGACGGTACAGAGAGATGATCAGGGTCTAAAATCTTGTCCTATCAACAAAGAATACGGTTTCAGTAATTTGACTGAAATTTGACACAAGACCTTTTATTGTGCTATATTTTAGTAAACCATTTTACTAGTTTATATAGAATCTGGATGTAAGAATGAAGACCCTTCCTTGAAGTGTAGTAGTTTTTACTTCTGGAATGGTCTGTTTTTCAATTCAGTTTTTTTGTGAGGTAGTAGATGGTTTTAGTTCACGCGCGGGCAGCGCAAGGTTTTAGGGAGGCAGTACAATGCAAAACGGTAAAGTAAAATGGTTTAACGCAGAAAAAGGCTACGGCTTCATCGAAGTCGAAGGCGGAAACGATGTATTCGTTCACTACTCTGCAATCGAAGGCGATGGTTTCAAAACGCTTGAAGAAGGTCAGGAAGTCAGCTTCGAAATCGTTGAAGGCAACCGCGGACCTCAGGCAGCAAACGTTGTGAAACTGTGAGCTTTAGGCCATAACCGGTATTGCGGAAAGCAGTCCTCTCTAAATAAAGGACTGCTTTTATTTGTTACTAGAATGCTTGTTTCAGGGCTCTGTGCCACTGGAAAAGTTCTGCCTCTGTTCAAAGTCCATCTTTTTTTGTATAATACTAACTGTCGCCAAAAAGTGCCGTATACTGGCTCTGTAGCTCAGTGGATAGAGCGTCGGTTTCCTAAACCGTGCGTCGGAGGTTCGATTCCTCTCAGGGCCATTAACAAACGTTTCACGTGAAACTCCTCATTTGGGGAGTTTTTGATTTATATGTTAAGAAATCTTTGGACATACCTGTGAAGGATTCCTTCCTGTAGCAGGCAAGCGTCTAAAATCAGCTGCGATCCAAAAAAGACCGAGCGGTATTTGTCCGGTCTTTCCTCTTAAAGTATTTGTCTGCGCCAAAACAAGCGCCCGCTCTTTTCCCGTTCACTCAAAATTAGGAATAAGCGCTATTGAATCTGAGATAGAACGGCGTTTAATACAATAATCGCGTGATTGTTTTGTTGGTCCTTGGCTGAATAAAGCAGGGTGACCGTTTGCGAATGGCTCCATTCAGCCAATTTGGCGATACAAGTCTGTTTTTCATTATCCTCAAGAAGCTCTTTTTCATAAGCTGCTTTAAACTGGGCGAATGCAACGTGTTGCTGATGAAACCATTTTCTGAGCTCAGAACTTGGGGCTACCGCTTTCATCCAGTGATCTAATTGTGCCCGCTCTTTGGTTACGCCTCTTGGCCAGAGTCTATCGACAAGGATACGCAGACCATCCGAAGGCTCTGCCGGATCATAAATACGCTTCAGTTGAATCATCGTGGACCCTCTATTCGTGTATGAGATACATTCGTTTATTCAATGGCTCTTTTCATCTGGACGATAAAGACATTGCCGCCTGTAGGGGCATCCTCAACCCATATTTTTCCGTTGATCATATCGACCATTGTTTTAACGATTGAGAGCCCCAGGCCTGATCCCCCTTTACCACTGTTACGTGCCTTGTCGAGGCGGTAAAAGCGGGTGAAAATGGCTTCTTTTTCCGCATCTGGGATAACCGGTCCATCATTGGTGACACGAATATAGGCGAATGCATCGTCCGTTGTGACAGCAACCTGAATCGAACCAGACGCAGGTGTATATTTTCTAGCGTTATCGAGCAATGAAATGAGGATCTGATGAATATAGTCTTCATTGGACAGGGCGGATACGTGTTTGGCGATTGACGTTTCAATCGGCCGATCGGTTGTCTGGAAATAATCAGAAACAACGGTTTGGACGATCACAGAAAGATCAATTGTTTGCACTTCAGCCGCTTTCTTTTCCAAATGGGTAATCATCAGCAGTTGATCCATCAAACGCTGCATGCGCCGGGATTCCTGATCCATGAATTGGATCGATTGTTCAATGACCTCGGGATGCCCCTTACCATGGCGTTTGATTAATTCCACATGGCCGCGTATTGCTGCAAGCGGTGTCCGCAGCTCGTGAGAGGCATCGGCAACGAAGCGTTTTTCACGATCGATCAGCTGATCCAATTGCTCCATCATACGGTTGAAGGCAAGCGCCATATCATGAACTTCCTGCGGTTGATTCGGAACAATAATGCTTTTTTTCAAATCTTGTGACGCCGTCACCTGTTTGATGCGGCGGGTGACATTTCGAAGCGGGAGACTTAAATGGCGGGAGAGCTGATAGATAGCTAATAAACCGATGAGAATGCCGATAACACCACAGATGCTCAATATTTTAGCGACAAGTTTAATAAATTGATAAATACGGATCATGCGAACGAAAAGATCAAAATGATAGCCGTTTGAATAAAAGCGGTGATGGTAAATGGGAATAAATTTCTTTTTAAAAGAAATTGAAGAAAAAAGCGAAAGATGGATTAAATAACGATTGTTATCGGTAATGGATTCGCTGCCCGTTGAATAAATCGACTGGTGCGCAGGTGTTTCGACATGGATGTAAAAATCGGGGTGCTTCGTATAGAGTTGATCCTCAATCGCTTCATGCCAATCGGGTGTTTTGCTTTTGGATATATGGATCAACTTTTTTTCTACATAGTGAGCTTCCTGTTGCGTTTCTTTATAGAGCTGAATAATCACGGCAGACAGAACAGAAAGACTGATCAGTACTACGATCACCGAAAAGACAAGAAAATACCAATAATTCATCTGGTACAGCATCGTTTTCCTGCGTTTGAAAATCGGATCGTTCATTGCTTTCCTCTCATTCTGTAGCCGACACCGCGTATCGTTTGGATCAAGTGATGCGATCCATTATCGACTTTATTACGCAAATAACGGATATAAACATCGACGATATTCGTCTGACCCATATAATCGAAGTTCCAGACCTTTGAGAGCAATTCTTCACGGCTCAGCACTTTGCCCTCATTTTTCATCAAATATGCAAGCAAATCGAATTCACGCTGCGTCAAGTTGATCGCCTGATCATGAAGCGTCACAATACGGGTAATGGTATCGAGGCTCAGATCGTCGACGTGATATTGATGGGTATTCGCTGCATCCTCGTAATCAGTAACGTGGCGCAGCGCAACGCGAACACGGGCCAGAAGTTCTTCAATTTCAAAGGGCTTTGTGATATAATCATCGGCGCCGCCATCCAGTCCGGCGACTTTATCACCAATATAATCGCGGGCGGTCATGAGGATAATTGGCACCAGACTCTTTTTGCGAATTCTGCGGCAGACTTCCAATCCGTTCAATTTAGGAAGCATCCAGTCAAGGAGTATTAGATCCCATTTGTCTGAATCCTGATAATAAAATTCAAGGGCTTGTTCGCCATCGGTAGCGATTTGCACCTGATAATTTTCGAAGCCAAGTTCGGTGGCTACAAATGAAGCAACGCTTGGTTCGTCCTCCACTAGAAGAATTGTGCTTTGTCCCATAGAAATCCTTCGCTTTCCGAATAATATGATTGCTCCCATTTATTATAGGCAATCATGGAGTTGTATGCATCTATTCCTTATTTTCAACCGATTAGAAATTTCTCATGATATCCTAATATAAAATTTGTTATCCATTTAAGAAAAAAGTATAGCATAGGTACATGCAAGGATGGACAAAGAGAGCGAGCTATAAACTTTCGACTGACACAAAAAACATTGAAGAATTGAGGATGATATATTGTGAACGAACCGATAGCAACAATCGTCGTTCCCTGCTATAACGAAGAAGAGGTCCTTCAGCAAACGGTTCCCGTGCTTCGGTCCGTGCTGAGCCGTGCGTGCGAGGAACAGTTAATCTCGCCTGCCAGCACAGTCATGCTTGTTGATGATGGCAGTAAGGATGCGACATGGATGATGATTGAAGAATTTGCCGCACACTATCCAAACGTGACGGGCTTGAAATTGAGCCGAAATTTCGGTCATCAAAACGCGCTGATTGCCGGAATGGAGAGCGCGCGTCCTTACTCAGATTGCGTGATAACAATCGATGCTGACCTTCAGGATGACGTGCAGGCGATTCATGAATTTTTACTGAAGTATCATGAAGGCTTTGATGTGGTTTACGGGGTACGCGACGCTAGGGAAACAGATACAGTTTTCAAACGAGATACAGCGTTGCTGTTCTATCGAATCATGAAAATGCTTGGCGTCGATATGGTGCCTAATCATGCTGATTTTCGACTGCTCAGCCGGCGTGTACTTGATCAATTCGTCAATTTTCAGGAAGAGAACTTATTTCTTCGCGGCATGATCCCGCTTCTCGGATTCAAACACACAAAGGTTTATTATAATCGCGGCAAACGGTTGGCCGGGGAATCTAAATATCCGTTGAAGAAAATGCTTAACTTTGCTATTGATGGGATTACTTCCTTTTCGATTGCGCCGATCCGCATGGTAACTTGGCTTGGCGTGCTTATCTCTGGATTAGGGTTTCTCTATGGGCTTTATGCTTTGGTACAACATTTCACGGGTCATGTTGAGACCGGTTGGACATCACTTATTCTTTCAATCTGGCTGATCGGCGGTATCCAGCTGATTGCGATTGGTATTATCGGCGAGTATATCGGCAAGATATTCAAGGAAACGAAACATCGTCCTCGATATGTCATCGAAACCCAATGCAGCAGCAATGAAGAATTAGCCAAGTCTCAGAATATGGTGAGTCCTAAAAGTTAAGCTTCGTGAAAGGTGTGCAGAAATGTGCGAGTGGAGCACAGATTAATCTCTGTTTTTCAAATTTTGTTTGCCATCAGTTTTCTTTTTATTTTTATCAGCGGTTTTGGTTATAATCTTTTATTGAAATCTGCGTGGAGTGTAGTTATTTCGGTGTTTACACTCGTTGTTTTTGTCATTTTTTTCGTCTTCTTCTTTTTTCGAGCCGATCAATTTCTTGCGCGTTTCGACGAAAAGGGACAGAAACGGATCACGGGTTTTCTTTTTATCACAGCGATGCTTTTCGAATTGTTTATCATTATCGAATCGCATGGTATTATTCCGCCACTGATTGATGGGGGACACACTTATGCTGAGGCACGTTATTTGCTTGCACATCATCATGCCTCCAAATCCGTTTATTTTGAAGTCTACCCGAACAATATCCCAGTCACGATTCTGCGTTATTTCCTATACCGATTTTTTGCGCTCTTTCAAATCAATAATTACATGCTACTCGATCGGTTATTCAGCGGTTTTGTGCTTGTTCTCAGCATGTTTGTCTCTTGGAAAATTGCTTGTAAACAGTTCAACCGCAGGATGGGCAATGTACTTTTGCTTTTTTTGTTGACCTGTTTCCCGTTCTTTTTGTACACTTCGTATTTCTATACGGATACGACGATCATGGTTCTTCCAGTTCTCATGCTGTACCTGTGGCAGCGCCATAGCGAAACGTCGAAAATACGCTATATGATCCTTCTTGGCCTCTGTCTAGGGGTCGGTTATCTGATTCGACCGAATATAATTTTGTTTCTTCCGGCATTAGCAATTTATATGTTTTTTGTTGTGAAGCTCAAACGTACATTGATTAACCTTGCTTTAGTTGGCGTCATGCTTGCGAGCTGTATCGTTGCCGGGCAGAGTTATGAACACCATCTGGGTTATGTAAGCAACCCGAAATATACAATGCCGAATGTGCATTGGGTAATGTTGGGGCTGTCGCCTGTCGGTCAATACACAACCTCAGATTTCTATAAAACCTATGATCGGCATACGCAAGTGGCCAAGAAAAAAGAGGACCTGGCGGTAATCAAGGATAGAATTGCACGTGATAAAACACAAGGTTTAGTCAAACTGTGGGCGATTAAGACGGTCCGCACATGGACAGTCGGTGCCCATGCTTATTATTGGTACACGGAGTTCACCAATAATCCGACGCTTTTCTACAATTATGTATATGGCAATAAGAAAGCACTTGTTCTGTTTATTTGTCAGGTGTTCTATCTTGTCAGTCTGTTCTTTATGCTTCTGTCCGTCCTGGCTTATTTCAGAAATCGGAAAGCGACGCTCAATCTTCTGATTCAGATTTGTTTGTTCGGTAACTTCTTGTTTTATACATTTATCTGGGAGGCAGAGCCGCGATACAGCCTACTGTTCTCGATGTTTATCTTACTCAGCGCCCTTTTCGGACTTTCAGAATTAAGGACAGAATGGGTGCATCTGCAGCAATTTTTGCAGAAAAGACAATTAGGTCGCGTCAAAAGAATACGTACGGCAGGTGTGTTGACGCTGCTTGCGCTCGTGTTACTGTGCGGGGCAATCAATCAGGCTACATGGACAGAAAACCGAACAGTGAGTCCAAATTATCGAGTGAACATCCCTCATGGCGAAGGTCATGCGACAGCAACGGTTGATAGCCAGCAGTCGATCAGTCAGACGTTCCGTGTCGCTGCTTCATTTAACCGAATCCGATTAAAAGTGCATAAAATAAAAGATAAAGGCCAGTATCAATTATCACTGATCTTGCTAAAAACAGGGGAAACGGTTGTGAAGCAATCATTTTGGTTGAAATCGGGCGATTCCTTTAGCGGCCATCTTGAAGCAATTTCTATTCCCGCACAGCAAGTCACAGACGCTCAGAGCTATAAATTGGTTATTCGAAAAATAGGTGGATCGTCCCATGCGTTTGTTCAATACGCAGTTAATGGTAAAGGATTTGAGCAGCGAGATATCTATTCCAACGGGGCACTAAGCCGGAACAATCATCCAGCAGGTAAAGAAGATCTGATTTTCCAAATCTATGATCAACAAATGGGAACTTATCTCCCAGGCTGGCTGTATTGGTCGCTATTCGCTTGTTTGGTGGCTTTTCTGCTCAATGAAGTGTATCGGGGTTCACAGATGGATGGCATGGTTTCGAAAAGAAAGCGTTTGGGTAATTACGCGTGAGCGATTTGTTCATTCAATCACAATCTGTTTCAAAAAAGGATTCTCACTTTCCGAGAATCCTATTATATTTGCGCAATTCAACTCTTTTTCTTGGACGCGCTGCGAATGACCGCATAGATGAGGAGAATGCCGCCGCAGGTCACAACGGTATCAATGACGAAACTGATCGGATTAACCAATTCCATGGTCTATTCACCCCTCGAATGAAATGGCTTACATTTAAATTGTATGCGCATTGCATGCGGCACGCAAATGAATTGCTTGAAAGCTAGGTGCAAGACAGATTATAGAACCTTTTATAGTGCTCAATAGGCACTTCTTGACGGCGGCTTTTTTGATAGTTCCTCTGCGGTGGCGAAAAAGTTGGTGTTTGCTGCATTTTTGTATATGATAAAGTTAATCGATCACGCAGCATACTGTAATAATGTTTTCTGTTTTTTCGCTTAAAGATAAGAAAGCAGAAATTATCGGGACAGTTAACGAGCTAGACGCAAAATCTATGTCTTGCTGCATCATATTAATTATTTCTAGGAGGAAAAGCGATGTCATCTTTTTTTATTCCGTATGTTATTGAGCAATCCAATCAAGGGGAACGCTCCTACGATATTTATTCCCGTCTGTTAAAGGATCGCGTCATTTTTCTCGGTTCGGAAATCAATGATGAGCTAGCGAACAGCATTGTTGCCCAATTGCTGTTTTTGGCTTCCGAAGACGCTGAAAAGGATATTTCCATCTATATTAACAGCCCAGGCGGGTCGGTATCTGCAGGATTCGCCATTCTCGATACAATGAATTTTATTAAACCGGATATTCAAACGATCTGTGTAGGCATGGCCGCGTCCATGGCATCGATTATTCTGACGTCTGGAACCAAGGGCAAGCGCCTTTCGTTGCCAAATGGTGAAGTCATGATTCATCAACCGCTCGGTGGTGCACAAGGTCAGGCAAGCGACATTGAAATCAGTGCGCGCCATATCTTGAAAACAAAGAAGAAGCTTAATACGATTCTTTCGGAAACGACCGGACAGCCATTTGAACAAATCGAAAAAGATACAGACCGTGATAATTTTCTAACTGCATCAGAGGCCAAAGAATACGGGTTGATCGACAAAATTATCACTTCGCTGTAAGCGGATAGGAAAAGCGCAGTTCCTCCAGTATCGCAGGAAAGGGACTGCTGTTTTGTACGTTAAGAAAGAAAGATTTCAAAGGAATTAAGTATAAGAAAAACTAAGGCTTCACCATTGTTCAAAGGACTTGGCTCGCCAAGTTTTTCTAATATTTTATCCTTTTTAAGTCGCGGCGAATTCGATAAATAAAATCCATTATCCGGAACATACTAGGAGTACCCTTTGATAAAGGAGGTTATTCTTTTGGTGGACAAACCGGGTACCACGTACAGTGTTCAAGATGAAGACCAATTATGGCCGGCGGCAAAAGCATCTTACGCCTCCAAACGAGCGGATGGTACGATTAATGACCATCCCGGTGAGCGCATGTTTTCCGCTCATGCAGGAGAACGCCGAAATTCTGATCACGTGGAGGACTGATGCAAGTGAATCCAACCTCAGGAATAAATGGCGGACAGAAAGGACGCGTCACAGCGACGCACTTGCATGCCAAACATTCATTTAAACAGGTGAATGGGGAAAGTGCTGTGACACAATCCGGCAAGATTCTCGAAGTGACTGCCAGAAAACATCAAAAGTAAGCCTTTATTAAAGGGATAAGAAGAGCGGCGGCCAATTTGGCGGCCGCTCTTCGATTGAAAGAAAAAATATGGCTTTTGGAAAAAATAAGCAGCGAAGAAGAAAAAGTGCCTGACATCTGTTTTAGTCGATGAAAACGTCTTGGCGATGTATAATATAAGACAAACCAGTCAATGGTAGGGAAGAATTTGAGGAAAAAATAGTCAGTAGGAAACTTTTCAAGGACTATCTGCGTATTTTCATAAGAGAAGATTGAAGGAGGATGATCGAAATGGAAAGTTATTATGGTGTGCAAAGCCGTCCCTACGCAAAATTGTTTGCGGCCCTTTTCTCAGGGCTCTTGATGACATCCGCTGGGATGTATGTCGGACAATTTGTGCCGGCAATTTGGCGGATGCCGCTCTGGATCGCGGAAATCGCGTTAATCATTATGATGATGTTCGTCCGCAAGCGAAAGGCAGTCGGCTATTTGATGATGTACGCGTTCATGTTTGTCTCCGGCGTGACACTGTACACAGCGATTTCCTATTACATGGCTACTCTCGGAGCAAATGTTGTGCTTGAAGCGTTTGCCGTCACGACTCTATCCTTCGGCGCGATTGCCGGGTACACGATGATTAGCAAACGTGATTTCTCATTTCTCGGTGGTTTCTTGTTTCTCGGTCTGATCGCACTCGTGCTGATAGGTCTCGTCGGTGCTTTTATTCCATACTCGAGTACGACGATGATGATTTATTCCGGCATGGGCATCTTAATTTTTATCGGCTATACGCTGTTTGATTTCAGCCGATTGACGGTGCATGGATTTACTGATGAGGATATTCCGATGCTCGTTGTCTCAATCTATTTGGATTTTATCAACCTGTTTCTGTATATTCTCCAATTCATCGGAATTGGGTCGAAAAACTAAAACTAAAAATAAAAGTGAAAGGAGCGGGCGTGTTGCCCGTTCTTTTTTTGTAAAAAAGAATTCAAAGGAATTAAGTATAAGCAAAACTCAGGCTTTACAATGGTTCAAAAGACTTGGCTATAAAATATAAAAAATTTACGCAAGAAATGGAGCGAAGGCGCGCTCTGTCATCTTGCAGGAAAAGTGAGCCAAGTGAGACCCCGCAGATTCTAGCTTGTCTGAGGAGATGCGCGGCGCCCGCGGCAAGCGAGCAGCCGGAGCGCAATTTTTGAAAAAATATATTTGGCTAAGTTCATTTTTTCTCATGCTGAAAACAGGACTTGCCGTCGAATCTGCATTTTTTTATTGCTTTTTCTGTTGAATTTCGTCATTTTTCGCTATACTAGACAAGATGAAAAAAATTTTATTATTTGGAGGAGATGTTCTTTGGGTCAGCGCATTGTTCAAACGAACGAGAAATTGCCGTTGATTGAAAGTGTACCACTTAGTTTTCAGCACTTATTTGCGATGTTCGGCTCCACGATTCTTGTTCCGATTATTTTTCATGTCGATCCGGCCACGATCCTATTAATGAACGGGATTGGTACTTTAATTTATTTGTTTATTTGTCGCGGAAAGATTCCAGCTTATCTCGGATCTAGCTTCGCTTTTATCTCACCGGTGCTTGCCGTCATCGGCACACACGGCTACCAGGCGGCGCTTGGCGGCTTTGTCGCAGTTGGTATTGTTTTTATTATCGTTTCGTTTATTATCCATCTCGTTGGCACAAAGTGGATTGACGTCGTTTTCCCACCAGTGACGATGGGATCAATTGTAGCAATTATCGGTCTTCAATTAATACCGACGGCGGCAACAAGCGCCGGGCTGATTGCTCCGGCTGGCGCTGCTAAATGGGCCATGGATCCGAAAACGGTTCTGGTCTCGCTGCTGACAATCGCGATTACGGTGTTTGGTTGGGTCCTCTTTCGCGGCTTTCTGAAAATCATTCCGATTTTGATTGGCTTTGTTTCTGGTTATTTGATTGCATGGGGGGCTGGTCTTCTCAATTTTAAACCGGTCGTTGACGCAGGATGGCTTTCTCTGCCTCATTTTTACTCTCCATCATGGGATGCGGCAAGCATTTCTATTATTCTTCCGGCGGCGCTGGTCGTGGTTGCCGAACATATCGGTCATCTGATTGTGACTGGCAACATTGTCGGAAAGGACTTAATTAAAGATCCAGGCCTCGATCGCTCGATGTTTGGCAATGGTATTTCTACGGTTATCTCCGGGTTTGTTGGTTCAACGCCGAACACGACGTATGGTGAAAATATCGGCGTGCTCGCGATTACAAGGGTCTTCTCGACATGGGTCATTGGCGGTGCAGCTGTCATTGCTGTCATTCTCTCCTTTGTCGGAAAACTCTCGGCCCTAATCTCGGCGACACCATCTGCAGTTATTGGCGGCATCTCGCTGATTTTGTACGGGGTTATCGCTTCGAATGGTTTTCGTATTTTCGTCGAATCGAAAGTGGATTTCGCTAAGGCGCAGAATATCATTCTGGCAACGGTGATTTTTGCGGCCGGCTTAAGTGGCGTAACGATTAATATCGGCAAGGTTCCATTGAACGGCATGGGCTTGGCGACGATTATCGGTGTGCTGCTTAGCCTGTTTTTCGCGCTGATCAATTATTTGAAACTGTCTAATGAAGATTGAGAAAATTGATTAATTAAATAGCGCGCAAGCCCCTGGCAGTAGTTTGTCAGGGGCTTGTTTTTTTGACGGGACTGGTTTTTCAGATTGTGGTGTCTGCGGGAAAAGAGGGAGACCAAATTTTCTTATAAGTCTTGGCGGAAAGGGAATAACTTTTATAGAATGAAGGATAGGAAAGTATTGAACGATGCGGATAAGCGGAGGGAAACAGAAACGATGAACGTTTTGCGTGATCAAGACTATATGGAACTGGCGATTGCTGAAGCAAAGAAGGCAGCAGCGATTCGTGAAGTACCGATTGGTGCTGTCATTATTAAGGATGGGGCGTTGATTGCCTGCGGCTACAACCGCAGAGAGACGATGCAGCAACCGCTTGCGCATGCGGAACTCCTGGCGATCCATCAGGCAAGTCGCAAGCTCGGTACGTGGCGCTTATCTGGTTGCACGCTTTACGTGACGCTTGAACCATGCCCTATGTGTGCTGGGGCGATTGTCCAGTCGCGGATTGATCGGCTTGTTTATGGCGCATCCGATCCGAAGGCGGGATGTGCTGGCACGCTAATGGATCTTTTACGTGAGCCGCGATTCAATCATCGTGCTGAGGTTGTCGCTGGGGTTCTTGAAGAAGAATGCGCGCAGCTGCTGACAAACTTCTTCGCCAATTTGCGATTAAGAAAGAAAAACGCGCTTAAAAATAATCAAGATTAAAAAGGGTATCTGCCGTCATCGAGTTCTTCACAAAAGACGATTCTGGTTAGCCCGCCGCAACAAAAAAAGAACTGCTGCACATATTGAAACTGTTTCAGTAGTTCCTTTTCTAAAGAAAAGAAAAATATTCTAAGAAAAATGTAGCATTATTGAGCAATTTAAAAATGGAACGAGAATGCTCGGGCACCTACGGCAAGCGATTGACCGAAAAGCGCAATTTCTACAAAAAAGACTTAGCATAGCTAAGTTTATCTTAAGTTTCTTTTTACTTACCGTCGAAACGACCTAATCAGCAATAGCAGAATGAGCACGCCCAAACCGCTGAATGCAAGTGTAAAATTCCAGCGCTCGACTAACCAGCCGATAACGGGGAAGCAGATAACCATGACAATGCTGAAGAGCATGCTGGCAACACTGAGTAACGTTGCCCGCTGCCCGCTTGGAATCTGTTCATTGTAATAATTGCTGAACAACGGTTCAACAATAGCCATCAGGACATTGATGAGCAGATAGAGACTGATCAATATTGGCATCCAGTTAACCCAAGTAGCAATCAGCGCGGCCGTTAAGAGCTGCGAGAGACGCAGAATGATTTTTCCTTGTTTCCAATGTCTTTGTATCCATGGCGTTAATTGCACACCGCCGATATTTAGCAGGGCTGAAATAACCAATATTGCGGAAATGGCAGGACCGCCGAATTTATAGGCATCCATCAGCGATTGAAAATAAAAATAGTACGTCGTTCCGACTGCTGAAAAGACTGCATGGAAAATCATCAGGCGTCGAAGACGAGGTTGTTTTTTGAGAATTTGATAGGCGGATTTAGCAATCGATACGAACGACAAACGCTTCTCATCGACTGCGTCGCCCGTCTTTTGCCTGCGCGGCTCGATCATCACGACGAGCGCCGCGATGGCGACAATTGCACTGATTAGATAAAGCCAGTAAGTCATTTCAAAATGCCAGTGAACAAACCATCCGGCAATGACAATGCCAAGTGTATTAGCCGCTTCAATAATCGAATTGCTAGCACTAATAATTTTCGGGTAACGATGCTGTTTCTTGTCGACTGCTAACGATTCATACATAAAGGCATCAATGGTCCCCGATTGCAGATTATAGGACCAGGCAGAGATGACAAAACCGAGTGCAAATAACAAGAAGTTATCAGCGGTCAACATGATGACCGCGTAAAGGATCGCCATGAGTCGACTGAGAATTAATACGGTCCGATAGTGATAACGATCGGCTAGAATGCCAGAAGGGACCTCGGATAACAGGCTTGTGAGGTGAAAAATACTTTCGCAAAAGCCGACCTGGACGAGCGACAGGCCTTGGTGCTGCAGGTAAATGACCCATAGACTGGTAATTCCGAAATAAGCGCTGAAATTATAGAGATAGCCTTTGTAGATATTGCGTGAATACATACTTTTTTCCATAGTTAGACACTCCCGGGCAGCGGACATGCCTGACAGCCGAAAGTAAAAAACGACCGTCCCCATGAAGGACGATCGCGTATTTTGCTAATTAGTGCCGCGCATCGGATCCTCAATCAGGCATGTTCAGCTGGATTATATAAGAAAAAAAAGACGCACGAATCCCGTTGAGAGCCAAAACATATAAAATCGAATGCGCACGACTAATCCATGCAAACAATGATTGAGCCGCCAATGCAGGTCACCTCCGCACAAGAATTATAGTTTTATACTACTGGATTATTTTGTATGTGTAAATAGAACAAGTTTGGATGAATTAGAGAACAGTCGTCAATGCATTGATTCGTGTTGCCGTGTCCCTGGATTTTTGAAAATATGAGTAAGCCAGACTTGAACATCTTGCTCTTGTCCTATTCTTATGGTAAACTAATCAACGTCGTACCGATCAAATGATTGGATGGGTAGCGACGATATGGCCGTGGAGGCGTACCCAAGTGGCTGAAGGGGGCTGACTCGAAATCAGTTAGGGCGTCGTTCGGCGCCGCGGGGGTTCAAATCCTCTCGCCTCCGCCATTTTAATTTGTTATCCAATTAGCCGTGCTAGACGGGGAGGTAGCGGTGCCCTGTACCCGCAATCCGCTATAGCGGGGTTGAATTCCTTTTCGAGGTTTGCACGCTGTGAGGCAGCCTTAAACACGTGGTGCTGACGTTCGGGTCCCGCGCAACGGAAACTCATGAACCCTGTCAGGTCCGGAAGGAAGCAGCAGTAAATGAGACCTTTCGTGTGCCGTGGGGCTACCCGGGCTGAGCCGGCGACTTAAGAAGCGCTCATGGCGTCCTATCGACAAAAGGTGCACGGCGTTAAATAAAGAAGAAGGGCTATCGGACCATTGTGTCTGGTAGCCCTTATTTGTTTGAAACTTCCGAGTCCGGCGGTTTCTTTCGCGTGCTGTTATCGGTATAATGGGTTTATGGAAATGGATCGAGCACGGAATCAAGGAGAAAGGGGGAGACGAATGGTATATCAGGCGTTGTATCGGGTGTATCGGCCGCAGACTTTTCATGATATCGCAGGTCAGCAGCATATTACGCAGACTCTGGAAAATGCGCTTATGAAGCAGCAATTCTCGCATGCGTATCTGTTTACAGGTCCACGCGGTACCGGCAAAACAAGCGCAGCCAAAATTCTTGCGAAAGCGATTAACTGTGAACACGCGCCGGTTGCTGAGCCGTGTAATGAATGTGCGGCTTGCCGTGGCATCACCAATGGGAGTATTGCCGATGTGATTGAAATTGACGCGGCTTCCAACAATGGTGTCGACGAAATTCGCGAGATTCGCGATAAGGTCAAATATGCGCCGAGCGAGGTACGCTTCAAAGTATACATTATAGATGAAGTCCATATGCTATCGACCGGCGCTTTTAACGCACTGTTGAAGACGCTAGAGGAGCCGCCGGAACATGTGATTTTTATACTGGCCACAACGGAGCCCCAGAAGATTCCTCTGACGATCATTTCACGTTGCCAGCAATTTGATTTCCGCAGGATTCCTTCCTCCGAAGTTGCGGCGCGACTCCAATTTGTCGCGCGCGATCAGCATCTGGATGTCGACGAAGAAGCGCTTCAGCTGATTGCCAAAGCCAGCGAAGGTGGGATGCGCGATGCACTGAGTACGCTGGATCAGACGGCAGCGTATAGCGAAGGGAAAATAACGGTTCAGGATGTTCAAGACGTCACGGGTATGGTCTCAGATCAATTGATTCAGGAATTGGTTGAGGCTATTGAATCAGCAGATGCAGCCCGTGCGATCAGTAAAACCGGTGCTCTGATTGATCAAGGAAAGGATTCACTACGTTTAATCGAGCAGTTGATCTTTTACTATCGTGATCTGCTCCTTTATCAGACATCGCCTGAATTGGAAGATGTGCTGAGCCGCCCACGGGTTGAAGAGGCGTTCCGCAGCCTGGCAGGGCAGATTTCTGCTAACAAGATTTATCAAGTGATCGAAAGGCTGAATCAAACCTTTACGGAAATGAGACGGACCAATCATCCGCGCATTCTGCTGGAAACATCGCTCGTTCGTCTGTGCCGAGGGGAAAGACCAGCCACCGCTGCAACCACAGATTCATCAGGCGCACCCCCTGCCGCTGGTGCTGCTATTGAACAGCGGATCGTTGATTTGGAGCAGCAGGTTAAGATGCTTAGGGAGAATCCTGTTTCATCTTCAGAACAGAGACTAAGCGCTGAGCCTCCAACTACAGATTATCGTCATTCTGCACGGCCCAAACGTTCGAGCGGCCTCAAGGTGCCGGTGAATTCAATAAACGGTGTCTTGCTTCAGGCGACGAAAACGGATCTTGCTGAGCTGCGTAGCGCTTGGGCGACTGTTATGGCACAGATTCGGGTGAAAAATGTGGCGGCACATGCTTGGATGCTCGACAGCCAACCGGTTGCCAGTTCCCCTGATGGTATTGTTCAAGCGTTTAAACATGAATTCCACTGTCAGATGGTGATGGAGAACAAGAATCATATTCTCGAACTTGTTCAGGATATCGTGCAGGAAGTGACACGAAAGAATAAAATTTTGTATCCTGTTCCCGAGGATGAATGGGTCAAAATCAAAAAGACGTTTATTGAACGCTCAAAAGCAACGGAAAAGGATCCCCAAACGCAGGAAAAAGCTGAGCAGGAAGATCTGATTGTTGCTGAGGCGGAAAAATTAGTGGGTCCTGATTTAATTGATATAAAAGACTGATAAATAATATGGAGGCGATTCCCCATGATGCGTGGAAACATGAATAATATGATGCGTCAGATGCAAAAAATGCAGAAACAAATGGCCGAGGCCCAGGATCAGTTGAAAGAAGAAGTGGTCGAAGGAACAGCTGGCGGCGGTGTTGTCACCGTTCAGGCGAATGGTCAGAAACAAATCCTTGCTGTAGCCATTCAGCCAGAAGCCGTTGATCCGGACGACGTCGAGATGCTTCAGGATTTAGTTGTCGCGGCTGTCAATGACGCGCTGACCAAAGCTGATGAGTTGACGGCGCAGCGACTTGGCAAATTTACAAAAGGTTTGAATTTGCCAGGGTTCTAAACGACAGATCACCTATGGGGCAGCAGTTCACTTTAGCCGGTGATACACCGACAGGGACAAGCGGCTGTCCTCTTTTGAAGCGGGTAAAGACCAAGTGGTCAGCGGATCATTTTTTGCAAGAAGAAGGGAATTATAATGCAATATCCAGAGCCCATTGCTAAGCTACTCGACAGTTTTATGAAGCTTCCTGGAATCGGTCCGAAAACTGCAGCGCGGCTTGCGTTCCATGCTGTAGAAATGAATGAAGAGGATGTTATGGAATTCGCGCGTGCCCTTGTCAGCGTCAAGCGTGATCTTGTTTATTGCTCCGTCTGCCAGAACATTAGCGACCGTGACCCATGTTCAATTTGCGATGATTCGTCAAGGGATCATTCGGTAATCTGCGTGGTTCAGGATCCCAAAGACGTGGCTGCGCTGGAGAAAATGCGTGATTATCGTGGCCTTTATCACGTGCTCCACGGTGTTATATCACCGATGGATGGAATTGGTCCTGAAGACATTAAAATAGCGGAACTTATTCGACGGCTTGAGGATGATCGAATAAAAGAAATTATTTTAGCGACTAATCCAACGGTTGAGGGCGAAGCAACAGCCATGTATATTTCACGTCTGGTCAAACCAATTGGTGTGAAAACATCACGTATTGCCCATGGGCTGCCAGTTGGTGGCGATTTGGAGTACGCCGATGAAGTAACTTTATCTAAAGCTCTAGAAGGACGCAGAGAACTATAAGTGATTTTATCTTACGCTATCTCAAACGCAATTCAATGAACGGGGGAAGCTGCCGTGTTTGGAAGTAAGAAGGGCGCGCTTCGGCGGGAACAGTACGACACGCTGATAGAGTCGCTGAATCGCTGCAAAAACGATTGGCTGGCGAAGAAGAAAGTGATTGAAGCGAGCATTGATCCTTCTGAGGAAGTCATCCATCAATTGAAATTGTCAGAAGCCAGATACCTCTTTCTATTGAAAGAGATTCGTGTGCTGAATAATAAAATGCATCAATAAATAATTGTTCTTAATGGGACAGGCCTCCATATACTTATATCAGAACACGTACACTGATAGAGTTAATGGAGGTGTTTTTTTGAGTACAACCCTTTCGTTTGCGATTCTGGCAGCTGTCGTTCTCTTTTTTCTGCTGATCATTTTTGGCAGCTCGTTTCATCCTTTTAAGTGGCTAGGGAAACTGGCCGTGCGTTTGTGTATTGGTGTGTTTCTGCTTTTTCTGCTTAATGTGATCGGTGAGTCGTTTAGCTTCCATCTACCAATTAATCTGGCAACCTCCGCGGTGAGCGGTTTGCTCGGCCTGCCAGGGATTGCCGCACTGATTGTTATCAAATATACATTAGGTGTCTGATAGCTCGCTCTATTTGGACAGGCAAGCCATTTAGTGAATCTGTTGACGTTCAGTCAGCAAAATGATACGATGGCTCTCGCTGTTTTATTTTTTGTGGGAAGCGTTAGGACTGCTTTCTTTGTTTAAGAGATAAGAAAGTATAAAGTTTTGTGCACAAAAATGCAGCGAGGGCTAGGCCAAGTTTTTCTGATTCCTTATTTGAAGGTGAAGCCTATAAAACAGTGCTTTTTCGCAGAACAAACATTTTATAAAAAAAGTTATTGACACAAGTAGTTGATCATTATATAATATTTTTTGTCGCCGAAAGCGAGCGATGAAACGAAAAAAAGATGTTGACATCTTGAAATCAGCGTGGTAAGATATAAAAGTTGCTGATTGAGAGATGAGCAGCACGGAATGTTCCTTGAAAACTGAACAAAAGCCAAGCGTACTTTTTAAAAGGGTAGCCCCCTTTGAGAAACAATTTGCTATGGATCTTACATGAACGAATCGTTTGATAAATCGAAGCTTCGGCTTCGTGATGCAATACTTTTTGGAGAGT
>NZ_JAFBEV010000033.1 GCF_016908935.1 Sporolactobacillus spathodeae | reverse complement strand
TTAAGACGTAGAAAGACTACAGGGGGGAAAAGCCTAGACCAGTTGGATCCATTCCAATGAACAACTAGAGGATATCACGCAGTACCCGAGCTGAATAGGGATTACTATTAACTTCAAAACTAATAATACGAGGGGTGTAAATCAATGATTAGTAAAATCGGTCAAATCATGTTGTACGTGAATAACCAAGACGAAGCGAGAGATTTTTGGACGGAGAAGGTAGGGTTCTCTGTCATTTCAGAGGAAGATAACGGTCATGGCATGCGATGGATTGAAATTGCTCCAACTAAAGAAGCTGAGACAAGTATTATTCTCCATAATAAGGAACTCATTGCTAAAATGCAGCCCGAATTAAATCTTGGCACACCTTCCTTAATGTTCTTCTCAATAGAATTCGACAAATTATACCGTGACTTATTAAGCAAAGATGTAACAGTCGGAGAAATTGTTACCCTGCCTTCAGGCAGAGTCTTTAATTTTGCAGATAGTGAAAATAATTATTTTGCAGTCATGGAAAAAAAGTAAATTTCTATTCAATCGACGCACGCGCGGCTTCGATCCCGTTTATTCACTAATCGGCTTCCTGAAATTCAGGAGGCCTTTTTAATAAGTAAAAATTGTATAAGACTTTGCGCAAAAAAAAAAAAATGGAGCGACCAGAGCGCAATTGTTGTAAGAAGAACTAGGCTTCGCCAAGTCTTTTTTATAACAATGTGCTTCGGCTGCTCGCTTGCCGCGGGCGATCCGTGAGCCTCCTCAGACAGGCTAGAATCTGCGGGGTCTCACTTGGCTCGCTTTTCCCGCAGGCGTCTCGCGCCTTCGCTGCATTTTATACTCCCTCTATGATCTTAAGTTTTTCATAGAATATCTCGCCTTTTCTTTCTTATCTTTTAAGAAAAACTTGGTAAGCCAAGTCAATCTTAATGGCACGAATCATTTCCAGATAATTTACCGCTTTAAAGGAGTATAATAGAAAAAAATTATTTATTCTAATCTTCTGGGGGGATAAAAATGATCAGCCGCGACTGGGAAATGCTAAGTGAAGTCGGATTTGATAAGTATGATCAGATGGTTCTGCCTTTGACTCTCGTACAGCCTTATTATGTTGAAGATGGAAGGGTCTATTTCTCCTGTAGCGACAAGGAGCTGAATCAGGAAAACATTGAGATGATTCAAAGAGATTTTTCCTGTGACCTGATCATTGATAAGGAAAAGAAGACAGTGACGCTTGAAGAAACCAAAGAACAGTTCTGACAGCATCGAAAACCAGTGTCCCACAGATACCAAAAAGCAGGCTGCCCATGGGTAGTCTGCTTTTTGCATGTCTTGAATCGTTCGTCTAAAATGTATTGATTAGGCGTGATGTGTCGGTACGGCCGTTTCAGCTTGCGTGCCGAATTTTTTCAATAAAGCCTGTTTTATTTCATCAAGCGTTGCCGCTCGGCTTGCTGCAATCTTGAGCGGGTCCGCACGCTTCTCAATTTCAGAGACAATGGCACTGCCGACAATGAAACCATCAGCGACTCCCTTCAGTTCAACGATTTGTTCACGGGATGAGATGCCGAAACCGACTGCAATTGGCAGTGAACTTGCTCGCCGGACGCGTTCCAGAAAGGGAAAGATATCCGGATGAAATTTTTTCCGCACACCGGTCACACCAAGGGATGAGACGCAATAAATAAAGCCTTGGGCGGAAGCGCAGATCTTCGCCAACCGTTCGTCTGAAGTCGTCGGGGCGACAAGAGAAATCAGGCAAATATTTTCTTGCGCGCAGCGTTGCGCAAGCGAGTGGCTTTCTTCATAAGGAATATCTGGAACAAGTAGGCCGTCGATGCCATTCGCGGCCGCTTCATGGAAAAATGTATCCAATCCAAGTTGGAGCAGCGGGTTGGCATAGGTGAAAATCACAACGGGAATGTTCAGCCCTTTTTGACGCATGGTCTCAACAAGCCGCATGGCACGGCGCAGCGTCATGCCACCGGCCAATGCACGTTTGGACGCCCTCTGGATCACAGGGCCGTCTGCCAACGGATCGGAGTAAGGGATACCTAATTCCAGTGCGCGCGCACCCGATGCCTGCATCGTCAAGGCTAGATCGACGGTAGCTTCTTCATTCGGATCACCGGCTACAATAAATGGGATGAACAGCATGTCGTGGTCTCTTTGAACATATTGTTCGAAACGGTTCATTGTGCATCGCTCCCCTCACTGTTGTCTTTTTTCAGAGCATGGAGGACGGTACGAACATCTTTGTCGCCCCGACCGGACAGGCAGACGAGCACGGATTGAGCCGACTTCATTTTTGCGGCGATTTTCATGGCTAGTGCGAGCCCATGGGCACTTTCAAGCGCGGGAAGAATCCCCTCCAATTTTGAAAGGCGGACAAGGGCGTCGAGCGCTTCGTCATCCGTAATCGCTTGATAGATCGCTCTCCCTGTTTTGAATAAATAAGCGTGCTCGGGTCCGATTCCTGGATAATCCAATCCCGCTGAAATGGAATACGGCTCCGTGATCTGACCGGATGCATCCTGAAGCAAATACGTTTTCATGCCGTGGACAATGCCGACCGATCCTTTGGTCAGTGTCGCCGCGTGCTGACCGCTGTCTGTCCCTTTTCCCCCTGCCTCAGCACCGTAGAGCTGAACCGGGTCATCCAGAAAAGCGGTAAAGAGACCAATGGAATTGCTGCCGCCGCCAACACAGGCGACTGCAGCGTCCGGCAATTTCCCGGTTTGCTGAAGGATTTGTTCGCGCGCTTCATCCCCGATGATCCGTTGAAAATCGCGGACAATCATCGGATAGGGATGCGGACCAACCGCCGATCCATCGATATAGGCGGTATCTTCGATGTGCGCTGCCCAGTAGCGGAGCACTTCATTGACAGCATCTTTCAGCGTTCCGTTACCGGATGAAACGGGCACGACTTCAGCACCTAGAAGCTTCATTCGGAAAACGTTCAGTGCCTGACGCTCGACGTCAACAGCACCCATGAATATTTTGCAGGGCATACCGAAATAAGCGGCGATCGTTGCTGTCGCAACGCCATGCTGACCCGCGCCGGTTTCCGCAATCAGTTTTTTCTTGCCCATTCGTTTCGCAAGCAGCGCCTGACCGACTGCATTGTTGATCTTGTGCGCCCCTGTGTGGTTCAGATCTTCTCGCTTCAGATAAATCTGCGCACCACCGACGGCTTCACTCAGCCGCCGGCAATAGGTGACGGGGGTTGGACGCCCCGAGTAGTCATGAAGAATTTTGTGATAATCATTTAAAAAAGCGGGATCAGTGATCGCTTCTTTGAATCCCTGTTCCAGTTCGAGCAAGGCATGCATCATCGTCTCCGGCACATATCTGCCGCCAAAATCACCATAACGGCCTGTTTCATCTGTCCGAAATTTAACTTCCAGTTGTGGTTGCCTGATCATTAGCTGTACACACCCTTTTCTCAAGTCTGTAAATTTTCGTCCGATCCTTTTGAAAATCCTGCTCAATGCCTGAAGAAATGTCGATGCCAATCGGATCATAGCGGAGCAGATCAGCAATGTTATCCGGAGTGATCCCCCCGGCAATCAGGCAACAGGCACGCTGACGTTTCGCTTCCGTCTGATAATCGGGGATAGCGTCCCAGTCAAAAGCAACACCTGTGCCACCAAGCTGTCCTTTCACCTGAGTATCAATGATAAATCCGTCGGCAACGTTTGAAAAAGCGCGCATCCTTTCAAGTGCACCTGGTGCGTGATGGATGGCTTTCCAGACTTGCCGTCCCGTTGCCTTTTTTACTTCAGCGAGTGTCCCAGGCGTCTCGCTTCCGTGAAACTGCAGAATATCCAGCGGCACCGAACGCAGAATCGAAAAGACGCGTTCCGGCGGATCATCCGCAAACACGCCGACGATCTTTTTACTGCCCAAAGGAGCAAGCTGCTTGATCCATAAGGCTGCCTGTTCCGGCTGGACTGTGCGCCGGCTTTTTGATGTAAAAATCAGGCCAATGAAGTCTGCACGACTGTTGAAGGTTCGTTCGAGATCTTGATAGGAATGATTGCCGCAGTATTTAATTAAGGGTCGCATCACGTGTCACGACCTTCCCATACAAATCCTCAATTTTCTTTTCCGGAGAGTCGGCACGTATCAAAGTTTCGCCGATAAGGGCAGCATTCGCGCCGTTTTCCTGTAAGAACTGGATATCCGCTCGGGTCTGAACACCAGATTCGCTGACGATCAGAACACTTTGCGGGATCAGCGGACGGATTTGTTCAATGGCATGCAGATCCGTTCGAAACGTTTTCAGATCACGGTTATTGATACCGACAATCTCCGGTGTAAAGCGATTTAGGACAGCTTCCGCTTCCTGTCTACTGTGCACTTCGACCAATGCTTCCAAACGGAATGCTTTGACTGTTGCGTAGAGCTGATGAAGCTGCTTTGTATCCATCGCTCCTGCAATCAGCAAGACGGCATCCGCACCGCACAGGTAAGCTTCTTCAATCTGCCGTTCATCGATGATGAAGTCTTTGCGCAGAATGGGCAGCCGGACTTCCCGGCGGACAGACTGCAGACGTTCGATTGAGCCGTGAAAATAGAGACGATCCGTCAAAACGCTGATTGCATCGGCTCCGGATGCGACATAGGCGTGAGCCAGACGCTCCGCGTTGAAGTCCCGACGGAATACCCCCTTGGAGGGTGAAGCCTCCTTGATTTCGGCAATCAATCCGAATCGGTGCCTGGGGCGGGCAAGTGCTTTTTTTAACGAATAGATCGCTGGTTGCTCGCGATTGAATGCCGGCATTTGGAATTCGGCTAATTCGTTAGCTTTTGTCCGAAGAATCTGGTCAAGTATGCTCTCAGACATGGGCCGGCCTCTTTGTTGCCTGTTGCAGAAACTGCAGCTGGTGCTGTGCACGTCCGCTTTCGATGGCTTCACGGGCTTCATGCACCCCTTCGCCGATCGAAGGCACATGTCCCGCGACGAACAAGCCGGCACCCGCGTTCAGAAGAATCGCGTTCAGGGCTGAAGGATTTCCCGTTTCTCCGGAAAAAACGGATTGAATCAATGCCGCGCTTTCCTGAGGATTTTTTACTTGGATCGCTTCTAGAGTTCCGGTGTCTAGTCCGACATCCTCAGGCTTAATGCTGAATGTCGAAGTCCGGCCATTTTCGATAAGAATTACGTCGCTTCGTCCGCAGATGGTGAACTCATCCATACCATCCTCGCCGGTCACCACCAAGGTCCGATCGGTTCCGATCCGAAGCAGTGTCTCAGCGTACATCTCAGCCAGTTTCCGGCTATAGACACCAAGCATCTGCCTGCTCGCATGGGCGGGATTGGTCAGAGGCCCCAGCATATTGAAAATGGTACGGAAGCCAAGGGACTTACGGGGTTCAACGGCATATTTCATCGATGCATGATATAGTGGAGCAAATAAAAAGCACATGTGCGTACGATCAAGAAGCTGGCGGGCTGAATCAGGGGTCGACTGAATACCAATACCAAGTGCTTCCAAAGCGTCTGCTGCTCCGCTCGTCGACGATACGGAACGATTGCCGTGTTTGGCTACGTTGACGCCAAGTGAAGAGATAATAATTGCTGATGCTGTGGAAATATTGAATGTGCGGTTGCCGTCACCGCCTGTGCCGACAATATCAAGCAGTGGCTCTGAATACTCGAGCGACTTGGCATGCGCGCTCATGCTTCGCGCGCAGCCGGCGAGTTCCTCAACCGTCTCGCCTCTTGCGCTCAGTAAGGCGAGGAAAGCGGCGATCTGACTCGGCGCAGCCTTTCCTTCCATAATTTCGTCCATGATGGCTGCGGCTTCAGTTTCCGATAGGGTTTGTCCTTGAACAAGCTGGGCTAGTTTTTCCTGAAACATGATCGACACTCCTCTTTTTTTGAGGAGTGAGTGATTTAGTGAGATCAAGAAGGATGGTGTTTTACTGTGGAAGACGCAACGCGCTAGGAAGATTCAAAAAAATCGATTGCGCGCGCGTAAAAAGGTGAAAGTACGCTAAGCTCTTCTCAACTCTGCTCACTCACTACTCTATTCTCATCTTGCACAGCCGACTGCTCCCTGTGGAGCAGTCCAGCTGGTCAATGAAGCCCCTCTGGCTCCATTGACGGTAGCTACATCATAGACAACGACGGTCGCTTTGTCAACTGATTATATCAGACAATTCTCTTTTTTGTGGATACCGAAAAGTCCTTTTCATGCACGTGAAGATTAATGGGTTCAAAGTGCATCTTGAATACCTTCTTTTCAAAAGTTATTGCAAGTCGGTTGGCCATCACAAACGGGAACACTTCTTGCCGTAACCTTTGGATTCTGGCTCAATAGGACACCATCTTTGCATGATTTCTTAAGATCTGATTCTGGTCAATTGCTCCGGTCGCACCCCAGTTATAAATGGGATCAATTTTTCCTGAAACAGTCCCCTGGAACAGGAGGGTACCGAACGTTGTCGGCTGTATCGAGTTATAATGGCCGACATTGTGATCATGGAAGAAGACATCCTTGCTATTACGGACAAATGAATAATATTTAAGATCATCACGATACATGAAAGGATCCATGAGTGAGTAGTCCGATTTACCCCAGAACGTCAATACTTTTTGAATTGAAGTCGTTTTCGGGGCAGTATTCACTTGCTGAAGTGCTGTTTTGGAGTAAGTGGTTGTGCTTTCAATCGTATAGCCATGGTTGAAGTTAGCATAGATCCGGATCGATACGCCTTTGAAATTCGGATTATTGCAGACCGCACGCAGCAACGGAAGATTGGATTCAGCCATATATTTATGTAAATTCCAGGCAGGCTGTTTGTAATAGTCGTGTCCTTTCCCCTCATATTCGTAAAATTCAAGATAACCTTCTGAGATGTTGACCCCAACCATATCCGGATCAATTTTTTTCGAAGCTGTTAACAATTGATTCGGATTCGCACTGCTGCCGACAATTGACTGCGGTGTGTTCGTCACAGGTTTCTTTTTCTTCGTAATGCTCGTTGTCGTATTCATCTTTTCTTTTTTCAGTTGTTCCGGAGCTATCGAACATCCATCAAGTACCAGAACGATGGCAATGAGTAAAAGTAGCAACTTTTTCTTCAATTTTATAGCCCATCCCCATTTTACAAATTTTTTTATTTTCCTCTATTCTGGGCTGCTCCATAATGACAGCCTTCTTTTCTTTAAAAATTAATAAAACAATTTCACTGAAACGTGATATATATTTTGTCGGTACTGAAAAATCTCTCAAAATATGAATCATTGCAGTCATATAGCACATCCTTCCCTATTCTGAAGGAACTTGTAGCTTTAGTGGTTCTGATCCAGTTTCTCACTGATCTCGGTCAACTTCTCCAGTATTTCTTTATTCTGCTTTTTGATTTCTTTTGGGTGTACGGTAAAAAAGATAATTCCCATGATGACAAAGTAAATAAGCGCGAGAAGTAAAATAAAAGTAACAAGTGGAAAGATGATTGTTCCCAAGCTGAGCATTGTCATGGCCCACCACCTCCATTTTGTTAGATTCAATATAATTGGATTTTAATCAAAAAAATAGACCAATCAGAAAGGAATAACCTATAAAAATAACAGCCCAGTCTTCTATCAAAGACTGAACCTGTCATTTTTATTTGTTCAAGATGCTATCTAGTTACGTTGAGAGAATGGATTCGTTTCATTCTTGCAATAAGCCGATAACAGCCTTTTTTTCTTCAAATTTTATCAAAATAATTTCACTAAAATGCGATACATTAGGTGTCGTGATATATAACCTTATCTCGATGTTACCAACTGATCTAAGTAAGCAATATCTGCTTCTGAAATTGTAAAATCGATAGCTGCATTATCACGAATATGGTCCGGATTGATCGCTTTAGGCAGGGGTAAAACACCCTTTTGCAGGCAATAGCGAATGGACAATTGTGCCACAGAAACAGAATATTTTCCGGCGATTTTTTTCAAATCGGCGTTATTTATTATTCTGCCAGTCGCAAGCGGCGAATATGCCTCGACAAGCAACCCATTATCCTTGGCATACTTTGTGATATCAGGTTCTGTGAAACCAATGAAATACCGTATCTGATTGACCATCGGTTTGACTGTACAATGATCGAAGATATTTTTCATATCCGTCACATTAAAATTAGAAATGCCGATGGCTTTTACTTTTCCGGACTGATAAACCTCTTCCATCAAACGCCATACTTCAAGATTTTCTTCCGAATAATTAGTTCCCATTTCTGACCATGGCCATGGGGCATGTATCAGATAAAGATCCATATAATCAAGATCAAGGTTCCCCATTGTTTCCTCAAAACATCTTTTCGCATCAGTATAACTTTTTGCCTCAGCCGGGCATTTGGATGTCACAAATATCTCGTTACGATCAATCCCGAAATCACGTACAGCCTTACCCACACTTTTCTCGTTGTGATAAGCCCATGCGGTATCAATATGACGATAACCCATTTCAAGAGCATAGGTAACAGAATCATAGGTAATCTTGCCTGCTGGAATTTGCCAGGTGCCAAATCCAACCTTTGGAATGCTAACACCATTGTTTAAAGTGTACGTCTCTGTTAAAACATTCATTTTTTAAGCCTCCTGATTTGGTGTTCAACAACTTAATAATAAGTCATTAAGTTTGTTGCATACCCTGCTAGTTAAAGTATAAATACTGAAGGGCTATCTATGTCAATTAAAATGCCAGCGAAATAAAAGTTAGCGTGATATTTATTTGTATTTTTTTTTAAAACAAGCCACACAAAATATTTTTATCTTCTGCATCTTTTAACCTCTAGTCTTAGCCGGCGATGAAAATCAATCTTTTGATTGGGACAGTCTCTTTTTATTCAAGCGTAAAAAAAAACTTTCAAACGTCGCATATTCAAATTTTCTCGAAATATAATTCTATCCGGAAGATGAATGGAAAGAGGTGTATTTATGGGGTATATGGATAATTACGAACGGGATGCTTATGGGATAGTCGCCTTTTGGTTGCGCAATAATTTAGAGCACGGTCAATTCTTTGACAGGGAAATCAGTCATCATGAATTGGAATTAGCCCGTGTCAACCAGAGTATGGTTCAGAGTTTGGCAGGAATATGGCAGCGGGCTGAAGCGAAACAAGGCGATCTGGGTATGTTGGTTAATGAATCGGAACAAGCGATCAGTGAATTCCGTAATTTTCTTACACTTGGCATGGGTAAGGCTCTGCGCTGTGAAGTGATTGTTTCCACACCGGTAGCACTTATGGATCATATGATACGCGAAGCTGAAGAGTCCCAGAATGTATTTGATTTAATGAAAACTGGCGGTCAAGTTCTCGTCGCGGATTCGGTCTTACATGAAAGTGTGTTTTGGTTGCGACAAATGGCTGATCATCTTGCATTTGTCCAGCATTATCTCGATCCAACAAATTATGAACTCCAATACAAGGTACGGAAAATGACGCATAAGTTCGAACGACTTTTTCTCCAAGCAAATGCACTCAATACAATCATACGAAAACCGCGCAATCAGCTGTTACCCGTTTTAAACACTTTTAGGCAGATGGTTATTACCGAAACAAAGGATCTCGAAAAATTTAAATTAGAATTAGATGCGCTAATTAAGCAATGTGCCGCGATTACAACTGCACCACCCGATTTATTAGAACATCTTGCCAGAGAAGCCCACCACCTCTGGAGGAACTTAGAAGAAGGCATTACAACCTAACGCCATTTGGAGATTAACCAACCCCTCAATTAAAGTGTAGCTACATCCCCACCTGATAACAGGTGGGGATGCGTTTACGCTTACTCGAACAGCCAATTAATAGGTACAGAGATCACAAGCGTTTTCTAATGCACATGGCAGCCCGATCCATCACAGAAAGATGAATGGCGTTCTAGATCAAGCGCGTGCGAATATAAATTATTGTTTCGAAAATCTGCCGTAAGAAGGAGTGTCGTCAATGGAAGTCCCTGTTACCGGATTCATGTTCAACTCAGATGATTCCGATCCACTTCATACGCATCAGCTTTTTATAACGGATTGGGATGGCCGGCAAGTGCATGTTCACGAGTTTCGCGGGGTCACTTCTTTTGATGACGGTCACCATCATCAATATGCCGGAACGACTGAGCCAGCTCAGACTGGAGTGCCACATACGCACTGGTATTTTACGTTTACTTCTGTTGACGATGGTCACCAGCATGAGATTAGAGGTGTGACCGGTCCCGCCATTCCCATTCCAGGTGGCGGTCATTATCATGAGTTTCGTGGGATGACTACGCTAAGCGGTGCTCACCCGCATTCTCATCACTATTCTGGAAATACAAGTCAAGAATTTTAAAAATTAGCATAACCTCTTGAAATGGTATACTTTTTCACCATTTCTTTTCTTTTACCAAAACCCGCGTTTCACTACCTTCCCCTTTATTTCTGACAAGCCGGACACATGAAGTCCCTATCAGTCTTTCCGTTAGCAACGGTTAAAAGCGTATCCAGCAAGTGTGTCTCTTAAGTTCCAATGATCGTAAGCCATTCACTGCGCATTAGAGTTGCGTTCAATAGAGCCGCATTTTCTTCAAAAAAATTTTTTTCGCTTCTTTTCGTTACTGTAGCGAACACCGTAAAATACAAGCCGGCGAATTGGGCGGATACCGTAGAAACGGAAGACAGGTCCCCTAACTGCTTGCCATTTGCTATCTCATCTGAATATGCGACAAATCTAGTATTCGTAGCGCAAATCGTGTACGCTATTGTTGAACAGACAGGCTGCTCGAATCCTAGTTATCTCCGCCATCCAAGTTGTAAAATTCAATAAAGCAGGTGGGAAAATGGGTATAGAAAAACTTGACAGGGACAGAATTCAAGACTTTTTGGCTTATTGCACAAAGCATCGCTCAGAACTGGACGATTCTTATTTATACGGCGAAGAATTTGAAAAATTTGAGCCTAATGACGAAAACCCGACTTATATTCTAACTGATGGCTCAAATGCAATCATTGGCGCTGCCTCCCTCGTCATCGACGATTATTACCGCAGCGGAAAGAAAGCACGGTTCAGGATTCTGCACACGGAGACCGGAGATGCCTTGGATTATAAAAACCTGCTTCAGGCTGTCGTCAAACACGCGAAAGGCTTAGACAGTGTCTTTTTATTTATCCCTCTGGCCAATAAAAAGCTGCTGAAAATGGTTAAAGATCTGAACTTCAAGCTGTGGCGATATTCTTTTCTACTGGTTAAGGAAAACATTTCGGCGTATTCGCTTAATCTTCCAGAACACTATTCGATCCGACCACTTATTCCCGGTAAGGATGAAACTGTATGGTGCGCGATTCGAAACGAATGTTTTGCTAATCTTCCAGGCAGCGAGACTCCAATGACCGAAGAAATCATTCGCGACAGAATGACCCATTCTGATTATTTGGAAGACGGTGCCCTCATTCTCTATGATCAAAATCGTGCGATCGGTATTGTGCAGGGATTGGATGACACGTACGATGACGCACCGATAATGTGTATCGGACCGCTCGCAGTCATTCCTGATTATCAAGGACGTGGACTCGGCCGAACGTTGCTTCGCGCTTCTATTAATTTTGCAAAGCAGCACGGTTACACACGCACCATCCTTTGTGTCGATGGCAAAAACGAACGCGCGAAGACACTCTACCTGCACGAAGGATTTAAAGAAGTTCACGCTGACGTCGCTTATACCTTTACGCTGAAATAATGATAGGATTGATCCACAGTATTTCCACCTTGTTGTGAATTAGCCAGAATTTGATAACGCTTTCATTACCGCGGTGATGAAATATACTTATTATATTCATCTTTAGGGAGACGATAGATGTGACTCTTGATCCAGAAAAAGTTGAATCTTACCTGAATGATCCAGCAAAAGCCATCAAAGATGCACAAGACGACTTTTTTTCAGAACATGATGCCCAGATCATGATTGATGAGATTTATAAAGATCTTGATCCATCATGGAAAAAAATTGGCCCCTATCAAAAACTAATCTTTGGATGGTCTATGGAAGCCCCTAAAATGTTAATGGCGCAAGACTATATGGATGAAGTTCTTAAGCCTTTTATCAAAAAGTTAAATACGGCATTGCACTGGAATCTAAAAACGCCAGCTGATTTTCTTAAATAAAAACAATAAATAATGCCTTCAATGTCCGAAATGCTCTGTTACTCATAGAATAGTGAATGCCAAATAAAATGATCTCTGCGCGCATGCCAGCCCATTTTCCTCTTTTCCATCAAACGAACGGCCGCGCAAGATAACTCAGCCATTTTAATGGGTCATGACCACTGGGTTTAAAGAGTTGCTTTCCTAAATAACCATTCATGCGCGCTACAATAAAATCAAAGGCTTGATTATTCAAAGCCTCCATCCCTCGGCGAAGTATTAACGAATGCTGATAGCTTTTTCTCAAAGGCTCCGTCAACGCATCGTATTTTCCTAAACCGCATATATCGTAAGCCGCATAAATACCAGTTAAAATCGATTCAAATTGCCCAAAACCAAGGAAAGGCATGATTGCTCCAAAACAATTTCCAGTAAAAAATGTATTTCCAATTCGCGGAGAGTCACAGATGCCAATTTTATAGTTCGTAATTTGGAATTGGTCAGTGATTTTTAATGACTGATTTAAATGCGATTTTAATAAATCATAAAATCGATTCCAGTAGTCCGTGATCGTTTCATCAACTTCATTGGTTAGGTCAGGAACTGCAACGACAATATTTGCTTCAGTATCAGAGAATGGAATAAGGTAAGCATATCCTTTTGGGGCTAGATTATTATCTAACCACACGCTTACCTCTGAACGTGTGAACACACCTTCTACTGTTGCGCCTTTTAGAGAAACCGATAGATCCTCCCGATAATTATGTAATTTAATTGCATAGGAAGCATCCCCCGTCGCCATGATCACGTGCGTAAATTTTTCGAGTAAATCTTCATAAGACACCTCTGCGTTGAACCGAATCTTTGAGGTAACCTGGCTCGCTAATTGAGCCTCAAAAGAATTTTTATTTCGCCCTCTTATGTTTGTAAAACCGACATGCTCATTAATGATCGTCTGAACGTTTTCTGAATGAATAATGATTGGATTAATATGACTTATCGGCTTTAAAAAAATTTGAAATTCCTCAGAAAGATAGCGAATCGGGTCAATAATTGGTCGTGTCAGTAGCGAGAGCATGGCTTCAGCGTTTATAAAACGATCCCCCGCCTGACTTCTTTTTTCAAAAATAACCGGGGACACGCCATACCGCTCTAAAATAATGGCGGCCGACAGTCCAGATAATCCCGCCCCCATAATCGCGACTTTCATTTTAGACACCAACCTCTTTAGCCACAGGCATATTTTTGTTCCGTCGACTCTATAAGCGCGCTTGATTATTTTCCCAAATGTAGCCATTCATATACCGTTTCATAAGCATCAAAAAAAGCCGCCATTGAATGGAGATTCAATGACGACGTTTTTATTAGACTCGCTTTTCTTAAGCGTTAAAATTACCCGATTCGACATCCTTAATGAATTGTGCCAAGTGCTCGAAATAGACCGGCGCATTGTCAATCATGTGATGATGGCCACCATGCGGCGTTGTCGCCAATCTGGCATGTGGCATCTCCTGAGCCATCCGTCTCGCTGCAGCAAGTGGCATCGTCTCGTGTTCACCAAACGTAACCAAAGTGGGAACGGTGATATTTTTCAATTGATCGCGCACGTCCCACTCCTTTAATTTCCCGGTGACGACAAATTCATTATCGCCTTGGAAATCATTATAGACAGGAGCAGCTATTGTGCTAATGAGGTGGGCGATAGCCGGCGGCTGTTTGCGATCGACATAACCTTGGTTCAGGATATCAACATATTCCTGGTAACGCTTGTTATCATAGTTATTATCAGCTTCGCACTTCTTCATAAAAGCAACAGCATCAGCGGGGAGTGCTTCCTCCCGTATTTTGTTAATATTTGCGACATATTCGTCGATATTATCGGTCATCGACGAAATAATCGCGCCTTTTAAATGGTTGCCGTATTTCAAAGCGTATTTTTGAACAAGTACGCCACCCCAGCTCTGTCCAATCAGATAGAAATTTTCTAATCCCAACTTTTGGCGCACTTCGTCTACTTCTTCAAGAAAATAGTCATAAGTTAAATACTTTTTGGCTACTTCTGGATCTGAGTAGTCCGGTTGATCCGAATAAAAAGATCCGAGCTGATCATACATATGGACTTGAATCGCCAGACCTTGTTCAGCCAACTTTTCGGCGAAATTTTCATAGTATTCATGAGTCCCGCCTGGTCCCCCGTGAAGGCAGAGTAAATGAATATCACCTGTCCCTTGCGTATTCGACCAAAGATGATAACCATTCTCGAGTGTTAAAATTGTTGTTCCTTTTTTCATCGTCTGCATCACCTGATTTTTCAATTTGTTACTTTATCATAGCACATGGTAATCAAACGAGTTAACAGGACATTTTTCTCGGTTTCGATTAAATTTAAAATCAGGTGTGTATTGCAGTTCATTTAAACTAATTGTTATAATAAATCAAAAAATAAAATAGAAAGCTCGATGGAGGATAGTAATGATAGATCTTAAAGATAGTTGTAAAATAGCGTTAGTACAAGCTGCTCCAGTAATGTTCGATAAGGAAGCAGGCGTTGCGAAAACGATTCAACTTATAGAAAAAGCGGCCAAGGAGCAAGCAGAGTTAATTGTATTTCCGGAACTCTTTATCCCTGGCTATCCCTACGGCATGAATTTTGGCTTTACAGTGGGTAGTCGTAATGATGAGGGACGCAAAGATTGGAAAATATATTATGATAATTCTATTGTGATAGCTGATATTGAAACAAAAGCTATCGGGGAAGCTGCAAAAGAAGCAAACGCATATGTAAGTATTGGGGTATCAGAAAGAGATTCAATAACTGGAACGCTTTACAATACAAATATTGTCTTTTCCCCCAAAGGTGAATTGCTAACTGTCCATAGAAAATTGAAGCCCACCGGTTCCGAAAGAGTCGTTTGGGGTGACGCAAACAAAGGCTATTTTCCAGTGGTCAATACGCCTTGGGGTGTGATGGGCAGCTTAATTTGTTGGGAGAATTATATGCCTCTGGCTCGAACTGCCCTATACCAAAAAGGCATATCAATCTATATTGCCCCAAACACAAATGACAATCCAGAATGGCAGGCGACTATTCAACATATTGCACTTGAAGGCCGCTGCTATTTTATTAACGCGAATATGTACTTCACAAAAGAAATGTATCCAGATAATTTAAATAGCCCAGACGAAATAACCAATCTCCCGGATAAGGTTTGTCGTGGTGGAAGTTGCATTATCGATCCTTATGGTCATTTTGAAACAGAACCACTATGGGATAAAGAAGGAATCATTTATTCTACAATAGATATGAATAAAGTACCCATGAGCCGAATGGAATTTGATGTGTGTGGTCATTATGCAAGACCTGATGTACTCGAATTAAACGTCAAGGACAATTAATGCTTTAGCGTTCAATGCAAGAATCAATAATCACGTCTTCATCAATATATATATCGAAAAAAAACCAAGGAACAGAGCATCTGCTTCATGCATCAAATATCCAGCGTATGACGCCCGTTGTTAGCCAATGATTGCCGAAAGTATTGTCCAAAATAATTGAAATCAAAAAATCCCCCACTTGATTCAATGGGGGATTTTTATTTTTAATAGAGGATATCCATTGAGCGAAAGCGTTTTTCAAATAGGCATTAACCTCGCCCAATGAAAGTCTAAGCTAACATACATTCTTTCTGTAATATTTTCTCTAAAATATCCAAATTCCATTATGGGGAGTGTTTCATGGTACTTATTTGATCGGAGCCGTATTATAATTATCTATGTTAAAAAATGGCGTATCGGATCGCTTATCTAAATTTAATTTTGTTCAAGAAAATTTGGAGGCTTGATGATGAAGAAAACCGAATTATACGTTGTTCGACATGGTAAAACGATTTTTAACTTATTGGATCGCGTTCAAGGATGGAGCGATACGCCGCTTACGGAAGTAGGGCGGGAAAATATTCGCTGTTTAGGAAAGGGATTAGAGGATGTTCCATTTGTTGAAGCATACTCTAGCGATTCGGGTAGAGCTATCGAGACGACAAGAATTATTTTAGAAGAACAAGAGACGACGAGTTCAAATATAAAACATTCGATTGACAGCCGCTTACGCGAATGGTGCTTTGGTTCTTTCGAAGGTGCTTTTAATGATGAGCTTCGGAAAGTTCTTCCAACAGTAACCGATGATGAATCAGGTAACAAAATATTAGATCCGACGCTAACTTTTGAAAAAATGGCGGAATTACTCCAAAGAGCAGATAAAGTCGCTATTACAGAACCGTATGAAAAAATAAAGCGGAGAGTTCTTAGTGTTTTTGCAGAGATTGCGAAGAGAACAGAATTGCATGGCGGGGGGAATGTTCTAATCGTTTCTCATGGTTTGACTATCATTTTTCTTTTGACATTGATTGATCCATCTGTAAACATTAACGTCGACATTCCAAATGGGAGCGTGACACATATTACATATGAGAATGCTAAATTTGAAGTAACTATGATCGGCGATACTTCATTCATTAAAAAGCCAGAAACAAAGCCTTTTGCTAAGCGTATAGACAGAATTTAAAACTTTCAATTGCGCATAGCCGTCTCCTGCAAACCGCGAAGTAAACACAGAAAATTTTACTTGCGTATTCTCCACGTGACGATAGTATTGTAGTAACAGATAATCATATGCTCCTCACACGCCTATCATTTGAATAATTTGATCGGCTACACGTTCAGCAGGAATACTCTGAAAAAGCCCAAGGGTTCTCTTCCAGCACCAGTCACCGTCCAAAAATACGCTGTATTCTAATTTGTTCGCAACAATCTCGGAAACAGTCGACTTCCCGACCCCCATCGTCCCGCCAATGTGTTATCTATAATGATTCCGGCAAAATTTCTGGATCTGGAAATGATACTTAAACGGTATAAGACAACTGTATCCAATAATAAAATCATTATAGATATTGTTCCACTAGTCTATTGCTCATTTTAATCACAAAGAATGTAGAATAATTGATTTAAAAGCATTTTCAAATGGCTCTGAGGACATTGTAGGCGATATATTGCAAAGTAAGGATCTTTTTCAAGGTGTAAAAATAGACAATAAAGCACATACAATAGTCTTTGAAAACCACGTTGACTTTGGTCCGGAAATTTTATACAACGAAAGCAAAAAGATCGATGACTTAATGTAATAACTTATCAACATATTTTCTCATAATTAATTTCACGCAAAACTCATACGCATCGATTTCTTCTTTTGTTTTGGATTTTTTAGCTCTATCTGTAATTTTTTCGATTATTTCTTTATCCTCTTGATTAATATCGAGACGAGCCATATAAGCACCCCACTTTTTTTCTTTATTTTATCAGGCCACTAAAAAAAAGCATAAAAAAGAATAGAGATATTGGGGAGTAACACGGGTGAAGAATAAATCAAAGAAAATGAAAGATACATTGTTTTCCAGTATCGTTATTACTTCATTCTATGATCTTACGATTTTATTCACTATTTGTTAAGATTTAGATGACGAATTTCAGTGAAAGCCCCAATTTCAAAATTTACGAGGTAATTCTTATGTCTAATCTCGGTTTGTTAGGCTTTATCTTTGGCTGCATATGCCGTAAGCAATATTACACGTATTGAAAAAAAATAGAGAAATCTTGAGCAACGTATCGAAAAGCTAGAAGAAGATAAAAAATAACCTAGCTTAGTGTTTCCACTCATCCTTTTGCTTTATGTTGTGCCTTTGAAAGCAAATGAGGGTAAGAAAAAAGCTACTACCAATGAAGGTAGTGACCTTTATAGCAATAACCCGCTCTGGAAGATAGAGCTGATTCTCACCAGGTGTTATGAATTTAGAAAAGAATAATGGCCAATTAGATTGTTGAACACAAAGTCTTTGCGGCGCTCATATTTTATAAGATATATATAAGTGGGACTTCTATATGGATTTTTGAAAAAAATTGCTTTTGGGGGCAAGTTTTTGCTAGTTGGAAATTTGAATTCCATGACATCATTTAACAACTTTCTTATGTAGGAAACGTGCTATAATTAATCTCTTAATTCGATTAAGGAATTAAGGTAAATCATTTCATTAGAGAGGAGAAAAACAATGGCTAAACAATCGCTCATCGTTAAACAAAGCAGAAAGCCAAAATACCACGTACAGGCGTATACTCGTTGTGAAAATTGTGGGCGCCCGCACGCAGTATTTAAGAAATTTAAATTGTGCCGCATTTGTTTTCGAGAATTTGCTTATAAAGGTCAAATTCCTGGTGTGCACAAAGCCAGTTGGTAAGTCAAAGTTGGAAAGAGAAGCCAGGTAAGCCTTCTCTTCTTTTTACATAACTACGGTTTCAGTATCACCTTGACGCACGCCTCTTTCTTATTATGAAACAGATCATAAGCATGGGCAGCTTCCTTGAGTGCAAGGCGATGGGTAATGATGGCTGTCGGATCAATTTTATTGTCCCTTATCATTTGATACAGTCTAGGCATAAACCCTCTTGCAGGCGCTTGTCCCATTTTCAACGTAATATTTCGAGCAAAGAAAGGGCCAAGCGGAAACATATTATAAAGTCCGCCATACACGCCGGTGATTTGAACGGTGCCGCATTTACGCACAGCCTTCGTAGCGATTTGGATGGGTCCAAGTGTACCTCCCTGCAGCTTTAACTTTTGCTCAATGAACTCGAGTGGCGACTTTTTTCCATCCATGCCAACACAATCAATCACAACATCTGCTCCGCCATGAGTGATCTCTTTAAGCGTTTCCCCCATATCCGGATCCTTCGTAAAATCATAGATTTCAGTATGGTTTAACTTTTTTGATAACGCTAGCCGGTACGTTAAATAATCAACAACTATGACGCGCTCAGCTCCATGTTCCCAAGCGAATTGTTGCGTCATTAAGCCAACAGGACCGGATCCAAGCACAACGACGGTATCACCAGCTTTTACGCCTGCATTTTCCACACTCCAATAAGCCGTTGGTAATACATCACTAAGAAACAAGAGCTGCTCGTCCTCAAGTTCGCAATCCTCTGGAATTTTGAATGGCGTATAGTTTCCAAAAGGGACACGTAGATACTCCGCCTGTCCTCCTGGGTAATTACCGAATTTTTCAGAATATCCGAGCAACCCTCCAGAATCATAATGTGGATTTGATTGGTCACATTGACTCTCTAAGTGTTGGTGGCAATAGGAACATCTTCCGCAAGCGACTGTAAACGGGATTACGACGCGATCCCCTTTTTTAACATTAGTGACCTCTGGGCCTACCTCTTCCACGATCCCCATCGGTTCATGACCAATGATATATCCTTTTGGCAAAGGAAAATCACCTAAATATAAATGGAGATCAGATCCACAGATTGACGTAGACGTAATGTTAATGATCACATCTTCTGGATCCTGAATAAACGGATCGGATACATCCTTCACTTCGACTTTTTGCGCGCCTTGATAAGTTACTGCTTTCATCATGATCCCTTCTATCGTGAATGTTTCGACACGATTATTCTGCCCCAAAAAACGTTTTATTAATTACCAATCCAACTCTTGAATAAAGCCAAGCTTTTTCGTTCAAGGCATTATCTTTTAAATGCAAAAAAATCAGCACTTTGATGGATTCAAAGTGCTGACTTTTCCTAACTTCTTCGATACCGGTGGTCGGGGTCGAACCGACACTCCCGAAGGAACACGATTTTGAGTCGTGCGCGTCTGCCAATTCCGCCACACCGGCAAAATAGAAATACTTATTGGCAGTAATTAAATTGGAGGCGACACCCGGAATCGAACCGGGGATAAGGGTTTTGCAGACCCGTGCCTTACCGCTTGGCTATGCCGCCAAACAAAAATGGAGCGGAAGACGGGACTCAAACCCGCGACCCTCACCATGGCAAGGTGATGTTCTATCAACTGAACTACTTCCGCAAAAACTGGCCCAGCTGGATTCGAACCAGCGCATGACGGCACCAAAAACCGTTGCCTTACCGCTTGGCGATGGGCCAATAAAACATGGGGCGGTTAGTGGGGATCGAACCCACGCGTGCCGGAACCACAATCCGGTGTGTTAACCACTTCACCATAACCGCCATAATGAACACAGGGGTAGTAGGAATTGAACCCACACTGGAGGTTTTGGAGACCTCTGTTCTACCTTTAAACTATACCCCTATGGTAAAAATGGAGGGAGAAGGTTTCGAACCTTCGAACCCAAAGGGAACGGATTTACAGTCCGTCGCGTTTAGCCTCTTCGCTATCCCTCCATAATAAGGTAAAAAGGATTGATAGCATAAAAATGGTGCCGGTCAGAGGACTTGAACCCCCAACCTACTGATTACAAGTCAGTTGCTCTACCAATTGAGCTAGACCGGCATGACATGGTGGCTCGAGGCGGAATCGAACCACCGACACGAGGATTTTCAGTCCTCTGCTCTACCGACTGAGCTATCGAGCCATAGAAACAAATATGTATCATTAAGTAAAAGATATTATATTTTAAAAATAAATGGCGGGTCCGAGCGGACTTGAACCGCCGATCTCCTGCGTGACAGGCAGGCATGTTAACCACTACACCACGGACCCATAATTGGTTGCGGGGGCAGGATTTGAACCTACGACCTTCGGGTTATGAGCCCGACGAGCTACCAGACTGCTCCACCCCGCGATATTAATATGGTGGAGGATATAGGGCTCGAACCTATGACCCTCTGCTTGTAAGGCAGACGCTCTCCCAGCTGAGCTAATCCTCCATAATATATTTCCCTGACAGAAACACCACTATATTTTACAATAATATCTCTGATAAATCAAGAAAATATTTTAATGACCCGTACGGGATTCGAACCCATGAACCCACCGTGAAAGGGTGGTGTCTTAACCGCTTGACGAACGGGCCAAAACAAAAATAATGGCGGAGAGCGAGGGATTCGAACCCTCGAGACGGCCTTAACCGTCTACACGATTTCCAATCGTGCTCCTTCGGCCTCTCGGACAGCTCTCCAGAAGTCTTCGCATCAGAATAACTTTTTAGCTCTTCTGTTTTGAAGCTTACATTAATTTGTCAAATGCCTGGCAGTGACCTACTCTCGCAGGGGGACAGCCCCCAACTACCATTGGCACAGAAGAGCTTAACGGCCGTGTTCGGGATGGGAACGGGTGTG
>NZ_JAFBEV010000032.1 GCF_016908935.1 Sporolactobacillus spathodeae | reverse complement strand
TTGCCTTTTTGTCATTAAAATTAACATTAAATTTTTAACAGAGCCTTTTTTAAAACTTTTCTCTCTAGAACCATGTGTTCGCTTGCCGCGGGCGCACCGCGAGCCTCCTCGGATAGGCAAAAGTCTGCGGGGTCTCGCCGGCACGCTGTTCCCGCAGGCGTCTCACACATTGCCTTTTTGTCATTAAAATTAACATTAAATTTTTAACAGAGCCTTTTTTAAAACTTTTCTCTCTAGAACCATGTGTTCGCTTGCCGCGGGCGCGCGTTTCTTATTTAGCGGCCGGTTCTGTTTCTTTCTCTTGGCCGCTTCCTTGCCAGGCGTCAGGCAAGCGCATCACGCCGCCGGTATGCGCAGAGGTGACGAGCGCGGCATAGCGTGCCAGATAGCCGCTACGTACTTTCGAAACAAACGGCTTCAGCGCTTTGCGCCGCCTATCCAGCTCGGCCTCGCTCACATCCAGCGTCAGCGCGCGGTTGGTGAGATCAATCGTCAGCCGATCGCCATCTTTCACGAGGGCAATCGGTCCGCCGGCGGCAGCTTCCGGTGAAACGTGACCGACGCAGATGCCGCGTGTCGCGCCGGAGAAGCGGCCGTCAGTCACGAGCGCAACATCCTTGCCGAGACCGCGTCCGACAATCGAGGAGGTTGGCGCCAGCATTTCCGGCATGCCCGGTCCGCCTTTCGGGCCTTCGTAACGAATGACAACGACATGACCTTTGCGTACTGTATGGTTGTCGATTGCCGCGACGGCTTCATCGTGCGAGTTGAAGCAAATCGCCTCGCCGGTGAATGTTTTGACGGATGGGTCGACACCACCGACTTTGATGACGGCGCCTTTTGGTGCGACATTGCCGAAGAGGACGGAGAGGCCGCCGGTTTTGCTGTAGGCGTTTTCCAATGGATGGATAACTTTCGGGTTGCGGATTTCGGCATCCGTGACATTTTCACGTAGCGTTTTTCCAGAAACAGTCGGTCGATCCGGGTGAATCACATCGCCCATATCAGCCAACGTTTTGATAATTGCGGAAATGCCACCAGCATTGTGCACATCTTCCATCGAGAACGCGGAGCTTGGCGCGATTTTTGCCAAATAGGGCACTTTTTTCGCAACCTGATTAATTCGGTTGAGATCATAATCAATTTCAGATTCGGAAGCGATCGCCAACAGATGGAGCACGGTATTGGTTGACCCGCCCATCGCCATATCGAGCGCGAACGCGTCATCCAACGCCTCCGGCGTGATAATGTCGCGTGGCTTCACTTGATGCTTTACTAAATCCATCAAATGGGAAGCCGATGCGCGAACGAGCGCGCGGCGTTCCTCGGAGACCGCTAACGCCGTGCCGTTGCCCGGCAGCGCCATTCCCAGCATTTCCATCAAGCAGTTCATCGAGTTGGCGGTGAACATGCCGGCGCAGGATCCGCACGTCGGGCAAGCCGAGGCTTCGATATCGAGAAATTGTTCGCGGCTAATCTGCCCTTCTTTGAATGCGCCGACACCTTCGAAAACCGAGGAGAGCGTCAGTGCCTTGCCTTCAGCGGACAAGCCGGCTTTCATCGGTCCTCCGGAACAGAAAATCGACGGGACATTGGTGCGAACCGCAGCGAGCAGCATCCCAGGGGTAATCTTGTCACAGTTCGGGATATAGAAGACGCCGTCGAACCAATGGGCGTTGATCATTGTCTCAGCAGCGTCGGCAATCAGTTCACGGCTCGGCAGCGAATAACGCATGCCGATATGACCCATCGCGATGCCGTCATCAACACCGATTGTATTGAACTCGAAAGGAATACCGCCTGCCTCGCGTATCGCTTCTTTGGCGACATCAGCCAATTCACGCAGGTGGACATGACCAGGAACGATGTCCACGTAAGAATTACAGACCGCGATGAACGGCTTATGCAGATCCTCTTCTGATTTGACGACGCCGGTCGCCCTTAGCAAGCTCCTGGCTGGTGCACGGTCAATCCCTTTCTTAATTTCATCACTTCGCAAAATCCTTCACCCTTTCTCTTTTCTTGACGCATACTCGCAAAAAAGGCTCCCATTCGTAAAAGAATGGGAGCCTTCGCGAATCCCATCCAACGCGGACCAGGACCCGAACCAATCGTTAAATTTTTCAGCGATTGGCTGGGCCCTAGTTAATAATGACGACGACGTTCAAACGGTTGGATAGGACAAACATTTCGAAAAACTCCTTTGCATGCGAGTAACAAATGATTACTCTAAAGCGGTTTATCAATTTGGTACGGACAAATATAACATCCAGGCATGGATAAGTCAACACATTATTTTAAATTGCTCGCCATCTACGAATAATCTGATAAATGGGATGCTTGAGTGGCCTGAAGTGTAAGCAATTGATCTCAATTTATTCAGACGAAGCCATGCCCTTTATAGTATAATATGGGTCAGCAATTAGGGACGGAGCCATGCGCTTAAAGTGGTGCGGTCACCGGCCAATTTGTCCTGGGATAAGAATGCATAAGATTTTGCATAAAAAATGCAGCGAAGCGCGAGACGCCTGCGGGAACAGCGAGCCAAGTGAGCCCCCGCAGATTCTAGCTTGTCTGAGGAGACGCGCAGCGCCCGCGACAGGCGAGCAGCCGAAGCACATTGTTAAAAAACAGAATTAGTTATACCCAATTTATCTTACAAACGCAAAAGGAGTGTTGGCGAATGCCGTTTGATACGCATAATCACACCGTGTTTTCATTTGATGCAGAGATGAATCTGGATGATGCCTTGAGGCGGGCAGAAGCCTACAATCTCGGCCTGGTGCTGACCGAACATTACGATTTGAATGAAAAGCAGGAGGATGGAACACCGGTATCTTTTGCCGTCGACGATTATCTGCGCACATACGCCGCACGACGCGGGCCGCGACTTTTGCTCGGCATCGAACTCGGTCTCGACAATCGTCCGGAATACGTGAACAAGAACAAGCAAATTGTTGAAACCCATGACTTTGATATGGTGATTGGATCCGTTCACAATATTCAAGATTATGATATCTACACAGATCGCAACCGAAATCTGCTCAGCAAAGAGCAATTTTTCACAAAATATTTAATCTATGCAGAACATACCATCAACGCCAATCCATATATCGATACTTTTGCCCACATGGATTATCCGTGTCGTTACCTCAACTATGGAGACAATACGCTCCGTTATGAAGACTTTCCGTGGCTGATTGACAATTTTCTCAGCGCGCTGATTGAGCACGAGATTTGCTTTGAAATCAATCTCCGCCTCGTCGCCGACCAGGTGTTCCGAGATAGCTTGTCCGGTATTTTAAAACGCTACCGTGCACTTGGCGGACGCTACGTCACGATTGGCGGCGACAATCACGTGCCGGAAACGATCGGTACCACGTATTCGCTGGGCGTAGGGTTGGCGCAGGCAAATGGGCTTGTTCCGGTTTATTTTAAAAATCGGGAAATGTGCGTCGATGATCCGCAAAATTTTAAGCAACCACTCTGATTTTCCGTACGGTCCATTTAAATTTTTCGAGCGAGCGGGTATAATGGAGAAACGGACGGCCGGGTAACTAATGAGGGGAAGCGGCAGGATGAATGAGCGCTTTGAGAAGCTGAATGAAGAGAAAGTTTTTAAAGATCCGGTTCATCGCTATATTCATGTTCGCGACCGACTGATCTGGGATCTGATCGGGACCTCTGAATTCCAGAGACTGCGCCGGATCCGTCAGTTGGGCACGACATTCCTGACCTTTCATGGCGCCGAACACAGTCGTTTCGGCCATTCACTCGGCGTCTATGAAATCGCCCGCCGGATTATCGATATTTTCCGTAGCCGCGGCGACTGGGATGAGTCGCAGACGCAATTGGCGCTTTCGGCTGCCTTGCTTCATGACGTCGGTCATGGGCCATTTTCGCATGCCTTTGAGAAGGTTTTCGGGACCGATCATGAACGGTTCACTCAGGAACTCATTCTTGGCGATACGGAAATTCATGACGTCCTGGCGAAAGTCAGTGCAGATTTTCCGGTGCAGGTTGCTGATGTGATTGGCAAAACATACCCAAACCGCCTCGTCGTCAGTCTGATATCGAGTCAAATCGACGCGGACCGGATGGATTATTTGCTGCGCGACGCCTATTTTACCGGTGTCAGCTATGGTCATTTCGATATGGAGCGAATTTGGCGGATCATGCGCCCAAGCGAGGATCAGATTGTTTTCAAACTGAGCGGCATGCATGCGGTTGAAGATTATATCATGAGCCGCTATCAGATGTACTGGCAGGTTTATTTTCATCCGGTCAGCCGCAGCGCTGAAGTGATTTTAACGAAAATCCTTCATCGCGCAAAAGTGCTTTATGAGTCAGGTTATTCGTTTGGCCAAACGCCGCTGCAGCTGATTCCGCTCTTTGAAGGCGGCATGACCCTCCAGGATTATATCCGTCTCGACGAATCGGTGATGCTCTACTATTTCCAGACGTGGCAACAGGAGCGCGACAAGATCCTTAGCGATCTGTGCGGCCGGTTTATGAACCGGCGGCTGTTTAAGTATGTGCAGCTTTCCAAGGACCAGCTGATTGCCGAAGACGCCCTCACCGATGCCTTTCGAGAGGCTGGGATTGATCCGGAGTATTATCTTGAAGTGGACTCTTCGTCTGACTGTCCCTATGACTTTTATCGTCCAGGAGAAAGGGAGGAACGCCAGCCGATCCTGCTGCTGATGCCGGATGGCTCACGTCATGAACTCTCCCAAGAGTCTGATGTTGTCGCCTCGATTACTGGAAAACGGCGTACCGATCACAAACTCTATTATCCGAAAGACAGTGTGCTCGCCCTGCCGGAATCGAGCGCGGTGCGAAAAAAAATTAGCGAATTGCTGCATTTTCCTACATAACCAATGGGTGACAAGCAGGCGTCACACCGGAGGGCTTAACTTGACTGTTCAAATGTTCCATTGTCTGTGAGATTTCTTTTTTTGACTGGGAAGGAGTCAAATCATGTTAGAAGAACACGCGAAAGTCGCGGAACTCATTCGTCAGGCTGGAGGGATTAACGGCCGCAGAAAACTCCAGAAAATCGTCTATATTCTGCAGAAACTAGGCGTTCCTTTTTATGAAACCTATCACTTTCAAGTGCACGGACCGTATTCCGAAGAACTCTCGCTGCAGCTTGAGGAGCTTTGTGATTTCGGATTTTTGAACGAGTCCTGGGATAGCGAAAACGGACAGGTTGCCTATTCACTGACGCACGGCGGCGAAGAGTTTCTCAATGGCCATGGGCACCTGCTTCCAGACTTATCGCCGATCGCCGAAAAACTGCTCGCACAGCAAAATTCTTTTCTTGAATTGACAGCCGCGATGCTCTATTTCGATACGCTGCCGACTGAAAAAGTTATTGAAAAAGTGCAGTCTTTGTACCGTGAAATGAAGCACGAGCAAATTCGATCGGCGATGGACTATATTGCAACGCTAAGAGGGACGCGTAGCGAATTTCAAACGGTCGGTTAAAGACTCATTAAGAAGAGATTGTCGTAAATTGATAGATTCAACCAACGCATAAGGGACGAACTCCCGAAACCTGTTTGCTTCCGGCAAAGAAGGTTGGCGGGAAAAGTGCGCCTTAAGCGTCAAACGGTTGTTACAATATAAAAAGGATGCCTCAAGCGGTCGAATAAAAGCGACTGTTGAGACATCCCTTTTTTTATCCGGGAAATTTATGATTTGGCGTGAAGAATGCAGCAAAGGGGCCAGGTTTCAGCTCAATTGTTGCCAGATTAGGAGCAACTTTCGCTTGATTTGGAGCGACTTTTCCGAAATTCGGAGCAACTATTGCCCGATTTGGAGCAACTCCTGAAATTCGGAGCAACTTTCGCTTGATTCGGAGCGACTTTTCCGAAATTCGGAGCAACTTTCGCTTGATTCGGAGCAACTCCTGAAATTCGGAGCAACTTTCGCTTGATTCGGAGCGACTTTTCCGAAATTCGGAGCAACTTTCGCTTGATTTGGAGCGACTTTTCCGAAGTTTGGAGCGACTCTCGAATTTCGGTCTGCTTCCGGAGTAGCTTATCAAGCCTAGCTTTTTCCTGATTAGCTGAACTTGGCATATACTCTTTCCACATCAAGCAACTTCTTTGATTTTGCTAAAAAAAGATCCATTAAAAAATGGACGTTCCGCAACCGCGGAACGTTCCGATTTAATCTCTCAAATTCAGCTGTCGTCCGCAAAAAATTGGCTCCGGCAAATTTTCTCCACCGCTTCTTGTGTTCAGCGGACACGTTCGCCGGCGGCACGGATAAAACGTTGTTTAGCTTCATCCGCCCACGCTAATCCGGCCGCCGTTTTCCCAATTTCAGCAAATTTGGTGTTAATTTTCTCGGCATAACCGGTTTCCGGATGCAGCCAGCGGCCTTTCGCAGCAGCGAGTGCTGCGTCGTAGGCTAAAGGAAAAGCACCGGCATTCGCAAATTGTTCGAGACGCGCAAACAGTTGATTCATTGCGTCGGCGAATGCATCATCAATAACCATCTGAGCAGCTTGATCAGCCAGATGTCCGGCCTGCTGCTGCGCAACCCAATCAAATGGGGAATCACTTTTTAAAGCAGCAGACCAAAGCAGGTAAAGATGAATCAGCTTCAAGTCGTCGGAATTGATACCATTTGCGTATAAAGGATTCAAGTCAGGAATCCGCAGCTCCAGACGGCTCGCGCGCGCGGCGTCCTGCAAATCGTCAAAACCATCGCCTTTTAAACGGACGTGCTGATAGAGCTCGCGTGGCCCTTCAATCCAACCATTGTTGACAGCGTCACGGATCGAATTCAGATAGTGCGCCGCGGATGAATAGTCGGGAAAGACGGGATGGAGATTTCGGTAGCCGTCAGCGCCAAGCCGAATCGAACGATAGCGAACACCGCCGGAAAGCTCCGGGCTTGCAGCCAGCAAATAAACGAGGAAGAAGCGGAAGCGCATCGCGTTCGCCGAACAATTGAGGTAGAACGCGTTGCGGGCTTCCTGCGAAGGCAAAAAAGCAGCCAGATCCTGCGCGTTAAATGAAAAATTTAAATGAATGCCGCAATAAAGTTGACGGCGCGATCCGTATTTTTTCGCTAAATAGCGTCGGTAATCATTTTTATCTTTGCCATGCGGGCCGAAGTCGGCGATCGGTATTGCATCGTCGCTCGGGACCGCTTCCGGCAGATTGCTAAGCGGCCATAATAATTCATTGCCCAATCCTCTATAGACGGTACCGAGCTGCCGGGTGAAACGCTCGGATAATTCATCAAGCGAAGCTGCAGCTGGCGTGATCAGCTCGATTTGGCTCTCCGAAAAGTCTGTTGTGATGAACGGATGCGTCAATTTGTCACCAAATGCGCTCGGATGCGGTGTCAGGGCAAGCGTGCCATCTGTTTGAATACGTAAATTCTCGCGCTCTAGGCCGAATAGGCTGTGCATCTGCAGAATCGGCGCAAGTGAACGGTACATGTCGGGCATTTAAACATTCCTCTCCTAGTGCACTCTATTTCGAGTTTAGAAGATACCTATCGGAAATTCAAATAATCTGCCGCAGTCTTGGGGGTGGTTTTGAGAAAACGACGCCGACCGCGGCAAGTGAGCAGCCGAAGCACATTTGTAGAAAAAAAGATTTAGCGTGGGCCTCGTTTTTCAAACACTTAACGCCTCTGAAAGCTTATACATGCTTAAAAAAAGAAGACCCGTGAATCACGGGGTCTTCGCTTAGTCATCCAATTCTTCCATATGGCTGAGCAGTCGCTTGAGGGATTTTAACTCCTCCAGGCTCAGCGTGATCCCTTTTCCCATCTTAGTGCCATCCGGGCTCCAGTCGCGCAAGTCATATTTCGGCGCGCGCCCGTTCCAACTGATCACGTTCAGCTGTTTTTCCCACCCTTTGGGCGATTGAGCAATTGTTCCAACTTTTTTAGCAATGTCGTATTTAAGATCGCTCATCTCGATTCCTCCTATTATTTTTTTCCCTACATATCTGTTGTCCGTCAGGCTTTTGATTTTATGCGAAAAATTGAGTGCCTGTGGGGAAAAACGAGTCAAGTAGCTCTCCCCTAGATTCTAATTTGACTAAGGAGACGCGTGGCGCCCACGGCAAGGACTTAGCTTCGTGCAATTTTGTCAGCGGCAGAGATTTTTGATCGGAGCCATATAATCGAACCTCAAGCAAGTTTGAAATGAAGACTGAACCAGGAATCCGAGCTGAGAAATTGGTGATTATCAGCGACAATATGCGGCTCGCCTTCCTCATCCTGAGTGATCAGATGCCCGTCCTCATCTTGATCGGCAATATAAAAGTGATCAACCTTGAAAAGTAGACGTTCCTCCATAAAATCCGATTCGGCCGAAACCGTCTCGCCATAGACATTTTCGATGCATTGAATCAATATCATGAATGCGTATCCCCCATACAAGCTGAATGCTATATTCAGAATAAGCGTTGCCGCTTCTTTTGGCAATCATTCCCTTGTGCGCGAAGAATGTAGAAAAATTCAGAGCCATTATAACAAAATAAGACTTGGTTCCATGAGCTTGGCTTCACTAAATTTCTAAAAAGAACCTCTCTGATTTTCAGACCAGATGACGTTGAGGCTTCAACGAGGTATCTTCTGGGGTAACTATGGTAAAATAGATGCATGATTCGAAATCAAGGGGGAGAAACCCGAATGGACATTTTTCACCAAGATGGAAAAAAATCAGGCTTTAATATCATAAAAGGTGACGCAACCAAAGGCCATGGCGGATTCGGCGCCGGACTCGTCAATCTCGACAATATGTCGCCAATTATTATCGATGTCGAAGCAGGCACAGCTGAAATGGATATCGGCGCCTTGCATGCGCGCAGCGATTTGGAGCGGCGGATTCGCTTTTCCAAAGACAAAGCGGATCTCCAAGGCGGCGGGAAAAAATACTGGCTCGTCTGGGTGAACACGCAGACAACTGCAGACGGCCCATATTATGACGGCGCGGCCGCCTGCGAAATGATCATTAACCGTGAAATTCGCCGCGGCTATAAGATTCTTGCCGATCATGTGCAAAAAATGGAAAGCGCGTTGAATGGTAAGGTTATTCTTGATGAAATGGATGCGCGCTCGAAAAAAGCTTTGCGTGATTATCTAGCCCAGGCAGCGCCCGAACAATGGGCACGCGCCAATCCTGAACTTCAGAAACAATTAGCTTAAACAGCGGCACAGCTTCTTTAATTGGAAGCGCGCCGCTGTTTTTACGTGATAGATATTCCCCAGCACCTTTGCGGAGAAACAGAATTAAGCCGTAAAAAGTTAGACCGAATCGGGCAAAAGTTAGACCGAACCGAGAAAGAGTTAGGCCGGATCGTGCAAAAGTTAGACTGAAGCGAAGAAGTTAGGCCGGATCGTGCAAAAGTTAGCCGAAGCGAAGAAGTTAGGCCGAACCGAGTGAAAGTTAGACCGAACATGTGAAAAGTTAGACCGAACCGAGTGAAAGTTAGACCGGATCGTGCAAAAGTTAGACCGAACCGAGAAAAAGTTAGGCCGAACCGAGAAAAAGTTAGGCCGAACCGAGAAAAAGTTAGGGTGAATCGAGCGAAAGTTAGGCCGGATCGTGCAAAAGTTAGGCTGAAGCGAAGAAGTTAGACCGACCCGAGAAAAAGTTAGGCCGGATCGGGTAAAAGTTAGGCCGGATCGGGTAAAAGTTAGGCCGGATCGTGCAAAAGTTAGACCGAAGCGAGCAAAAGTTAGGCCGAACCGAGAAAAAGTTAGGGTGAATCGAGCGAAAGTTAGGCCGAAGCGAAGAAGTTAGGCCGGATCGTGCAAAAGTTAGACCGAACCGAGCAAAAGTTAGACCGAACCGAGCAAAAGTTAGGCCGGATCGTGCAAAAGTTAGACCGAAGCGAAGAAGTTAGACGAACCGAGAAAAAGTTTGGGTGAATCGAGCGAAAGTTAGGCCGGATCGTGCAAAAGTTAGGCCGGATCGTGCAAAAGTTAGACTGAAGCGAAGAAGTTAGGCCGAACCGAGAAAAAGTTAGGGTGAATCGAGCGAAAGTTAGGCCGAAGCGAAGAAGTTAGACGAACCGAGAAAAAGTTAGGGCGAATCGAGCGAAAGTTAGGCCGGATCGTGCAAAAGTTAGGCTGAAGCGAAGAAGTTAGACCGAATCGAGAAAAAGTTAGGGTGAATCGAGCGAAAGTTAGGCCGGATCGTGCAAAAGTTAGGCCGAAGCGAAGAAGTTAGGCCGGATCGTGCAAAAGTTAGACCGAAGCGAAGAAGTTAGACGAACCGAGAAAGAGTTAGGGTGAATCGAGCGAAAGTTAGGCCGGATCGTGCAAAAGTTAGACCGAAGCGAGCGAAAGTTAGGCCGGATCGTGCAAAAGTTAGACCGAAGCGAAGAAGTTAGACGAACCGAGAAAAAGTTAGGGCGAATCGAGCGAAAGTTAGGCCGGATCGTGCAAAAGTTAGACCGAAGCGAAGAAGTTAGACGAACCGAGAAAAAGTTAGGGTGAATCGAGCGAAAGTTAGGCCGGATCGTGCAAAAGTTAGACCGAACTGGCAAAGTTAGACCGAACCGTGAACAAGTTAGACCGAACTGGGCAAAAGTCGCACCTAAGTTGAGAAAAGTCGCACCGAATCGGGCAAAAGTCGCACCTAAGTTGAGAAAAGTCGCACCGAATTTTGAGAGTCGCACCGAATCGGGCAAAAGTCGCACCTAAGTTGAGAAAAGTCGCACCGAATTTCGAGAGTCGCACCAAACCGAGCAAAAGTCGCACCTAAGTTGAGAAAAGTCGCACCGAATTTCGAGAGTCGCACCGAATTGGGCAAAAGTCGCACCTAAGTTGAGAAAAGTCGCACCGAATTTCGAGAGTCGCACCGAATCGGGCAAAAGTCGCACCGAATTTCGAGAGTCGCACCAAACCGAGCAAAAGTCGCACTTAAATTGGAGAAAGTCGCTCCTAAATCGAGCAAAATCGCACCGAATTCAGGAAAACACGGCGCAGAATGCCTTCATTAAAAATGCTGAATCAGCAGGATACCGAGAATCATCAGCGCAATTCCGGCCAGGCGCTGCCTGTTGATTTTGTGCAGCCGGACGCCGAACCACCCAAAATGATCGATGATCAGGGCAATCAGCATTTGCCCGCAAAGGACGGAAACGACGGTCAGCTCAGCACCGAGCAGAGGCAAAAGCAGGATATTCGCGGTGACAAAAATGACACCGAGCGGCCCACCGACCCAAAGCCACCACGGTGAATCCGTGATCACCCGGCGACTAAAGCTGAGTCGGCGTTCGATCAACAGAGTACTCAGAATCAGCAGGAGCGTGCCGGTAAAAAATGAAATCAATGAGGCGAGCAGCGGTGAGTGAACAGCGAGACGGAGCCGTCCATTGACTGCAGTCTGTACCGGCGACACCATGCCGGCAGCAAGGCCCCAAACGAGAAACAGAGCGGTCAGCTTCCAGCTTTTTTTCATAAACCTCGCTCCTTTAGAATTTTTTTATCAGATAAATGCCAAGTAGCATGCAGAGAATGCCGGTCAGGCGCGGTAGATTGATGGCATGCACAGAAACACCGAACCAGCCGAACTGATCAATCGCAATCGCCATGATCATTTGCCCGCAAAGCGTGACAACAACTGTCAATGCAGCGCCAAGCCGGGGCAGGAGCAGAATATTGCTCGTCAGATAGCAGACGCCGAGCATGCCGCCTGTCCAAATCCACCATGGGCTGGTGCTGAACGTGCGCAACGGGAGACCGAGACTGTGATCAAGAATCAATGTGAGCAGAAGTAAGACGAGTGTTCCGAGAAAAAAAGAGAGAGCCGAGGCGAGAAAGGGGGAACGAACTTTTTTGCCAAGCCGGGCATTTATCGATGTTTGAACGGGTATCACAGAACCGGCAATCAATCCGCCGATCAAATAGAAAAAAATCATCAGACGCCTCCTTCAAGCAGCATAACAATCTCCAGTATAAAAGAGCATCCAAAAAAAGTGTAGGAAAAGGCGTTAAATGGTGAAAATTAATTTCAATGTCACCTTTTAAAGGAATTTGAAAAAAATTGTCGAAAGAGAATCATAAATAATTGATCATGCCGCCAAGCAAACGAAGAGCGCTGCGCAACGAACGAAAGGGGCGCTTAACGAATGAAAGGCGCGCTTAACGAACGAAAGGGGCGCTTAACAAACGAGACCCAGTGTCAACGTCCCTGCCCAACTAATGCAATCCCCGCCCCATTGATAAAAAATAAGTAGACCGCCGGACAACAACCATGCATCCGGCGGTCTTTCTATTGCTATAAGGAATCCATTTGCCGCCAAATCAAGGGGCAAATGGAGACGCTTTGCGATCAGCGCCACCAATGGAACAAATGATCGATAAAACTTTTGACACCACCAGGCGCTTCGTGTTTCGTTGTGCTTTGTTTGGTCTCGCCGTTGCTATAATGGGTGGGCGCAGTCCCTTTGATGAAATACGTTGGCCGGCCTGGGGAGCTGCGATCAGCGAGCAACCCGGTTTCCGGGTCGATTTTTACCTGAACGACGCCTTTGGGCGCTTTGAAATCGTTCTTTGGCTTGCCTTCAAGAGCCGATTCCATAAAATCGGACCAAATTTCTTTGGCGTAGCCCGTGTCTGGATAGGTGCTGATCGTTTCGCCTTTATCATAGCCGACCCATACGGTGGTGACCAAATCGGGCGTAAAGCCGGCCATCCAGCTGTCAGTTGAGGTCGATCCGGTTTTTGCAGCCATTTTATGCGTCAGTCGGTCGGCAATTGGCGTACCTGTGACTTTTGTATAGCCGTCAAGTCGCTTATCAAAGATACCGGTCATCATCTGCGAGACGACAAAGGTGGCCTGCTTGTTTAGCACTTGCTTTCGCACGGGATGCCAGCGATACAGAACATGCCCATCGCTGTCGGTGACTTTGGTAATCAGGTTCGGTCGAATTCGCGCGCCCATATTTGCGAGCGTCGCATAGCCGCGGGCCAGCTCGAGAACGCTGACCGGCTTAGAACCGAGCGCGAGCGACGGAATTGGCTCGAGCGGGCTCGTGATTCCAGCAGCTTTTGCCGCCTCGACGAGTTGATTCATCCCGATCGCCAGATGCGTTTTGACTGCAAAAATATTATCGGAGAGCGCGAGCGCCTGCTCCATCGTAATCGGTGCGTCCGCGTAATAGCCGCCGAAATTATTTGGTTGGTAACGGTTGCGACCGTCATCGAATGCAAAAACAGTCGGCGCGCTTTTCAGCCGAGTGGCCGGCGTAAAGCCGTTACGCAGCGCGGCATAATACAGAAACGGTTTGAACGAGGAACCGGGGGCGCGTTTGGCAGCGATTGCCCGATTAAAGGCGCTTTGTTGAAAATTTCGACCGCCGATCATCGCCACAACGCCGCCGGTTTTCGGATCAAGCGCGACAAGCGCCGTCTGAATCTTTGAGCTGCGCGGGATCGCGTGATTGACCCAGTATTCCGCAGCACGCTGTGACTCAGCGTCCAGCGTTGTGTAGACTTTGAGCCCGCCTGAATCGAGCTGTTTCCGTGTCAAATCAAGATTGTTCAGCAGTTCATGACGGACGGCAGCCTGAAAATAAGGGGCGAGATCGCGGCTCTTCTGCTGCTGCTTGGCAAGATCAAGTGGTGCTTTAGCGGCTATGGACGCCTCGTGCTTGGTGATATAGCCACATTTTGCCATTGTCTGAAGCACAAGCTTCTGGCGTTTTTTCGCATAATTATAATGCAATAAAGGCGAGTAGATACTCGGCCCATTTGGAATGCCGGCGAGCATGCTCGCCTGGGCAAGTGTCAATTCGCTCGCTGTTTTATTAAAATAAGTTTTGGAAGCTGCCTCAATACCATAGGCGCCTCGCCCATAGTAAATGGTATTCAGATAACCTTCGAGAATACTTTTCTTCGATTCGTTCATCTCAAGCCGCATCGTTAGAAACATTTCTTCCACTTTTCGCAGCCAGGTCTTATTATTCGTTAAGAAAAGATTCTTGGCATATTGCATCGTGATCGTGCTCGCACCCTGCGCTTTAGAAAGACTGCGCAAATCGACGAGGGCCGAACCGGCAATCCGCCGCAAATCGAAGCCGTGGTGCTGGAAAAATCGGCGATCCTCAATCGCCAGTGTCGCTAGCTTAATCGATGGCGTCATGTCACGGATCGGAATCCACCGCTGGTTGTTTTCCTGCCATTTACCAATCGTTGTTCCACGGCTGTCATAGAAAACAGCAGGCCGCGCAAGTGGGATATCGAGCGGCCCGGCCAGGCGTGCGGCAAGAAATAAGCTGCCGACAGCAAGGAGCACGAGGCCCGAGACACCGGCGAAGCCCCAAAGCCCACAGCGGACGATCGATCGTCTAAGCGCACGCAAACGTTCATTCATCGAAGTCCCTCCCGGTTGGTGGCAACGTGTTCTCATTTGCGAAAAAAGAGTGATTCTTTCTATGGAACTAGTATGGTAAAACAGTCGCTTTTCTAAACATATTGGGCGAATGCTTATTCTGCGGATTTTCGGTCAATGCTGATCAATAGAGAAGATTCCTATCACAGGTCCTTTTGAAATGAAAAAAAGCGGTTTTTACCTTGCCCGATGGGGTGCAATATTTTATAGTAGTATAAGTATGGATCCGCGCGGCTGCAACTGAAGTTGGAGGCAGACAAATGAACGTGCATCAAGTCTCTATTGTTTTTACAAGCCGATCCGCTGATGGCGACCAGCCAGCGCGTTCGGTTCGCCGATCCGGTCAGATCGCTGAAGGGGCGGACGGCTTCTATCTGCTTTTTCAAGATACAGTCGAAGAAGCCGGTACGGTCGATTATTCGATCAAATTCGGCAATCGGGAAGCGTTAATTCGGCGCAAAGGGGCGCTGCCGCTTCGCCAGCCGCTCGCACTTGGCGTGTCGATGGGAGGAAGCTACCAAAGCCCGTTCGGCACATTGCCGACTGAGGCAGTTGCCCGGCGAATTGAAGCGGATTGGGACGCGGCGAAAGGGCAAGGTCGAGCGACGCTTTCCTATGAGCTGACCATGCAGCAAGAGCCAGCCGGAAATTTCGAAATGATTTTTTCCTTTTCACGACTTCGCAGGTAAGGCTGCGACGAAGCAGGAAAACGCGCTGCATTTACCGCTTTTTTACCAGCAAAAATGTGGCGGAACCGATCGGGCGCCTGCGGGACCAGCGTGCCGGCGAGATCCCGCAGATTTTTGTCTGTACGCGGAGGTTCGCGGGTTGCGCCCGTGGCAAGCAAACACATGGCAATAAACAATTTAAAACAACAGCAGATTTCGGCAAAGCCTATAAAAAGTTTAATTCCCTGTGTAAAACAGGTTCAGGAACGCATTTTTGGAGGTTAAATTCATGACGATCGCTCAGCAAGTCAAAGAACAATTGAAAGAGGAAATCAAGCAGGCTGTAGTTGCAGCCGGTTTGGCTCCGGCAGAAGACGTGCCGGATGTCGTCCTCGAAACACCGAAAGACAAAGCGCACGGCGATTTTGCGACTAATATGGCGATGCAGCTCACGCGGATCGCGCGGATGGCGCCGCGAAAAATTGCTGAAACGCTGGTTGACCACTTCGATAAGGAAAAAGGACATATTCGCAAAATTGAGATCGCCGGACCGGGCTTCATTAACTTTTTTCTCGATAACCGTTACCTGACCGATTTGATCCCAGCGATTATTGAAGCAGGAGACAATTACGGTCAGTCGCAAAGTGGCGCCGGCAAGAAAATACTTGTTGAATTCGTTTCAGCCAATCCAACCGGCAGCCTGCACCTCGGCCATGCGCGCGGCGCGGCCGTCGGTGACACGCTTTGCCGTCTGCTCAATAAGGCCGGTTATCAAGCGAGCCCAGAATATTATATTAACGATGGCGGGAACCAGATTTCGAATCTAGCCATTTCGCTGCAGACCCGTTACCTTCAAGCACTCGGCCGTGAAGCGGAAATTCCGGAGAACGGCTACCACGGTCAGGATATTGTCAAATTGGCTAGTGGACTGGTTGAAAAATACGGTGACACAATCGCGGAAAAGCCGGAAGATGAGCAGTTGCGTTTCTTCCGTAATTATGGTGTCGAGCATCTGATGAGCGGCATCAAAAAGGATCTTGCCGATTTTGGCGTATCATTCGACGTTTGGTATTCCGAGCGTTCCCTCTATGAAACAGGGAAAGTCGAAGCGGCGCTGAACTTGCTGAAAGATAAAGGCGAAACGTACGAAAAAGACAATGCGCTCTGGCTGAAAACCGAGCAATACGGCGACGATAAGGACCGTGTCCTCGTTAAATCGGACGGCAGCTATACGTATTTCACACCGGATATTTCCTATCATAAAGATAAATTTGAGCGCGGATTCGATGAATTGATTGACGTGCTCGGCGCCGACCACCACGGCTATGTACCACGAATGAAGGCAGCAATGCAAGCGCTCGGCTATAACCCGGATCAACTCATTGTCCAGATTATCCAGCTCGTTAACCTGTTCAAGGATGGCGAAAAAGTCAAGATGAGCAAACGTACCGGCAAGGCTGTGACGATGCGTGAGCTGATGGATGATGTTGGTGTCGATGCTGCACGTTATTTCTTTGCGATGCGCAGCTCAGATACGCATCTCGACTTTGACTTGGATCTAGCAATTTCCCATTCTAACGAAAATCCAGTTTACTATGTGCAATATGCTTATGCCCGGATTTCCAGCATGCTCAAGCGTGCCAATGATTTTGAAACGGCTGATCTTGCCGCACTTGATTTGACGCTGCTTTCCGGCGAAAAGGAAATTGACCTGCTGAAGAAGCTCGGCGAATTCCCATCTGTGATTGCCGAAAGCGCTGAGAAGCTAGCGATTCAGCATATCCCAGCCTATCTTTTCGATCTGGCCTCGAAATTGCACAGCTTCTATAATGCAGAAAAAGTGCTCGATGAAACCAATGTTCCACTCAGCCAAGCGCGCGTTGCTCTGATGAAGGCCGTACGGACAACACTTAAATGCGGCATGGATTTAATCGCCGTGCATGCACCAGAAAAAATGTAAAACGAATAAGGAAAAGGCTGTTCATCACAGATGAACAGCCTTTTTTCACGAGATAGAAAGTAGAGCCGAACTAGGAATTAGGCGAAAGTTAGGCCGAACCGGTCGAAAGTTAGGCCGAACGGAGCAAAAGTTAGACCGAACGGAGCGAAAGTTAAACCAAACCGGTCGAAAGTTAGGCCAAACCGGTCGAAAGTTAAACCGAACGGAGCAAAAGTTAGACCGAACCGGTCGAAAGTTAGGCCGAACGGAGCGAAAGTTAGACCGAATCGAAAAAGTTAGACCGAACGGAGCAAAAGTTAGGCCGAACGGAGCAAAAGTTAGACCGAACCGGTCAAAAGTTAGACCGAACCGGTCGAAAGTTAGGCCGAACGGAGCAAGAGTTAGGCCGAATCCGGATCCAAGCGCAAATCCCAATCCCAATCTGCATTGTCAAAATCCTCCCTGAACTTTTCACTTCGGCACGTCACAAGAACGAATGGAACGGGAGAGTACAGGCCGTTTTGACATGATCGACGAGCGAGCGTCTCGAAAAATCCTCTTTGGTAAATTCTTTGGAACAGTCAGTAACATCACGTTCGAATTGTGCCAGAAGCTCGGCGGCAAGCGCCGGATCTTCTGAAAAACTGAGCAGCTCATCGTTCCAGAATAAACTGCGCTGATCAAAATTCGCCGATCCGATATAAAAGCGTCTTTTATCAACAATAAAAATTTTCGCATGGTAAAATCCCTGATGAAAACGATAAAGATGCGCGCCTTTTTCAACGAGCGGTGCAAGATAATAGAAAGAGGCGGGTTTGACCAGCATATGGTCTGCTTTCATTGGCACGAGAATCGACAATTCAATTCCATTCGCCAGACGGTCTAGCAGCACATCGAATAATTTTTTGCTTGGAATGAAATAAGGCGAGCAGATAACAATCGACGAACGGGCTTTGCGGAAATAATCGGCAAAAATATCTTCTGCCTGATTGGCGTTGGTCGCAATAAGATCCAAGGTAGAGGGACCGTCGCCAACTGCTACTTGTTTAGAAAAATCAAGCGTTTCGCCGGTTGCGGCCAGCCAGTCCGCCGCAAACACGTGTTCCAGATGCAGCACACCGTTTCCTTCCAGACGAAGATGATTATCGTGCCATTCACCCATTAACGAATTATTTCCAAGGTACTCCATGCCAACATTAAAGCCGCCGAAATAGCCAGTGGTACCGTCAACGGTGAGAATTTTGCGGTGATTACGGCGATTCAAATAGTAAAAGGTAAAGGGAAATTTAATTTTTCCAGAAAAAGCTACATGGACACCGGCAGCGCGCAATTCATCGAGGTTGCGGTGCAGCGAACGGCTATTCAGAAAATCGACAAGCAGGCGGACATCAAGTCCTTGCCGTGCCTTCTGCATCAGCAATTCGAGCCAGGGCTTACCAGCCTCGTCCGCTTCAAAAATGAAGAAGGACAGGTATACATGATCTTTTGCCGCATCAATCGTCTGTCGCATCTCACGGAAAAGGTCATGTCCTTCTGTATAATAGTGCAGCTTGTTATAACTGCGGTCCATTGTATGTTTCGGAAGTAGTGGACCTTTCACCCGCTTGCCGCTAGCGATATCAAGCCAGATACCGACGAATAGAAGAACAAAAAGCAGGATAAGAATTGAAAGTGTCACGAATAGAAAATGCATCGAGGAAATGGCCCCCTGTCGCTAGAATGTATCGCTCTATAGATAATATAACCCATTCCCGCAAGAGTATCGAAGTGTGTGGTTTGAAATGGCGGCAATCTGCCGATAATGAAATAACACGAGCGGAGGAGTCTTTCCATTTATTAATCGATGAGGACTTGATTTTCCGCGAAAAACCGATTATTGTATTTAAAGAATAACCTTACAATCAGCCTTATTGTGCCATCTCTTTTTTAAACAAGCGTTGCAGCTGCTGCGAGGCGCGAAAGGGCAATAGGGGCACGTTGTCAGAGGCATCGGAAGGAAAGGATGTTTCCAGTGGGAGAACACGTAGTCGAACGGTCTAAGCTAGATCAAATGTACGATATATTGGTAAGCAACAATAAAGAACCGAAAACATTTTATGAATTGACGGATCTTGTTTTTAAAGATGGCGAAATCAAGGCCGACAATGGTGAGACGCTGGCGCGGCTTTACACGACACTTTCGCTTGACGGCCGATTTCTGAGCGTTGGCCATAATCTTTGGGCACTGCGCAATTGGTATCCGCTGGAACAGCGTGAAGATGAAGTGGCGAAAACACTCGGCGACTCGACGCATCGCAAAAATAAAGTTGCTGAAGATGGTTTTGATGATTACGACGATGTGGATGAGGAAGACACCGAAAATGAAGACATCGAGGACGAAGAGCTGCTCGACGACGAGGACAGCGATGACTCATACGATGATGACAACGACGATGATCTGAACCGGATACGCAGCAACGTCAATGTGGACGACAACGACGAAGAATGACGTCGCTTAGGGCCGTGGATCGATCGAAGGGGGAAGGAAACTTTTCCCGGAAAAGGCCACTTGATCCGGCTCGTGAAGTTTGTTAGAATTGCAAAGGGCTATAAGAGAATGTTTCGAAAACAAAAGCGAGCCCTCCCGTAAAAGGAGAGGGTGTCGCTTTTTTTTATTAAGTAAAAATGTACAAGATTCTGCGTGACAAATGCAGCGAAGGCGTGAGATGCCTGCGGGAAGCGTGGGACATGGGAGCCCCTGCAGACATTGCCTGTTTGAGGAGGCACCCGTCCTGCCCGCGACAAGCAGCGATCGGAGCGCATTTGTTGAAAAAAGGCTTGGCTAAGCCAAGTTTTTCTTAGTTAGAGACAAGCACTTCGGGTCGCTCACTCGAAGCAATCTTTTTGAAAAGCGGGCATCGAATCGGCTAGGGCTGAGACGGCACCTGCATTTTGCATAAGGGGGACATTATTTAGGATGACGAAGTATATCTTTGTGACTGGCGGCGTTGTGTCGTCGCTCGGTAAAGGCATTACAGCTGCTTCTCTTGGTCGGTTATTAAAAAATCGAGGACTACGTGTCACGATTCAGAAATTTGATCCGTACATCAACGTCGATCCTGGGACGATGAGCCCGTATCAGCATGGCGAAGTGTTTGTGACCGACGACGGCGCGGAAACAGACCTCGACCTTGGCCACTATGAACGGTTCATTGATATCAATCTGAATAAGAACAGCAACGTAACCACAGGAAAGATTTATTCGTCGGTACTTAAAAAAGAGCGACGCGGCGATTATCTCGGACGCACTGTCCAGGTTATTCCCCATATTACCAATGAAATTAAAGATCGCGTTTTCCGGGCAGGGAAAACGACAGGCGCGGATGTCGTCATTACGGAAATCGGCGGCACAGTCGGCGATATCGAAAGCCTTCCGTTCCTTGAAGCCATTCGTCAGATCAAAAGCGATGTCGGGATTGATAACGTCCTCTATATACACTGTACGCTGATTCCTTATCTGCATGCGGCCGGTGAAATGAAGACCAAGCCGACACAGCATAGCGTCAAAGAGTTGCGCAGCCTTGGCATTCAGCCGAATGTGATTGTTGTCCGCACGGAATTCCCAGTGCCTCAGGAGATGAAGGACAAAATCGCCTTGTTCTGCGATATTGATAAGGAAGCCGTGATCGAAGCCCGCGATGCCGAGACCTTGTATCAAGTGCCGCTCCAGCTGCAAGAGCAGAACCTCGACGATATTGTCTGCGAGAAACTGCATTTGCCTGCGGTCGAAGCGGAAATGAGCGAATGGCATAATCTGGTGGACAAGGTGCTTCACCCGAAACAGAAAGTAACGATAGGCTTGGTCGGCAAATACGTCGAGTTGCAGGATGCCTATATTTCCGTCGTTGAAGCGCTGAAACATGGCGGCTATAATTTTGATGCGGAAGTGCACGTCGATTATATCAATTCAGAGGATCTGCTCCCTGAAAAAGTTGACGATGCCCTGAAAAATGTCCAAGGGATTATTGTTCCCGGCGGATTCGGGGACCGCGGCATTGAAGGCAAGATACTGGCGATCCAATACGCACGCGAACACAAAATTCCATTCTTTGGCATCTGTCTTGGCATGCAGCTGGCTTCGATTGAATTTGCCCGCCATGTCATGGGCCTTCCGAACGCAGATTCGGCAGAATTCAATGCGGATTCAGTCGATCCAATTATTGATCTATTGCCGGAACAGCAAGATGTTGAAGACATGGGTGGCACGCAGCGCCTTGGCTTGTATCCGTGCAAGCTGGTTCAGGACACAAAAGCCTATGCGGCCTATGGCCAGGAAATAATTTATCAGCGTCATCGTCATCGCTACGAATTCAATAATCAATACCGCAAAGCGATGAAGGAAAGCGGCCTGATTTTCTCAGGCGTCAGCCCGGACAACCATTTAGTGGAAATGATCGAACTGAAAGATCATCCGTGGTTCGTAGCCTGCCAATTCCATCCGGAATTCAAGTCACGGCCAACGCGTCCGGAACCGCTATTCCGCGATTTCATCGAAGCTTCATTAAATCATAAATAATGAAACAAAGCCCCGCGTCTTTTGTAAAAAGGTCGCGGGGTTTAATTTAGAGATAAGAAAGAAAGTTTTTCGCACAAAAATGCAGCACAGGTGCTCTGGCGCCTTGCGGGAAAAGCGAGCCAAGTGAGCTCCGCAGATTCTCGCTTGTCCGAGGAGACGCGCGGCGCCCGCGGCAAGCGAGCAACCGAAGCGCAATTGTTAAAAAAGGACTTGGCTATGCCAAGTTTTTCTGATCGAAAAAAATCAAATTTGGAGTCGCAGCGAACCATGGAAAAAGTAAGGCCGAACCGAGCGAAAGTTAGACCGAAGCGGAGAAAAGTAAGGCCGAATCGAGCAAAAGCTAGACCGAAAATCGAGAGTTAAGCCGAAGCGGGAAAAAGTTAGGCCGAAGCGGAGAAAAGTAAGGCCGACCCCGTGAGAAGTTAGACCGAAAATCAGGAGTTAGGCCGAAGCGAGGAAAAGTTAGGCCGAAAATCAGGAGTTAGACCGAACCGAGCAAAAGTTAGGCCGAAAATCGAGAGTTAGGCCGAAGCGGGAAAAAGTTAGGCCGAACCCGTGAGAAGTTAGACCGAACCGAGCAAAAGTTAGGCCGAAAATCAGGAGTTAGACCGAAAGGGTCAAAAGTTAGGCCAAAGCGGGAAAAAGTAAGGCCGAAGCGAAGAAAAGTAAGGCCGAATCGAGCAAAAGCTAGACCGAAAATCGAGAGTTAAGCCGAAGCGGGAAAAAGTTAGGCCAAAGCGGAGAAAAGTAAGGCCGAACCCGTGAGAAGTTAGACCGAAGCGGGAAAAAGTTAGGCCAAAGCGGAGAAAAGTTAGACCGAACCCGTGAGAAGTTAAACCGAAAATCAGGAGTTA
>NZ_JAFBEV010000031.1 GCF_016908935.1 Sporolactobacillus spathodeae | reverse complement strand
CAGACACCCTTGTCCTCAGCTAACAGTTCCTACTGCCAAGCCTGTAGCGGACTTTCACCGCCTAGCTGTCACCCATGCCGGGCGCACTAAAAAAACAGAGAAGACGCGTTTGCTGCGCCTTCTCTTATTTTAATACTTATTGTTCGTGAATCAAATTACAATACGTTGGCATGTCCGAGATAAATCTTGCCACGTTCGCCATCCATTGTAATAACTTCACCGGATGTGAATAGGTCCGTTACTTTTTCCACGCCGATAACTGCCGGAATTTCAAATTCAACAGCAACAACTGCAGCATGAGAAGTCAAACCACCAACTTCTGTGATCACACCGGATGCGCGACGCATTGCCGGGATGTATTCCTTATCCGTTGCATGAGCAACAAGAATCGCACCTTCAGGCATATTCTGATTTGCGTCCTCCGCGCTGCTTGCTACATATACCGGCGCAGTCGACGCTTTGCGACCAACGCCTTGTCCCTGTGCCAGCACATCGCCAACAACGTGGATTCTCAGCAAGTTCGTCGTACCCGCTTCAGCAACCGGAAGGCCAGCTGTGATGACAACCAATTCGCCCTTCTTAACAAGTCCTGATTTAACAGCACTGTCTACAGCGATGTCGAACATTTCATCCGTTGTTTTTGCCATTTCACTCAGCACAGGTGTCACACCCCATGCGAGGCACATCTTATGCGCCACACGTTCGGAGTTTGTAACTGCAACAATTGGTGCCTTCGGACGATAGTGGGAAACAACACGCGCCGTATGGCCACTGACCGTAGAGGTGATAATTGCGCCTACATCGAGGCTAAGCGCCGTATGTGCTACTGCTTCGCCGATCGCCGAAGTAATCGTCTTTTCGCTCACTTTGCTCAGTCTTCTCAAAATAGCCGGATAATCGAGCGCCGTTTCCGTCTTTGTCGCGATATTATTCATGGTCGTAACGGCTTCAACCGGCCATTTACCAGAAGCTGTTTCACCGGAAAGCATAATCGCGTCAGTTCCGTCGAAAATGGCATTTGCCACGTCACTCGCTTCGGCACGTGTACAACGCGGGTTACGAATCATTGAATCGAGCATCTGTGTTGCGGTAATAACCGTCTTGCCCACTTTATTACACATTTTAATTAAGCGTTTCTGAACGAGCGGCACATCTTCCGGTGGAATTTCAACCCCAAGGTCGCCACGGGCAACCATGATGCCGTCAGCCGCACGAAGAATTTCATCAATATTGTCAACAGCTTCCTGACTTTCAATTTTCGGGAAGATGTGTACATCATGAGCGCCATTATCTTCACACAATTTGCGAATAGCAAGAACGTCAGAGGCATGGCGGACAAAAGATGCGGCGATGAAGTCAATGCCTTCACCAATACCGAATACGATGTCATCGGCGTCTCTGTCAGTCATTCCTGGAAGATTAATGCTGACGTTCGGTACGATAATACCTTTCTTACTCTTCAAAACACCGGTGTTCAAAATATTGTTATGGATTAATCCAGCTTCTTTATCGATGCCGGTAACTTCGAGTTCAATCAGACCGTCATCGATCAGAATCTTTGTGCCGACATGAATATCATCAATCAATTCGGCATAAGTAATGGAGAATTTTTCAGCAGTACCTTTGACTTCAGTTGTTGAGATATCAACCGTTTTGCCTGCTTCAAGAAGAACTTCAGGAGTTGCCATGTCATGTGTCCGGATTTCCGGTCCCTTGGTATCAAGGAGAATACCGACCGTTTTGCCTGTAATTTTCATCGCTTCGCGCAGATTGACAACTTTCTGGTGATGTTCTTCATGGCTACCGTGTGAAAAGTTGAAACGTGCAACGTTCATTCCTGCGTTAATCAGCTGAACGAGACGTTCTACTGTATCACTTGCAGGGCCAAGTGTGCAGACAATCTTCGTTTTTCTCATCATAATACCCCCAACAATTGTTTTAATGTATATGCACTAAAAAATAGGTTACCCCAATGCCAAAGAGCTATATCCTGTATCCATCAATGGTAGGATTTTTCATCTTCCTGTAACAGCTCAAATGAATCGGATCAAATAGACAATTCTTTTGCAAGCTGAAAGAGGCTTTCGTTAAAATCATGTTTCTTTGTCAGCAAATCAAGAATGTCATGAGCGACGATATGATTATTCTGGATCGCGATCATTTTACCCTTTTCGCCAGCGAGCAGCAGTTCAACTGCTTTGCTACCCATCCGGCTGCCAAGAATTCGGTCAAAAGCCGACGGTGATCCGCCGCGTTGCACGTGTCCGAGGACCGTGACACGCGTATCCATATTATTCTTTTCTTTAATTTTCTTTGCAATTTCATCAGCACTGCCGACGCCTTCAGCGACAATGATGATATTATGGCGCTTGCCGCGCTCAAGACCACGGCTCAAACGGTCGCAAATCTGGTCAATGTCTTCAGTTTTTTCTGGAATGAGGATCGATTCCGCGCCGTCCGCAAGACCGGACCATAGAGCAAGATCGCCGCAGCCGCGTCCCATAACTTCAATAATGAAGCGACGTTCATGGGATGTCGCTGTGTCGCGGATTTTATCAATGGCATCAATAATTGTATTTAAAGCCGTGTCAAAGCCAAGTGTGAAATCTGTTTCGGGAATATCATTGTCGATCGTCCCTGGGATCCCGATTGTCGGGAAGCCGAGTTGAGTAAGCTTAACGCCGCCCATAAAAGAGCCGTCTCCGCCGATAACGACGAGGCCTTCAATGCCGAACTTCTTCAACTGTTCGATAGCAATAGCGCGTCCTTCTTCAGTCTTGAATTCTTCACAGCGAGCCGTATACAAGATAGTACCGCCACGCTGCACGATATCGCCAACATCAGAAACTTCAAGCTTCTTAATATTACCGGTAATCAATCCCTTATAACCATGATAGATGCCATACACTTCGATCCCGCGGTAGATGCCCGCGCGAACAACGGCGCGAATCGCCGCGTTCATGCCAGGAGCATCGCCGCCACTTGTCAGTACGCCAATTCTCTTCATGTTTTCACCCCATTTGTGATCTCAAATCGTATCAAATTCACTCTGAATAAGAAAATGCCGACTTGCCTTCATTATCTGGCTGAAACGTACCGAAATCGCCAATTGCCCGATATTTGGCGAGGCGCTGCTCCCGCAGCTGTTCTCGGTCTAGCTTGTCCAAATCAGAAAGAGTTTCCTTCAGCGTTTGATCAATCAACCCAGCTTGCTTCTTCGGGTCGTGATGCGCACCGCCCAGCACCTCCGGAATCAGTTTATCAATAATGCCAAGATCTTTCAAATCCGATCCGGTAATTTTCATTGTTTGTGCTGCGCGTTCAGCTTTCGTTGAATCTTTCCAGAGAAGTGCGGCTGCTCCTTCCGGAGATATAACTGAGTACCAAGAGTTCTCAAGCATTAAAATCTTGTTACCAACGCCTATAGCCAGTGCTCCGCCACTCGCGCCTTCACCAATGACGACGCTGATGACCGGCACAGACAGCCAAGCCATTTCATATAAATTTCTAGCAATTGCTTCGCTCTGTCCACGCTCTTCAGCTGATGAGCCAGGAAAAGCTCCTTTTGTGTCAATAAAAGTAATTATTGGCCGATTAAATTTCTCTGCCTGTTTCATTAAGCGCAGCGCTTTTCGGTATCCCTCTGGATGAGGCATACCGAAATTTCTTTTGATGTTCTCTTTCGTGTCACGCCCGCGTTGCTCACCGATTATCGTCACCGGCCGGTCGTGGTACCAGGCAACACCACCGACAATCGCTGCATCATCACCAAAACAGCGATCCCCGTGACATTCCATAAAGTCTTTAAACAGGAGCGGGATATAATCCAGTGTGGTCGGTCGTGAAAACTCTCTAGCAATTTGAACGCGATCCCACGGTGTCATATTCCCATAGGTTTGCTTTTCCAGCGCATTCAATCTTTCCTGCAACTGACTCAGTTCACCGGACAAATCAATGTCTTTCTCATCCATAAAGATCTTCAAATCAGTGATTTTCTGTTTCAGCTCGTTTATCGGTTTCTCAAACTCGAGTTCCGATCCCATCAGGCATTCCTCCTTCCACGTGAAGTGCGAGCAGATTGCCGAGCACTTGCCGCATGTCGTTTCGCGGTACGACTCGATCAAGTTGTCCGTGTTTCAGAAGGAACTCCGCCGTCTGAAAATCATCAGGAAGTTTTTCGCCGATCGTCTGTTCAATAATCCTCCGTCCGGCAAAACCGATTAACGCGCCCGGCTCGGCCAGATTATAATCACCGAGCGAAGCGAAGCTTGCAGATACACCGCCTGTTGTTGGATGAGTCATGACTGAGATAAATAAACCGCCGTTTTCGCTGAACGCTTTCAGCGCCGCGCTCGTTTTCGCCATCTGCATCAAACTGAGCATGCCTTCCTGCATTCGTGCCCCACCTGACGCTGAAAAAATAATCACAGGCAACTGATGCGCCCCGGCGTATTCCACGAGTCGCGTCAGTTTTTCACCCACAACAGAGCCCATGCTGCCCATTCGGAACCCCTTGTCCATAATTGCTACGGCAGCTTTTTGGCCTTCAATTTCTCCCATCGCTGTCAATACCGCTTCATTAAGATTGGTTTTCTTGCGGTCGTTTTCCAGTTTATTCATGTAATTTGGGAAATGAAGCGGGTTCAGAGAAATCAATTCCTGGTCAAACTCTTTATACGACCCTTCGTCAAAAAGCATTTCTGCGCGATCACGTGCCCCAAGCGGATAATGGTACCCGCAAGATTGACAGACATACAGATGTTTTCTGAGTTCTTTTACGTACATGATTTTTTTACACTTCGGGCACTTTAGTACGATCCCCTCAGGAACATCCTGCCTCGTTTTCGCGGATGGAACTGTCGCATACCTTTTCTTTTTAACAAAAAAGTCCTTTAACAAGTATATCACCCTCATTCTTTATCAAAGCATGAATTTAATCCTGTCCGGAAACAATTCAATGATCTTTCACTTATTATTCATTGAATCGTCGATTGTTTTCTCTGTTTTTCAACATTATCTGACAGCCTGACCGCGGCGCGCACTCACGCACGACGTGACACCTGAAGAACGCTTGATGCAACAGGCGTCCGGTTGCAGCCGGCAGCACCTATGTTTCACTCCAGGCCCATGCTCAGCTTCATCATTATAACAGAGGCTTCTGCAAATTTTAAGAAAAAATGCTACTCTGGCGGATGCGGACGTTTTCAGAACCGAGAAGTTGTCGGAAGCTGTCAACTGATCGAGGGGCAAGATCAACCGTATAGGCATGATCGAGCGCAATCGTTCGATTGCCTTTATTGTAATGAAGCACAATCCGATGCATTCCACTATTTTTCGCTATCGCCTGTTTCAGTCGCTCGAGTATTTCCGGTCGATGATGTGCCGCATCGACACGCAGAAACAACACGTCCTGCTGGCGATTAAGATAGGATTGTAACCGCTCCGCCTTCAACACAATCAACTGTGCATCGAAATCTTTATTGAAAGCTTTTTTGGCCTCCAGAATAACGAGTTCATCTTTCTTTAAAGCGTTCTGCCAGCGTTCGAATTCCGCTGGGAAGCATATCGCATCGCAGCCACCGTTTTCATCGCTCAACGAAAGAAAAGCCATCGAGCGGCCAGTTCGGGTGCGTGTGATTTTAAGCGTCTCAATCCACGCTGCAACTGTCATTTTTTGATTCTCGTGCCACGCAGTCAGGCTTCCAAGCCTCGCCAAGGCCTGCGGCAATTGGTTGCGCAAGCGGGCCAATGGATGCTCCGAAAGATACATGCCGAGGGCTTCTTTTTCGTAATACATCCGCTCCTGCGGCGAGAGCGGCGGGACATCGATATAAGCCTCTTGCACGTCATTGGACAGCTCAAGCGTTACCTGACCCGAGACTTGTTGGTCGGCTTCCTCTCCAATCCGTATTGCTTGATCCAAAGTTGCCAACAATACGGCGCGATCGGCATGAAGGCCGTCAAAGGCACCAGCAAAAATTAAAAACTCGATTGCCTTGCGATTCATTTTCCGCATAGCCACACGTTGACAAAAATCATAAAGGCTCGTGTATTTCCCGCGGCTACTCCTTTCCACAATTAATTCATCAACCGCACTGATTCCCAAATTCTTTATGGCATTGAGCCCGAAACGAATCGCTCCATCTTCAGGTTCAAATGTTCTTCCGCTATGATTTACGGATGGGGGCAGCAATTGGATCCCCATTTTTCTAATTTCGCGAATGCCTTCGATTAATTTGCTCGGATTTCCGCTGACACTAGACAAGTGGCATGCCATAAAAACCTGGGGAAAATGCGCTTTAAGATAGGCCATACGATAGGCGATGATGCTGTAGGCAACTGCATGCGAACGATTGAATCCATAATCGGCAAAACGGACGATCAATTCAAAAAGGCGAGCAGCTGTGTCTTGATCATAGCCATTCCGTTGACAGCCATTTAGAAAATCTTTCTGCTGCTGCTCAAGCAGCATTTTTTTCTTTTTCGATACAGCCCGTCTGAGGATATCTGCCTGACCAAGCGAATAGCCTGCCATATGAACCGCAATTTGCATGATTTGTTCCTGATAAACGAGAACGCCATATGTCTGTTTTAGAATGGGTTCCAGATCGGGATGCGGATAGTGAACGGCTTCCTCTCCGTGTTTTCGTTTTATGTATTGATCGATAAATTGGACAGGTCCTGGACGATACAAGGCAATGACCGCGACAATGTCTTCAAAATCGGTTGGCCCCAGCTTCCGCAGCACTTGGCGCATCCCATCAGACTCCAACTGAAAAACACCTGTTGTGTCGCCGCGTCCAAGTAGCGCATAAGTCTCACGATCAGCCGTAGGAATCGATTGTGGTGAGAGGCCAGCTGCTAGGCGTTGATTGGCCGAATCGATGACCTGACGCATAAAAGTCAGATTGCGCAGACCGAGAAAATCGATTTTCAGCAAACCAAGTGATTCGAGAACCTCCATTGGAAATTGCGTAATAGCAAAATGATCATGGCCTTCTTGAATTGGAACAAGAGAGGAAAGCGGCTGGTCGCTAAAGATAACTCCAGCGGCATGAATCGAGGGATGCCGCGGTAAGCCCTCAAGTCGTCGAGCCAGTGCAAATAGGGCAGCCGCATCAGTTGACTGATCGAGTGCATTTCGCAATTTTTGCGACTCTTGAAAGGCCTTCTCAAGCGTCATTTTCGGCGCAGAAGGAATAAGGCGGGCAATACTGTCGACAAGATGTGGCGCAATGGGCAACGTCCGCCCGGCATCCCGAATCGCCGCACGTGCGCCAAACGTTCCAAACGTTATAATCTGCGCAACATGTTCCTTCCCATATTTCTCATAGGCGTAGACAATCATCTTATCCCTGTCTTCATCGGGAAAATCGAGATCGATATCTGGCATGGTCACACGTTCCGGGTTCAAGAATCGTTCAAACAGCAAATCAAATTGAATTGGATCGACTTCAGTAATGCCGAGCAGAAACGCGACAAGCGAACCGGCAGCGGATCCCCGTCCTGGACCAGGCATGATGCCTGACTTTCGTGCATGATCGACGAGATCTGCGACGATCAGAAAATAATCATTGAACCCCATCTGATCGATAATCGCGAGCTCTTTTTCCATCCGGGCCATTACCACTTCGGTCGGCTGCGGATAATGCCGGGATAAACCGTTCAGACAAGCACGGTGCAGGACATCTTTCGCGCGCGCTCCGTCAGGGAGCGGGAAGGCGGGTAAGCGCTGTTGATCAAAGCGAAAGTCAACGCAGCATTGCGCGGCAATAGTCTCTGTTATGGCGATCGAGCCAGCGTCTAATCCGTTAAATAGCGTCTGATAGTCGCTCTTCTTCGGATATACCCAATATTCTTTTTGCACGGTCTGAAGTTCGGTGGTCAGTTCTGTTCCTTTATCAATGGCCCGTAAACAAGCAAATGTTTCGGCATCTTCTGGGTTCAGATAATGAATGGCGCAAGTGGCGACGAGTGGCAGCTGCAGCTTGTTCTGTAGCGCCTTCAATTCAGACAATGGGCAGCCCGGCTGATATTCGAGATAGAAATTATCGCGAAATATATTTTTAAAAGAAGCGGCAAGCTTTTCCGCTTGCTCGATCGCTCCATAAGCAAGCAATTGATTGACCGGTCCGCGCTGTCCTCCAGAGAGCGCGATCACCCCTTCGCCATGCCCGGAAAGTTCACTGAAATTGAGATATTTCTCTTTTTTCATTTGAACCTTCGATGCCAACGCAACGAGCTGGCGATAGCCCTTGTTGTTTTTCGCAAGAAGAATAATTGACCCTTGAAAAAGTTTATCAGCAGCGTTCCGAACCGTATTCCCCTTCATCAGGCCAACACTTAGCGACAAACCGATAACCGGGTGAATACCTGCCGCCTTGCACGCCTTATAAAAAGGGATAACACCGTAAAGCGCATTTTGATCCGTAATTGCGAGCGCCTGCTGTCCCTCTTCTTTTGCCCGAGCGACCAACTGGTCAATGCGACATGTACTGTTCAGCAAGCTGTATTCGCTATGAACATGGAGCGGAATGAATGCCATCGGTATCGCCTCCTCTGCATGCAAATGGACTCAGGATTCCAAACTGCCTGGTGTTTCAGTAGCTTCATCATCGTGACGTACGAGCGCCCGCAGATCAGCAATCAACTGGTCTGCTTCTTCCCAATTGTAAACTGTGGCTCCTGAAGCCATTGGATGACCGCCACCATGATAGTTAGCAGCCAGCAAATGAATTTCCGGTCCCTTTGAACGAATGCGTGCGCGGATTAAGCCTTCTTCTTCAGAAAAAAGCACCCAAGCCTTCAAATTTTCCGCAGATGAGAAACAGTTCACCAGTGAAGATGCATCGGATGACTGCAAATGGAAGTGACGGATTGTGTCAAGTGACAGTTTGATAAAGCCGACCCCTTCAGGTGTCAGCGTAAAATTCTGCAAGACGTAGCCATTCAGGTGCAGTACGTTCACATTATTTCTATAAAGATGATTAAAGAAATCCTGGCGATCAAAGGGCTGTCGTACAAGTTCCGCCGCAGTTTCAAAAGTTTCAGGTGTCACATTACTGTACTGAAATCGTCCCGTGTCACCGACAATTCCGGCAAATAAAAGCCGCGCAGCCTGTGGTGTCAATTTCAGTTGCGGCTGGCTGCGGCAGAACCGCGCGATCATTTCACTCGTTGAACTGGATGATGGATCCACCCACTCCAGATCGCCATAAGAATCGACAACCGGATGATGATCAATTTTAATGAGCTTGCGTCCTTGAGTAAAACGCTGATCATCAATACGTTCACGATTGGCCGTATCGCAGACAATCACCAGAGCGTCTTGATAAATTTCATCAGCAACCGTATCCATTGTCAGCAAAAAGTCGAGTGATTCGGATTTTTCCCCGGTTAACCACACTTTTTTCTCAGGAAAATTATCCTTGATCAGAGTGGCTAGACCACCCTGGGAACCGAAAGCATCCGGATCCGGACGAACATGGCGGTGTATAATAATCGTTTGACTCGCTTTGATTTCTTCAAATATTTTTTCGAGCACAAGTTTTGCCCCCTTCTCGTCTTTACAGACATTGACGGTGCCAACCGCTCAAAACCGATCAATAAATTGAGCGGTCAGAAGCGCTTTGGCACATAATTGTTCATCAACAAATAATTCAAAATCCAGTTTTCCATTACGCCGCGTCATTTCCAGAATATCCGCCCGAACAAGTACATTTTGCTCAATCTGAACCGGTTTAAAAAAGTAAAAGGATAGGTTTTCAACCACGAGATCGCCCTTTCGGCGCTGATTCAGAAGACGTCGCGCCACATGAACAAGCATCGATGTCATCATGCCATAGGACAACGATCCAAGATAATCAGTCATCTGCGGCGTAACACTGAATTGATACGTGTTCCCCGGTCCATCGGGATGCTCTTCTAGGCTTGCCGCTATCAAGTCTTCTATCGTTTCACCCATTTGTGGCTGCTGCTGAATCATCTGTAGGGCGCGGAGTACATCGCTGCGCGTTATCATTCCAAGCAGGTAGTGGCTCTTGTCGACAACCGGCAGGCATTCAATACCTTCCCAGATCATTCGGTGAGCAGCGGCAGCAACCGTTGTCGATGGCGTCACGACCATTGGATCCGGCGTCATTACCTCATGAATAGACTCGCGATCCAAATGATTAATTACATCATGCATCGCAACAATGCCAACAACCTTCATCTCTTTATTGACGACTGGAAAACGACTGTGTTTCGTCTCATGATTTAATTTCCGCCAAACAGCGGTAGAATCTTCGTCATAAACAAATTGTGTTTCAGAAAAAGGAATCAAAATATCAGAAACGTGAACAATCTCTTTCTTGATCATCTGGTCATAAATCGCCCGGTTGATTTTCGTGGCCACGGTAAACGTATCGTACGATGTTGAAATCACTGGAAGACCGAGCGTGTCCGCCAACTGCTTAACACTGCTACTAACCGTGAAACCACCAGTGACCAACACCGCCGCGCCTTCTTCGAGCGCATAGCGATGCACTGATTCACGATTGCCGCAGATCATCAAATCATCCGCACCAATATAGCGTTTCATCGCGTCCAATTCCATCGCACCGATCACAAAATGATTGAGTGTACGCGACAAACCGCTTGTACCACCGATGACCTGTCCATCCACAATTTTGACAACCGATTCGAAAGAAAGTTTCTCAATATTTTCGCGTTCTTTTTTTTCAATTCGGATCGTGCCGACACGCTCAACCGTGCTGACAAAGCCTTGGTTCTCAGCGTCTTTAATGGCGCGGTAAGCCGTTCCCTCGCTGACACCGAGCACCTTCGCGGTATTACGAACCGATATTTTGCTACCTATCTCTAAGTCCTGAATATATTTAAGAATCTGGTCATGCTTGGTTTCCATTTTTTCACCATACTTTCCTGGCCTGGATGCTCCTATCTCTCAATAGACTCTCCCGGCGTGAGCAGAAGGCCGCACCCGCCAAGTTGGTCCACAAACTTGCTGGCATCTTGGCGGATCGGTGGAAATGTATTGTAATGGATCGGTACAACCTCCCTTGCCCCAATCCATTTTGCCGCCAGCAATGCATCATCTGGACCCATCGTGAAGTTATCGCCGATCGGGAGAAACGCCAAATCGATCGGGTGCCGCTTACCGATCAATTTCATATCCGAAAAAAGTGCCGTATCACCAGCATGATAAATCGTCTTACCTTCGATATCGAGCAAGATACCCGCGGGCATGCCTGCATCGAGAATTTGGTGCGTTTCCTCTAAAGTGACACTTGAGCCGTGAAAGGCGATCGTCAGTTGTATTCTTCCGAAAGGAAATGTATAGCCGCCGCCGATTGACAGACCATGCGTCTTTAATCCCTTCCAACCGAAATAGGTCGCAAGCTCAGCAATCGCGATCACGAGCGAGCCATCTCGTTCAGCAATTGCCTGTGTATCCCCAATATGATCCCCATGGCCATGACTCAGAATAATCGCATCGATTTTCGGGAGCGCATCAATCGTAAGACCAGCAAGTGGATTTTCTGTAATATAAGGATCGATCAACAGATTTGCTTTTTCTGTTTCCAACAATACGGTGGAGTGACCAATATAAGTAATTTTCACAGTTTCCGCTCCTTATAGATCCTTAGTTTGATAATAATTTTATTATACACCCGTCGAAGATTCAAACGGATCTGTTTCTTGGACTCACATGTTCTTTGAGATTAATCCTTACTTTTCATCTTGTTTGTGATAAATTAAAGAGTAGTTAAATTATGCCACAAAGAATAAACACTGGAGTGACCGCATTGACGAACAAAATTCAACAAATCGCAACCTGGCTGAAAAGCCATGATGGCCGAGTCGCCTATATAGCCGATCCGACAAATGTATTCTATCTGACCCGCTTTAAATGTGATCCGCATGAACGTTTTCTCGGACTTTTTATTTTCCCCGATGATGAACCGTTCCTCGTATGCCCAGAACTTGAAGTCGGAAAAGCCCGTGAATCCGCCTTTGGCCATGAGATATTTGGCTACCGTGACGATCAAGACCCATGGCAGATTGTCCGCAAAGCTGTGACGACGCGACGCACTGGCAGCGGCAAGATGTATATCGAACCGACAACTTTACCGTATAAAAAGGCATTAGCGGTGCAACAATTATTCGAAGGCACGTCGTTCGGATCTGCAGAAGAACTGATTGCTTCGATGCGCCGTATCAAGGATGCCACAGAACTTGCCGCAATGAAGAAAGCAGGCGAGCTCGCCGACTATGCCGTCAAGTTAGGCGTTGATGCCATCAAAAAAGGGCGAACAGAAGCTGCCATCGTGGCTGAAATCGAACACGAATTAGCGAAACAAGGCTATTCCGAAATGGCTTTTGATACGATGGTCCTCGCTGGCGATAACAGCGCGCTGCCGCATGGTATCCCTGGCACACGCCAAATCAAGGAAGGTGACTTCGTGCTTTTCGATCTCGGCGTTGTCATTGATGGCTATTGCTCCGACATTACTCGGACTGTCGGTTACAAATTTGTTTCCGATGAGCAACAAAAAATCTATGACACCACGCTTCAAGCCAATCTGGCAGCAATTGAAGCAGTCCACGAGGGCCTGCGGATTGGTGACTTAGATGGGGTCGCAAGAAAAGTGATTACAGATGCTGGCTACGGCGACTACTTCACCCATCGTCTCGGCCACGGTCTCGGCCTTGGTGAACATGAGGAACCGTCGATGAGTGCAGATAACGATGCCCTGCTTGAAAAAGGTATGGTCATTACGATTGAACCAGGGATTTATTTACCGGGCGTCGGCGGTGTCCGTATTGAGGACGACGTTTATCTTAGCGACAAGGGAACAGAACTGCTGACCCATTATCCAAAAGAATTACAGATTATTTCCTGATTTTTTCTCAGTTGATCAAAGAGTCCGGCGAAACACGCCGGGCTCTTTTTTTGCTCTATTGTTGTTGTTCTGACAAAAAAACCTCGCCAATGTTGTAAGACACAGGGCTGCCGTTTTTTTCAAAAACAATACTTACAAAGATAACACAGGCGTGCGTCATTCGGGCGCTTCACGATTCCAATTCCATTTTAGAGAGACGGACTGTATCACGGGCGATCATCACTTCCTCATTGGTCGGTATAACAAGCACCTTAACCGGTGAATGAGGCGCGTTGATGAACACCTCCTGACCATTGATCCGATTCTGATCCTCAGACCCATAAACCCCCATAAACTCAAGACCATGCATCACTTTTGATCGTATCATTGAACTATGCTCGCCTATCCCGGCTGTAAAAATAATGGCGTCAACACCAGACATTTTAGCCGCATACGAACCGATGAATTTCTGTATCCGTTCGACAAAAATACGGATAGCTAGTTTTGCACGTGAATTGCCGCGCTTCGCTTCTTTCTGAATATCCCTTAAATCGCTGCTGAATCCGGAAATACCAAGCAACCCGCTCTTTTTATTCAGCACATTGATGACTTCATTCGCGTTCAGACCCGTCTTATCCATGATGTAAGGAATAAGCGCCGGATCAATATCACCGGAGCGGGTCCCCATTGTCAAGCCGGCAAGCGGCGTGAATCCCATCGATGTATCAATCGACTTTCCGCCTTGAACGGCTGTAATACTGGCTCCATTGCCGAGATGGCAGGAGATCAGTTTCAAATCTTCAATCGGCTGCTTTAACAATTCGGCTGCGCGCATCGTCACATATTTATGACTGGTTCCATGAAAGCCGTATTTGCGCACCGCGTACTCCTTATAATAGTCAAATGGCAGACTATACAAATAGGATTCACCGTCCATTGATTGGTGAAATGCGGTGTCAAAAACAACCACTTGTGGTATATCCGGCAAGACCTCGCGGAACGCTTTAATGCCGACCAAATTAGCAGGATTATGGAGCGGTGCCAAATCAGATAAGTTCTCAATCTTCCGGATCACATCATCCGTCACAAGTGCCGAATCATCAAATGTTTCACCGCCATGAACCACGCGATGACCAACACCTTTGATTTCATTCAAGTTGTGAATGATATGAAGCCCGGTCATTTTCTCAAGCAGAGTACGAACCGCCACTTCGTGATCCGGAATCGATGCAACTTCCTGGATCTTTTCATCGCCGAAACTGATGGTTACGATCGAATCTGATAAACCGATCCGTTCAAAGGAACCTTTGGTTACAAGCTTTTCTGACGGCATATCGAGCAGTTGAAACTTAAGCGATGAACTGCCCGCATTGACTGCTAAAATTAACGCCATGTCGTTCACCCTCCACAACTTGCGTCCTTCCTGTGCTCCGCAAACCAGCTGTCCATATGCTTCATAAATGCCCGCATGGCCGCTTCATCTGAGAAATCGGGAAGTTCCGCAAGAAGCGTCTGTTTCGGAAGCCTGACGTCAGTTCCCTTCTTTTGCAACAAAAGAATCGATTTGGCAGCTTCAGGAGTCTGAAACAACGATAAAGGCAATTGCAGCAAAGCAAGTACGACAGCATTTTTTGCGAGATAACGATAAAAAGTCTTTTCCTTGTCGTCTGAGAACAAACGGTTAGGAATGAGGTAAAGCAGATAACCGGCTTCTTTCAATGCATTCAAGCCCTGCTCGATAAATAGAAAATGCGTGTACGCTTTACCGTCCATTCTGGTTAATTGGTAGCTTTTCGCAGATTCAGCATCCGGATAAATGCCGACAGGCGGATCACTGACTACAAGATCAGCCGGTTCCTGAAGAATTTTTTTCAGACCATCCTGATGCAACAGATGAATCGCCTGTTGCTGCAGATTGGCGTTCGTGTAGGCAAGCCGAATCAGCAAGTCATTTATCTCGACACCGCAAGCGGTAACCGATTCGTTATCCAGCTGATTCAGCACACCAGTCAACAAATTCGCTGATCCAACAGCCGGGTCGAGGATAATAGCCTGCTTATCTGAAACAAGTAATCGGGCCATATGTCCGATGAAGAGAACAAGGGCATCTGGTGTCATATCATAAAATGTTTCGCCAGGCTGTTTCGTTCCTTTTAGAACCGCAAGCTGAAAAGCACGTCGAACATCCTCAGCTGTCATGCCTTCCTGAAAGAAATTGTCATAAAGTGGTTGCAGACGGCTTTTTACAGACGCATCGTCAATTTGCCCATTGGTAATCTGCTCGCCGGCGGCGCACAAAGCTTCCAGATAACTGGTCTTACGTACTTTTCGAAGAATAAGCGCCGCATTGTCTAGTATTGAAAAAAGTTCACTGACCCGAGATGTTTGCAAAAGAATTTCCTCCATATAATAAAAAAGCGCTTACAATAAAAAAGAACCTCAAGATTCTTATCAGCGGTGGGTCGGTGTAGCAAAAGATAAAGAGTGTTCCTTAACATTCATATTTCTTTGTTTGCGGCCAGACGTTTGACCCCATTCACTTATGTGAAGAAAAAATAAAACCTTCAAACGCCTCTTCCTCCTGATACACCGATCTTTCATATTCCCGACAGCCACGCTTACTTTTTATTTTAGCTATCGTCCAGTGAGAATTCAAGTTAGACTCTTCACGTTCGCTGCTATGATCGCTACATTGTTTTACGTCCTTTGTGATAAAAAGTTCCCAAAAACGACAAAAAAATCGGAGCACTCCACCGATTTTTTTGCCTGTCCCTTAAAATTCTTCTTCCTCGCTGCCGTCTTGTCGCCGCTTTTTGCGTCCATTTCTGAATCCTGAATGCGATTTTTGTGTGCTTTTCTCAAGAATCTCCTTTACCCGTTCAACGGTTTGCGGGGCCAGATCAATTAATTTCTCGTACAAATGGGTCTGGTTATCAAGGTGTATCGTCTTAACTCCTTTAGGCCCAATAATCAGAAAAGCAATTGGACGAATCGATACACCCCCACCTGTACCACCGCCAAACGGCAGATAGGCTTCTGTGTCCTCTGAGGGCTCTTCATCCTGATTGTCATTCTTTGTATTGAATTCACTGCCACCTGCCACAAAGCCGAAACCGACTTTGGAAATTGTCACAATCATATGTCCGTCTTCTGTTTCAATCGGATCGCCGACAATCGTCCCGACATCAATCATCGCCTGAATACTATCCAGCGCCGTTTTCATTAAACCTTGGATTGGATGCTCTGCCATCCGCTTCTCCCTCTTTCATTTGCCGCTTGATTCGCCGCATCATAGCTATAGCTTCTCCTGCCTTAAACGAGATCATGCACGAGAAACGTGTCGCCAACCGCCGTTCCTGAAAAAGCGGAACGACTTTTATCCTCGGCGGTGGATCATCCAGCCACTCGCTGATCAGAGGTAAAATCATACATTTCAGTGACCAGATGACCCCACTGAGCCATGCGGCTTGATCGGCTTCCCCTGTCCCTATTGAAGTAATCCAAACAAAGTCGGTCACTTGCACAACATTAGCGACATGGCGCTTCTCAAACGCTCGGTGCATTTTTCTGGCAAAAAAAAACCAATCGTCGCTATCTGTCCGGGTGTTGAAGAAAACGCTGAAGATACGTTCGTATTTATTAGAAAGTTTCACAAGGCTAGTCTCATCCCATTCAAAAGTGTGCAACTCTTTATTCCTGAAAAAAAAGTGAATCTTAAGCTTTAGACGGTCCAAATCGGCAAAAAAACTGATGCGAAATGCCACTTTGCTTTTTAATAAAAAGAGAATGAGTAGACCAATGATCACTATCATGAAAAGCAAAAAGATAAGCATCAGAATCATTCGCAATCAGTCCTTTCATGGCAAATTGAGCGTGTAGACAATTTTCCCAGCTCAATTTTTTAACCGATTTGTAAAAAGCGATACATCAGTTAATATTTCCTAAATAATTAAAAAAACTTGGCTAATAGCCAAGTCTCTTTTTGTACGTTAAGGAAGTATAAAGATTTCAAAGGAATTAAGTATAAGAAAAACTAAGGCTTGATCATTGTTCAAAAGACTTAGTTCGCCAAGTTTTTCTAATAATAATGCGCTTCGGCTGCTCGCTTGCATGCTGTATCAGCTAGCGCCAGCGCCGTACGCAAAATCATTTATTTTTTTAACGATCAAGGCAAATCGATTTAAATATCTAGGTCTTTTGCCTTCTCACGTTGGAATTCACTTTTATCGCGGTGACGCTTTTCAAGCACGTGCAGAATCCGATCAAAACTAATTTTTTCTTCACGAAGCATCACCAAAGTGTGGTAAATCACATCGGATACTTCCCATTCAATTTCAGCAACAGAATGATTCTTGGCGCCAATAATGACTTCAGATGTTTCCTCGCCGATCTTCTTTAAAATTTTATCCAAGCCTTCATTGAACAAATAGGTTGTATAAGTCCCCTCCGGACGCTCAGCTTCGCGCGCAGCAATCACCTGTTCGAGTTCAGCGAGGATCGCGTAGCGGTCATTGCAACAAGCAACCGCCTCTGCCTGAGCAGGTTGAGCCGACTTGAAGCAGCTGTATGTACCTTTATGACAGGCAGGACCGGCTGGATTGACTTTAATCAGCAGTGTATCGGCATCGCAGTCGACCGCCCAGTCAACAATTTTCTGTGTGTTTCCGGAAGTTTCGCCTTTGTGCCAAAGTTGCTGGCGGGAACGGCTGTAAAACCATGTCTCGCCTGTTTCAATCGATTTTTCGAGTGATTCCTTATTCATAAAGGCGAGCATCAGAATTTCTTTACTTTGCGCATCCTGAACAATCGCCGGGATTAGACCTTTTTCATCAAATTTTACTTCATCAGCATTCATCGAATGGCCACTCCTCTTCGTTTTAAATAACGTTTGATTTCAGATACTGTCGTTTCTTTATAGTGGAAAATTGAGGCGGCAAGCGCTGCATCGGCATTTCCCTCGATGAAAGCATCATAGAAATCCTTGGCGCTTCCTGCACCGCCTGAGGCAATGACTGGAACATCAACTGCATCGCTGATCTTCTTAGTCAGGTGCAATTCAAAACCGCTTTTCTCGCCATCTTTATCCATACTGGTCAGAAGAATTTCGCCTGCACCCATCCGAACCGCTTCCTTAGCCCATTCAACGGCATCCAGGCTGGTCTGTTTCTGTCCACCATGCGTATAGACCAAATAATGTCCGCTGTCTGGATCAAAGCGCGCGTCAATGGCGCAAACCATACATTGACAGCCGAAAAAATCAGCGCCGGCACGGAGCAGTTCTGGATGAGCAACAGCCGAACTATTCAATGAAACTTTATCCGCACCGGCACGAAGCAACCGTTTAATAGCATCCATTGATTGTATGCCGCCGCCAACGGTAAACGGAATACTGAGTTTTGAGGCGACCGCGCGAACAACGTCCACCATCGTCTCACGTCCTTCATTGGATGCTGAAATATCTAGAAAAACGAGCTCATCTGCACCCTGTTCATTATAATACATCGCAAGTTCGACCGGATCGCCGGCATCGCGAAGCTGAACAAATTGTTTGCCTTTAACCACACGACCGTCTTTGACATCAAGGCAAGGAATAATTCGCTTAGCGAGCATAAGAAGTCACCATCTCTTCTGCTTCACTTAAATCGATAGCTCCCGTGTAGAGCGCTTTACCAATGATCGCGCCGCTCACCGCTGAATCAGCATGTTCCACGATTCGCCTTAATTCACTGAGCGAACTTACACCGCCGGAAATCACAACCGGCTGGCCGATTGCCCGCGCCAAGCTTATAGCCCCATCAAGGTTTGTCCCTTCCATTGCCCCATCTTTGGAAATGTCCGTGTAAATAAAATGGGCGGCGCCTGCTTTTATTAGTTCCTGTGCGAGTTCAACAGGTTCAATTGCTGAGACCGCAAGCCAACCTTCAACAGCAACTTTGCCATTTTTGACGTCAAGACCAATGGCCACAGCTTCCGGATATTTTTTCAGCGCAGCGCGTGTAAAGTCCGGATCAGCTATAGCCGAGCTGCCAAGTATGACCCGCTTGATGCCATGAGCCAAGTAATCGTCAATTGTTGCCATGGAACGGACACCGCCGCCAACTTCAATATTGACACCGGTCTCGGCAGCCATCTCAAAAATAATTTCGCGGTTTTCCGGTTTTCCTACCTTCGCCCCATCAAGATCAACGACGTGAAGCCATTTCGCACCCTGCTTAGCGAATGCACGTGCTACCTCAACCGGTGAATCCGCATAAATCGTCGACTGAGCATAATCACCTTGAAAGAGCCGTACACAATGACCATTCAACAGGTCGATAGCCGGATATAAAGTAAACATCAGATGCCAGCCTCCCGACGTTGTTTTTTTTCTTTAACAAAATCCAGATAGTTTTTCAGCAGTTGCTCACCAAACCGACTGCTTTTTTCTGGATGAAATTGTGTGCCGTAAACAAGTCCGCGGCCGACAATTGCCGGAACTGCAATGCCATAAGGCGCGGTCGCGATTAGAATTTCGGGCACCGATGTGCAAGCGTAGTAAGAATGGACAAAATAAGCATAGTCTGGTTTAAGTCCGGCGAGAATCGGCGCGTCTGCCTGCTGAAATTCAAGCGTATTCCAACCCATATGTGGCACCTTTAGCCGCTTCCCATCAGACTGTTTGCCAGAAAAACGAACAATTCGTCCCGGAAGAAGCGAGAGTCCTGCAGTTAATTCACCTTCTTCGCTCTCATCAAACAGAAGCTGCATGCCGAGACAGATCCCAAGAAGCGGCTGATTCGCGGCGTACGCGCGTAGAAAAGAAACTAGCTTCTGCTGCGTCAGCGCGCGCATCGCATCTTTAAAAGCACCAACGCCTGGCAGAATCAGACCATCAGTCTTTTCCAATTCTGTCACCTGACTGCTGATCAAAAATGGTGCATCCAGACGTTCCAACGCCTGACTGAGACTGTACAAATTGCCCATTCCATAATCGACAATCCCAATCATCCCAATGTTCCTTTCGTTGAGAGGACGCCTTCAATCCTCGGATTTTTGAGGGTGGCCGTGTCGAGTGCCCTTCCAAGCGCCTTGAATACCGATTCAATTATGTGATGCGTGTTCTCGCCGTAGCGGATCGTAACGTGCAAATTCATACGCGCCTCAACTGCGAGCTTGTCCAAAAATTCTTTTAGCAATTCTGTATCAAATGTACCGACTTTCTGTGCGGGTAGCTGACCGTGAAAAACAAAATAAGGACGATCGCTCAAATCAATCACGACTTCCGACAACGTTTCATCCATCGGCACCAACGCATAGCCATAACGATTAATTCCCGCTTTATCACCTATTGCCTGACGAATTGCGCGTCCGAGACAAATGGCAATATCTTCTGTTGTATGGTGATCATCAACATCTGTATCCCCGCTTGCGCTCACTTCTAGATTAAAGAATCCGTGCTTCGTGAACAGGGTTAGCATATGTGTTAGAAACGGAACACCCGTTTCAATTTTTGAATGGCCCGTTCCATCGATTGATAAAGTCAATTTAATTTGTGTTTCAAACGTATCGCGTACAATTTGTGCTGTTCTTTCAGTCATGTTTTGCTTCCCCCTTTAAACGCTGCTCAACCGCGCGTGCATGGCCTTCCAGACCTTCGTAGCGGGCAAAAGCGGCAATCGCTGCCCCGACCTCCCGCAACGCGTCTGCGGAATAACGAATGACACTTGATCTTTTCAGAAAACTTTCCACACCAAGCGGACTGGCATAGCGTGCAGAACCATTCGTTGGTATGATGTGGTTCGGTCCAGCGACATAATCGCCAACAGGCTCCGAACTATACATTCCGAGAAAAATCGCCCCCGCATGGCGAATTTTCGGAAGCAGAGCGTCCGGATCAGCAACAGCCAGTTCGAGATGCTCAGGCGCAATCTGATTGACAATTGCAACAGATTCATCCAAATCGGCTGTTCGTATGATCTTACCAACCGATTTTATCGCAGAACCAGCGATTGCCTTTCTTGGCAAGTCACGAAGTTGTTTTTCTACTTCTTCTTCCACTTTTTCCGCGAAAACTTGCGACGGCGTCACAAGCACCGGCATCGAAAGCCGGTCATGCTCTGCCTGAGAGAGCAGGTCAGCAGCGACCCATGCAGGATTCGCAGATTCATCGGCAATAACCGCAATTTCACTCGGACCTGCTAGACTGTCAATCGCCACATCGCCAAATACTTCTTTTTTTGCCAACATGACATATAGGTTGCCTGGGCCGACAATTTTATCAACGGGACGAATCGTTTCCGTTCCATACGCCAATGCGGCAATTGCCTGTGCACCGCCAACTTGATAGATCTCCGTCAATCCGATTTCCTGCGCTGCTGCAAGCACGCCAGCAGCAATCTGTCCGTTTTTCTGCGGCGGCGAAATCAGAACGACACGCGTGACACCAGCGACGAGGGCAGGGATCGCACCCATTAATACGGAAGACGGATAGCAGGCCGTTCCTCCAGGGACATAAACACCGACCGAGTCAAGTGCGGTCACCTGTTGCCCCAGGGTTACGCCGTCTTCAGTGTTTTCCATCCATGAGGCGGGCATTTGTTTCTCATGAAAGGCGCGGATGTTCTTTGCTGACAATTTGATCGCCGCTTTAACTTCATCCGGTACATGCGCGCAAGCCGCTTCCACCGCTGCGGCAGATACTTTTAATTGATCAAGCGTTACACCGTCAAATTGTTTTGTATAAAAATGAAGCGCTGCATCGCCTTCCTTCTTTACCCGTTCAATAATTGTTCGAACCGAAAGACGTGCTTCTTCTTTTGCTTCAACTTTTCTCTCTTTTAAAAAAGCCAAATCTCCGTTTTCAATCCATTCCAATAGTTGATCCCTCCGCACTTGCAATCATTCTGCTGACGATTCTGTCAATCGCTTCCTTCTTCAGACGATAGCTAACCGGATTGACAATCAAACGCGAACTGATGTCCATCAGTTTGGCGTATTCGACAAGACCATTCTCACGCAAGGTCTGGCCCGTTGAAACGATGTCAACGATCGCATCCGCGAGTCCCACAATAGGTGCCAGCTCGATCGACCCGTTCAAAGCGATCAGATCGATCTGTTCCCCGCGTTTTCGATAAAATTCAGAAGCAATCTTCGGATACTTCGTCGCAATTTGTAAATAGGGTCGCTTGCTTGAATGATTCGGGAGACCGGCAACTGCCATATGACACCGACTGATACCTAGATCCACCATCTCGTAAACATCGCGTCCGCTCTCCAGCAGAACATCTTTCCCGGCAATACCGATATCAGCCGCACCGTATTCAACATAGGTGGGTACATCCACCGGTTTGGCAAGGATAAATCGAAACGGCTCATCATCTAAATCGATAATCAGACGCCTTGCTGTTTCAAAGGCTGCAGGGAGCTCAAAACCTGCCCGCCGCAATAGATTGCAGGCGTCGCCGAATATCCTTCCTTTAGGCATCGCAATCGTAATAATGGAATCATTCATTTCTTTGTCTCCAATCCCGTATCCTCTTTCACAAACCGATAGACGGTTTGAAACTGTGCGACGTAAGAAACATAATCTTTAATGCCATCCGTATACTGTAACACGACCGTCAAGCCTCTCTCCCGCTGTTCCTGAGCAAATGTCATGGCTTTCTCAGCATTTGCCTGATCATAGATAATGACCATCTTCTGCTTTGCCAAACTGATTGCGTCCGGATGCACGGCGCTCATTAGTCGGTCAATCCGGATGCCGAATCCGGTTGCCGGGCAGGGTCGATTGAATTGAGCGAGCAGATTGTCATAGCGTCCGCCACTCGCAACTGGAAAACCAAGACTGCCGCCGAACCCTTGAAAAACAAAACCGGTATAATAACTTAGGTGTGGCATCAGCGTAATATCGAGATCGATCTTTTCTTCCATATGGGTAAAGCGCAGCAGTTGGACCAGTTCAGCAATGGACGAGTAATAAGTGTGCAGCACTGGATCCTGTTCTGAAATGCTACTCAAGAAATCCAACGTTGCCTCATTATCCATCCGTCTTGAATCAATAAAGGCATTTAATTTATCGGAACGCGTATCATTCAGACAAAGCGATGCAACACATTCACGAAAACCGACATCATTCTTCACGTAAAGCAAATGGCTTAAACGCTCGGCAGCAACCGGATCACCCGCCATACCTTGGAAAAAAGCCTTGACGAAACCAACATGGCCGATCGCCAGACGCAGCGATTGAAGCCCCGCTTTTTCAAGCAAAACCATCATCAACGAGATAACTTCAGCATCGGCATACGGTGTCGCATCGCCAATTAATTCGGCCCCCGCCTGTTCGAACTCACTCGGATGCCCGCCTTCTTTCTTCTGACTGCGATAGAGAGCCGCCGTATAGGCCAAACGTAATGGCAACGGTTCCTGTCCAAGACTCGATGCGGCGATTCGGGCAATTGGCGTCGTCATATCCGGACGAAGCACGACGGGATGACCTTCCGCATCAAGAAATTTAAAGAGCTGGCTGTCTTCAATTGCTGAGGCGCGCCCAATTGTTTCCGCATATTCCAAGGCTGGTGTTTGCAAAAAGTCATAGCCCCATCGTTGTAATTCTTCTTGAAAAATTCCTTCGAGCCTGGCGATTTCCCGGTGAGTCGCAGGTAGCGAATCCCGTAGCCCTAGCGGTTTTTCAAACATATATGGCTTTGTCATTCGTTTTAATCCTCTCTCTGTTTCCGATCTCTATGGGTTCAAACGCTTTAGTTCGCTAGCATATTGAAGTATGTATTTTGTATTTTAATTGAATTACTGGATGAAGTCAATGATTAATCGCCCTAAAAATGGATACAGTGAAGCGTTGAGAAAAACGGGCAAAGCTCCTAGTGCTTCATTGCATCAAATGCGCTTCGGCCACGCGTGCACACGCCACGCGGCGCTACTTTGCTGATAACGCGACCTACTCTCGATGCCAAGCTGATAGTGCATTTCATTTCTTAGTTCTCGTCCTAGTCCTCTCCCTGATTCTTAGTTCTCTGATGCTTAATTCTGAAATTTCATATTTTAACATTACTAGCGTTTCACTAATTTATTCAAACCATTCATAATACTATGAATGTTCAAAATTAATATGGTTTCTAGACAAAAAAATCCTTTATAATGGAA
>NZ_JAFBEV010000030.1 GCF_016908935.1 Sporolactobacillus spathodeae | reverse complement strand
CGCACCGAATTTCAAGAGTTGCACCGAATTGAGCAAAAGTCGCACCCAATCCGAGAAAAGTTGCTCCTAATCATGAAAAAGTCGCACCGAATTTCGAGAGTTGCACCAAAATAGCACCGGAGCCTGGGAAACACAGCGCGGGTCAAGTTTCTTAGCACTTTCTCGCCTTCATTCCGCTAAAATTTAACAAGTCAATGCGTAAAAAAAGATGTCTCATTTTGAGACATCCTCATTACTTATAAGTTAGCCGTTTAGATTTCTGTCAGTTTCTTCAGATGCTTTTCAGAAATGGCTTCCACTTTCTTTACGCGGCGAACGTATTTGTCGACATCGGTAATTGGTTCAGTTTGCATCCAAACGGAAACAATTTCATGGGCAATTCCTGAGCCGATGATTTTACCGCCGATGCAGAGCACATTGCTATCTGTATGCTGACGTGCGAGTTTGGCGCAGAACGGATCCTGACAAACGGCAGCAGTGACGCCGTAAATCCGATTGGCGATCAGCGCGCTACCGTAGCCGACGCCGTCAACAAAAATGCCGCGTTCTGCTTCTTTTTTACCAACGGCGAGCGCAGCCGGATAGACAAAATCGGATAAGTCACAGGATTCTGTGCTGTTGGTACCGAAATCGAGTACTTCATGCCCTTCTTGTTCCAACCACTTTTTCAATTCTTCTTTTAATTCATAACCCGCGTGGTCACTTGCCATTGCGATTTTCATATGCTGACCTCCATTTTCATTAACCTTATTAACTTAGCCTTTGGATTAAGGATAGTCAAGATTGTTTGGTAGAAAACACCTGCTCCAGATATTGTTCTTGCTTGACAAAGCGTTTGGAAAATATTAATATCAATTTTGTTTCTAAATCGTAATGTTTACGTTTAACTTGGAATAGATTAGCTTTATTGATAGAAACAGCGATTTGTTCGCTTGCTTGGGACCAATCAAGCGATTATTGGAGGGACTTACCTGATGTTGCACCGGATTCAAATGAATCATTTATCCGTTGGATTTAATGGAGAAGAGGTACTCCGCGACCTCTCTTTTTATGTGCCTGTCGGGAAGATGTTCGCCATAATTGGACCGAACGGGGCGGGCAAATCGACGCTGCTGAAAGTATTGCTTGGACTCATCCGTCCGCAAGCAGGCGAGATGGTGATTGAAGGCGACGGCAAACCGGTCATTGGCTATGTGCCGCAATCACGACCGATTGATGAGGAAACACCGATCGCTGCAAAAGATTTTATTACGCTCGGCCTCACGAGCCATCTGCTTCCGTGGTTGACCCGCGCGGAACGAAGCAAATTAAAAGAGATTATGGAATTTACGGATACAGAAATGCTCGCGAAAAAGCCGATCGGTCGTCTGTCCGGGGGCGAACGGCAGCGTGTGTTTCTCGCCCAGGCACTCATCCGCGAACCGGATCTTCTGCTTTTGGATGAATCGACAGCCAATCTGGATCCGGGCGCGCAAGAAGAGATGATGCGGCTGGTCTTTAGGATCTGTGAGAAACGCGGCGTTACCGTTATTTTTATTAGCCACGATTTGGCGCAGGTTGCGACCTACGCCGACCAGGTTCTGCTCTTAGCACGAGGAAAATATGTGCAGGGCGGTGCTGCTGATTTGCTTAGCGATCAGCAACTGCTCGCGGAGTACTATCAGCATGAACCTGTTGATGCCGCGCAAAAAGCGACTTTAGAATCCGCGCAGCGTCAGGCGATGTTTCATTAAAAAGGAGTGACCGGCGAGATGTTTGCGTACGACTTCATGCGCCATGCTTTTATTGCTGGAACACTGATTGCGATAATGTGCGGCGCAATCGGCGTCTTTATCATGGCGAGAAATCTTTCATTTATTGCTCATACGTTTTCCCATATTGGTTTTGCTGGTGCATCCTTTGCTGTATTTGCCGGACTCGATCCGTTGATCGGCCTTTTGCTGTTCACACTGCTTGGCGCCTGTGGTGTCGGACAACTTGGTGTCCGTGTGTTCCGCCGCGATGCTGCGGTTAGCGTGATTCTCAGTCTTGCGCTTGGTCTTGGCATCTTGTTTCTCTCCCTATCTGATGCCCAGGGCAGTTTTACAAAGACCATTTTGTTCGGGAGCGTCGTCGGCATTGATCTTCAGGATGTCTGGCAATTGGTTGGGCTGACCTTGTTTGTACTGCTTGTCCTTGCGGTCGGCTATCGCTGGCTGAAATTTGATTCTTTTGATCAGACGGGCGCTGAAGCAGCTGGTCTCCCGGTTCATCTGATTTCGATCGGCTTTCTGCTGCTGATGGCTGTTGCTGTCAGTGTGACGGTACAAATTGTCGGCGCACTGCTTGTTTTCGCGTTAATGACGGTTCCGGCAGCGGCGGCGCGTTTTTTCACGCAATCCATTTTTGGCATGATTCTGACGGCTGCGCTGCTCGCGATGGCGGGTGTCTGGTTCGGCTTATCTGCCGGTTATTATACCAATGCGCCCGTTAGTTTCTATATCGTTGCTTTTGAGGCGCTCAGCTACTTCGTTGGTCTACTCTACCAGCGAGTGGGTCAAATGCGGCGCGGTGAAGCTTAATCGCTTTGCAAAAAGTTTGTTAAAATCTGCTAATTGTTTTTAAGCGCTTATTGCCCTGTGTTCGCTTGCCGCGGGCGCTACCATTGGCCTCCTCAGACAGGCAAAAATCTGCGAGGCTCATCTGGCACGCTGTTTCCGCGAATATTGCCTTTTGGTCAGAAAAACAATATTGAGAAAAAGAAAGGCGGTACACGTATTATTCAGCGTGTGCCGCCTTTCTTTTATTTTCGATAAGTCCAGCCGTCCTTTTGATAGATCTTGTTTTTCTTCATCAGATGGCCGAGTGCTCGTTTGAAGTCACCTTTGCTCATTTGAAAACGATCGGCGATATCTTGTGCGGTTGTTTTGTCCCAGTACGGCATCGCCCCGTCACGCGACGCTAAATAGCTCAGAATGGTTGCGGCATGGGTGTCAATACGCTCATGGGTTCGCGGAAGCATGGAGACATTGATTGAACCATTGTCTTTCCGATCAATAATGCGGCAATGGATGTTTTGACCAATACGCAGCCTGCCAACGGCTTCTTGATTGTGCAGGAATCCGCGCCAGCTTTCTTCTTTGGTCAGAATATGGAAACCGTCCGTAACTGCCCGATAAACGATTGCGTCTGTTTCTTTGTTCTGAACATCATCCGGTGCCTTGTGAGCAATAACGTGGATAATCGATTCATCAGCAAGCTGTGCAAAAAGGCGGCCTTTCTTATCAAGCTTTAACGTACAATAGATGCGATCGCCTGCGGCTGGCCAATCCGGCCATTCCTCCGGTAAATCGTCTTTGGAAAGCAAAATATCTTTATTGATGCCGATATCCAGGAAAACGCCGTATTTTTTGTGCATGGAAACGGCAGTCGCCCAGTTGTAGTGACCAATCTGGATAGACGGTATCTTTTGGGTGGCAGCAAGACGCCCTTGGTGATCCTGAAAAAGGAAGACCTGAATCGTCTCTCCTTCCTGAATCGTGCCGACCGCGTCGTTGTCATGCATCAGAATTTCCTGGGTTCCATCGGTCAGGAAAAAGCCGAAAGGTGCCTTATGTGTCATTTTTAAATTTGCAAGTGTTCCTGGTTGGAGATCTGTCACCAATCTGTTCCTTCTTTCACTGCGAGTCAAATCAAAGTGTTACGCCTATTATAGCATGTACTGAAATGAGAAAACGAGCGGTCGTCTATGGAAAAATGTCGATGGTCACATATTATGTAATATGTCAATGTATGAAAACGATAACTAGAATGAAAACGATAACAAAAATACATGGTTTCATGAGATCGTAACAATTTAAAGTTAATCAGCCCTGTGCTAAAATGAGTGTACAGAAAGGATAAGCAAAGGCGTTTCGTGCTTGGAAAGTCCTAAAATGGGGAGCGAAAAAAATGCCGGTTGAAGACATGTTGTACAAAACGAATCCATGGCAAAGTTTTTCTCGATTGAATCTTGGCTATATTGATGAACAGTACGATTTGTATCTGGATAACGCAGAAAATGTTGACCCTGCTTTGCGAAAACTTTTCGATCAATATGGAAGACCACAGATTGAGGAGACGCAACTGGCGGTGACGCACACCGTTCATGAGACCGGCAATATAGAAAATCGTTTCGATCTGGATCAGGTCGTCGGATCGGTTCGCTTGGCTGATCGAATTCGCGGTTACGGGCATCTGCTCGCTCATGTCAATCCTTTGGAACGCAATCGCGTCATTGAGACGCATTTGATGGATCTTGCCAAGTTTAATTTGTCGCCTAAAAAAATGAAAGCGATTCCTTCAAAAGTGATTTGGCCGGAGGCGCCTGCTGAAGTGAAAAACGCGTTAGATGTTGTTAATTATCTGCGCGATCTCTATTCCCGTTCGCTAGCCTACGAATTCAGTCATGTCCGTGAATTAGCGGAAAAACAGTGGCTTAATGAGACAATTGAAAGAAAACGCTTTCAACAAATAGTCGCAGGAAGTGAGAAAAAGGATTTACTTAAAGAACTGGTTAAAGTTGAAACTTTTGAACACTTTCTTCACAAAACGTTTGTCGGTCAGAAGCGTTTTTCAATTGAGGGGCTTGACGTGCTCGTTCCGATGCTTGATAAACTGATTCAGTATAGCGTCCGTGACGGAGCGCGTCAGGTGATGCTTAGTATGGCTCACCGTGGGCGCCTGAGCGTGCTGGCACATATATTAGGTAAGCCTTATGAAAAAATATTGGCGGAATTCGTTCACGCGCCGATTAAGAGCATGGTGCCTTCCGAGGGTTCGAAGGGGATTAATTACGGATGGACCGGCGATGTGAAATATCATTTGGGTGCCGCGCGGTCGATTGAAGGCGCGGAGAAGAAAAAGCATTTGCTGCAATATACGGGTGATTCGGAAACTGACGAAGCGGTTTATGAAGTGAAACTGACGATGGCGAATAATCCAAGCCATCTGGAAGTGGTTGACCCAGTCATCGAAGGCTATGCGCGGGCAGCTCAAGATCAGCGGGATGGAGCTGGTTTCCCGAGTCAAGCGACGGAGAACGCGCTACCGATTATGATCCATGGCGATGCGGCGTTTCCTGGCGAAGGCGTTGTCGCAGAAACCTTGAATTTGAGCCGTCTGAAAGGCTTTCAGACTGGTGGAACGATTCATATTATCGCCAATAACCAGATTGGCTTCACAACTGATCATGAAGATGATCGTTCAACGGCTTACGCGAGCGACCTTGCCAAAGGGTTTGAAATTCCGATTGTGCACGTCAATGCGGATGATCCGGAGGCGTGTCTGACGGCGATTACATTGGCTTATGAATACAGAAAGACTTTCGGAAAAGACTTTCTTATCGATCTCTGCGGCTATAGACGTTACGGTCATAACGAATCGGATGATCCGAAAGCGACCCAGCCGCTGCTTTATGATCTTATTGAGAAACATCCGACCGTTGCCGCTCTTTATCTTGAAAAAATAAAAAGCGAGGGTTTTGCGCTTCAGGACGAAGTGGCTCAATATAAACAGCATTTATTTGATAAATTGCAGAAGATTTATAACGAATCGCGTGCAAAAGAGAAGCATTTGCAGGAAGTTCCTTTTCCGAAAAAACTTGCGGAACCACTGACCTATATTCAGACAAAAGTATCGCTCGATGTACTGAATCGGCTGAACCAGGAACTTCTGAACTGGCCGGAAAACGTCCATGTTTATCCGAAGCTGGAGAAGATTCTAAAGCGCCGCGGTCTTGCGTTAACGGCAGCACGGAAAATCGACTGGGGAACCGGTGAGGCGCTTGCCTTTGCGTCGATATTGAAAGACGGAACACCGATTCGTTTTACCGGGCAGGATGTTGAGCGTGGCACGTTTGCCCATCGTCACGCGGTGCTTCATGATACGGAGACCGGACAGATTTATATTCCCTACCACCATCTGAAAGATGTCCAGGCATCGTTCGATATTCATAACAGTCCGCTGTCAGAGACAGCTGTTATCGGTTTTGAATATGGGTATAACGTTTGTGCCCCGGAGACCCTTGTGATTTGGGAAGCACAATTCGGTGATTTTGCCAATGTCGGCCAGGTGATGTTCGATCAATTCGTGTCCGCGGGACGGGCGAAATGGGGGCAGCGATCGGGACTGGTTATCCTTTTACCGCATGGTTATGAAGGCATGGGGCCGGAACATTCAAGTGGGCGTTTGGAACGCTTCCTGCAATTATCCGCAGAAAACAATTGGGTAGTTGCCAATCTGACGACACCTGCTCAATACTTCCACATTTTGCGCCGTCAAGCAGCGATTCTGAATACCGATGTGGTTCGGCCGCTTGTTATCATGACGCCAAAGAGTCTCTTACGCCATCCGATGGCCACGTCCTCTCCGGCAGATTTGGCTGAGGGAAATTTCCAGAGTGTTCTGGATGGTTCAAAAAGCGCGGGTGATCCAGAGAAAGTGGAACGGCTTGTTCTATGCAGCGGCAAAATTGCAGTGGATCTTTCAGTCGAAATGGAATCAACAGAAAGTAATCTTGATTGGTTGAAAGTGCTGCGCGTTGAGGAACTGTACCCATTCCCTCGCGATGTGTTGAAAAACTATATCCGCCAATATGCCAATCTTCAGGAGATTGCCTGGATGCAAGAAGAGCCGCGGAATATGGGATCATGGAGTTACATCAATTCGAGGCTGCGCACGATTCTGCCGGAAGGTGTAGCGCTTCGCTATATCGGCCGACCGCATCGTTCTAGCACGGCAACAGGCGAACCGGTACTGCACAAACAGGAACAGAAACGGATTATTGAGGAAACTTTGCATCGAAATTATTGTAGCTGGACACAAGGAGGGGAAAATTCATGATTGAAGTTAAGGTTCCAGAACTTGCAGAATCGATCACAGAAGGCACGATCGTCCGCTGGCTAGTCAATGTGGGCAATAAGGTCAACCAAGGCGATGATATCGCGGAAATTGAAACAGATAAAGTCAATATTCAAATTAGCGCGGAACATTCAGGCGTCTTGAAGAAAATCGAAAAAGATGTTGATGAAACGGTTGAAGTCGGCGAAGTGATTGCGATCCTTGATGAGGCGGCGGGTACCAGCTCCGCAGCGCCGGAACAAGTCCAGGCAGTAGCGGCTCCTATTGCTCCGACTGAAGCTGTGCCGGCAGCGCAAAGTTCGCCATCTCAGAAGCCGGCAGTTGAGGCAGCAGTAATAGGGACGACTGGGACAGAAAAGTCTAATCCTGTGGCTTCTCCTGCTGCCCGCAAGCTTGCCCGTGAGAAAGGCATCGATCTGAATCAAGTGCCGACACGCGATCCGCTTGGGCGTGTCCGTCCAGAGGATATTACTGATGCCAAAGCCCAGCCATCTCCAGCTCCTGCGGCTGCACCGATTGCCGAGCCAATTTCTGAACCAGGCAAACCGATTGAGCGGATTAAAATGACGCGCCGTCGTCAGACGATCGCGAATCGGCTTGTCGCCGTACAACACGAAGCGGCGATGTTAACCACATTTAATGAGGTTGATTTAACGGCGATCATGAGTATAAGAAAACGTCGCAAGGATGCGTTTGTTAAGGAACACGATGTCAAGCTGGGCTTTATGTCTTTCTTTACGAAAGCTGTTGTCGGGGCGTTAAAGAGTTTCCCTCTGCTCAATGCGGAAATCAGCGGTACGGATTTATTGGTTAAGAAGTATTATGATATCGGCATCGCGGTGGCGACCGACCAGGGCCTTGTCGTTCCCGTTGTCCGCGAGGCTGATCGGCTAACCTTTGCGGCAATCGAGCAATCAATCAAGGATCTTGCCTCAAAGGCACGCGCCAATAAATTGACGCTTAGCGATTTGCAGGGCGGCACTTTTACGATTACGAACGGCGGCACATTTGGATCGCTGCTCTCAACACCGATCATCAATGCCCCTCAAGTGGGTATTCTCGGCATGCACGGCATTAAGAAGCGCCCGGTTGCTGTTGAGACACCGGAAGGCGATAAAATTGAAATCCGGCCGATGATGTATATTGCGCTATCTTATGATCATCGAATTGTTGATGGTAGCGAAGCCGTTCAATTTCTCGTCAAAATCAAGAATCTGCTCGAAGACCCAGAAACACTGTTGCTTGAAGGTTAAAAGTAGTCCACGTTAGCTGATCAGCTGTGCGATTTGATACTAATAGACGGGGATGAACGTGTCTGTTCATCTTCCGTTTTTTTTTTATTTTCCCTTAAAAAAGTTGTATCTTGCGCAAAAAATGTAAGGTGTTTGGGTTCAGCGGGAAAAATATGCAGCGCGGGGATTCGCCGATCTAGGGTTTGTGAGACGGCTTGCCTCCTATCCGCGGCAAGCGAGCGAGCGGAGCGTATTGACGCAAAACAAGGAGCGGAACATCGACAGAGTAGGCGGTAACATCGACAGAGTAAGGCGAAACATCGACAGAGTAGGCATGAACATCGACAGAGTAGGCGGTAACATCGACAGAGTAGGCATGACCATCGACAGAGTAGGCGTGACCATCGACAGAGTAAGGCGAAACATCGACAGAGTAGGCGTGACCATCGACAGAGTAGGCGGTAACATCGACAGAGTAGGCGGTAACATCGACAGAGTAGGCGGAAACATCGACAGAGTAGGCGGAAACATCGACAGAGTAGGCGGTAACATCGACAGAGTAGACGGTAACATCGACAGAGTAGGCGGAAACATCGACAGAGTAGGCGGAAACATCGACAGAGTAAGGCGAAACATCGACAGAGTAGGCGGAAACATCGACAGAGTAGGCGGAAACATCGACAGAGTAGGCGGTAACATCGACAGAGTAGGCATGAACATCGACAGAGTAGGCGGAAACATCGACAGAGTAGGCGTGACCATCGACAGAGTAAGGCGAAACATCGACAGAGTAGGCGTGACCATCGACAGAGTAGGGCTTGATATCAGCAGAGCAGAGGTAAATTTTTTTCGGAAAATGCAACACAGACGAACATACGCCTATGGCAAGCGAGCGGCCGGGATAAATTAATGCAAATAAGAACTAGGTTTAACGAAACTTTTCCTGTTTTTTCTCACGTGGGTTGAAATCCGTAACTGTAGATCCCGTTCAAATAATGTGAGTCGCCAGTATTTGTATGATTTTTGTCACACAAATTCAAATAAAATACGATAAAACATGTATAATGAAGATAATGAATTTCATTGACTGATAAAGGTGTGATCAGCATGGAAAATGTAACGGATTTGAAACAGCAGCAGGAAAAGCGTAAACAGATCATGAATACCAATATGTTTTCAATGCAGAATATGGACGCTTTGAAAGCTGTCATGAATATAGTCACTTTCAAAAAGGGTGCCAGTGTGTACTGGGAAGGCGACAAAGCGGACAAACTGTATTACTTAATAAAAGGCCGCGTCAAATTGTATAAATCTGCCTATGATGGCAAGGATCTCGTGTTGCACTATTTCACGCCGAACGATTTGTTCGGTGAATTGGAATGCTTCGGATTCGAAGAATATACTTTTACAGCCGAGACATTGTCTGATTGTACCATCGGTGTGATAAGTGACAAAGATGTCGATGCGCTGCTCATGGCCAATCCGAGTATGGCGCTTGATTTTATGCGCTGGACGGGTTTGATGATACGTTACACACAGGTTAAGATGCGCGATTTGATTTTTTACGGTAAAAATGGCGCGCTGGCATCAACGCTGCTACGGATGGCTCATGGTTATGGAAAAAAGGAAGAAGATGGAATTCACTATTCGATTGATTTGACCAACTCCGATCTTGCACAATTGATCGGCTCGACACGTGAAACAGTCAACCGAATGTTGCAGGCCTGGAAAGCAGACGGTGCGATCGGCTACTATCACGGCGCGATTGTGATTAAGAATATCGACTATATTAAGGCTATCTGTCATTGTGAAGACCGCTGCCCATTGAATGTCTGCAGATTGTAAAAGGAAAAGAGCGTTTCCCAAGTGGTGGGAAACGCTCTTTTTACGAGAGCTTGCTTCGATTCATTTTTGAATTTCAATTTCCATATTCTCTTGCTTGACCGCGCGGTAGGCGCTGTCAAGATTGCGAATGCGCCGGATTAATTCAAAGTTCTTGTTAATGCGATCCTGAATCACTGCTGAAACAACCGTATGGTAATAACTGTTCATCGACTGTGTCGGCGTCATTTGTGACGCGTTTTTTTTAATCTGCAGGCGCAGTGCCTGTTTGAAATAATCAATGCTGAAAAGATTGGAATCCAAATACAATCACTCCTTGCTTCTCTTTATCGGTCTATTTTATTCGTTGCTTGCTCGAATCAGTCCTGTTTCATTCTCTGTTTTTTATCGTACAATGGACCAGTCGCTGTCGCCGCCGTGTACTTGGACAAACATCTCAGCAATCTTCTGAAGCATGTGGGCGGCATCGTCTTCACTCATTGAAGGACGCAGGTAAACGATTTGCAACGCATTCTTCGCGTCGGTTGTGATGCAACTTCTTTTTGAATCAACGATCGGACTCCCGAATGCACCGATCTGGTCGATAGTAGTGAGTTTATCTTCCATGTTCACGATCCGTCCGTTCAAGGCGTTATAGCTGTCCTCTACGCTGCCAATTGTCACAATTACGGGCGGTTTTAACGTATCCAGATCATAGATACCCATCGGAATGCTATGCTGTACGCTGAAAAAATTATTTAGATCGACAGCGGAATTGACCGAGTGCGGGGCACCGTCACGAGCAATTTTGCGTAACAGCGCTTCTTGTGAGGGACGGTAGCGCGATGGGTCGCTTCCTGCTTTTTTGAAAAGCGCGCGCCATTCATGAACACCGGGAATTGAAGCAATCGGTTGCGTTTCCAAGGAGAGCTGAATGTTCTGATAGTATAATGGCAGTTTCTCCGCGATGATCGCCGGCAATTGCGTAACAGTCAGCTGATGATAAACGATGACGCCAACGCGAAAATCCGGTATGGAATCGTGTAGCTTTGAGGAAATTGAAACAGTGACCATGATTCGTCCCTCCAATAGACATCTATTTTCAGTGTATCATAATTCGCTTAGCACCTAAAAAGAAAACGAAGTGGCAAGAACGTGTGTGACTCTGTTTTATTTCTTTTTTCTATTCTTTAGCTGAAAAATCCTTTAAAATGAAGAATAAATTTCATGAGAGGAGTGAGAAATTTGCAAAGTGAAGGCGTACATATTCATGAATCCACTACGAAAATAGGGCCAATCAGTTTGGCTATGTTTCAAAACCGGCTGTGCTGGATTGATTTTGGAAGTTGGACCGAAACGCGAACTATTTTTGAAAAGTGGACGGGTAAAGCGGGTCTGCCGGATTCGTGGCTGCGAGATGATGCAGCATTCACAGCGATTGACCAACAAATCGACGATTATCTTGCTGGCAAGCGTCATTCATTTGACTGCCCTATTCTTTTAATCGGCACGGAATTTCAGAAAAAGGTCTGGAGAGCGCTCGAAACGATTCCCTACGGTGAAACGCGGACCTATTCGGACATAGCTGCGCAAATCGGTAAGCCTGGCGCTTCTCGGGCCGTCGGAGGAGCGAATAACAAAAATCCATTGCCGTTAATTATTCCCTGCCATCGCGTGATTGGCAAAGATGGCACACTGACCGGATACGGCGGTGGGCTGGAAATCAAGCAAGCGCTGCTTGAAATCGAGACGCAGGACCTCACCCTTTGCTAAAAATAAGGACTGCGTGGAAAAAGTTGGATCAATCGGGCGAAAGTTAGACCGAACCGAGCGAAAGTTAGACCAAACACTGTACAAATTTATCTGGATACTTGGCATAGTAAAGGGCTAGACGCGTGATATGGCAAATCAAATTTTGCAAAATCGATAACTTTTTAATTGACTGGAATTATAGTTTTCCGCTGGTAAATAAATTACGCTGAGCAATTTGTTTTCAATTGCCGTGAGGCTCGTCGATTGTTCGGGTCATGAGCGCTTGTATGTCCGCATAAATTAGCATAACATGACCGGAAACGGGGGATTCAGGTGCAGTGGCGAAAAGCATTTGAGGAACACCTGCGGACAATGGGCGATTGGTGGGTTAAAGACAGCGGCAGACAGAATGTTGATTTAGCGATTGCTGAGCAAGGGACAATGCAGCGCAAGAAGGAAGAATTGCGCACGCGTGACGCGCAAATACAGAAAGTGGTTGTTCAGGCGACTGTTGATCGAATTGAAGAGAAAAGGGAAGATACGGTCGTTGACTATCATCTGCTGTGTCAATGGTTCATCAGTCAGGATGAGCAGTTCTACCTTGAGGAGCGTTTAGAAGAAAGACAGGCAGTTGTTCGGAAGAATCGGGTGGCATCTGACCATTTGCAGATGCTCCTTGATACGCCTGTGTTGCAGCCACTTCAGAAAGTGAATGGTTCTGAGGAGAGCAGCCGCCAAGGAAAGGGCAGAATTTACAATCGGCTGCAGGCTGTCCGGTATGCGGAGCTTTGGTGGAATCGGCGCAATCCGGCTTTTCCTGTCGTCGAGAATGATTGCACGAATTATATTTCACAATGCCTGCAAGCGGGCGGCATCACGATGTTCGGCGCGCCGATCCGGGGCCGTGGTTGGTGGCATCAGCAAACCAATTGGAGCTTCAGCTGGGCGGTTGCCAATAGTCTGCGATGGTATCTAAGTCGAAGCGGCAATATCATCGGGGCTGTAGAACGAGATCGTGCCGACAAACTCGTACCGGGCGATCTGATCTGCTATGATTTTGAAGGAGACGGCAATTGGAATCACAATACGATTGTGACAGCGCTCGATCCGAAGGGGCAGCCACTCGTCAATGCCCATACGTATGATTGCCGAAGCCGGATATGGCCTTATGCAGATTCGCCGGCGTGGACAAAGAAGATTCAATATAAATTCTTTCATATTGAAGATCAAGTTTGACGGCATGACGCCGTATGATTGAAGGGACTCAGCGATTCGTGAAGTCACGGTTTCCTATTTTGGAAAATGTTGCGGATGAGAAAAAGTTAGCTCTGCCGTGTGTTATAATAGTATAAGTTTTTTAACAACTGAGAGCCGGAAATGGCTCTTTTTTCACGGGGAAAATCCCAAACCGGCCGATGGGCCAAACGGATTTTTAATGATTCAAGAAATATGAGGTGTGACAAGCGATTATGGGAATACATGTTGTGCTTTACCAACCATTGATTCCGCCAAATACAGGCAATATTGCAAGGACGTGTGCGGGCACGCACAGTTCGCTGCATCTGATTCGGCCGCTCGGCTTTTCAACGGATGACCGCCAATTGAAGCGGGCGGGACTGGATTATTGGCCTTCAGTCGATATTCATTATTATGATAATCTTGATGATTTCTTCGCCAAGAATAGCGGTGGGGAAATCTATCTTGTCGAGACGGACGGCAGTCGTCCCTATAACGCGTATGATTACAGCGATCCGGCGAAAGATTATTATTTCTTTTTCGGTCGCGAGACGACGGGTCTGCCAAAGGATTTTATTGAGGCATATAGCGACCGCTGCGTTCGCCTACCGATGACGGACAAAATCCGTTCGCTCAATTTGTCTAACTCTGCGGCAATCATTGTCTATGAAGCGTTACGGCAGCAGAATTTTCCAGCGTTGAGCTAAGATCAAAGCTACCACGCGGCTTCATGCCCGCCTGATTAAAAAAGATTTTTTCAAGCGCAAAAAGTCTACTGCTAGCCTATTTTTATTGGAAACAATCAAGCGCCTCCCGAGTTTGTATGAAAGATTAACCAGTGTCCGCATACACTTAAGTACATGGGTAATCTTTTTCGGGGGGGATACGATGAACTTTCTTAATAAGCTGAAACAATTTCGCGACTATGAGAATCAATTGAAGTGGGAAGGCACTTTTGCAGACTATCTGGAATTAGTGAAGAAAAATCCTCAGATTGCTCAATCTGCACATTCCAGAGTCTATCAGATGATCGTTTCTGCGGGCGTGAGTGAGAAAGATGGACATAAACACTACCATTTCTTTGATGGGCAAATCTATGGTCTGGATGAAGCGATTGAACGCCTTGTCGAGGAATATTTTCATCCGGCGGCGAAACGGCTTGATGTCAAGAAACGTATTCTGCTGTTGATGGGGCCAGTCAGCGGTGGCAAATCGACGATTGTGACGATGCTCAAACGCGGTCTTGAGAAATACTCGTGGACAGATGATGGTGCGATCTATGCCATAAAAGACTGCCCGATGCATGAAGATCCACTTCACCTGATTCCGGCGCATCTGCGCGATGATTTCTTTGAAGAGACGGGCATTCGGATTGAGGGAAATCTCTCGCCGCTCAATACGATGCGTTTGGAGAAGGACTATGATGGGAAAATTGAAAATGTGCCGGTTGAGCGTATTTTCTTGTCTGAAGATAAACGTGTCGGTATCGGCACATTCAGTCCGTCTGACCCGAAGTCCCAGGATATTGCTGACCTGACAGGAAGTATTGATTTTTCAACAATTGCTGAATTCGGTTCCGAGTCGGATCCGCGCGCCTACCGTTTTGACGGCGAGTTAAACAAGGCAAACCGCGGGCTGATGGAATTTCAAGAAATGTTGAAATGTGATGAAAAGTTCCTCTGGCATCTCCTGTCATTGACCCAAGAAGGAAATTTCAAGGCCGGTCGCTTTGCGCTGATTTCGGCCGATGAATTGATTGTTGCGCACACCAATGAAACCGAATATCGCACATTTATTAGCAATAAAAAGAATGAAGCGCTACATTCGCGTATGATCGTTATGCCGGTCCCTTATAATCTGAAAGTCGGTGAAGAAGAGAAAATCTACCAAAAACTGATCAGCGAAAGTGACGTGGCCGATGTACATGTGGCGCCGCATGCTTTGCGGACAGCGGCTATTTTTTCCATCCTGACGCGTTTGAAAGAATCCAAAGGACGCGGCATCGATTTAGTGAAGAAGATGCGGCTCTATGACGGTGAAATGGTAGAAGGCTACAATGCGGCGGATATTAAGGAACTGCAGCATGAATTCTCTGATGAAGGCATGAGCGGGATTGATCCACGTTATGTCATCAATCGGATTTCTTCAGCGATTATCCGTAAAGGCGTGCCGTCAATCAACGCGCTTGATATTCTACGTTCGATTAAAGAAGGACTTGACCAGCATCCATCGATTACTGATGAAGATCGCGAACGTTACACCGAATTCATTGCCACTGCCCGGCGCGAGTATGATGAGCTTGCAAAACGCGAAGTTCAGAAAGCATTCGTTTATTCTTTTGAAGAATCCGCGAAAACGCTGATGGATAATTATCTAGACAATGTTGAAGCCTATTGCAATCGCAATAAAATCTTTGATCCGATTACCGGCGACGAGATTGATCCAGATGAGAAATTGATGCGATCAATTGAAGAGCAAATTGGCATTTCTGAAAACGCCAAGAAAGCGTTCCGTGAAGAAATTCTGATTCGTATCTCTGCCTATGCGCGAAAGGGCAGACGGTTCAACTATAAGTCTCATGAACGGCTGCAGGAAGCGATTCAGAAAAAGCTGTTCGCCGATCTGAAAGATGTCGTGAAAATTACAACCTCGAGCAAGACGCCAGATGAGACGCAATTGAAAAGGATCAATGAAGTCATTGCCCGACTTGTTGACGAGTACGGATACAACACGACGTCGGCAAACGAATTATTAAGATATGTAGGCAGTCTGCTTAACCGTTAAGTTCAGAGAGGAGATACGTGTTGGTTTTTTCCTTGTTCCTCCTGAATACGGTGTGCAGCCGCTTCAGGCAGGAGGAAGCCAATGAATAAAGCTATGAAAGAAACATGGGGCTGGATTAAGGCGATTGCGGTCGCTGTGATTGTCGCCCTGCTCATTCGCCATTTCGTGTTCAGCAACTATATCGTCCGCGGCGAATCGATGCAATCGACGCTTCAGGACGGGAATCGTTTGATTGTCAACCAATTTGTCTATCGTCTCAGCAAGCCGCATCGTTTTGACGTCATCGTTTTCCATGCGACACCGACCGATGATTATGTGAAACGAATTATCGGTTTGCCAGGCGATACGATTCGGTATCATAATGATCAGTTATACGTTAATGGCAAGAAAGTCGCTGAACCTTATTTGAAACAGAATAAGGCGGCATTGCCGGCAGGTGTCGATTTAACCCAGAATTTCAGTCTTAAAAGCATGGAGGGAACCTACCGTGTGCCTAAGGGGAAATTGTGGGTCATGGGGGATAACCGTCGCAACAGTGAGGATAGCCGCTATTTCGGTTTCGTCGATGAGCGTAAAGTGGTTGGCAAAGTCCAGTTACGCTATTGGCCGTTCGATGAATTCGGCACAATCCCGTTGTTGTTTCTGAACCGCTGAGTGAGAAGCGCTGCCGGTATTTCCGGATGAAGCGCTTTTTTGTACGTTAAGCATGTATCAGAAAAACGAAAACCCAGCCGACGTCCCAAAGACTTGGTAAGTTTATTTTTTCTAGTACGTTGCGAATTTTGCTCGGTTTTTCTAATATAAAGAAGACACGGATTCGAACAACCGGTTTTATGCTCAGATCAGATTATATGTGGAAAATGGTGCTGAAAATTTTGTACAGGGAGTCGCTGCTATGCGCAAACGAGAGATCAAGAATGAGGGATTTGCCTGGTTTCGGGCCATCGGCATTGCTATTCTCGTTGTGATTCTTGTACGAATTTTTATTATTGGCAACTATATTGTGGATGGTCCTTCGATGCAGCCGTCACTGAATAACGGCGATCGCCTACTTGTGAATAAAATGAGTTATCGCTTGGGACAGCCGCACCATTTTGATGTGATTATCTTTCGGGCGACAAAAAATGTCGATTATGTCAAACGGGTGATTGGGCTGCCAGGGGACTCCATTCGTTATACGGGCGACCAACTCTATATTAATGACCGACCAATAGCTGAGCCTTATCTCGCCGCCTATAGACGACAAATGCTTGGGGGCCAGCAGCTGACCTGGGACTACACGTTGAAAAGCCTCACGGGTGTATCAAAGGTGCCGAAAGGTGAACTTTGGGTCATGGGTGACAATCGGCAGAAAAGTGTTGACAGTCGCCGTTTTTCATTCGTCAGCGAAAAACGGGTGATTGGTCGAGTGGAACTGCGCTATTGGCCGCTGAAACAATTCGGTCGAATCACGAATTGATGGAAACGAAAGAATTTAGCAAATCATAAAAGGATGTCTCAATATCGTGATTGAGGCATCCTTTTCTTGCGCCTTGCAAGTCTCAATTTATTTGAGGAGACGCGCGGCGCCCGCGGCAAGCGAGCATCCGGAGCGCAATTTTTGCAAAAAAAAGGACTTGGCGAAGCCAAGTTTTTCTGCAGATAACCTATTCAGATTACCTCGGTTTCCTCTTTTTTTTGAAAGAAATATTTCATCGCATGGTAAACATCGCTTTTTTGCTTGAGGATAAAGGAATGAAAGGCATCATTCTTAATTACGCGATAAGCACCCATCAATGTACTGCTGCGGTGATAGGGATTGATTTCACCGTAGCCGAAGAAATCCGTAATTTCCATGATTTCATTGACGAGACGACTACATTTGGGGTTATCCGAGGATAGATTATCACCGTCCGAAAAATGAAAGGGATAAATATTGTATTTTGACGGTGGGTATTTGGCGTCAATCAGTTCGAGCGCTTTGATATAGGCTGAGGAACAAATGGTTCCGCCACTTTCTCCCTTTGAAAAGAAGTCTTCCTCACTGACGACCGTTGCTTCCGTATGATGCGCAATAAACTGAATGCTTACTTTTTCATATTTGGTACGCAGGAAGCGAGTCATCCAGAAAAAGAAACTACGGGCAATATATTTCTCCCAAACGCCCATTGATCCGCTAGTGTCCATCATTGCGAGTATGACCGCGCGACTTTCTGGCTTGATGATTGTTTCCCATGTTTTAAAACGCAGATCCTCCTCGCGAATTGGATAGATCTGCGTTTTTCCATCGCGAGCGTTTCGCTTGATAGCGGACAGGATCGTACGGCGCTTATCAATATTGCCCATCAGCCCTTTGCGGCGGATGTCGCGATAATCAATACTATTGACCGTAATATCAGGCTCTTGTTTGCGCTTGAGGTGGGGAAGTTCCAACTCTTTGAAAAAAAGATTTTCTATCTCCATAATGGATACGTCCGCTTCGTAATAGTCGATGCCCGGTTTATCGCCTGCCCCTTGGCCTTTGCCCGTACCTTGCCCGCTCTGTTTGCCAGGCGATTTGGCAATTACATCACCGACTTTGCTGTTGCCGTCGCCCTGCCCGACGTGTTTTGTTTTCTCAAAATTGTAGCGCAGTTTATATTCGTCCAGGGAACGAATCGGGATTCGCGTCGTTTTTTGACCGTCCGACAAGATAATGCTTTCGCTGCTGATTAGGTCGGGAAGATTATTTTTTATGGCTTCTTTGACCTTATCTGCATGGCGGCGTTGATCTTGTTCACCTTTATGGTGCAAATCCCATTGTTCTTCAGAGATTAAAAAGTTTTTCATGTTAATCCCTCCTGCCTTTTTTGGTAAACTTGTGAATGTCAGTCGTTGTTTTGTTGCTTTTCATTTTGATAGCGTTACTGCGCGCCTTTGCTGATTTTGATTAAACATGAGATTGAAATAAAGCTCGTGCTTCATAGTTGATACAGTGATCAGGCCCTTTCGATTGAATGAGAAGTTTATTAATTTAGTTTATGCGCGTGCGCGCTATTTTTTCACGGTTTTGCAAAACTCAGATGCAAAAGAGTTGCTGAAATAGGGGGTTATGAAATAAAATTTTATTAATATTAGTCTATATTGTGATAATTATTTCAACAGTAAATTTACATGATAGAATATATTTTAAGAATAGGCAGAAGGGTTTGTTATATGATGATAAAAGCCATTATCTTCGATTTCGATGGAGTGATTCTGGATAGCGAACGCATCATGTATCTTGTCATGCAGAAGATGTTTAATAAATATCGCGTGGAGTTGCCGCTGAGTGTTTGGAGCCAGGCGATTGGTACGCAACATGGTTTTGATTCAATCGGTTATTTGGCGAAAGAGAGCGGGGCAACCATTAATCGCAATGAATTTAAAGAAGAAAGAGATCAATTATTTAATAAACTTGTCGATCAGGAAGAAGTGCTACCTGGCGTCAAATCGGTGATCAAACAGGCGGTTGAACGGGATTTGAAGATTGGGCTGGCGACCAGTTCAAGAGGGGAATGGCCGCGTAAGCATTTGAAACGTCTGGGACTTACCGATTATTTTCTCAGTATCAAATCATGGGATGATGTGCAAAAAGTCAAGCCAGCACCTGATCTCTATCTGAAGACGCTAGAAAGCCTCGATATTGAACCGCGGGAAGCGATCGCCATCGAAGATTCATTTAATGGATCGCTCGCGGCCAAGCGCGCCGGAATGTTTTGCATTGTTGTGCCGAATGCTGTGACAAAACAAATGCCATTCGGCCATGTTGATGGTTGCTTCAAATCGTTGAAAGACGTCAATCTTGATAAACTAATCAATTATTTCACACCGGAAGAAAAAAAGTTCGGCGTTGGTGTATAAGTGCACGGCCTCGCTTTGAGCATTTTCCTGAATGCTTGGAACGAATCTGACACGATTTCGAGCGCTTTCCTCAGGGGTGAAAGAAATAGTGCAAAAAACCGCTGAATGACAGCGTTTTTTTGTATTTTGTTATATAATAGGTTGTGTTATTTATTGAGAAACGTAAGCAAGTTGACAAACGAGGTGGACAAAATGGCTTGGAAAGATGTGTACAAGAAGTGGATTTCAGATGTGCATCTCGATCAGCAACTGAGGGATCAGCTGGAACAGATGGCGTCTGATCCGGCCAAATTGGAAGATTGTTTTTATAAGAATCTTGAATTCGGAACAGGGGGCATGCGCGGAGAAATCGGGCCAGGAACCAACCGCCTGAATATTTATACGATCCGCAAAGCTTCAGAAGGACTGGCACGTTATATTGTAAACGCAGGCAGTGATGCTGTGCAGCGCGGGGTAGTCATTGCCCACGATCCGCGCCATTTTTCCGCGGCGTTTACCCTTGAAGCGGCGAAAACACTTGGCGCGCATGGAATTAAAACGTATATTTTTGATTCCCTCAGGCCGACGCCTGTCCTCTCTTTCGCCGTCCGTTATCTTCACGCATTTTCGGGCATTGTCATTACGGCCAGCCACAATCCGCCGCAATACAACGGCTATAAGGTTTACAATGATTTGGGCGGACAATTGCCGCCAAAAGAAGCTGACGAAGTGATTCAATTCGTGGCTTCTGTTGAAGATGAATTGACTGTCAGCGTCGGTGATGAAGCACAATTGAAAGCAGATGGACTACTTGAAGTGGTCGGTGAAACTGTTGACAAGGCTTATCAGGAAAGCCTGAAGAAATTGTCTCTGAATCCAGCGATCATTGAAAAAGTTGGTTCTGATCTGAAAATTGTTTTCACACCGCTACATGGCTCAAGTTATCATCCGGTCGTTAACGGCTTGAAAAACTGGGGCTTTAAGAATGTCACGGTTGTGAGCGAACAAAAGGATCCGGATCCTGAATTTTCAACTGTAAAGTCGCCGAACCCAGAAGAACACGCGGCTTTCAAAATTGCGATCGAATACGGCAAACGTCTCGATGCCGATATTCTGCTCGGTACTGATCCGGACTCTGACCGGCTTGGCGTAGCAGTTAAGAATGATGCCGGCGATTATGTCGTTCTGACTGGCAATCAAACCGGTGCAGTTTTACTTGACTATCTGCTGTCGCAGAAAAAAGCCCAAGGTACCCTTCCGGAAAACGGCATTGTTGTCAAAACCATTGTGACTTCAGAAATCGGGCGTACGATTGCTGCGGCATACGATATCCCGACGATTGATACGTTGACAGGTTTTAAATTTATCGGCGAAAAAATCCATGAATTTGAAGAGAGCGGCGCGCATACTTTCCTGTTCGGCTATGAAGAAAGCTACGGCTATCTGCTCGGTTCGTTCGTTCGTGATAAGGACGCCGTTCAGGCCGCCGTTTTTGCTGCTGAAGTTGCTGCGTATTATAAGGCAAAGGGACAGTCTTTCTACGACGGACTGCAGGCTGTCTTTAAGAAATATGGCTACTTTAAAGAGGGACTTGAATCGTTGACGCTGAAGGGCATTCAGGGCACCAAGCAGATTGAAGCGATCATGGACAATTTCAGAAATAATCCGCCTGCTGAAGTCAATGGTGTTGGCGTCGCTGTCGTTGAGGATTATGAACTTTCGCAGACAACGACGGTTAAATCGGGTACCGTTTCTGCTATCACCTTGCCGAAATCGAATGTTCTAAAGTATAAACTGGAAGACGGCTCGTGGTTCTGCCTGCGTCCGTCAGGCACGGAACCGAAAATCAAATTCTATTTCGGTGTCAAGGGATCCGATGAAAAAGATCGCGACGGGAAATTTGATGTTTTAAAGGCAGCGGTCATGAAACAAGTACACGGCCTCGTTGATTGAATGATTTTGTAATTGGGCTGATCCTTCAAGCGTTCGATTGACTCGAGCAAATATTGAATAAAGCACGGCATTCGCAAAAGCAAGAATAGCTTTTTCCAGCAATCTGTGGTTTACTGGAAAGGGCATGCGAATGCCTTTTTATTGCGTTAAGAACGATTGAAAGTCGAGAAAAACAAAGCGCGTTTCTTGAAAAAAGGACTTTTGTAAAACCAAATCGGCGCCCGCGGTAAGCGAGCAGCAAGCGTGCATTTATTGCAAAAAAGAACTTAGCTTGGTCATTTTCCTAAGAAGAATAGAATGGATAAGATTTTGTGAAAAAATGCAACGAAGGCGCGAGACGCCTGCGGGAGGAGCAGGACAAGGGAGACCCCGCAGATTCTAGCTTGTCTGAGGAGGCTCCCGTCCTGCCCGCGGCAAGCGAGCAGCCAGCGTGCATTTATTGCGAAAAAGAACTTAGCTTGGTCATTTTCCTAAGAAGAATAGAATGGATAAGATTTTGTAAAAAAATGCAACGAAGGCGCGAGACGCCTGCGGGAAGAGCAGGACAAGGGAGACCCCGCAGATTCTAGCTTGTCTGAGGAGGCTCCCGTCCTGCCCGCGGCAAGCGAGCAGCCAGCGTGCATTTGCTGTAAAACAGATTAGATTTTAGAGGAATGAAGTATAAGAAAAACTAAGACTCAGCCTTATCCAAGGGTATTGGCTTTGCTAAGTTTTTCTAATGAATAGCTAGGAGGATACAATGAGTACGTTTGAACAAGAAATTGATCGGCGGCGTACGTTTGCGATCATTTCGCATCCGGATGCCGGAAAAACAACGTTGACAGAAAAATTACTCGTGCTTGGTGGCGCAATCCGCACAGCCGGCGCAGTCAAATCGCGTAAGGCAGAGAAATTTGCCACATCGGACTGGATGGAACTCGAAAAGAAACGCGGTATTTCGGTCACGTCCAGTGTGATGCAATTCGAATATGACAATTATAAAATCAATATTTTGGACACACCGGGTCACCAAGACTTCAGTGAAGATACGTATCGAACATTGATGGCTGTCGACAGTGTTGTGATGATTATTGATGCGGCAAAGGGCGTCGAACCGCAAACAATCAAACTTTTTAAAGTCTGCCGCGACCGCGGTATTCCGATTTTCACATTTATCAATAAACTGGATCGGCAGGGCAAAGAACCGCTCGAGCTTTTTGAAGAGATTGAAAATGTGCTTGGTATTGAGTCGTACCCAATCAATTATCCGATCGGTATGGGACAATCGTTCCGCGGTGTTTATGATCGGAAAGACCACAGGATTGAATGGTATAATGAGAAACGCGAACGCCAGGTGCAGCAGCTCAGTGAGGTGGAGGATCTCACCGATATTCTGAAAGATAATGTCGATGCCTATACCTTGAGTCAACTTGAGGAAAATCTGATGCTACTTGATGAAGCAGGGAGCACGTTCGATCCTGAGGCAGTTAAAAACGGCAAACAGACACCGGTATTTTTCGGTAGCGCAGTTTCCAGCTTTGGTGTGCCTACTTTTCTCGAACATTATTTGAAAATGGCGCCGGCCCCGCAGCCGCGTGAATCGAGCAAGGGAGAAATTCAGCCGACCGATCAAGTCTTCTCGGGTTTTGTCTTTAAGATTCAGGCAAATATGAATCCGGCACATCGCGACCGGATTGCTTTCCTGAGAATCTGCTCGGGTCAATTTGAAAAAGGGATGACCGTTTATCTTGATCGGACGGGTAAACCATTGAAACTTGCTCAACCGCAGCAGTTTTTCGCGGACAGCCGGGAATTAATCGATGAAGCCTATCCAGGCGATATCGTCGGATTATATGACACAGGTTTCTATCAGATTGGCGATACCGTTTGCGATTCAAAGGATACATTTAATTTTGGCGCGCTGCCGCAATTCTCTCCAGAACATTTTGCCAAGGTGCGGGCAAAGAATGCAATGAAGCAGAAACACTTCCTAAAAGGGGTCAGCCAGTTAGCGCAGGAAGGCGCCATTCAGGTCTATAAAACGCCTTATGAAGAAACGATCTTAGGCGTTGTTGGCACGCTGCAATTCGATGTTTTTGTTTATCGAATGCAGGCGGAATATGGCGTCGATCTCGATATTGAACGGATGCCGCATCAAGTGGCGAAATGGATTGCCAAAACTGAAGACGCGGAAGCCATGCGCCGCAATTCGAGTAACCTCGTTGTGACCGATTACAAGGATCGTCCTGTCGTTATCTTCGAAAATGATTTTTCGCTACGCTGGTTCCAGCAGAAGCATCCAGAAGTCGAATTGCGTGATTCTAGCCACAATATGTAAGAATCTTGTATTTAATCTGCTCAGTGCTATTAAGTGAATGAATAATGTAAAGAAATAGAGGCATCGCTCGTCGAAACGAGCGATGCCTCTGATTTTTTAAGAGATAAGAAGTATAAAGATTTTTGCACAAAAATGCAGCGAGGTGCGCTGGCGCCTTGCGGGAAAAGCGAGCTAAGTGAGCCCCCGCAGATCCTAGCCTGTCTGAGGAGACGCGCGGCTCCCGCGGCAAGCGAGCAGCTGAAGCGCAATTTTTAAAAAAGGACTTTGCTAGGCCAAGTTTTTCTGATTACCAAGGAAACAAAATCATTAGTTGTTCGGAATCGTGTGGTGGAGTTCCGCACGTACATTCTGAGCGGCTACGACCATATGTTTCAGGGCGGGTATCGTTTCTTCTGGCTTCCGAGTTTTCAGTCCGCAATCGGGATTGATCCAGAAAATGTGCGGATCAAGCACCTGCAACGCGCGTTCCGCATAGGATTGCATTTCCTCGACGCTCGGAATACGTGGACTATGAATGTCATAAACGCCAAGTCCAATCCCTTTTTTATAGGCGAACTTTTCAAAAGTCGCGATGATTTCACCATGGCTGCGGGCGGCTTCAATCGATATCACATCCGTGTCCAATGCATCAATGGCATCGATGATTTCATCAAATTCAGAATAGCACATATGCGTATGGATCTGCGTGTCATTGCGCACGAACGATGTGGCCAAGCGAAACGCGTAAACGGAACGATGAAGATAGGCTGCTTTTTTCTCCTCTTTGAGTGGCAATCCCTCGCGCAGCGCTGGTTCATCGACTTGTATCATGCGGATACCCGCCTCTTCTAGAGCCTGTATTTCTTTTTTTAGAGCGAGTGCGATTTGATTGAATACATCGGCTTGACTGATATCGTTACGGACAAATGACCAATTGAAAATCGTCACTGGACCAGTCAGCATCCCCTTAACCGGTGATTGGGTCAGCGATTGAGCGAAGGCACTTTCGGCAACTGTAATCGCCGTCTGCCAAGCAACATCTCCATAGATCAGCGGCGGTTTCACGCAACGGGATCCATAGGACTGAACCCATCCGAAACGGGTAAAAGCAAAGCCGTCAAGCTTCTCGCCGAAATATTCGACCATGTCATTGCGCTCAAATTCGCCATGAACCAGAACATCAAGCCCAATCTCTTCCTGGATGCGAATCCATTTTTCCGTCTCTTCTTTAATAAAATCGTTATACTGCGCATCCGTCCACTCGCCTTTGCGCCATTTACGCCGTGCCTGGCGTACTTCCGCTGTCTGCGGAAAACTGCCGATCGTTGTCGTTGGCAAAAGCGGAAGATGGAAGACTTCTGACTGAATTTTTTGCCGCGCTGCGTAATCTTTTGGCCGTTTCGGCAGTTCTTTATCGAGATCTGCCAATTCAGCTTCAACCGCACGATTATTACGTTGCTCAGACTGTTGCAGATGCTGAATACTTTGCCGCGCTGCGTCTAAAGCAGGTTGAACAGATGCCCGTCCTTCGTTTAGCCCTTTTGTCAAGGTTACGATTTCGGATAATTTCTGATCGGCAAATGCGAGTGCGTCTTTCAGCAACGGATCAAGTGCTGTTTCATTTTCAATCGTCACGGGGACATGGAGCAGGCTACAGGAAGGGGTAATCCAAAGTTTTTCTGGACCGCCGGTAAAAGTTAGTAATTTTTCAGCCTGGCTCAGTGTGTCCGCCAAATTCGTTTTCCAGATATTGCGGCCATCGACAAGTCCGGCGGCAAGCACTTTATCTTTCGGAAAACCGAACTGTTCGAGGGCAGCCAGATTGCCTGCTGCACCGTCAATAAAATCAAGTCCAAAACCATCGACAGGCAGTTTGATCAAGTCAGCGTAACAGTCCACCGATTCAAAATAGGTCTGTAAAAGAATTTTTAATCCAGGCACCGCGGCTTTAATCTGCTGATAGACTTGTTTGAAAATATTTAAATCGTCATTGTTTGTCGTGCGAACAAGAATCGGTTCATCGACCTGAATCCATTCAGCACCGGCAGCCGCTAATTGGGTAAAGACCTCACTGTAGAGCGGGACAAGCGAGCGGAGCAACGCGTCAAAATGCGTCGCGTCATAGCCTTTTGATAGTTTTAGCAGGGTTATCGGTCCGACGATGACTGGCTTTGTCGTAATACCGAATGCTTCTTTGGCTTCATTAAAAAGATCAAGCAGACGATTGGTCGTCAATCGGGGTTTTGTCTGGTTGCTAATTTCAGGAACGATGTAATGGTAATTGGTATTGAACCATTTGGTCATCTCAGAGGCTTCCGCGTTCTGATTTCCACGGGCAATTGAAAAATAAGTGTCGAGCGTTACGGCGTCGTCATGTTGCTTAAAGCGTTCCGGGATCAACCCAAACAGAACGGCCGTATCGAGCACGTGGTCATAAAAGCTGAAATCACCGACTGGAATTAAATCGACCCCCCTATCTTTCTGCTTTTGTAAATAGGAGAGACGTAGTTGTTTTGTTGTTTCAAGAAATTCAGTTTCTGTCAATTTGTGGTTCCAGAAACCTTCCAGAGCTTTCTTCCATTCTCTTTTTTCACCAATTCTTGGGTAGCCGAGATTGGCACTCAATACTTTTGCCATTGACACATTCCTCCTGTCTTCTTCCATTGCTCCGTTTGCTGCCTGAAAAAAGGAGAGGGGATGAGAAAAGCCTCTCTGAAAAGACAGAGAGGCTTGAACGATCGTTCGCATCTCTTATCTCTCAAAAATCCGGACAGCCGGAAATTTGCTGGAATTAGCACCTTTTCAAATTGAAAGGTTGCCGGGCTTCATTGGGCCAGTCCCTCCGCCACTCGTAATAAGAGTCTAATCATTAAATTTTATAAAATTCTAACATGAATCAATGGGGCAGTCAAGGGTGCTCGCTATGACAGAGAAAAAAGCTTTATTCAAGGGATATGAATGTATAAGAATTTGAACAAAAACAGAGCGAAGGCACGAGACGCCTGCGGGAAAAGCGATCCAAGTGAGACCCGCAGATTCTAGCCTGTTTGAGGAGACGCGCGGCACCCGCGGCAAGCGAGCAACCGAAGCGCAATTTTTGCAAAAAAAAAAACATGGCGTAGCCAAGTTTATCTAAAAAGATAAGAATGTATCAGATTTTGCACAAAAAATGGAGCGAAGGCGCGAGACGCCTGCGGGGAAAGCGATCCAAGTGAGACCCCGCAGATTCT
>NZ_JAFBEV010000029.1 GCF_016908935.1 Sporolactobacillus spathodeae | reverse complement strand
AAGTTAGGCCAAAGCGGAGAAAAGTTAGACCGAACCCGTGAGAAGTTAAACCGAAAATCAGGAGTTAGGCCGAAGCGAGGAAAAGTTAGGCCGAACCCGTGAGAAGTTAGACCGAAAATCAGGAGTTAGACCGAACCGGAGAAAAGTTAGGCCGAATCCGTGAGAAGTTAGACCGAAGCGGGAAAAAGTTAGGCCAAAGCGGAGAAAAGTTAGACCGAACCCGTGAGAAGTTAAACCGAAAATCAGGAGTTAGGCCGAAGCGAGGAAAAGTTAGGCCGAATCGAGCAAAAGCTAGACCGAAAATCGAGAGTTAGGCCGAAGCGGGAAAAAGTTAGGTCGAACCGGGAAAAAGTTAGACCGAACCGAGCAAAAGTTAGGCCGAAAATCGAGAGTTAGGCCGAAGCGGGAAAAAGTTAGGCCGAACCCGTGAGAAGTTAGACCGAAAATCAGGAGTTAGACCAAAGCGGGAAAAAATTAGACCGAAAATCAGAAGTTAGACCGAACCGAGCAAAAGTTAGGCCGAAAATCAGGAGTTAGACCGAAAGGGTCAAAAGTTAGGCCAAAGCGGGAAAAAGTTAGGCCGAAGCGAAGAAAAGTAAGGCCGAAGCGGAGAAAAGTTAGACCGAAGCGGGAAAAAGTTAGACCAAATTTCAGGAGTCGCACCAAATCGGGCAAAAGTCGCACCGAATCCCGGAAAAGTCGCTCCTAAATCAAGAAAAGTCACACCGAATTTTAGGAGTCGCACCAAATCGAGCAAAAGTCGCACCGAATCCCGGAAAAGTCGCTCCTAAATCAAGAAAAGTCACACCGAATTTTAGGAGTCGCACCAAATCGGGCAAAAGTTGCACCGAATCCCGGAAAAGTCGCTCCTAAATCAATGAAAGTCGCACCGAATTTTAGGAGTCGCACCAAATCGAGCAAAAGTTGCACCGAATCCCGGAAAAGTCGCTCCGAATTCAAAGAAAGTCGCACCAAATTTTGAGAGTCGCACCAAATCGAGCAAAAGTCGCACCGAATCCCGGAAAAGTCGCTCCTAAATCAATGAAAGTCGCACCGAAATTTGAGAGTCGCACCGAATCGAGCAAAAGTTGCACCGAATCCCGGAAAAGTCGCTCCTAAATCAATGAAAGTCGCACCGAAATTTGAGAGTCGCACCAAATTGAGCAAAAGTTGCACCGAATCCCGGAAAAGTCGCTCCGAATTCAAGGAAAGTCGCACCGAATTTTGAGAGTCGCACCAAATCGAGAAAAGTCGCACCGAATCCCGGAAAAGTCGCTCCTAAATCAAGAAAAGTTGCACCGAAATTCAGGAGTTGCACCAAATCGAGCAAAAGTTGCACCGAAATACGGAAAAGTTGCTCCTAAATCAAGAAAAGTTGCACCGAAATCGAGAAAAATCGCTCCTAAATCAAAGAAAGTCGCACCGAATCGAGCAAAAGTTGCACAAAAAAACAAGTCCAATTATGCTCGTTTTTTGATCGATTAGCAGGAAAAAGGTGGAGTGACGTTGAATGAAGAGACTAGAGATGATGTCACCACAACAATGAATCACTATCAAGGGAAAGAGGGCCGCAAGATGGAAAATGAAAATTCAAAAATAAAATCCGAAAGTCTGAAAAACAGAGTATTGGTTGTTGATGATCAATACGGTATTCGGATTTTAATTAAAGAAATACTTAAAAAAGACGGAATTGAAGCGCTATTGGCTTCGAACGGCGCTCAGGCTCTCGATGTTTTGTCTAGGAAAAAACCGAAGCTCGTGCTCCTGGATATGCGAATTCCAGGGATGAGTGGCGTGGATATACTGAAGAAAATCAAGGAAATCAGTCCGGCAACCGTTGTCATGATCATGACAGCATATGGCGATGACGCGATGATTAGCGAAGCAAAGAAAAATGGCGCGGTAGCATATTTTCCTAAGCCATTTGATATAAATGAACTGCTTCATGCCGTACACCATGCCCTTTTTGGATCCATCTCAAAAAAAAGCGACCGAAGTTTATGAAAGTTTAATGGGGAACAAACTGAAGGAATATTCCGATGAGTTGTGCTATAATTTAAAAAGATCTCATATTATAAATTTTTTTGCACGTAAAAATTGCTAGCTATTTGAGGATTGTGTAGCAGTCGAAAAAAAGCTCATTTGACGATTGTGCAGCAATCGAAAAACAGCTGGCGTCAACCGACTTTTGCCGAATCGCTGGGCATGAACCAAGCGAAGAAACAGGAAACTTGTTCCCCTTTGTACATATGATGAACGGTAGTGCGCAAAATCAGTTCCGCTCGCGAGGCGGCTGCTGCTTGAAGGGATCGCACGGAAAGGGAAGTCACTCGGAACATGGAAAAACTTTTAATAGAGGGCGGTCACAGGCTCAGCGGCACAGTACAAATCAGCGGCGCAAAAAACAGCGCTGTGGCACTGATTCCCGCAACAATACTTGCAGACTCCCCAGTTACCATTGATATGTTGCCTGATATTTCAGATGTGCGGACACTGTGCACCTTGCTCCAGGAAATCGGCGGCGAGATTCAGTTTATTGATCATACGCTGACTGTTGACCCGAGAAGTATGGTTGATATGCCGCTTCCGAATGGTTCAGTGAAGAAATTGCGTGCGTCCTATTATTTAATGGGTGCTATGCTCGGCCGCTTTCACCAGGCAGTGATTGGCTTGCCCGGTGGCTGCAATCTCGGCCCACGCCCGATTGATCAGCATATTAAAGGATTTGAAGCACTTGGCGCACAAGTGACGAATGAACGCGGCGCGATTTATTTACGTGCCAATCGTCTTCGTGGTGCTCGGATTTACCTTGATGTTGTCAGTGTTGGGGCAACCATTAATATAATGCTCGCTGCCGTCCGTGCTGAGGGGCAGACGATTATTGAAAATGCAGCAAAGGAGCCTGAGATCATTGACGTGGCCACGCTGCTGACCAGTATGGGCGCAAAGATTAAAGGCGCCGGAACAGACGTCATTCGGATTGAGGGCGTAGAAAGTCTGCACGGCTGCCGGCATATGATTATTCCCGACCGGATCGAAGCCGGAACCTTTATGATTATCGGCGCGGCGCAAGGACGCGAATTGCTGATTGACAACGTCATTCCCCAGCATGTCGAATCGCTGACAGCCAAATTACGCGAAATGGGTGCCGATGTCCAGGCCGGCGAAGATCAGATGCTTGTCTCGCGCAACCCTGGAAAATTAAAGAGTGTCGATATTAAGACGCTCGTCTATCCGGGCTTTCCTACTGATTTGCAGCAACCGCTCACCAGCCTCCTGACCCAAGCTGAGGGAACGAGCTTGATTACCGATACGATTTACGGCGCGCGTTTTAAACATATCGACGAGCTTCGCCGAATGGGCGCCAACGTCAAAGTCGAAGGCCGCTCGGCGATATTGACCGGCTCAACGCATCTGGAAGGGGCAAAAGTTCGGGCAACAGACCTGCGCGCCGGAGCTTCGTTAGTGATCGCCGGCTTGATGGCTAGTGGCGTCACCGAAATCACCGGTGTCGACCATATTGATCGCGGCTACGATCATCTGATGGAAAAGCTCAGCAATATTGGCGCGCATGTCTGGCGCGAAGCGATTGATGACGAAGAACTTCCCGATCGTTTAAAAAGAAATGATAGGTAAAAGAACAATTCCTAGGATAAAAGTTGAAAAAGGGAGCGAGGCATCCACTGGATTTAGATGACTTGCTTCTTTAATTTTTCTAGATATTCGAATGTGGATTTTTTAGTGAAAAAATGCCAAACAAGCCTGTTAAAAACGCATTCAGAAACGTTCCGCAACTGCGGAACGACCCTTTTTCCAATGGGGTTTCGAAAAACCATAAAACCTCAGAAATTGGACCCCATTCAGAAAAAAGCAAACGTGATAGGAGCGTATGGGACACTGCGCAAGCTTTCTTAGGAATTATTGTAAAGATATTGGACGTTGGAGCAAGTAAAAGGCCAAAATGCAGAAAATTTAGCAGAAAATACGACTCGTTCGCGCCGTTTAGAATGAAAATTTGATTATTCGGGAATAATGTGCTACAAAAAGAATAGAGCAATTTTATGATGATGGACGTTGGGACTTTGACTCCGGAACTTTAAATTCTTTTTGCGGATAGAATAATCTGCCCTTACCTACTTGTCGCATCACCTCTAGATTTGCGGGCGGCTGAATCAAGCTGTTGCAATGATCTTCCACAGCACAATTCCGTGCATATTCTGATTACAATCCAAATCGACAAATGAATAAAAGACATCGGGTCACAGTCGCGCAGACGATCTATTGAATGGGCTTACAGCTGCGCGGACGATGATCATTAACTATAGATAAAATAATTGAAATGTGGTGTAAGAATGGCAGTCACTTTGGCTGAACTGGAAAATATGAAACTTAAAGAACTCTATGAGCAGGCCAAGGAGTACAAAGTTTCCTATTATAGTAAGCTCACAAAACGCGAGCTGATTTTTGCGATCATGAAAAAACAGGCGGAACAGGATGGTCTCTCGCTGATGGAGGGGATACTCGACATTATCCCGACAGAGGGCTTTGGCTTTTTGCGACCGATTAATTATTCGCCAAGCTCGGAGGATATTTATATTTCGGCCTCGCAAATCCGTCGCTTTGATTTGCGTAACGGCGATCGGGTAACCGGAAAAGTCCGTCCGCCGAAAGAAAATGAGCGGTATTTCGGGCTTTTGCGAGTCGAAGCGATCAATGGTGAAAATCCGGATGCCGCAAAGGATCGTGTCCATTTTCCGGCGCTGACGCCGCTCTATCCAAACCGCCATATGGTTTTGGAAACCGAGCAAGAAGATTTCTCAACTCGGATTATTGATATGATTTCGCCAGTCGGCTTTGGTCAGCGTGGACTAATTGTGGCACCGCCAAAGGCCGGGAAAACGACCTTGCTTAAGCAAGTCGCCAACAGCATCAGTATCAATTATCCGGACGTTGATTTGATTGTTTTGCTTGTCGACGAACGTCCGGAAGAAGTGACCGATATCGAACGTTCCGTCAAAGGTGATGTCGTTAGTTCAACGTTTGATGAAGTGCCAGAAAATCATGTGAAAGTTTCGGAATTGGTGCTTGAGCGGGCGATGCGCCTTGTGGAACAGAAACACGATGTTGTCATTTTGATGGACAGCCTGACGCGTCTTGCCCGCGCCTATAACCTGGTCATTCCGCCAAGCGGCAGAACGCTTTCCGGTGGTATTGATCCAGCGGCCTTCCACAAACCGAAGAAATTTTTCGGTGCGGCGCGGAATATTGAAGAAGGCGGCAGCCTGACGATTTTGGCCACCGCGCTTGTCGACACCGGTTCGCGAATGGACGATGTTATTTACGAGGAATTTAAAGGAACGGGCAATATGGAATTGCACCTCGACCGCAAGCTGGCGGAACGACGTATTTTCCCAGCGATCAACATCCGCCGCTCCGGCACGCGTAAAGAAGAATTGTTGATTAACAGTGAACACTTGGAGAAACTGTGGACGATGCGCAAAACGATGGACGAATCCGCTGAATTTGTCGAACATTTCTACAAGCGGATTAAAGAAACAAAGTCCAACCAAGAATTCTTTGATATTTTCGATAAAGAAAAGAACGGAACGCTCCGCACCTGATCGAAATATTGTTCTATATCAAGCGAACAGATGATTTTTGCTGAAAATGTAGCGAAACGCCTGGTTTTCTCCAACTGTGTTTCCAATCGATTCCATGTGGTTGGATCTTGCAATTATTTGATACGCTGATATAATAAAACTTATGTGTGATGCAATCAGACTCTGGTTTGAGAGATTAATCAGGGCGCAAAGGAGATGAATGAAATGAAATCAGGTATCCATCCGGATTATCATGCGGTTGTTTTTCAGGACGCGAGTACTGGTTTTAAATTTCTGAGCGGTTCAACGAAGCCGTCGAACCAGACGATTCAGTGGGAAGATGGCAACGAATATCCGCTGATCACGGTCGAAATCAGTTCGGATTCCCATCCGTTCTACACGGGCCGTCAGAAGTTTGCCGACAAAGGCGGACGTGTCGATCGTTTCAAACAGAAATACAACCTCAAATAAGCTGTATTTTCAGAAGAAGAAAAAAGAAACGGCGCTTTCCAAAGGACGCAGAACAATTAGTTTCTGCGGACGCTGCGTGAAATCAGCCGTTTTTGCATGTTCAGGTCCGAATAGATGGCAGGCAGGGAAAATCCTGCCTGCCTTTGTAATAGCCAATACTATTTTTTCAGTAAAAATGGAACAAACACGCGCGCACAAAACTTAGACCGAACTGTGCAAAAGTTAGACCGAACCCGGTACATCGATAAATTCGGGCACTGCATTGCTTTTTTCAGTCACTGGAAATGGTTATTTGGGCACTAAAGTAAATTTATCGAACACTGCACAAGCTCTTTAGGACACTGTTTTTGGTGAACGGTCAGAATCGTGGAAAGTGAAGCCGAACCCAAGAAAAGTCAGGTCCAATTTCAAGAATTAACCGCAAACGGTCGCAAACATGGCCTAGTTTTTCTCAATAAAGAAACAGCGCAGCAAAAGGAGACAAGCACGATGGCACAGCTTTTTTTCAAGTATGGTGCGATGAATAGTGGCAAATCGATTGAAATCATTAAGGTTGCCCACAATTATGAAGAACAAGGCAAATCGGTGCTGCTGTTTACATCAGGCCTGGATGATCGCGATCAAGTCGGCTCAATTTCGAGCCGCATCGGGTTTAAGCGACCGGCAATCCCTGTTTTTGACGCAACGGATATCTACAAAACTGTTGCTGAGTACCAGCCGCTGCCGCATTGCGTGCTGGTTGACGAAGCGCAGTTTCTATCGAAAAAGCATATTTTGCAGTTGGCACGGATTGTCGATGATTGCCATATACCCGTGATGTGTTTCGGCTTGAAAAATGATTTTCGCAATGAGCTGTTCGCGGGTAGCAAATACTTACTGATCTATGCCGATAAACTTGAAGAAATGAAAACGATTTGCTGGTTCTGCGAACACAAGGCAACGATGAATCTGCGGATCGATGGCGACGGTCACCCGGTGTATACCGGGAACCAAATTCAGATTGGTGGCAATGAAAGTTATTACCCAGTTTGCCGCCATTGCTATAACCATCCACCAATCGATTGATTGCAGCATCATCACGCGTCTTTTCATAGACTGACAATAGAGGATCGCGGTATTTTGACGCCCTATTTTCAGCCGGATATAATTATTAATAGAAGGAATTGCGACCGGGTTTCAAACCGGCACAGGGAATCTTGAGGTGAACCCAAGTGTTTGAACGTCTGCACACGTTGGCTGAACGCTACGAAAAATTGAATCAACTGCTCGCCGATCCCGAAGTAATCGCGGATTCGCGGAAGTTACGCACCTATTCGAAGGAACAAGCGGATCTTCAGGAGATTGTCTCCGCTTACCACGCCTACACAGAAATAGTGCATGAGCTCGACGATGCACGTGGGATGCTTCGCGAGCCGCTCGATGATGCGATGAAGGATATGGTGCAAGACGAAATTGCGCGTCTTGAAGACGAGCAAGCGGCGCTCGAGCAGCAGCTGAAACAATTGATGATTCCGAAAGATCCGAATGACGCGCGCAACGTCGTCGTTGAAATTCGCGGCGCGGCGGGGGGCGACGAAGCCGCACTTTTTGCCGGTGATCTCTTCCGGATGTACACGCGTTATGCCGAGCAGCAGGGTTGGCGCACGGATGTGATTGACACAAGCCCTGGCGAAATCGGCGGTTACAAAGAAATCGTTTTTATGATTAATGGAAATGGCGCTTATTCCAAGCTAAAATTCGAAAGCGGTGCGCACCGCGTGCAGCGCGTGCCAGAAACAGAGTCAGGCGGACGAACACATTCGTCGACGGCAACTGTGGCTGTTCTGCCTGAAGCGGAAGAATTTGACTTCGAATTAAATGAAAAAGATATCCGTGTTGACCGCTTTGCCTCGAGTGGTCCCGGAGGGCAGAGCGTCAATACGACGATGTCCGCGATCCGGCTGACGCACCTGCCCACCGGCATTGTCGTCTCTTGCCAGGAAGAGCGGTCACAAATTAAGAATAAGGAAAAAGCGATGAAGGTGCTCCGCGCGCGCGTCTATGATAAATATCAGCGCGAAGCCCAGGAAAAATATGATTCGACACGCAAATCAGCAGTCGGTACCGGCGATCGTTCCGAGCGGATTCGGACCTATAATTTTTCTCAAAATCGTGTGACCGATCATCGAATCGGCTTGACGATTCATCAGCTCGATCAGGTGCTGAACGGCAAGCTGGATGAAATCATTCAGGCGCTGATTGAGCATGATCAGGCGAAAAAGCTGGAACAGGAGAATGTCTGGTGACGCGCCGCTTTGATGCGCTCAAATGGGCTGCCAGCTATTTGCGCGCGCACAATCGCGATGAAAATATTGGCGAGATTTTGCTAGAGGCGCGGCTGAATCTTTCGCGGACAACGCTGCTTGCAAATCTAAGGGAGCCCCTTACAGCTGAAGACGCGGACTGGCTGAAGGCACGGATTATCGAGCATGTGCAAACGGGAAAACCGGTTCAATATATGCTCGGCACGGCACCTTTTTATGGACGTGATTTCCGGGTGACGCCGGATGTGCTGATTCCGCGCCAAGAAACAGAGGAACTGGTTTGGCGAGCCGGCGAATGGGCAGCCCGCTATTTCGGAAAAAAGCAACCACGACGCGTTTGTGATATTGGAACAGGCAGTGGTGCGATTGCGGTGACGTTGGCACTGGAACATCCCGCCTGGAAGGTTGCAGCCGTTGATTTGTCAGAAAAAGCGCTCGCGGTCGCCAAGGACAACGCGGCCCAGCTTGGCGCTTCGGTCGCTTTTTACCAGGGAAGCTTTCTCGAACCGCTTCGAGGCAAGAAATTCGATATGCTTATTTCGAATCCGCCATATATCACACGTGAGGAAATGACCGATCTCGCCGATACCGTGCGCGACTTTGAGCCGCGTCTCGCATTATGCGGCGGCGAGGACGGGCTCGATCCATATCGCGCGATTCTTTCCGAACTGCCCGCATTATTCGGTGACTCAGCCATATTTCTACTGGCCTTTGAAATCGGTGCCGGGCAAGGTTCGGCGGTTGCGGCCATGATTCGCCGCACATTTGGCGATTGTCTCGAAGAATTGGCAGTCGCCAAAGATCTGTCTGGTTTAGACCGTAACGTGCTCGCGGCTTTACGAATCAAATAATTGCGCATCGAATGTTTAAAACGCGTCATTCCTGCCTAAAATGGCTGGTATGGAGGCGGGAGAAATGAAACGTTCATGGGCAATTGTTTTTATTCTATCTATTAATCTAGCACTTGTCTTTTTCTTTTGGCAGAATCAGGCGGTACAGGCCAATCAGAACGGACCGATACCGCAAGACGCGATCCGCTTGCGTATCCTTGCCAACAGCGATTCGCCGGCTGATCAAGTCGTCAAACGTCAGGTGCGTGACGCCGTCAATCAGAACATCACGCAATGGGTTCAGAATCTGAAAAGTTCGAGCGAGGCGGAACAGGTCATCCAGCAGCATCTGCCAGAGTTGCGCCAGGTTGTCAGTCAGACGCTTAAAAAAGTTCACGCCGATCCATCTTTTCGCATAAAAATAGGCCAAGCTGATTTTCCAACGAAAATGTATGGCACCTATGTCTATCCCGCCGGTCGTTATCATGCATTGGTAATCACACTCGGTTCCGGTCAAGGCGCCAATTGGTGGTGTGTCTTGTTCCCGCCGCTTTGCTTTCTTGATTTCTCAAACAGCGAAGCGGTCCGTCCGGAAGCCCAGAAACCAGTCGCACAGACAGCATCCCCCACCAATGTGTCGGCTGCTACTGAAAAAAATGCCTCAACTCAAGTGACAAACAGTGAAAACCAGGCGCGGCAAATGGAGAAACAGCAGAATCAGCAGCAGGACAGCGCATTGCCTCAAGCACAGAAAAAAAGTAGAGATTCAGACTCGGTTCAGGTACGCTTCTTCGTCGCCGACTTGTTTACGAAACTATTCCATATCCTCAACTAGGGCAACGATTGAAACGTGAATTTATGAAATAGTGTATACTTAGAGAAAACAGACCGGCGCCCAGCCGGTTTTTTGTCAGTAAAGAATATATATGACTCTGCGCGTAAAATGGCTCCTCGCAGAGTCAAGACTGTTTGATGAGGGCCCGTCCTGCCCGCGGCAAGCGAGCAACCGAAGCACATTGCTACAAAAAACTTGGCTTAGCTAAGTTTTTCTTAAAGAGCTTTTAAAAATAAAATGTCTAAAAGCGAATCGGCGCAAGCAGCGAACTGCTTTGAAATCGAGTTGCGCGATTACTTGATTCGCGGTTCGCTTACAGACGTCAACATGTGAAGTAAAGCAAATAACGACGATCAAGGATATATGAAGGAGACTTTTCTAATGGAAACAAAGCTTTGGACTGTGAATCCGCAAGCCGATCATCTTGAGGACGATCCGCAAATAAAAGAAGCGGCTGCCTGTCTTGCACGCGGTGAAATTGTTGCCTTTCCAACCGAAACAGTTTACGGGCTCGGAGGCGATGCGAAGCAGCGAGACTCCGCTCGAAAAATATACGCAGCGAAAGGCCGGCCAAGCGACAACCCGCTCATTGTTCACGTTGCCAGTGAGGAACAGGTCAGAGAAATTTGCACGGATATTACGCCGATTGCCAAGACACTGATGGATAAATTTTGGCCAGGACCGCTGACGCTTGTCCTGCCCTCACGCGGCGAAGTATCGGATGCGGTGACAGCGGGATTGTCAACAGTTGCAGTGCGGATGCCGAGTCATCCCGTTGCTCGCGCATTAATTCTGGCCAGCGGTGTACCGGTCGCTGCCCCATCCGCGAATACATCGGGTCGTCCCAGTCCGACAACGGCGGCTCATGTTGCCCATGATTTAAACGGCCGAATCGCCGGCATTGTCGATGGTGGACCAACCGGTGTCGGCGTTGAATCGACGGTCGTTGATTGTACAACAACACCGATCACGATTCTGAGGCCGGGTGGCATTTCAAAGGAACAACTGGCGGAAGCGGTTGGCGCGGTCATTGACGACCCGGGTCTTGTCCGTCCGGATCAGGCACCGAAAGCACCAGGAATGAAGTATAAACATTACGCCCCCCAGGCGACGATGTACCTCGTTCCGGGCGGCAAAGAGCAGATTCAACAGCTTGTCACCCATGAAAAAAACAGCGCGCGACGGGTCGGTGTGCTCACGACCGAAGAAAATCGAGACGCATATCCGCAAGCAGACATTGTTTTAATTTGCGGCAAAAGGTCAGCACCAGAATCTGTTGCGCATCGTCTATTTGCTGTTTTGCGTGACTTTGACAATGCTGAAGTTGACGTGATTTACAGTGAGACCTTTCCTGAGACAGGCATTGGCCGGGCGATCATGAATCGTTTAGCGAAAGCAGCAGGCGGTCGTGTGATTGACTAAATGTTTAGCGGTTGCAACACGAACATATCGCTTAATTAAACGTTTGTTTAAAATTTGGCTCTGTTAAATTATAAAAATTGATTTTAATGACAAAGAAGTAATGTGTGAGACGCCTGCGGGAACAGCGTGCCGGCGAGACCCCGCAAATTTTTGCCTACTCGAGGGGGCTCGTGGTGCGCTAGCGGCAAGCGCACACAAATTTATAGGTACGAAAAGTCGAACAGAAGTATTAATTAAACGTTTGTTTAAGAAAAAAATCTCCCACTCACGCAGTAGGGAGATTTTTTTGGTTGGCATTTTGTGCAAGAGCCTATCTTGATAAACGGAGTTGTGATTTCAGAAAACAGCACAGTCTCCTGGTCACGAAAAAATAACTGAATTTCTCCTTCTAGATAAAAAAGGACATGCATAGATTGACATCATGGGACAAAGAAGGAGGGGTGAATATGGCCACGGAATGGATGTTCAAGGGTTTTGCCATTATTCTTATGGCAATGGCTCTCGGCATGGACGCTTTTTCCGTATGTATGGGGATGGGTATGAGACGGCTGAGGGTGGACCAGATTTTTAATATCGGTTTACTGATTGGTCTTTTCCACATTCTCATGCCGCTTCTCGGGATGATACTGGGTCATTTTATTTCCAGCCGCTTCGGCAATGTTGCGAGCATGGTCGGCGGTGTTCTTCTTGTCTTGATTGGGATGCAGATGATTTTCTCAGTCGCAAAAAATCAGGAAAACACAGGACTTTCAACTGCAACAGATATGGGCATTATTCTTTTCGCGATGAGTGTCAGTATCGACAGTTTTTCAGTAGGCTTGAGCATGGGTCTTTTTGGTGCACGTGTTTTGGCTAGTGTTTTCCTATTCGGACTTGTTAGCATGGCCATGGCCTGGGCGGGTTTTATTATTGGTCGGCGGACAAGGCATTTCTTTGGCCGCTACGGGGAAGCTCTAGGCGGGCTAATCATGTTTCTCTTCGGCTTGAAGCTACTTCTTCATTTTCACCTATAAAAAGATGGAAGAGAAAAGGCGAATACGGGCACCATTTCCCGGATTTCCCGGGAAATTGGCGAAACGCCACGAATGATGCTTGTTAGACTGCTTTCTCAATTTAAATTGCGCGAAGGCGCCTATGGAAAAGGCAAGCTAAGTGAGACCCCCGCAGATTACTGTCTGTCCGAGGAGGCGCCCGTCCTGCCCGCGGCAAGCGAGCAACCGAAGTGCACTTGTTAAAAAAAGACTTAGCGGAGCCAAGTTTTTCTGAGAAAGTGACGATGCATTTTGACGGTTGGTTTCTGGACAACCTGATATAATAGAGGAAAAGAGATAAGTTTCGAGGAAGGGTCAAAATGGAGTCAATCAATCAAGAATGGGTCGAACAGATCGATCAGGCACTCACGGATTTGCAGCAAGCTATGCCTTTCAACGAACGAAAATTATTAGTGATCGGTTGCAGTACAAGTGAAGTCGGTGGCAGCCAGATTGGCACATCCGGATCCCTTGATGTGGCCGCATCATTGTTTCAAACCTTTAAGACTTGGCATGAACGGACGGGTATTCATTTTGCCTTTCAATGCTGCGAACATTTGAATCGTGCGTTGATTATCGATCGTGATGAGGCGGAGAAGCGCGGTTTTGAACAGGTAACGGTTCGGCCAATTCGTCACGCAGGCGGGGCGATGGCTACGTATGCCTTCGAACATATGAGTGATCCGATTGCCGTTGAAACGATTCAAGCAGACGGCGGCCTGGATATCGGCGACACCTTGATCGGGATGCATTTGAAGCGAGTCGCTGTGCCTGTACGCAGTAAAATCAAGCGAATCGGTGAAGCAAATTTGGTCATGGCGCGAACCCGCCCGAAATTGATCGGCGGAGAACGAGCAATCTATCCAGAGACTGATCGCCGATAATTGGAAAAACAAGCCACGCGGCTTGTTTTTTTGCGAAGAAACACGCCATACGACTCCATTGTTCGAGGACCTTTTCTCATGTCCACTTTATAGACGCGTTCAAATGAGGCTCAATTATTTGGGGGATGGGCAATAGTTTGACAAAGCTCAAATTGATGCGTAGCCCAGTTTTTCCCATGTGGTTCCGAAAATGCATGAAAATGATCCCCAAATTGCAGAATTTCCGATCAGAGGCGTCGCCACACATCGAGTTCCGTTAGGCGGCCAGTAAAAATAGTAGGTGTGCGTCCGGTTCTCTTGATTTAATTCGCGCGAATGGGAAAAAATATGATAGAATTTGGAGAGGACATGTGACACATGTTCATCTAAAGCGAAAGCATTCTGAGAGGAGTTGCGCGTCATCCATGAAGGGTATTGAAGTTCATGATCCAGAAGTTTTCCAGGCGATTGAGAAGGAGCTTGGGCGACAGAGGAGCAAGATTGAATTGATCGCCTCTGAAAATTTTGTCAGCACGACGGTACTTGAGGCGGCAGGATCAGTTCTGACCAACAAATATGCTGAAGGGTATCCGGGCCACCGTTATTATGGGGGTTGCGAGTTTGTAGACATTGTCGAGGATCTGGCGCGTGATCGCGCGTTAAAATTGTTCGGCGGCGATCACGTGAATGTGCAGCCACATTCCGGTGCACAGGCAAATATGTCCGTTTATCAGACAATTTTAAAACCGGGAGACACAGTGCTCGGCATGCGTCTCGCACACGGCGGTCATCTGACGCACGGCAGTCCAGTGAACTTCAGCGGTGAATTGTATAACTTTGTGGATTACGGTGTAACAAAAGAGACCCAATATATTGATTACGAAGAAGTACGCAGCCAGGCGCTGAAACATCATCCGAAGCTGATTGTCGCGGGCGCGAGCGCCTACCCGCGGATTATCGATTTCAAGAAATTCCGCGAGATTGCCGACGAGGTTGGCGCTTATCTAATGGTTGACATGGCGCATATCGCCGGACTGGTTGCAGCTGGCCTGCATCCGAGTCCTGTACCCTATGCAGATTTCGTGACAACGACTACCCATAAGACATTGCGCGGTCCGCGTGGTGGTATGATTATCTGTAAAGCAGAGTTTGCGAAGAAGCTCGATAAAGCGATTTTCCCAGGTATTCAAGGCGGACCGCTGATGCATATCATCGCGGCAAAGGCAGTTGCGTTCGGCGAAGCTTTGCAGCCGGAATTCAAGGATTATGCCGCACAAATCGTTGCCAATGCTAAAGCATTTGCCAATGCGCTTCAGGCAAACGGACTTGATCTTGTTTCAGGCGGCACCGACAATCACTTAGTACTTGTCGATGTGCGCAATCTCGGGATCACTGGTAAAAAAGCTGAAGCCGTACTCGATGCAATCGGTATCACAACGAATAAAAACGCGATACCGTTTGACCCGGAAAAACCGTTTGTGACTAGCGGTATCCGCATGGGTACGCCGGCAGTGACGACACGTGGTTTCAAAGAAGCGGATATGGAAGAAGTTGCCTCAATTATTGCGGCTGCTTTGAAAGATCCGGATGACGCTTCTGTTCAGGAAGCATGTGCAGCGCGCGTAGCGAAACTCACAGATAGCTATCCGCTTTATCCGCAAGGCACCGGCTCGTTTGCTTAATGCAGTGAAAAAAGGACACAGGGGGAGAAATTTTCCCCTTATTTTTCTGCACGTCAATAGAATCTCTGTTAAGGTAAAACTAAAGAAGATGCGGCGAACTTGCCGCCTTTTTCTTTGTAAGCTAAAGAATGGGAATTTGCGCAAAGAATCGGCCCCATTGCTCTTGCATTTTGCGGGAAAGTGAGCAACTGAAGCGCATTGGATCAAGCCCATTTTTCTCACCAACGGATTTGGCGTATTTTTCATTTTGCTAAAGCGCCTTGACAGTGCACCAACAACAAAGCCAAGGCAATGATGGCTGCATGTGGTCATCGTTTCTATAGAACAAAAGTAATGGAGGAACGAACATGAGCAATTTAATCGTACTGGATCACCCGTTGATTCAGCATAAACTGACAATGATCCGTGATCACAGGACAGGAACGAAGGCTTTCCGCGAGCTCGTTGACGAAGTTGCAATGCTGATGGCTTTTGAAATCACCCGTGATTTGGCATTGGAAGAAGTGGACGTCGAAACACCAGTCGCAACGGCGAAGGCTAAACGGCTGTCAGGAAAGAAACTGGGGATTGTGCCGATCCTGCGCGCAGGACTCGGTATGGTGAACGGCGTCCTGAAGCTAATTCCTGCTGCAAAAGTGGGCCATATCGGTCTTTATCGCGACCCACAAACGCTGCAGCCAGTGGAATATTATGTTAAAATGCCGCCAGATATCAAAGAACGCGACTTCATCATCGTCGATCCGATGCTGGCAACCGGTGGCTCAGCCGCAGCGGCAATCACATCACTGAAGCAGCGCGGTGCCGTCAACATCAAATTGATGTGTCTGATTGGTGCCCCGGAAGGTGTCAAAGCCGTTCAGGAAGCGCATCCGGACGTAGACATTTACCTAGCAGCTCTTGATGAAAAGTTAAATGAACACGGCTATATCATTCCAGGTCTTGGCGACGCGGGCGACAGGCTGTTCGGTACAAAATAAAGGGATTAAACCGATTTGCTCAAAAATACAAGATCAATAAAGTGAATTTTTTTTCACAAAAATTAATCAATACTGAATAAATATTTCTTATTTTATGAACTGTCACAATTTCATGCTTCCAATATGATAAGAAATGATTAAAATCATTTATAAAGGGAATGGCATGGTAAGAAATGTAACATCATTGCTCCTATAGTGTAGAAATCAATTTTTTTCAGTGAAAATCGTCACAATTTGTTTGAAATTATTGACAGCAAGAGAGCGCTTTCGCTAAAATGAATAAGTAATGTGCTATTTTGGCAAACAAGCGTCCGAATGGTGTGACCAGCCCTTCAGCAATAGTTTCGCTTAAAATTTATTGTGAAATTCCTGTGTCGCATCCTTATAATAGGAATCGAACAGCGAATGGATTTAGAGAATGCAGCGTCCGAGCAAATGACCGTTGACGAAAATTGTTGTCTTTTGGTTGTCGAAATTTGTCTTGTCTAGAAGGTCGTCTGGCGAAAGAGATGACAAATTAACCGCTTGACGATTGTTCCTTCGTTAGTTTGGCAAAGATATGGGTTGAAGCGCGAACGGAGGGATTGCTGGATGGCTGGCAAAAAAGATCCGATCAGCCCCTGGCAAATGGCCGCAATGGTCAGTGCGATGGGGTTTGAAATTTTCGCTTTTATTATTCTTGCGGCACTCTTCGGCAATTTTCTTGATAGCAAACTTGGCACCTCTCATTTGTGGCTGCCAATAAGCGCAGTTCTCGGTCTCTTTCTTGGTCTTGTTAGCTGCTTCTATACGCTGAAATCTTTTATAAGGGACTGAAGCAATGAAACCTTTAGTCACTTGGGCCAAGCCGAAAATGATCGGCGCGGCAATTGTTTATTTGCTAACCTTTGGGTTAATCTGGTTGTTGACACCGATGAAGGCACCGGCTGCCGGCTGTCTTCTCGGAGGATTAATCAGTTTATATAATATTTACCATCTGTATTTCAGAATGAAGATAGTCGGACTGCGAATCCGCTCGGGGGCTAAACCCGCGGGTTTACATATGACGGTCCGGGTGCTGACCGTACTTTTTGGTGCCTTGATGGTCTACCGTTTTCCGGCTCGCTTCGACTATCGGTTTTTTGTGCTGTCTCTTTTATTTGGTTACCTTCTATTAATTTTGGTAGTCAGTATCTATTATCTGAAAAAGAGAAACACAACTTCTCCGAATGAAAGGAGGGAGACTCTTGGATCTGACTCCGAAAGTGCATTTTCTCGGAACGACGTTTGATATCACGCTGATGATTGGCACGGTGGTTTCCGCACTGATTGTATTGCTGATTGTGTTCCTTCTGACACGCAAATTAAGCCTGAGACCATCTGGGCGGCAGAATCTGATGGAATATATCATTGATTTTATCAGCGGGATTACGGGAATGATGTTGGAAAAGAAAGAGTCGGCACGCTATTTGAGCTTTGCGCTGACCACCTTCCTTTTTATCCTTGTTGCCAATCTGCTCGGCGTTATCGTCATGATTACGACAACCGCTCATGGCGCGATTCCTTCTCTCGGAATCACTGCGGCGGCGCTGAAAATGACGGACTCAGTCAGCTGGTTCAAGTCGCCGACATCGGATATTAACGTCACGGTCGCCATGGCAGGTGCGATTTTCATTTACGCGCATTCCGCCGGCATCGCGAAGAGTCCGAGAGGGTATTTGGCACACTATGTGAAGCCATTTGCATGGATGCTGCCGATTCACATTATCGACGAAGTATCAAAACCGGCAACGCATGCGTTGCGACTTTGGGCAAATATTTTCGCCGGTGAAGTTTTAATCCTGATTTTGCGTGAAGGCGTGTTCTATTTTACCGCCGTTCCGCTCTTTGCCTGGATGGGTTTTTCAGTGTTTGTCGGATGCATCCAAGCCTACATTTTTACTGTGCTTGCGATGGTCTACATTGCACAAAAAGTGGGCGACGAATGATTCTTCGGAATCCGCTCATTATGGAGGCGGCCTAAAAGGCTGACTCTGGAAAGTACTCATGTCAAAAACATAGACAAACTAGGAGGAATTTTGTTATGAGTTTAGCAGTTCTAGCTGGTGGTATTATGATCGCGTTTGGCGCGCTTGCAGCAGGTATTGGCAACGGTGTTCTATTCTCCCGTTACTTGGAAGGTATTTCCCGCCAGCCCGAAGCTCAGGGTACACTGTTCGGTCAGTCGATGATCGCACTGGGTCTTGTTGAAGCCCTTCCTGTCATTTCTATTGCCTTTGGTATTCTTGTACTTTTCGGCATCATTGGCTAAGTCCGGATCCAAGAGGTGCGGGGCAGCACTTGCCCCGAAGTGCCGGGATCGCCGGCAAATCTAAAGACTGAAAGGAGTGGCAAATGCTGTGTTGTCTTTTTCGATTGGCAATATCCTTTTCCAGTTAGTCATTATGCTTCTGTTGATGATATTCGTCACCAAGATCGCGACGAAACCAGTTGTTTCGATTATGGACAAGCGAAACAAATATATTAACAGTCAGATTGATGGCGCGGAAAGAAGTCGTCAGGAAGCTGAGACCTATCTGAAAGAGCAGAAAGAAGAACTTGAAAAAGTTCGGGCACAATCTCTTGAAGTGCTTGATCAGGCGAAGAATCAGGCGCAATCCGAAGCAAAAAGTGTTCTGGATGCAGCCAAAGAACGCTCCGAACTGATGGTAAAAGAAGCGCAAGAAGAGATTAACCGTGAGAAGGAACAGGCAATTGCTTCAATTCGTGATGAAGTCGCTGACCTGTCCGTCATGTTGGCTTCAAAAATCCTGGAAAAAGAAATTAACGCCAAGGATTATACGAAAGAAATTGACCAATTGATGAAGCAGGTGGCGATTCAGAGATGAGTGAGATCGTAGCTAACCGTTATGCCGAAGCGCTCTTTGAAGTTGCAGAAGAACGCCAGTTGATCGATGCGATTGAAACTCAGCTTACTTCTGTCACCGATACATTGTCCAACAATGAAGAACTCCGCCGTGTGCTCCAGCACCCGCAAATTAGTGCCGATGAGAAAAAGGCACTTGTTGACGGACTTTTCAAAGACGCTGTCGGTCTTGAAGTGAGCAATTTGCTGAAATTGCTCATCGACCGGAAACGCGAATCGATAATCAATGACGTGCTTGAAGCCTATACGCTCATGGCGAATGAAAAAAGAGGCATTCTCGACGTTACCGTAACCACGGCAGTCCCGCTTGATGAGGAAGAACAATCCGATCTCGCCCGCCGGCTTGGCGAAGCGCTCGGCAAGAAGCTCCGCATCAGCGTTACGGTTAATAAGGAAATTATCGGCGGCATTTTGATGCGCATCGGTGATCGTCTCTATGACGGCACGATTGCGGGGAAACTTGCAGGCTTCAAACATGAGATTACAAGTAGGTAAATAGGGGTGAAAATATCGTGAGCATTAATGCGGAAGAAATCAGCTCGCTTATCAAACAGCAGATTGAAAACTATCAATCAACTGTTGAAGTGAGCGAAGTCGGCTCAGTTATTACAGTCGGCGACGGAATTGCCCGCGTCCACGGCCTCGACAGTTGCATGTCAGGCGAGCTTGTCGAATTTTCCAACGGGGTCATGGGAATGGCCCAGAACCTGGAAGAAGACAATGTCGGTATCGTCATCCTCGGACCTTTCACGGATATCCATGAAGGGGACGAAGTGAAGCGTACTGGACGCATCATGTCCGTTCCTGTCGGCGAAGAACTATTGGGCCGCATCGTCAATCCGCTGGGACAGCCGATTGACGGAAAAGGACCGATTAATACAAGCAAGACGCGCCCGGTTGAAAAGAAAGCACCAGGCGTTATGCAACGGAAACACGTTTCTGAACCACTGCAGACCGGTATCAAAGCGATCGACGCGATGATTCCGATCGGCCGTGGTCAGCGTGAATTGATCATCGGCGACCGCCAAACAGGTAAAACGGCGATTGCCATTGACACGATTATCAACCAGAAAGACCAAGATGTAATTAGCATCTATGTCGCTATTGGCCAGAAGGAATCGACGGTTGCCGGTGTTGTTGAAACGCTGAAAGCATATGGCGTCATGGATAAAACCATTGTCGTATCTGCCGGCGCATCTGAACCTGCTCCGCTGCTTTACCTGGCACCTTATACCGGTGTAACAATGGGCGAAGAGTTCATGTACAACGGCAAGCACGTGTTAATTATTTATGATGATCTGTCCAAACAGGCGGCGGCATACCGTGAACTTTCTTTGCTGCTCCGTCGTCCGCCGGGCCGTGAAGCGTTCCCTGGCGATGTGTTCTATCTGCACTCCAGATTGCTCGAACGTGCGGCAAAACTGAGTGACGAACTCGGCGGTGGATCGATTACTGCGCTGCCGATTATTGAAACACAGGCCGGAGACATTTCCGCATACATCCCAACGAACGTGATTTCCATTACAGACGGCCAGATCTTCTTGGAATCGAACCTGTTCTATTCGGGTATTCGTCCAGCCGTTGACGCTGGTACTTCGGTATCTCGTGTTGGTGGTGATGCTCAGATCAAGGCAATGAAGAAGGTTGCCGGTACGCTTAAACTGGACCTCGCGTCGTATCGTGAACTGGAAGCTTTTACACAGTTCGGATCGGATCTGGACAAAGCAACGAAAGCGAAACTGGATCGCGGCGCACGTACTGTGGAAATCCTCAAACAGGATTTGCACGCACCTTATCGGGTAGAAAACCAGGTTGTTGTGTTGTACGCACTGACAAAGGGCTACATCGATGACATCGCGATGGAAGATATTAAACGTTTTGAAAAAGAACTGCTTTCCTTTATGAAACAGAAGCATGCTGAAATTCTGGACAAGATCCGCGAAAGTGGCAATCTTCCGGATGATGCGGCATTTAAAGCAGCCATTGGAGAATTCAAGAAAACTTTTGTTGGATCGCAGGCTGAATAATCCGGCAGATGTTCTCAAAGTCCGGCAATGAAATGCCGGCAAGCGGGTGCCTGCGCATGAATAAAAGATTTTGAGATCTTTCAAAGGTGGTGAACGAACATGCCTTCAATGCGTGACATTAAGGAAAAAATTAATTCGACGAAAAAGACGCGCAAAATCACCAAAGCGATGCAGATGGTTGCGGCGGCAAAATTGAGCCATGCCCAGGAACGGGCTGGCGAATACGCCGCCTACGCAGACAAGCTGAAAGAAGTGGTTTCCAGTATCGCTTCTGGTAAGAAGTCTGGGGGCAAGCATCCGATGCTTGAAAGCCGTCCGGTTAAGAAAACGGCATATCTCGTAATCACGGAAAACCGTGGACTTGCCGGCGCCTATGATAGCAACGTTTTGAAATATACGCAGAATCTGATTGCTGAAAAGCATCAGTCGAAAGACGAATACACCATTATTGTCACTGGTAAAATCGGCCTGAACTTCTTTGAAAAGAGAGGTTATCCAATCGCCTTCAGCAAAACGGATCTGGAAGATGAACCGACATTTGACGATGTGATTGGTTTGGCAAGACAGGCGGTCGGCCTGTTCGATGACAAAAAGATTGATGAATTGCACATCATTTACAATCACTTTGTCAATGCCATTTCGCAGCGGCTCGTGGACAATCAGCTACTTCCGCTGACTAATATTGAAAGCGCACCGGCCGTAAAGACGAATTATATTTACGAGCCGGATGAAAGCGACGTGCTGGAAAGCCTGCTTCCGCTATACGCGGAAGGCCAGGTCTACGGCGCAATTCTTGACGCGAAAGCTGCTGAATTTGCTGCGCGTATGACCGCAATGCGTAGCGCTTCAGACAACGCGAGCGATATCATCGATCATCTGTCATTGGCTTATAACCGCGCCCGTCAGGCTGCGATTACACAGCAGATTACAGAAATTGTCGGCGGTGCCGCCGCTCTTGAATAAACAAATTGCATTTTAATGCTCACAGGGTAGACCCGAAAACCGTTGCTTTTTAGAAACGGCGCCTTGCCATTCTTGGTCAGCACGGCTTTTCGGCAACTCTTTGAAGGAGGAAGTTTGATGAACGTAGGGTACATCACTCAGGTTACAGGACCTGTCGTCGACGTGAAGTTCGAACGCGGACATCTTCCTGAAATCTATAACGCTCTGACAGTCAATTACAAAGCAAAATCCTCCCATGAAGCGGATATCCACCTGACCCTTGAAGTTGCGCTTCATTTGGGCGACGACTCCGTGCGCACCATTGCCATGGATTCATCAGACGGACTTGTTCGCGGAATGGAAGTCGTGGATACAGGCGCGCCAATTTCGATGCCTGTTGGCGACGTGACACTTGGTCGTGTATTCAACGTGCTTGGCGAACCAATTGACGGCAAACCGCTGGCTGAGGATGCGCCGCATAACCCAATTCACCGTGATCCGCCGAAATTCGCCGAATTGTCGACGAAAACGGAAGTTCTAGAAACAGGAATCAAGGTTATCGACCTCCTGACGCCTTATATCAAAGGTGGTAAGATCGGCCTGTTCGGTGGTGCCGGTGTTGGTAAAACTGTATTGATTCAGGAATTGATTCACAACATCGCTGAAGAGCACCACGGCGTGTCCGTATTCGCCGGCGTTGGTGAACGGACCCGTGAAGGGAACGACCTTTTCTTTGAAATGACGGATTCCGGCGTTATCAAACAGACGGCCATGGTTTTCGGCCAGATGAACGAGCCGCCGGGTGCCCGTATGCGTGTGGCGCTGTCCGGCTTGACGATGGCGGAATATTTCCGTGATGTAGAAGGTCAGGACGTGCTGCTTTTCATCGACAATATTTTCCGTTTCACACAGGCCGGCTCGGAAGTTTCCGCGCTGCTCGGTCGTCTGCCATCTGCCGTAGGTTACCAGCCAACGCTGGCAACAGAAATGGGTCGTCTGCAGGAACGAATCACATCGACGAAGAAGGGCTCTGTAACCTCGATCCAGGCCGTTTATGTGCCTGCCGATGACTACACCGACCCGGCTCCGGCAACGACATTCTCGCACCTCGACGCGACAACGAACCTCGAACGTGCACTGACTCAGATTGGTATTTATCCGGCCGTTGATCCGCTCGCTTCAACATCCCGCGCTTTGGCTCCGGATATTGTCGGCGAAGAACATTATGAAGTGGCACAGCGTGTACAGCAGACGTTGCAGAAATACCGTGAATTGCAGGATATCATCGCGATCCTTGGTATGGATGAATTGTCTGATGAAGACAAGCTGACTGTAAGCCGTGCCCGCCGTATTCAGTTCTTCCTCGGCCAGAACTTCCACGTTGCGGAACAGTTCACCGGCGTACCGGGCTCCTACGTTCCTGTGGAAGAAACAATCAAGGGCTTCAAGGGCATTCTCGACGGCAAATACGATGATGTTCCGGAAGAAGCCTTCCGGAACACCGGAACGATCGAGAACGTACTCGAAAGAGCGAAACAGCTGGTTTAATCACTCCGGTTAAACCCATTTAAGGGGGCTGACAGATGAGCACAGTGCATACGGAAATTGTCACACCCGCAGGCAAGATTTTCTCGGGTGAGGTCCATATGGTCAGTGTGCGGGCAAAAAGCGGCGAACTCGGCATTCTGCCGCATCACATTCCGCTCGTTGCCCCGCTGGAAATCGCCCAGGTTCGTCTGAAACATGAAGACGAAAAAATTGTCGATTATGCCGCGGTCCATGGCGGATTTATTCAGGTCAGCCGCGACGCGATCACAATTCTGTCGGAAGCTGCCGAAATGAAAAATGATATTGATGTCGAACGCGCCAAGAAGGCGAAAGAGGAAGCAGAGCATCAGCTCAGCACCCTTCACGAATCATCCGAAGGTTACCCTGAAGCGCTCCTGAAACTCAAACGCGCCAACCTGCGCCTCGACACGGCAGCGATCGCTGACCCTGTAGCGGAATCCTAACAGACATAATTTCAATACGAAATAAAAGGAACAACCCTTTCCATCGTGAGAGGGCTGTTCCTTTTTCATTTTTCTAAGGCTTACACGAATGAAGCGAATGCACGCTCACGCCTGCAGAAAACGCGAGCCAAGTGAGCCCCCGCAGATTCTAGCTTGTCTGAGGAGGTTCCCGTCTTGCCCGCGGCAAGCGAGTAGCAGCTGAAGTGTGATAAAGGCAAGTTTAATGCTAAAAGCCAGCCGCCTACAGATTTACTTTTAAGGACAGCAACGTGTTTAAGCCAGATCAAAGCCTGATCCTGGATAAAAAGGCTTGATTGAAAAATTTAATCATGACAAATGAATCTGTTCAATATATATTTTCTTATCAAACAGATTTCATATATTTTTATTGATAATGTGAAAAAAATTGTATACTGTGGTATTTTTTTTGAATACGCGTTAAAATAGGCATTAGCAAAAATTATAGTTATATTATATTTAGATTACAGATATATTACGAAACAGGAGATGAGTGCGGATTCCCGCATTTATCAGCGAATAATTATCAAATGCATCCTTGTATTTAGGCTGATTAAATCTAATGTTGTGTCAGCACGCGAGCGCGGCGAGCGAGACGCCTGCGGATAAAACGAGCAAGTGTGGTCTCGCGAAACCGAAATTGTCTCACAACGCGCCCGCGACTCTAATAATCAGCAACAGATTTTAACAAAGCCTAATAAGTGCCGCTGTAACGGGAACAGGCCATACATATTCTAGGGAAAGCAGGTGCAAGCGTGACGAATGTCGGTGCCCAGGCACTCCTGAGTATTTTCGTCCATTTAATCTTTTTTATTCTTGCCTGGTGGGCATTGCAGGGCGTTAACTTTGAAAAATTGCTCCGCCGGCCCGCCAGCATTCGCGCACGAATTCTGTACCTGTTGCTGGCAATTGCCATCAGTTATCCGGTTGCTGCGTTCTTTCTGGACTATTTGAATTGGTCGCTTGCCTTACCGCAGATTTATCGCTGAAAAGGCGAACTTTGACGAAAAGTTCCACGTATGATCCCCTTTACGCAAAGGAAATAATGAGTAAAGGAGAGGACGTGGATCGATGAAAAAGAAAAATATTTTACTGATGATTATTGCTGTACTGGTATTAATTTCAGCAACAGCTGCCAAAGGAAAAGTAATTTCTCATGTTGATCGGAATCCATTGGATCGAATCGAGCAATTTTCAAACGCACTGACGAACCATCAAGCCAAAGTAACGAGTTGGACAGTCTATGCGCGTGAAGAACGTGCAGCAGTCGTTTCAAACGAAGAATGGACGCAGCTTGTTAAAAAGTTGAAGAAAGCTAATTCGCAGTTGAATTGGCAGCCTTTGAAAACAGAGAAACAGGTCATGGGCTGGCAGGGTGATGCGCAGCTAGCGAACGGCTTGAAAACCAAGCTTAGTTATTTTGCGTACCCATCTGGAAAAGGCTTTCGAACAGCGATTGCCTATGAAGCCGATGGCAAGTCCTTTAATCGGAATTTATGGCTAGTCCAAAAGAGGGATATTCGCCGAAATTTGGATCGAATTTTTCACGGACAAGAGCAAATCTTCTCTTGTGTAAAGGCAGATAGCGGTGTTAAAATAAAATCCGGCTTAATTAATCAAGGGGAAATATATCTTAAGCTTTTTTCAGCCGCTCCAATTGAACGACTTGATGAAAAAACCTTTGTATCAATTTCCGCATATACTAAAACATGGAACGATAGCATAATTTCTGGAAAAAAGACGATGAACTTGCAAGTTGCCTTGCGCCAAGATGCCGGCCGAACCGTCATCACGCTGGGCACGCCAATCATTACGCAGGAATATTAGGACGGCTTGTTCCCTCCGAGTCCTGCGTAACTGATAAGCGGATGAGATGTGATCGCGGATAACTGCACGCGATCAAGCAAAGAGATATAAATGGGACGCGGAGGGGAAAAGTTTGGAGAAGATTATTGTTCACGGAGGAAAGCGGCTCTCGGGTTCGGTGAAAATTGAAGGTGCGAAAAACGCAGTACTTCCCGTCATTGCCGCAGCGATGCTGGCAAGCAAAGGAACAAGCAGAATTTATAATGTACCGGAACTAGCCGATGTATACACGATTAATGAAGTATTGCGGCATTTAAATACTTCGGTCAACTATTCCAATAAAACAATTATGGTGAATGCTGTAGCGGAACTTTTTACAGAAGCACCGTTTGAATTTGTTAAAAAAATGCGGGCCTCTTTTCTCGTGATGGGTCCGCTCCTCGCCAGAGTCGGTCATGCGAAAATCGCTCTTCCCGGAGGCTGTGCCATTGGATCGCGTCCGATTGACCAGCATTTAAAGGGTTTTGAAGCGATGGGCGCAGAAGTGAAAATCGGCAACGGATCGATTGAAGCGCGTGTCAACGGCCGCTTAAAAGGGGCGCCGATTTATCTTGATTTTCCAAGCGTCGGCGCAACGGAAAATATCATCATGGCAGCAACGCTTGCTGAAGGTGAAACGGTCATTGAGAATGCGGCTTGCGAGCCAGAAATCGTCAACTTAGCGCAATATTGCAACGCCATGGGCGCCAAGGTTACCGGCGCAGGCACAAGCCGCGTGACGATTGAAGGCGTCGACGCGCTGCACGGCGCTGAACACACCATCCTTCCGGATCGGATCGAAGCCGGCACGTATATGATTGCCGCGGCGATTACCGGCGGAAATGTATTCATTGAAGACGCGGATATCGAAGATCTGCGCCCGTTAATCGCTAAGCTGCGCGATATGGGTGTGACAGTGGAGGAAGAACTCGACGGCATCCGTGTCATCGGCAGCGATCATTTGCAGGCTATTGACATTAAAACGATGCCGCATCCGGGTTTTCCGACGGATTTGCAGGCGCAGATGATGGCGATTCTGCTGAAAGCCAATGGCACTTCAGTGATCACAGAAACGGTATTCGAAAATCGGTTTATGCACGTTGAAGAATTCCGCAGAATGAACGCTGCGATTAAAATTGATGGCCGCTCCGCCATCATCAGCGGTCCTTGTGATTTACAGGGTGCCGATGTGACAGCGACCGATCTTCGTGCCGGGGCGGCGCTTGTCATTGCCGGACTCGTTGCCAAGGGTCATACGCGAATCAGCAATCTCCATCATATTGACCGCGGCTACGTCGATTTAGCAGGCAAACTGCACGCATTGGGCGCCGATATCGAGCGCGTGCGCGTCAATCCGGCGGAACAGGAAGAAACCGCAAACGCTACAGAAACAGTCCGCGCGATAGGTATTAATCCGAAATTCGCCTGACAATCTAGTTAAAGTAAAACACAGGGGCCGATTACATTCGCGCCTCTTTATTTTTGTTGTTATATATCTGAAAATTAAAACTATATCCGGCGTGATTGACCTATTTGGAGTTTATGTTTGCCGCCAAAAAACATACCAAAATAATATCGGTTACATAGTAAAATTTCTTGAATGAGTGAGTTAAGCAGATGCTTTAGCTTCGCTGCGAATAAGCGCTCAGGTCGTCGCGCTTGAGATGCGATTTGCTGCGAATAAGCGCTCAGGTCGTCGCGCTTGAGGTTGAGGAGCGCTGAGATTTGTAAGTTCAGGGCACAAGTCGTTCATTAAAAGAGTCGCACCAAATCGAGCAAAAGTCGCACCGAAATTCGGAAAAGTCGCTCCTAATCAAGCAAAAGTCGCACCAAAATTCAGGAGTTGCTCCTAATCGAGCAAAAG
>NZ_JAFBEV010000028.1 GCF_016908935.1 Sporolactobacillus spathodeae | reverse complement strand
GAGGCGCGAGACGCCTGCGGGAACAGCGAGCCAAGTGAGACCCCGCAGATCCCAGTTTGTTTGAGGAGACGCGCGGCGCCCGCGGCAAGCGAGCAACCGGAGCACTTATTGTTGCAAAAAGACTTGGCAAGCCAAGCTTTTCTGATGAATAAGGGCATGTATAAGTTTTTGTAAAAAACATGGAGCGGAGGCGCGAGACGCCTGCGGGAACAGCGAGCCAAGTGAGACCCCGCAGATCCCAGTTTGTTTGAGGAGACGCGCGGCGCCCGCGGCAAGCGAGCAGCCGGAGCACTTATTGTTGCAAAAAGACTTGGCAAGCCAAGCTTTTCTGATGAATAAGGGCATGTATAAGTTTTTGTAAAAAACATGGAACGGAGGCGCGAGACGCCTGCGGGAACAGCGAGCCAAGTGAGACCCCGCAGATCCCAGTTTGTTTGAGGAGGCTCACGGATCGCCCGCGGCAAGCGAGCAGCCGAAGCGTAATGTTACAAAACAGACTTGGCTTCATCAAGTTTTTCTAATAATATAATTATGTATCGATTCATGGAGGGATGGGCACCTCGTGAAGATTACTTAAGCAACTTTTAATAAATATGCGTTAAAATAATTAAAAATTGATGCTTTGCCGTATTTCCGCTCTTCAAAAGCGGTATCGGTGAAATAAGAAGGTGCAGGCAATGAAGCTATTGGCAGTTGAAGATAATCGCCCTCTTTTAGAAGAAATCGTTCGGCTTCTCGCGGAAGACTATCACGTGGACGCTGCCGACAACGGTGACGACGGACTCTATCTTGCTGAACAGAATATTTATGACGCAATTGTACTTGATGTCATGTTGCCAGGCATGGATGGCTTTGAGATGACCCGCCGGCTACGTGCCAAAGGCGTAGCGACACCAATTATTTTTCTGACGGCTCGTGACGCGGTCGCCGATCGGGTTCGTGGCTTAAATCTTGGCGGCGATGATTATCTAGTGAAACCTTTTCAAAAACAGGAATTAAAGGCAAGGGTTGCCGCCATTCTGCGCCGCAGCTCACCGATGACGCTTAATCAAACGCTGCGCTACAGGGAAATTGAGATGGACAATAAGCGGCGAGAAGTGACGGTTAACGGAACAGAACTCGTCCTCACAAGCAAACAATACGAGCTATTCGAATTTTTAATTCAAAATAAAGAGCAGATTCTGACGCGTGAGCAGATCTTCGATCGAATCTGGGGTTTTGATTCTGAAACAACAGTTGGAATCGTCGAGGTCTATATTCATCAACTACGGCGAAAATTGAAGGCATTTGGCTATGACGCAGATATTCGGACAGTTCGCGGCATCGGCTATATGCTTTCGGCAGGTGAGTGAAACACGTGTTTAGAAAAACATTCATCCGTTTAACATTGCTTTACGCGGTCTTGCTGATCTTATTGATCAGTATTTTTGGCGCTATGATTTATGGTTACGAACAAGGACGCACCTTTCATGACAGCAATCGTATGCTCCAGAAGAGCGTGGTTGAGAAGATCCATTTTATGGAAAATACACCCAAAGCGGTTTGGAGCCGTTCGCTGGCGTTGCTCAGAGAGCCCGATGCTGGTCCACAGCATGGCCCAGGCGCCCTCTTGAATTGGATCATTTATGATTCAAAAGGTAAGAAGGTCGTCTCAAGCCTTGATGGCCAATATTCAGTGAAGGCAGTCAATACGTCGTTCCGCTTGCTCAAAATCCAGCAAGACAATCAAATTGTCGAGAAAACCATCGGCGATTATGCCTTTCATATTATTGACAAAAAAACGCGGGTTAATGGCAAAATGTATCAAGTCAGCGTGATTATGGATGTGACGACAGAGAAGAAAATGCTACATGAATTGTTGCTGATCATCCTAACGGGTATTGCTTTAGGCGCTGTTGTCTGCGTGCTTGCTGGTTATTTTCTTGCTAAACGGTCGCTGCGACCGATCGAAAAAGCATGGGAGAAACAAAGCCGGTTTGTTGCTGACGCCTCACATGAGTTGCGGACCCCGTTGTCTATTATCCAATTGAAAATCGAGGGGTTGCTGCGCCAGCCAAAAAGGCAGATCCAAGACACAGGCGAAGACATTGCAGTTATGTTGGAAGAGACACGGCGTCTCTCCAAATTAGTCGGTAGTTTGCTGACGCTCGCCCGCTCTGACGCGAATCGGCTTGAAGTTCTGCTCGCCCCGCTTGACTTAAAAAAACTAATACGCAAAGTTACAGAACCGTTTACTGAAATGGCGGCGTTCGAGGAGAAAAATTTCAAAATTGAACTTGATCAGCAACCCTTGATGATTTCAGGCGATGAACAACGTGTGCATCAGTTGCTTGTGATTCTGCTCGATAATGCCATGAAATTCACAAAAGAAGGCGGAACGGTTTCGGTCAGTTGCTGGCGTGAAACAAAATATGCCTGCCTGACGGTAGCGGACAGTGGTCAAGGGATCAGTGCTAAGGATTTGCCGCATATATTTGAACGCTTTTATCAGGCCGATATCTCGCGAAGCAGTGGAAAGGGAACAGGACTTGGACTGTCTATTGCTCAGTGGATTGTCGGCATGCATCGTGGTAAAATCGAAGCAAAAAGCGAGATGGGGAAAGGGACGTCTTTTATCGTCCGTCTGCCGCTGCTTAAGAAAGAGGCGTCGCTTCAGGCACCTGAATCGGAGGAATAGAAAATGCCGAACGAACAATTACAAACAGCTACTTTCGCGGGAGGCTGCTTTTGGTGCATGGTTAAGCCTTTTGACACGCTGCCGGGTATTCACAGCGTTATCTCTGGTTATACAGGCGGAACCATCGCCAACCCGACTTATGAGCAGGTCAAATCGGGGAAAACCGGTCATATGGAAGCTATTCAAATTCAATATGATCCTGAAATTTTCCCCTATGAACAATTGCTGGAACTCTATTGGACGCAGGTGGATCCGACCGATGATGGCGGACAATTCTTCGATCGAGGGTCCAATTATCGAACAGCTGTTTTTTTTCACGATGACACGCAGCGCCGGCTCGCGGAACAGTCACGCGCGCGTCTGGAAGCGAGCGGACGCTTCAATCAACCAATCGTCACGCGTCTTTTGCCGGCGGCACCTTTTTATCCAGCAGAAGAGGAACACCAGAAATTCTATCAGAAACATCCGCAGCGATATCAGCAGGAACGAAGTGAGTCTGGCCGCGATGCCTTCATCGTACAAACATGGGGAAAGACTGATGAAATGGATCAGCATGCTGCAGCAACGCATAAGAAAGAAAATGCTTGAAAAAGATCTAAAGCTGCGATAAAATATTTACCAATTAAACAGACGAATCGAATATATTCTTATCTAGAGAAGCCGAGGGACTGGCCCGATGACACTTCAGCAACCGCCGCTATGGAAAAAGCGGTAAGGTGCTAATTCCAGCAAGCAGAAGATCTGCTTGAGGGATAAGAAGAACCCTGAACCAAGAGGCTTTCTTCTTAACTGAAGAAAGCCTTTTTTCGTTCTTCTGACGCCACAATAGATAGAATAGCATTTGTTTTGCAGAGATTAACGAAAGCCAAAGGGGGAAGAACTGCAGATGCGTGCACCTATTTTGGAAGAGATGAAGAAACGAATTCTGATTGGTGACGGAGCGATGGGAACACTACTCTATTCCTATGGAATTGATCGATGTTTCGAAGAACTCAATCTCTCGCATGCGGAAGAAATTGTTCATGTGCATGAGGCCTATATTCACGCGGGAGCAGACTTGATTCAGACTAACACATACGGGGCAAACCGTGTGAAGCTGGCTCGTTACGGACTGGAAAACGACGTGGAGCGATTTAACCGCGCGGCAGTGGCATTGGCTCAGAAAGCAGCAAAAGAAGACATTTACGTGGTTGGTACCATTGGTGGTCTCCGTGGTTTTCAGAAGCAGGCTGCACCGCTTAAAGAAATAAAGGAAGTATTCGTTGAGCAGGCGTCAGTGCTTCTTGACGCGGGTGTTGATGGCCTGCTACTTGAAACCTATTATGATTTTGATGAATTACGTGAAGTGCTAAAGATTGCACGGCAAATGACCGATCGGCCGATCATCACCCATGTGTCGATGCAGGAGCCCGGTGTGTTGATGAATGGTCTGCCACTCGCGCGTGCGCTGAGCAACCTGGAAGATCTCGGTGCGGATATCGTTGGCACAAATTGCCGCCTCGGGCCCTTTCATATGATTCAGGCGCTAAAGGGCATCCCACTTCCGAAAAGGGCGTTCCTGTCTGCCTATCCGAATAGTAGTCTGCCTGATTATCGCGAAGGCAAATTGTTTTATGAAAACGAACCTAGTTATTTTAAAAAATACGCGACTGAATTCCGTAACGAGGGCGTGCGTCTACTGGGCGGATGCTGTGGAACAACACCGATACAGATCAAAGCGTTCAAAGAAGGTGTTTCTGATCTAGAACCGCTGCAAAGCAAGCAACCGGTCAAACAACAGACGATCGTTATTCGACCGGTAGTTCATCCCGAAACGACATTGTTTAAAAAGGTTAAGACCGGACGCTCTGTATTTGTTGAATTTGATACACCGCGACATTTGAATACGTCGTCTTTTTTTAAAGGAGTCGAAGCATTAAAACGAGCTGGAGCCGATGCGATAACGATGGCGGACAATTCACTGGCTTCGCCGCGAATCAGCAACACAGCTATGGCGCGTCTCGTCAAGGAGCGGTATCATCTGCCGCCGCTGATTCATTTAACATGCCGCGACCGCAATTTGATTGGGTTACAGTCACATCTTATGGGCATGGATGTGCTCGGTCTGCATGATGTGCTTGTTGTCACTGGTGATCCGACAAAAATTGGTGATTTTCCTGGGGCAACCTCTGTGTACGATGTATCGTCGATGCAGCTGATCGAGCTGATAAAAAAGTTTAACCGAGGCATCTCTTACTCTGGAAAGAGCTTAAAACAGCCGACACATTTCCGTGTCGCTGCCGCTTTTAATCCGAACGTTCGCAATTTAGACCGGGCGATTCAGCGTATGAAACGCAAAATTGCGTGCGGGGCTGATTATTTTATTACACAGCCTGTATTTGATCCGGAACGCATCCGCGAAATAAGCGAAGCAACCCGTGATATCCCGGTGCCGATTCATATCGGTATTATGCCGATGACTTCGTCAAAAAACGCTGAATTTCTCCACAATGAAGTGCCGGGTATCCGTCTTCCTGATTCCGTCTTGCAGCGAATGGCACAGGCAAAGAATGAGGATAGAGAACGTGAGGAAGGCTTGGCAATTGCCCGTGAATTAATAACGACTGCAATGGATTGTTTTCGAGGCATCTATTTGATTACACCAATGGGACGCTATCAAAGTTCTGTAGAGTTGCTCCGTTTTATTCATAGTGATGCGCGTTTTGAAAACGATGGGGTTGAAGAGAGCGGCGAAACACCGATACAGCGGACACCCTTCTCAAAAAATGGTATAGTGGTGGGGAATATTAAGAACCGGAGGCTAGAAAACGATGATTGAACACATTGTCTTTTTCAAGTTCAGCGAAAAAACAACCAAAGAACAGAAGCAGGAAGGTGCGCGACGCCTTGTCCACCTGAAACACGAATTGCCGAATATTCTCGATATCCAGGCAGGTCAGAATTTTTCCACACGCGGCAAAGGCTACAGCATGGCGTTGACCGTTCGTTTTCCATCAAAAGAAGATTTGGATTTTTACGGACCATCGAAAGAACATCAGGCTGTCGTTTCCTATATGAAAGAAGTTGGCTTAGAGGATACAATGGCAATCGATTTTGAATGTTAAGCACGATTAAATGAAAGAGTAAGCCGTCCGCAGGTTAAAATGAGCGGACGGTTTTTTTCTATTCTATAGGTTTTATTAAAAAAAGTTATTGGGTCCGTTGTTTTTATTGTTTTTCATACCTATCCCTCTACGGGTGTTCCATCCCCCTTCACAGACAACCCGATTCATCTTGGCATGCCCTTCCCGCAGGTGTCTCTCCGTGAAATTTATATTTCAACAACAAAGAAAATAATGAAAAATCGATTTGTGTATATCATAAATAATTAAATGTGATATACTATAAAAACAAGAAAGACATAAAATAGTCACATTTTACTGGCCACGATTGAAAACGTTATCAAAAAGGGAGATGTTGGTGTGCGGTTGCTAAAAAATCTTACATTTCAGGTGGTTTTGGCTATTATTGCCGGGGTTCTCGTCGGTGTTTTTTGGCCGGGAGTTGGCGCCCAACTGCAAGTACTCGGAACGGTGTTCATTAATGCGGTTAAGATGGTCATTGCCCCGATTATTTTTCTGACGATCGTTATCGGTATTGCGCGTATGGGCAATATGAAAAAAGTGGGAAAAGTTGGCGGCAAGGCGCTGATTTATTTTGAAATTGTCTCAACGATTGCGCTGATTATTGGTTTAATCGTGGCCCATGTATTCCAACCGGGGTCCGGTCTGGATCCGGCGAAAATGCCGCATGGCAATGTGGCAGCAGTCACCGGCGGCACAACCCAGCAGATGAACTGGGCAGAATTTTTCATGAATATTGTACCAAGCAACGTAACCAACGCATTTGCGACCGGAGATATTTTGCAGGTCTTATTCTTCTCGATTCTTTTTGGCTTTGGCTTATCGGCGTTAGGCAAACGTGGGGAAGGTCTTGTCTCTATTCTTGATCAAATGTCTCATGTCTTCTTTAAAATTATCGGTTATATTATGTATGCAGCTCCAATCGGCGCTTTCGGCGCGATGGCGTTCACGATCAGCAATTTCGGCTTGCAGACTATTGCACCGCTAGTTAAATTGATGCTTTCCGTTTATTGCACAATGGCCGTTTTTATTTTTGTTATTCTTTGGTTGATTTGCAAAATCTCCGGATTCAGTCTTTTTACTTATCTTCGCTATATTAAAGATGAAATACTGATTGTGTTTGGAACGAGTTCATCTGAAGCAGCACTCCCGAGAATGATGGACAAGTTGCAACGATTGGGATGTGAAAAATCGGTTGTCGGCCTTGTCATCCCGACCGGTTACTCGTTCAATCTTGACGGAACTTCGATTTATTTGACGATGTCGGTTATTTTCCTGGCACAGGTTTTCCATGTGCCGCTTGATCTCGGTCAGCAGATAATGATAATCCTAATTCTGATGCTGACATCTAAAGGGGCGGCTGCAGTTACCGGCGGTGGTTTTATCGTTTTAGCTTCGACATTAACAGCGATGCACGTGATTCCGATTGCCGGCTTAGGTCTCTTGCTTGGGGTCGATCGGTTTATGAGTGAAGCGCGGGCGATCACCAACTTGATCGGCAATGGTATTGCGACGATTGTCATTTCAAAAAGCGAAAAAGCATTTGATAAAAATAAAGAAGCTAAGGCGCTTTTCGATATGCGTCATCCGGGGCAGCAGTCTCGCGGAAATGAGGCTGTGATTCCAGAAATACACAGCGGATCGACTGTGTGAGGCTTATTAATAAAATGCCCGCAGATTTTTAAACGGCACCACGTGCATTCTCTGCCCAATGGCTTTGGATGCACGCTTTTTTTTTGAAAAGCTATGTTTCAATTTAATGTTGTTTTCTGAAGGCAATGTGAGACGCCTGCGGGAATAACGTGCCAGCGAGACCCCGCAGGTGACTGCCTGTTTGAGGAGGCTCGAGGGTAGCACCCGCGGCAAGCGAGCAGCCGCAGCGCAATTTTTACAAAAAAGGACTAACCATGCCAAGTTTATCTTATAATGCCTTCCGTTCAGCTAATTGGGGCCTCAAGCATTTTCCAATGAGCGAATTTAATCGCACGCTCGTTGTCAAAAGCATATTCATCCGCTCGAATACTTAAATGAAACCTAATTCAGATGCATAAGGTAGAAAAAGAGACAAGCAGCCGCTTGAAAATTAGATTGCTGAATATCAGGCCATTCGTTTCTTTATTTTGAACTTGAATAATCAACGGTATTTGGGAGGATAAAATGATGAAGAAAAAAATGGTGTGGCTGGCACTGGCCGTACTTTTGGCGGTTGGTAGCTTCGGACCGGCGAACGCGTTTGCCGACGCAGCACCGGGCGACGTTGTTGTCACACTCGGCGCTAATTTGACATCTGCTCAGCGTCAGGACATGCTCAGTGAAATGGATGTTGATCCAAGCAGCGCTCAGATTATCACGGTAACCAATAGTGAGGAACATAAATATCTCGATAATTATCTTTCACAGGCACAAATCGGATCACGGTCGATTAGTTCATCAAAGATAACCATTGGACAGAAAGGATCCGGTCTGACGGGAAGCACACATAATATTACGTATGTCACAAAAGATATGTATATTAACGCACTGGCAACAGCGGGCGTCAAAGACGCAAATGTGTATGTGACGGCACCATTCCCCGTTTCAGGCACAGCGGCGTTGACTGGCCTGATTAAAGCGTATGAGGTTAAAACGGGAACGGTTATTCCTGAAGCAAAGAAAAAAGTAGCGAATGAGGAAGTGGTCACTACTGCGGAATTGGGGAATCAGCCGGGGGTTGGTAAGGCAAAAGCGGCTGAACTTGTTACAGCAATTAAAGACAATCTGGCCAAAAACAGTCCGAAGTCAAGAGCCGATGTGGAACAGATCGTTCGCGATTCTGCGAAACAGGTCGGTGTGACGTTAAGCGATGCCGACGTTCAGAAACTGGTTGATCTTTTTGACAAAATGCGAACGATGAATATTAACTGGAATCAGGTTGGCGATCAGATGCAGCAGCTCAAAGACAAAGTCAGTCAGCTGGCTAGTTCAGAACAGACGGGCGGATTCTTGGCTCAGGTATTCTCAGCGATCGGTGCTTTCTTCACATCAATTGGCCAGGCAATATCATCTCTTTTCAAATAATCCAATGGAAAAAGCGGCCTTCACGGGCGCTTTTTTTGAAAGCTACGAATGTATAAGAATCTGCACAAAAAAACGAGCGAAAGCGCGAGACGCCTGCGGGAAAAACGATCCAATTGAGACCCCGCAGATTACGGGTCGTTGTTTGAGGAGACGCGCGGCGCCGCGGCAAGCGAGCAGCCGGAGCGCATTTTTTGTAGCGGTCCACATGCGAATCGTTCATGGGGATCCTAAATCATGATGAGACATCCAATGTCGTATCTATTTTTAATGGAGGCGTCTCTTTCGTTAAGAGATGCAAGTTGTGAGGGATAAACATGCATGGATTCATCCAGTTGATCAATGATTACGGCTACCTTTTTTTATTCGTCTCCGTTTATTTGGAAATGCTCGCTTTCCCGCTTCCAAACGAACTCTTGATGAGCTATGTTGGCTATATGGTTTATCAAGGAAAGCTTGATTTATCGCTCGCTGTGTTTTCGGGTATCGCCGGCTGCATGTTCGGTGTGAGCACAACCTATTGGATCGGCAAACGATTGGGGACACCCTTTTTCTATAAATATGGTCATTATGTGCATCTTTATCCAGAACGACTTGATAAAATGTCGCAGATGTTTAATTCGTACGGGAAGCGGCTGCTCCTGTTTACAAACTTCATTCCCGGCGTTCGACACGTCATTGGCTACGCGGCGGGTGTTTCACGTATCCCATACCGGGCCTATGCCTTTTATATTTCGATTGGATCAACGCTTTGGGTGCTTGCTTTTGTCTTGCTTGGAACTTTTCTCGGTCCCAAGTACCGGCTTGTGACAACGGCAGCAAAAGAATACTTCTCTTTGATCATGATCATTTTAGTGGCTTTGCTGCTGATCTATTCAATCATTAGCTATCAATCCGCGGCAATCCGTCATTGGACGATTGTTGTCTATCGAAGTATGTTTGTTAATAGTCAATCCCGGATCCGGCTGAAACTACTGATTTTCGGTGCGGCGATCGTTTTGGGAACGTTTCTGTCACTAATGTTTGGTTTAGTCGACCATTTTCTCGACTATGGGTCGCTTCAATTCAACCAACACGGTATCTTGCTACTGAACACATTCGTTTCACCGCAAATTCGGCATATTTTGGACAATATGGCGTTGATGGGACGTCCGGTAGCCGTGCTCTCTGTTTGCGGTCTTGTCGTTCTTTGGATTCTTTTCCGGGGCGAAGAGCGGAAGATGGAATATCAGATGTTTCTGTTTCTACTTATCGGTGGCTTGTTTTTCTCTACCTATTTGCCGTACTGGGTTGGGCAGATAGCAAGGATTCACAGCCGTTTTTCGCCGGATGGCGGTTTAATCCTTGGATTTGCGCTTTATGCATTTTTGGTCTATCTGATTTCACGCCATACCTTGCATTATTCGATCACGATTCTTGCGACTCTTGGTGGTGGAATCGTTATTTTGGGGACGGGGTTGGCCTCGCTCAGTCTCGGACTTCAGCTGCCAAGTGATTTGCTGATTGATTGGCTATTCGCAGGCATCTGGTTCAGTTTTATTGTCCTCTGCCTCGAATTCTGGCGATTGGTTTATCTGACGGAGAGACAATTTGATCAAGATGCCGAGTGGCTAGCTGGGCAAAGTCTTCTGAAGAAAATTAAATAGCGAGGAGCTGTTTGTTTATCAGAAGCGCTATTTTGAGCGGACAGTGACTTGAGTCTCTTTTGCAAAAACTTCAGATAGTCGCATTTCTCACCATCTCTCCTGGTCCGTCTTTTCTTGCATCTCAAGCAATTCAAACAAAATCCCCTATCCTGACAAAATGTATGGAGTCGGGATAGGGGGATTTATCGTTTATCAATTGCTTTATGCAAATTCCATTTTATGGCGCACGCTGACTGGAAGAAACTGCGTCGCGGCTCGAACGGCCTGCTCAGCAGAATGCTTCTGGTTGTTACTCAGCGTCTTCATATTCGTACGCATAATTTCAATGGCATCGTGATGTTCCAGCAAGTTCATTAAGTTAGCCATTAATTCAGGCGGAGTGTATGCGACAATTGAGACGCCAGTTGAAAGCAGATACTGCGTATTATCTGCTTCCTGTCCGCCGAGTGGCCGGTAAATCAACATGGGCAACTCGGAAGCAATAGCCTCGGATATGGTTAATCCGCCAGGCTTCGTGACAAGCAGGTCGGCTATTGCCATCCAATCATTCATGTTGCTCACAAAACCGAGAACTTGGATCGGATAAGCGGCCGTCTTGCTGAATTCAGTGAATTCCTTATATGCCTTTTCGTTACGGCCGCAGATGATAACGAAACGACTATTTTTGATCGGTTGTTTATCTAATTCTTTAAAGAAGGCGAGAAAATGGCTGAAAATTCCGCAGCCGCCGCCCATGACGAGGATGACTTTCTGGTTTGTCGGAATATTGTATTTCGCGCGCAACAGACTGCTTCGCGCTTTCAATGAGAAGTCAGGTCGGATCGGAATACCTGTCACGAAGATGCGTTCCGGGTTGACTTTCATTTCAATTAATCGTTTCCGGACATCTTCAGAAGCCACAAGATAGCCATCAGTCCAACGATTCACCCAGGTGCTGTGCACAGAATAATCGGTAATGACTGTTAGAAAAGGTAGATTGGAAAAACAGCCGGCTCGCTTCATTTGCGACATCATAATAGACGCAGGCGGGAATGTGCTGATAATCAGATCCGGACGTGTGCTTTCGATAAAGGAAACGAGTCGGGTCACGCCGACTCGAGACAGTGATTTCAGCACAGAGGCGGCTGCGTTATTCTTCTGTGTCTTTTTGTAGAGAAAATGATAGAGCATGGGAAAATGCGTCACCCCGGAGAGAAACGCCTTTTTTTCAAAGGAATCCAACTTGGACGGTACCAAGGTGGTTATATCGAGAACTTCCGCATGGTAGTGATTCGGATTGAGATTAAAGGCTTGTTCCAGAGCAAGCGCAGCTTGCTCATGGCCTCCGCCGTATGATCCCGTCAGTATGAGCACTTTCACGCTCCTCATCATTAAACACCTCATCCATTGAATTCACTGTCCAGTCTTTTAATCATAGCTTAAAAAGGCCCCGGAAATGGTAAATTAGTAAAAAATCACTTAAACAGCTGCCGACAAGGACATTCCGATTCATTTCCTTGTCGGCAACAATTTACGCCAGACTATCACTCCGGTACACAATATAATAACCGCGATAGCAGCATCTGTCCAACTCGAAATTAGGAACTGTCCGATTTGTTCGCCAAGAAAGTAGCCGGAAAGAATAAACAGCGAAGACCAGAGTGAAGCGCCGATTAGAGCGGCTGAAAGAAAGTGTCGGAAAGGAAAACGGCTGATTCCGGCAAGATAAGGATTCATTTGCCGCACGCCAGGAATGAAATAACCAGTGATTAGCGCAAGAGCGGCATGCCGAATAAAAAAAGATTCCGCTTTTGAACAACGCTTTTCTGTCAGACCGATAAACCCTCCGTATTTCATCAAAAAGGGTTTTCCTATATAATAACCAATGAGAAAGGCAGTGACCATTCCTGATGAAGCGCCGAGAATGGCTGTGAGGATGAGCAATGGGAGATGGCGCGCCGCTGAGCCATCGGTATTCAGGAGCATTGTGCCGCAAAGAAAAAGCACAGATTCTTCCGCACAGGGAATGCCGATTAGCGCGCTGAAAAGAATCAGGTATAAGGCAATGCTGCCGTACGCATCGAATAAGCTCTGAATAATGGCCAAATCAATCCCTCACTTTGCGGAACGGATAGGTTACGTAATCGGATTATTCTGCTTTGCTTGTTAGTGAAATACTGGTTTGACACAACCGTGCTTCCATTCAGCGTGTCCTATTTTCAGAAAGGGTCCGCATACAAGATGTGAATCCCAAAGTATGTATTGTGATCATTCGTTATAAATAGGGGCGATTCAGAAATATGTTTTTTAATTTATTTTGTACCATTTTGTTGATTATTATCATTTTATTTCTCATTTATTCGCTTTTACCGACCTTACTGATGCGCGGTTTGTGCTTCCGTGGTTTCAAAAAAGAAGTTACAGATGGCAAGCGATATGCCTGTCTGACCTTTGACGATGGGCCGAACCCTGTTTATACACCGCGGCTGCTTGATTTATTGAAACGTTACCGGATTTCCGCCACTTTTTTTGTTGTGGGTGTTCACGCGGAAAAGCATCCCGATCTCATCCGCCGAATGAAAGAAGAAGGGCATTTAATCGCCATGCATCATTATCAGCATGTTAGCAATTGGTTTTTGACACCCTGGGGAACAAGAAAGCAATGCGTGAAGGCGCAAGAGACAATTGCTGCGATTGCTGGTGTGCGTCCCGTCTATTATCGTCCGCCATGGGGGCATTTGCATTTATTTCTGCCACTAGCGGCCAAGGGTTTCCGCATCGTCCTGTGGTCGGCGATTCTCGGCGACTGGCGAAAAGCGCTCGGCAAGGAACGGCTTAAGCAAAGAATTGTCAAACAGTTGCATCATGGCGCTGTGATCTGTCTCCATGATGATGGGGAGAATCCTGGGGCCAACGATGACGCGCCGGAAAATACCTTACAGGCGCTCGAAGAAGTATTGCCGGAGGCGATTCACGACTACACCTTTGTTACTGTCGACACATTGTATCAAATTAGTCGGCGGTAGTGATACTGTTTGTAAGAGCTAGATAACGTTAAGCTATGTTTCGATTTAATGTTGTTTTTCTGAACAGATACATGGCAAGAAACGCTTAAAAACAACAGCAGATTTTAATAAAGCCTAAAACTAAGAAATCTACGGGCACGATTTCAACCGAATAAATGAGGTGCATGAAAATGAGCGATAAGGACAAGAAGGAACAGGCAACGGAAGAGCAAATTGAAAAGAGAAGGAAACGAAGCATTGTACTGTTCAGTTCGATTGTCGTTTTGCTGCTAATAGCCGCGATTTTCTTCATGATCTTTTCCGTTCAACAGAAAGAACAGGTGAAACCGATCAAGAAACAGGAGACGCATCGCGTGGCACAAACGGCACCGATTGATTACGATGACCAGCCTTTTATCGGAAGCACGAATGTGCCGGTACGACTTGCTGTGTTTTCTGATTACCGCTGTCCTTATTGCAAACGTTTTGATCAGCAGATCCTGCCCGTTCTTAATAAAGAATACGTCCAGACGAACAAGGTAAGTGTTTATTTTTATAATTACGTCGTGCTTGGGCCAGGTTCGAATTTGGCGGCCAACGCTGCAGAGATCGTCTATCAACAGAATCCGAAGGCTTTTTTCACGTTCAACCAGGCGCTTTTTCAGGCTCAAGGTAGTGAACAGAAGCAGTGGGTGACTGAGAAACTGTTAATCCAATTGGCCAAGAAGACGGTACCATCAATTGATATTAAAGCGTTTCAAGAGGCTCTCCATCAAAAATCGCGGCAACAGGCTGTCGACAATGATAATGCCATTGCTGAGCAGCTCGGCGTGACAGGGACGCCGACCATTATGATTAATGGGAAAATTAGCAAAAACGCATTGAATCTCAAACAACTTCGTGTGGAAATCAATCAGGCAATCAAGAAAAATTAAGGCGCTGCCTCCCCTGTAATATGATTGTAAAGCATGGAATATCGCCAAAGGTCATACTAGTTTAAAAGAACATGGCAGGGGAGGAGATTCCATTGTATCCCGGTGATGCGCTTGCGAAAAGCGCAGCAATTGCTGCGACTTTCAGCTCAACGTTCTTTATTCTGCCGCAAAATGCGGCGGCACAATTGATCAGTGATCCGTCAGTACTTAATAAGGGCATGCACGGTGATGAAATAAAAACCATTCAATCGATTCTAAAAGCAACCGGTCATTATCCGTTGTCTCGTCAAACCGGATATTTCGGCACATCAACAGAACGTGCGCTCAAAAATTATCAGATCAGTCGCGATCTCGAAGCCAGTGGCGTTGTTGATAAGGAGACGAGACAATCCTTACTTCGCTTTGTTCATCGGCAGATGGGGCTGATGTCGCTCGGAGCAAAAGGCGAAAATGTTCGTTATTTGCAAGGGCTTTTAATTCAAATTGGCTATTTGCAGGGAAAAGCCGATGGCCAATTCGGCCCGGACACCCGCCTAGCCGTTTTGGGTATTCAGCGGGTGACAAAAATTACTGAGGACGGAATTGTCGGCCAAGATACGTGGGGAAGTATTGAGAAACTTATTATGGCTAAGAACAATGGTGAGCAGATACCGACGCCGCCATCTGCTGAAACATTTGCTGAAAAAGCCAGAAATTCGGCAGGCGGAAGTCGTGCATCACAAGGCGAACCAGTTGTTGTATCTGCCGCGGCAAATCAGCCTGCTAAGAGTCGCCCGCAGCACCAGGCAACAACGGTGCGTGAATTTTACGCCAACAGCACAGCCTATACAGCCAGATGTAATGGGTGCTCCGGGGTCACAGCAACCGGGATCAATCTGCTGCAAAATCCGAATGCAAAGGTTGTCGCAGTCGATCCGTCAGTCATCCCGCTCGGAACGAAGCTATACATCGAAGGCTATGGTTACGCGGAAGCGGCTGACACAGGTGGGGCAATCAAGGGCAGAAAAATTGATTTATTCTTTAATGACAATTCGGATGCCCTCTCATGGGGCCGACGAACCGTAAAAGTGCGTATCCTGTCCAATTGACGGTTCTTCAGATTGCCAGCTAACGGCAAAATAGAAAAATATAACGAGGCTGTCCCCTTCGTCATTTTGACGAGCGAGCAGCCTCGTTTATTTTGGATGGTCTTCATCGAGCGACCTTTTTGAATCCATTTAAATGTTCGTGGAAATCGGATTGGTTGATTGGCTTGAACCCTGATTGGGACGAACCATTATTAGCGATTCTTGAAAAAGTCTCTGTTCAGCTGAATATATTTCGTTTCGCTTTCGGGAACTTCATCTTCTGGATAAATCGCTTCAACCGGACAAACCGCTTCGCAAGCGCCACAGTCAATGCAGACATCAGGATCAATGTACATCATTTTTTCACCTTCAACGATGCAATCAACTGGACAGGTTTCGATACACTCGCCAGCCTTTTCGTTTTCGCAGGCGGAAGTAATGACAAACGCCACAATAAAAAACTCCCTTCTATATGGAATGGAACAAGCTTTCTGTTCCCATTATGACCATATTAACCATAAAATTCAATATTTTCGCCGGGTGCTTGGAAAAAATCATTGATAATTTTTCAAACGATGAATGAAAAAAAGCGGTGCGAGGATCAGGCCAGCCAGAAGGCCGGTAAAATGGCCGATCACGTCGATACGCGAATCCGTGAACGAGAAAACCAGATTAATAATTAAAAAGACGAGAACAACCAGACGATCTTGCCTGTTCATCCGTTCTTTATGAAACAGGATCAGAAACAAGTAGATGCCGAATAAACCATAAATCGCGGTGCTTGCACCGTAGGAGAGCACGCCGGGTTCAAGAAATAGCGACAACGTATTGCTGATCACGCCAACACTGAGATAGATGACGGAGAAACGCAGTTTGCCGAGGAGCGCTTCCAAAGCAGGTGCAAAAATAAAAATCGAGAAGGCATTGAAAAGAATGTGCGCGAAATCGGTATGAAGAAATACAGGGGTGATAACTTGCCACCACCAGCCGTTATCAAGCGCCGCACGCGTTCGCCCAAAGATGACGATAAAGGCGTAGGCGAAGTCGGGTGCCAGATGAAAGTAGGTGCAGAGAAATAACATAAGATAGATCGCAATATTAACAATAAGAATAATCGAAGTAATTGGATAGAGTTTCAAAAAGAGTTTGAAAGGCTCATTACGAATAAACAAGAGGGCAGCCTCCTTCAATAGTGATCTTGTATTTAGTATAGGGTAAACTATACCGTAGTGGTAGTCTGTGCGCTTAAAAAGATGGTTTTGCTAAAAGGATAAACATGTATAAGCTTTTGCACAAGAAATGTACGAAGGCGCTCTGGCGCCTTGCGGGAAAAGCGAGCTAAATGAGCCCCCGCAGGTTCCAGCCTGTCTGAGGAGACGCGCGGCACCCGGGCAAGCGAGCAGCCGAAGCGCAATTGTTAAAAAAGGACTTGGCTGAGCCAAGTTTTACTTAAGAGATAAAAAAGTTTAAAGATTTTTGCACAAAAATGCAGCGAGGTGCTCTCGCCTTGCGGGAAAAGCGAGTCGCCGAAGCGCAATGTTACAAAGAGAACTTGGCTGAGCCAAGTTTTTCTCAAGGAGCCGTTTCAGTTAGCAAGGCCAAAAATCGTCAGCACAGGAAGGACGGATGTCAGGTGATTTGTGGGATCGGACTGGATATTGTTGAACGCGATCGAATGCTTCAAAAGATTGCTGATCAGCGTTTTGTTGCCCGTATCCTTGTGCCAGAAGAACAGAAAATTTTCAATCAGCTGAGTCCAAAGCGCAAGACGGAGTTTCTTGCCGGACGATTTTCAGCGAAGGAAGCCTATGCCAAAGCCAAGGGAACCGGCATCGGCGCCAGTCTTTCTTTTCAGGATATCTGCATTATCGATGATCCGGCAGGGAAACCGGTGTTAACCAGCCGACTGGATCATGGAGAATACACGCATGTATCGATAACCCATACACGGGAGTCAGCGGCAGCAGTTGTCGTTATTGAAAGCTTGTCAGGCCAGTCTGCATATTAATGAACCTTGTCTCATATAGTTTACTACGCTGGGAGGGACCAGTTGTGCATGTTGTAACGCGTGAAGAAATGCAGGCAATAGATCTGTACACCATTCAGACAATCGGACTGGGGGGGCCGATACTGATGGAAAATGCGGGCCAGGCCATCTATGATGCGCTCGCAAAAACAGTAAAAGCAGGCGATCAAATTGTCATTGTGATTGGCAAAGGCAATAATGGCGGGGATGGCTTCGTTCTGTCTCGGCTACTGTTGGCTGAGGATCGGTCAGTGGAAACATGGCTGCTTCCGGATATGGAGGCGATACGCGGCGATGCGCGGGTACACCTGCACGCGTTTCTCGAATCTGGCGGGACGATTCATCAGATTAACAGCGAACCGGAACACTTCGCCACCCGACTGCACGAGGCGGATGTCGTCGTCGACGCTTTGCTCGGCACCGGCTTTCATGGCGTGCCGCGAGCGGATTATGCGCAGGTGATTCAGCAAATCAACGCGTCGTCGGCAAAGATAATCGCGGTTGATCTGCCAAGCGGTGTGCCGGCAAATGGTGAACCTTTTTCCCATGAGGCGGTGCATGCAGCTCAGACGTTGACATTGCAATGCCCGAAGATCGCCCAATTTGTTCAGCCGGCTGCTGGTTTTTTCGGAAAAACAGAGATACTTTCAATTGGCATTCCGGAGCGAGCCGTGCAGGCAAGCGGAACGCAGCGGGAATTACGGACACGTGCCGATGTGCGGCGCAGTCTTCCGGTTCGAGAGCCCTTTTCCAATAAGGGAACACACGGCAAGGGACTGCTCATTGCCGGTGCGCCAACGATGCCTGGCGCAGCTTATTTCGCGGCGCGAGCGGCGCTTCGTTCAGGAATTGGTCTGTTGACGGTGAGCGTTCCGGAAGAAATTCGACCAATTTTGGCTTCGCTTCTGCCCGAGGTGATGTATCAGCCGCGACAGTCGCTTGATTATAACAAGCTGTCTGGACTGGCAATTGGTCCGGGACTTGGTAGAGATCGGGCGCAGGCGGCATTTGTTGCCCAAGCACTTGACGCGGATATTCCGACAGTCATTGATGCGGATGGACTCTATCATCTTGCGGCGATGCTGGAAAGACTTGCTGGCCGTCACGCGCCGATCGTTCTTTCGCCGCATCCGGGAGAGATGGCCCGTTTGACGGGACAGTCGATTCAGTCGATTGAGAGCAGCCGCTTCTCGATTTCCCGCTCGTTTGCGAGGAAATACGGCATTTATCTTGTGCTCAAAGGTCGGTATACCCTCATCACTGCACCAGATGGACGCCAGGTCGTCAACCCAACCGGCAACGCGGCATTAGCAAAAGGGGGCTCCGGCGATGTACTGACCGGAATTTTGCTGGCTTATCTCCTGCAGCATAAACAGGTCATGGATGCGGTTTGCAATGCCGTCTATGTTCACGGCGCGTTGGCTGATACTTTGGTACAAACCTGCCACTCGCCGCTGGATGTTCTGGCAACCGATCTGATTGAACAAATTCCTCCTGTTTTGCATGATCTCTATAAAGAAAAAGAGGCGCGTGCATGAACTGGTCCTTCCTTTGTCACTGAAATAGAGGCAAAGGGGTTGTTAACGAATGAAAAAATGGCCGATGCTCTGGCTTGTTGCCATTCTGATAGGTATTTTGACATTATCCGGCTGCGGGACGAAGTCGGAGAAAGCTGTCGTTCAGGATTTGGGCAACAAGCTGGATAAAATGAACAGTTATCAAACCGATGCTACGATGACGTTCGAACATAATGGCAAGAAGCAAAAGTATCAGGCAAATATCACGTTTAAGAAACCGTATTATTATCGGGTCGCGCTCAGCGACAGCAAGAAACAAAATCAGCAGATGATTCTGCGTAATGCGAACGGTGTTTTTGTTCTGACACCACAGCTGAATAAGAGCTATCAGTTTGAAAGCAATTGGCCGAACAACCGCAGTCAGGCTTATCTCTATAACACCTTGGTGAAGGATATCGTCAATGATCCGAATCCGAATTTCAAGGTTAAGGAAAACCAGTATGTGTTTGATACGAAAACAAATTACAATACGACGCAGTTGGCGAACCAGACGATCACGCTGAACAAGAATCTTGCACCACAAAAGGTTCAGGTGAAGGATAAGGATCAAAATATTGTAGTGACTGTTGTGTTCAAAAATTTTAAATTCAATCCCAACTTGGACAAGAAAACATTTGATGTGAAGAAAAATATGACGGCGGCCAAGATTAAAGCTACGGAATCGGCGACGGCTAGCAACACGCCATTTAAGGTGCAGTATCCAACAGCGAAAATTGGCGGCACCAAACTGTCACTGATGAAGCCTGAGGTGACTGAAACCGGCGAAAAATATATTCTGAAATACGCAGGTAAAAAACCATTTACACTGATCGAGTCGCAGAGCCGACAGAACATGACTGTTGCGCCGACACTCGCGGCCGGCGATCCGGCTAATCTCGGCTTTGCCATTGGCGCAGTCAGCAACCAGACGCTGTCTTGGTCCTACGGTGGCACGGATTATTATTTGGCGTCGAATGCCATGACGCAAGATGAGTTGATTACTGTAGCCCAATCGGTCAACGGTAATGTGGTTAAATAACAGCCAAATTATTGAGTGGGTGCTTATCAGCCAAACGAACTTTCTCCAAGCGAGAAAGTTTTTTTTGTTATAAGAAGAAAAGAAAGCAGATGACTTTTGGAGAAAAATGCAGCGATGGCGCTCTGGCGCCTTGCGGGAAAAACGAGCCAAGTGAGACTCCGCAGACTTTTGCCTGTTCGAGGAGGCTCACAGATCGTCCGTGGCAAGCGAGCAGCCGAAGCGTATTGTTACAAAAAAGACTTAGCTACGCAAAGTTTATTTAAGTGTAGAAGATTTCGGAGAAATTAAATATAAGGAGAACTCAGGATTCGCCATCGTCCAAAGGACTTGGTACGGCATCGACAGAGTAGGAGGCGCCATCGACAGAGTAAGGGGCGCCATCGACAGAGTAAGGGGCGCCATCGACAGAGTAAGGGGCGCCATCGACAGAGTAAGGCGTAGCATCGACAGAGTAAGGGGCGCCATCGACAGAGTAGGTCGGCACATCGACAGAGTAGGTCGGCACATCGACAGAGTAGGTCGGCACATCGACAGAGTAGGTCGGCACATCGACAGAGTAGGTCGGAGCATCGACAGAGTAGGTCGGAGCATCGACAGAGTAGGAGGCGTCATCGACAGAGTAGGTCGTGCCATCGACAGAGTAGGTCGTGCCATCGACAGAGTAGGTCGGCACATCGACAGAGTAGGAGGCGCCATCGACAGAGTAGGTCGGCACATCGACAGAGTAGGTCGGCACATCGACAGAGTAGGTCGGAGCATCGACAGAGTAGGTCGGAGCATCGACAGAGTAGGCGTGCACATCGACAGAGTAGGTCGGCACATCGACAGAGTAGGTCGGCACATCGACAGAGTAGGTCGGAGCATCGACAGAGTAAGGGGCGCCATCGACAGAGTAGGTCGGAGCATCGACAGAGTAAGGGGCGCCATCGACAGAGTAGGTCGGCACATCGACAGAGTAGGTCGGCCCATCGACAGAGTAGGTCGTGCCATCGACAGAGTAGGTCGTGCAGCGCCTGCGGCCGAGTGAACGCCGAGGCGTGTTTGCTACATATAACGATCAGTACAACGTTGTTTTTCCGATGACTCCAACAGAGCCTGGAACGATTGGCAAAAAATATGTTTCTCTTCCTGAGCGCAGCCACCCATGTTTGCTGAACTTAATCCGAAAGAGTGTAGTGGACCGGTTAACCGGACCTTTCTCTTTTAGTTAATAAGTGCTTTAATATATAAAAGCCTGTTCGCCTGTACGCTGGTTAATTGACGGACGAGCGGGAGATCTATTCGGATGAAAAGGCTGGGGAAACAAATGAAGACGAATTATTATCGCGATACTTGGGCAGAAATTGATTTGGATGCCGTGGCGAATAACGTTGCGCAAATGAAGGCGCGCCTGCCTGAAGAAACAGCGCTACTGGCTGTTGTCAAAGCCAATGCGTACGGTCATGGAGCTGAGCAGGTTGCTCGGACGGCACTGGCAAACGGCGCTACATGGCTAGCGGTGGCTATCTTCGACGAGGCCTTGGCTTTGCGGGAAAAAGGAATTAAAGCACCGATCCTCGTCTTGTCACCAATTCGTCCGCAGGATGCGGGAATTGCAGCGCAGCAGCATATCTCGCTGACCGTCTCACAAAAAGAATGGGTAGAGGAAGCCTCACGTTTCCATACAGGCGAAGATCCGATTTTAATCCACATCGCTTGCGATACCGGGATGGGACGGATCGGCATCCGTGATCGTCAGGAAGCGGCGGAATTTGTTGAAGCTGTTCAAAAGGACAAACGATTTACAGTGGAGGGCATGTTTACCCATTTTGCGACAGCGGATCAGGATGACGAGGCGTATTTCAATGAACAATATAATCGTTTTGAAATGATGATTGACTGGTTTCATGAGCTTAACGTCTATCCTTCGATCATTCACTGTGGCAATAGCGCAACAACGCTGAAATATCCTTCGGAAAAACGTCATTTGTTCAACCTTGTTCGCTATGGTATTTCCATGTATGGGTTATCACCGTCGCCGGAAATGGAGAAGAAGCTGCCGTTCCCGCTGCAACGCGCGCTCTCGCTATACAGTTGCCTGACCTATGTGAAAAAAGTGAAAGCCGGTTCGTCAATTGGCTATGGCGCCACATATCAAGCGGCAGAGGATGAATGGATTGGTACGGTGCCGATCGGCTATGCTGATGGTTTTCTTCGGGCGCTTGGCGGTTCGGATGTCCTTGTCGCCGGCACGCGCTGTCCAATTGTCGGACGGATCTGCATGGACCAACTAATGATTCGTTTGCCACATGCCTTTTCATTAGGCACGCGCGTCACGCTTATCGGTAAAGATGGCAACGACGAAATAACAGCGGATGAACGCGCGCAGAAAATGAAGACGATAAATTATGAAGTGACCTGCTTGATTCATCCGCGCGTACCGCGCGTTTTCAAAAAGAACGGACAAATTTGCGGTGCCTCGAATCCTGTGTTGCCGCAGCAGATGGATTCGGAAATAAGCAAAGGATGAGCCAGCAGCACCCCCTGAAAAAGCAGATAACGATCTTTTTCAACAAAAAGTGCGTCGATTTTACGAAGTAAGCAATGAAAAACTCGATTATTGCCGAAAGACGCTTCCAATCTTTTTTTGAAAATGATAGTATTAATTTTAGATTAAAAAAAGAGCTTGTTCCAGTCGAGGGAAAGAGGCCGAAACGCTATTGTTGCGGCTGACGCCTAGAGAAACAGATGCCTTCGTTGGAATTTTCCGAATATGTGGTGGGGGTGCAGAAATGCCGGAATCAAACTTGAAAGAGATTATGCTGAGTTTGCCGCAACATTTGCTGAATGAAATTGATGGTCTTGCTAGCCGCGACCAAATGAATCGCAGTGAACTGCTCCATCGCGCTGTTCGTATGTATTTGCGAGAAAGAAACAAGGGCCACGTTCGTGAAATTATGAGACAAGGCTATATGGAAATGGCCAAAATAAACCTTAACATTGCTTCTGAGGCTTTTCTTGCTGAAGAGGAGGCAGAGATTGCTATGTTACGCTCCGTTAGCGGGGTGTAATGAGTGATTGTAAAACGCGGCGATGTCTATTTTGCTGATCTTTCCCCGGTCGTTGGCTCTGAACAGGGTGGTGTCCGTCCTGTTTTGGTCATTCAAAACGATATTGGGAATCGTTTCAGCCCGACGGTTGTTGTGGCTGCGATAACCGCCCAGATTCAGAAAGCGAAGCTACCGACTCATGTCGAAATTGATGCGAAACGTTATGGATTTGATCGGGATTCTGTAATCCTGCTTGAACAGATTCGCACGATTGACAAGCAGCGCCTGACTGATAAGATCACCCATTTAGATGAGGAAATGATGGCAAGGGTTAATAAGGCCATTCAGATCAGTCTCAGCCTTGTGGATTTCTAATTGTATCGGGCAGGAAGCGGCATAATTTTCTTTGCTCCCGGGGAAATCTGGAAAAAAACTTCGCACGTGCTTTTGAATAAAATAAGCGCAAGTATTAAGATGATCGTCAAAATGGCGGTCATCTTTTTTTACAAGAAAGTGACATGTGGCAAAGCACTCTGGCGTCCGCAACAAGCGAGAAGCCGAGCGTAATTGTTGAAAAAAGATTTGGCTGAACCCAATTTTTCTCAGAAAGTGCTTTTTTTTAATCTCTAATTTGCGTGATGTGCAGCAACATGAAATAATAAATAATAGTCAGACATTTCAAAAACAATAGTTTTGGTTGCAAAGACGGTTTTGTTGTTAAGAAGGTCAAGTTCCTAAGCGGAAGCGAGGTGGACCAAATTGCAGACAAGGTCTCAACTAACGCAGAGTGAAGTTCGCCGGTTAATCTTAGCATATCAAAAAGAACCTGGTAATGATCAGATTCAGCATGCAATCATTGCGAACTATGAAAATCTTATTGCTGCCTATGCGCGTAAATTTTCTAGGGGCAACGACACATGGGAGGATTTATTCCAAGTGGGTATGATTGGATTGATTGCAGCCATTCAGCGCTTTGATTCTTCCTTTGAACAAAGCTTCGAATCGTTTGCCATCCCAACAATCATCGGCGAGATTAAACGCTATATTCGCGACAAGACATGGAGCGTTCATGTGCCGCGGCGGGTGAAAGAGCTAGGCCCAAGAATCCATAAAGCTGTTGAAGAGTTAACGCGAAGCCAGCAGCGGTCGCCGACAATCAAAGAAATTGCCGCGTTTATCAATGAGGATGTCGAGAAAATACTCGAATCGTTGGAGATGTTGCGCAGCTACTACGCGCTGTCTGTCGACTCGAAGATTGACGCGGACCATGAAGGACATTCGGTAACGCTCCTCGATCTCATCGGCATGCCGGATCATGCCTATGAGCGTGTTCATGAGAAAATCGTTTTGGAAAAAGCATTTGAAGTACTTTCCGAGCGTGAAAAACAAATCATTCTTTGCACATTCTTCGATAATCTGAGTCAAAAAGAAACGGGAAAAATGCTCGGCATTTCGCAAATGCATGTTTCCCGGCTCCTGCGCAGGGCGCTACACAAATTGCGGGAAACACTACCACACGATGGGAAAGGCGAAATTGTGATGATTAATAAGGAAGCGCAACAGTTTTCTGAATGAGCCAAACACTATAACTCAATAATAGACGCACTTTTCAGCTTTGGCATTTTTGCCGAACTGAAAAGTTTTTTTGTGCGTTAAGAATGTAAAAAGATTTCAGAACGAAGGTCGCGCCATCTTACCTTTTTCCGCGTAGGAATTTGCCGGCGCGCGACTTTTGATAAACGGATCAGTATAATAAACAGAGTATTTCCGAACGAGGAGTCATTAGCTCGGTGCATTGAAAGGACGGAACACAATCATGGATGAGCTGTATCAGAAGATTGCCGCACAACTGGCGATCAAGCCGAAAAATGTCAGTCAAGTCATTCAATTGCTAGAGAAAGACAATACCATTCCCTTCATTGCGCGCTACCGCAAAGAGATGACCGGTGGTTTGGACGAAGTGCAAATAGAAGAGATTCAGCGTTCTTATACATATGCTTGCCAACTTCAGCAACGAAAAGAGGATGTTATTCAAAGAATCAGCGAACAGGGGGCATTGAATCCGGGACTTGAACAGAAAATCCGCAAAGCGGAAAAACTGCAGGAAGTGGAAGATCTGTATCTTCCTTATAAGCCGAAACGACGGACGCGCGCCGAGATAGCCAAAGAAAAAGGACTGGAGGCGCTTGCCGATTGGCTGATGAAACAGCCGACGTCACCTTTTGAGGCAGAAGCTGCTCGCTATTTGTCTGCGGAAAAGGAATTGCCGACCATTGAGTCGGTGCTCCAAGGGGCGAGCGACATCATTGCCGAGCGTATTGCTGAACAAGCAGATTTACGTGCGCTTTGCCGTCGTCGACTGAATGAACAAGGGATGCTGCATAGCCAAAAGGGAAAAGAAGCGGCAAAAGATGAGAAAAAGATCTATGAAATGTACTATGAATATCAAGAGAAAGCTGCAAATATTGTTCCACATCGGATCCTTGCGATCAATCGCGGCGAAAAAGAAGGTATTTTAAAGATCATTGTTGCGTTTCCGGAAGAACAAATCTTTGCTGAAATCAAGCGATTGCTTTTTCATGGCAGACAATCGTCTGCAAATGAATTATTAAATGCTGCCGCAGAAGATGCTTGCCGCCGTCTGGTATTTCCGGCCGTGGAACGGGAACTCAGGCAGAACCTGACCGCGAAAGCGGAGAAGCAGGCGATTCATATTTTTTCTGAGAATCTACGCGGGTTGCTCATTCAGCCACCGATGAAAGAAAAAACAATCCTGGGGGTAGACCCGGCCTATCGGACGGGTTGCAAGCTCGCAGTTGTCGATCCGACAGGAAAACTGCTTCATATTTCACTCATTTATCCTACGCCTCCGAAATCGGATATCGCCGGTGCGCGAAAAAAGGTGCTCGAACTGATCGCACGTTATGCTATCGATGTGATCGCGATTGGCAACGGAACTGCCTCACGTGAGACAGAGGCATTTATTGCCGAGACGATCAAAGAGGCCGAAAGAGAGGTCTCCTATATCATCGTTAATGAGGCAGGCGCAAGCGTCTACTCTGCTTCTGCATTGGCACGTCAAGAATTTCCTGATCTACATGTTGAAGAACGCAGTGCGGTTTCAATTGCTCGAAGACTACAGGATCCGTTGGCTGAACTCGTGAAAGTTGATCCCAAATCAGTCGGCGTTGGAGAATACCAACACGATGTGTCGCAGAAAGAGTTGAGCCATTCACTCGGTTTTGTTGTAGAAACTGTCGTTAACCAGGTTGGCGTCAACGTGAACACGGCATCGCCGGAACTTTTGCAACATGTCGCCGGTCTCTCACGGACGGTCGCTGCTAATCTCGTTGCGCTGCGCACTGCAGAGGGAAAGTATCGGAATAGGAAACAACTGAAACAGGTGCCGCGCCTTGGTCCGCGCGCCTATGAACAATGTGCTGGCTTCCTCCGTGTCCCGGGTGGTGATGAACCACTTGATAATACACCGATTCATCCGGAAAGTTATACGGAAACGAAACAACTACTTGAGAGAATGGGCTGCAGCGAGGAGCTGCTCGGAACAAGCGAGCTTCAAGAAAAACTCGGATCCATTAACGTATCTGAGCTAGCAGCTGCGTTATCAATAGGAGAACCAACGTTGCACGACATTATCGAAGCACTGATTCGACCGGGACGCGATCCACGCGATAGTCTGAAGAAACCGCTTTTGAAAAAAGATGTCTTGAAAATGGAAGATCTTCGCGAAGGAATGAAACTTGAAGGCACAGTGCGCAATGTGGTTGATTTTGGCGCTTTCGTTGATATCGGCGTCAAGCAAGATGGGCTCGTTCATATTTCCAAGTTGTGCCGTCGGTTCGTCAAGCATCCGCTGGACGTTGTCTCTGTCGGACAGATTGTGACCGTTTGGGTGGAAGGCGTTTCTTTGGAGAAAGGAAGGGTCTCATTGACGATGCTCGATCCCGAGGGGAGATAACCAAGCATTAAATGCCGGATTTTTTGTCAATCCGGCATTTTGCTATTTCGGGTATCGGTGTATGATTTGGGTAAGCTAAGATAAATGGGGTGAGCTGCAGATGACGGAGGAAGAATTACAGGAGCTGGTGTGCCGAATATCGCTACAAAGCTTTCATAAACCCTTTTGCCATCAGGCAACTTTTAATTCCCGGTTACGGACGACGGGCGGACGTTATCTGCTTCGAAGCCACTGCCTTGAATTCAATCCGCGGCAACTCGCCTATTATGGGCGGGAAGCCTTCATTAAGATTGTGAAACATGAGCTATGTCATTATCATCTTCATTTGAGCGGTTCGGGCTATCGCCATGGCGATGATACATTTAAATCGCTACTCGACAAAGTAGGGGGTACGCGCTTCTGTGGACGGATTCCAGGGGCGGAAAATAAGACGACAATTCGTTATACATATCGCTGCATGACTTGTGGGACAGCCTTTCGCCGGAAGCGACGGATTGATACAAACCGCTACGTTTGCGGTGCTTGCGGCGGTAGACTCCAAGCTGAACCATTTAAGAAGTGAAGTTGATATAAAAAGGAATGAAAGTCGAAAAATAGGACTTGACGAGATGAATGAAGGTATGGTAAATTATTAAGGTCGTCAAAAGGAACAAGACATTCCATTCGATGATAAAGCTTTTTCAAAAAGCTGTTGACACAGAGACATCGAATGTGTATAATAAGTTCTTGTGACTCTGATGGAATTGCAAAGTATTCCACAGTAGCTCAGCGGCAGAGCAATCGGCTGTTAACCGATCGGTCGTAGGTTCGAACCCTACCTGTGGAGCCATGGAGAAGTACCCAAGCTGGCTGAAGGGGCTCCCCTGCTAAGGGAGTAGACGGTGTAAATCGTGCGAGGGTTCGAATCCCTCCTTCTCCGCCATTATTTTTGTTATGGCCCGTTCGTCAAGTGGTTAAGACACCACCCTTTCACGGTGGGTTCATGGGTTCGAATCCCGTACGGGTCACCATTTGATAATTTGCAATAAGGATCCGTGGTGCAGTGGTTAACATGCCTGCCTGTCACGCAGGAGATCGTCGGTTCAAGTCCGATCGGATCCGCCATTGATTAAAGTGATTATATCAGACCTAATGTAAGTTAATGATTACATATGGTTTTTAACTCATAGCCAAGCGGTAAGGCAGCGGTTTTCGAATCGTTATGCGCTGGTTCGAATCCAGCTGAGTTTTATGAGCCGCTAGCTCAGGGGTAGAGCATCTGACTTTTAATCAGAGGGTCGAGGGTTCAAATCCCTCGCGGCTCATTGTTTAGCGGGTGTGGCGGAATTGGCAGACGCGCTAGATTTAGGATCTAGTGTTGTACGACGTGGGGGTTCGAGTCCCTTCACCCGCACCAATTTAATATTATGCGGTCGTGGCGGAATGGCAGACGCGCTAGCTTGAGGGGCTAGTGGAGGCAACTTCGTGGAGGTTCGAGTCCTCTCGACCGCATTGTTTTTCCTTTTTATGCGCCCTTAGCTCAATTGGATAGAGCGTCTGACTACGGATCAGAAGGTTGGGGATTCGACTTCCTCAGGGCGCACCATTTTCGGGAAGTGGCTCAGCTTGGTAGAGCATCTGGTTTGGGACCAGAGGGTCGCAGGTTCAAATCCTGTCTTCCCGACCATTTATTTTTATGCGGGTGTAGTTTAGTGGTAAAACAAGAGCCTTCCAAGCTCTGGTCGTGGGTTCGATTCCCATCACCCGCTCCATATTATTCCAAATGGGCCTGTAGCTCAGCTGGTTAGAGCGCACGCCTGATAAGCGTGAGGTCGGTGGTTCAAGTCCACTCAGGCCCACCATTTATAATTTATGGAAGAAATGTTCCTTGAAAACTGAACAAAAGCCAAGCGTACTTTTTAAAAGGGTAACCCCCTTTGAGAAACAATTTGCTATGGATCTTACATGAACGAACTTCCACAGGATGTGGTGACTTCCGCGTTGCACACAGGACGTGTGCGATTTTAACGGAAGTTCCTCTTCTTAATGGAATTAATGAAACGTGTTTTATGAAAGACACTTTTTGGAGAGTTTGATCCTGGCTCAGGACGAACGCTGGCGGCGTGCCTAATACATGCAAGTCGAGCGCACGGATGGGAGCTTGCTCCCTGAT
>NZ_JAFBEV010000027.1 GCF_016908935.1 Sporolactobacillus spathodeae | reverse complement strand
GAGCGTATGCGTGTAAATTATGGAACCGCCGTGTACGGAACCGTACGCACGGTGGTGTGAGAGGTCGGAAGCCGAAGGCTTCCTCCTACTCGATTTTAAATTAAAAAAAATGAAGTAAATCTCTTTTGCCGAATGAATATATTACTCTATTGATCGAGGAGGTGGCGGTCATTGTCCAGTTTGGGCAGATATATATTGGTGCGCCTGTTTTATATGCTCATTACCATGTTCATCATTATTACGCTCACGTTCTTTTTAATGAAGCTGTTACCAGGAACGCCTTATGCAAATCCTGAAAAATTAACACCGGAACAAATTAGATTATTAAACGAACAGGTCGGGTTAGACAAGCCGATTGTGATTCAGTATCTTACTTTTATTAAAGGCCTGTTTCTTGGAAACCTTGGCACGTCTTTTCAATTCAATAATCAGCCCGTTTCAACACTTTTGATAAGCCGAATAGGCCCTTCGATTCAACTTGGGATTCAAGCCATGGTGTTCGGCACAATTGCTGGCATCATACTTGGTGCCATTGCTTCAATGAAACAAAATACGTGGGTGGATACGGTTTGTTCTATTACCGCGATCATTGGAAAATCTATCCCGAGTTTTGTCTTTGCTGTTGTCTTGCAATATGTGCTGGCTGTGAAACTCAAATTATTCCCCATTGCCATGTGGGAGAATGGTATTCAATCAACTATTTTACCGACGCTTGCATTGGCAATGGCGCCTATGGCAGATGCGGCCCGATTTATAAGGACAGAAATGGTGGAAGTGCTGCGGCAGAATTATATTGAGTTCGCACGGTCGAAGGGGCTCACGAACCTTTCAATTTGCCTGAATTATGGATTAAAAAACAGCTTTATTCCTTTATTGACTATTTTGGGGCCGATGGCGGTTGATCTAATGACTGGATCACTGGTTGTCGAAAATATATATGCGGTTCCTGGAATTGGTGAGCAATTTGTCAAATCAATCATGACGAACGATTATCCGACCATTATGGCAGTCACTATTCTTTATTCATTATTGTTTGTTGTCATTATTTTGATAGTGGATTTTCTGTATGGAATCATAGACCATCGTATCCATGTGCAGGGAGGTGTGAAAGCCTAATGGAGCAAAATGTGGGAAACTGTCTGCCTAAAGAATGTTTTGATCCGTTGGAAGAGGGGTACCCTGAAAAGATTTATTTAAATCGTTCAAACAGTGTTTTTCGAGACTCATGGCGAAAATTAAAAAGAAACAGGGCAGCAAAGCTATCCTTCTTTTTCCTGCTGTTTTTTATTTTTACAGCAGTCCTTTCCATCTGGTGGACACCGCACGATCCGATCAAGCAGAATATAAATTACAGTAATCTGCCGCCTAAAATGCCGGGTGTCGAAATCAATGGACTAAATGGGACGGCAATTGTTGCAAACAAGCGTGTCGATGTCTATAAAAAGCATGGCGTTCCGAGTTCTGTTCACTTTTTATTCGGAACAGATAATTTTGGACGTGATGTTTTGTCACGACTAATGGTGGGCATTCGCAACTCACTAACTATCGCATTATTATATGTCGTTCTGGTTTTGATTATTGGCGTCTCGTATGGTCTGGTTTCCGGCTATTATGGAGGACAGATTGACCTAATTTTACAGCGAATCTTGGAAATTATTTCGGGAATTCCTAATCTTGTAATCATGGTTCTGTTATTACTTGTCCTCAAGCCGGGGCTCTTTTCCATTATCTGTTCGCTTTCGATAACCGGATGGACAACTATGGCACGAGTCGTCCGTGCAGAAACAATGAAATTAAAAGTAGAAGAATTTGTTTTGGTCGCGCGTACTTTAGGAGAAAGTGATTTTAAAGTTGCAATCAAGCATATCTTACCAAATATATTCGGGATTATTCTTATTCAAGTGATGTTTAATATCCCTTCCGCCATTTTTTTCGAAGCTTTTCTAAGTTTTATTGGTCTTGGTTTACCCGCGCCGAATCCGTCATTGGGAACGATGCTGAACACGGGTTATCAAACCTATCTTTACCTGCCCTATCTCATGTGGATTCCCGCAATTGTACTATCTATAATTATGATCTGCTTTAATTTACTGGCGGATGGTTTACGTGACGCATTGGATCCAAAAATAAGTTACAAATGATTTAAAATCGAATTACAGAGAGACAGGAGGCAATCAGATGAACTTATTGATTGATAAGGAAAATCGTGTGACATTAACACATAAAAATGGGGCGTGGATCTTGTCTGAAGAAAGCGGTTTTTCTCCACTTGACACGCTGATTGGCGCCACCGCTGCCTGCAGTACCTATGTACTGAAAGGAATTTTAAACAAGCAAAAAATTAATTATACGATTCAGCGGGTGCAAGCCAATTACAAAGAAGGGACGTCCAGGCCGCTTGAGCAAATTGATATTCTCTTTTATTTATCGGTGGACGGTTCAGACAAGGAAAAAGTAACAAAGGATTTAAAATTAGTACCTAAGCATTGCACCGTTGCTCGCTGTCTCGATACTGCGATCAAGATAAATGAACAAGTTGAATTTATATAAGTAGTTTTTATCCCATTTTCTTGAGCAATAGGCCAACACGCTACATTAATTCAGTAGAAATCGTAAAAAGATCGATTTCAATAAGCAGAAACGAAACGGTCACCTAACTTTATTGGGTGACCGTTTTCTGTTAAATGATTTATCAGGTTTTCATTCGTTGCTCAAGCGAATGCTAGAAACAGATGATTCCTTTATGACGCCAGCGTTCCCGCTTGGTTATTTTTGCATTTTTGATGCTCATGTTCTTTCAGAGAAAGCATGATTTGCAGTGTAATATTCCAAAAGCCACTCAATTGAAACCGCTTGATCTTTTTCCCTATTAAACTATAGTTGAAAATGTAAGCGTCTCTCTCAGGGCGTTAACGATAGTCTGTTTGTCAGGAGTGATCGGCTTGAAAAGTCGGGAAATTATATTGAATTATGTAAAAGGCTTGCATACGCGGACAGCCGCGGCAGTCGTCAATATTGCCGGCGGCATCCAAGAGCGTTATCAAGTCCGTCTTTTTATTATGTATCACGAACGACGTGTTGCGGCAACAAGCTTGATGCCGCTTGTCAATTTGAAAATCAGGGATAAAGACCCGTTGACCTTAATTGCTGTGGGAGAGGATGAGGAAGCGGCTCTCAATGAATTTGCACACTTTTTTCATCACGGCTTTGACCATTTGAACGATCAGGAAATCAATAAGATTGATACGTTGTTAAATGAAAATATGATCACGACAGAAGAGATTTTTCATAATATTGCAAGCGGTATCATCGTGACTGATCCGAGCGATCGTATCGTTGTCTTCAATTCCTTTGCGGAGCGCTTGTTTCAGGTCTCTGCAGATCAAGTGATTGGCGAACGCTTTGCCTCGCTCTTGCCGGATACGAGCCTGAAATTAGCGGGTGGTCAATCGGCGGAAGTCATGATTCGGAAAATCATCAATCATCAAGTGCTGCTGATCAGCCGCCGCCTGCTGATTATTGAGGGGCAGACGAGTGGGACGATTACGCTTTTGCAGAATATCTCCAGTCTGGAAAAAGTGAAAGGCGAATTAAAAGAAGTTAAGGAACTCAAAGAGCGCCTGCAATTGATTTTAAAATATGTCCAGGATGGCATTTGCGTGATGGACAATGATGGCGTGATTGATTATGTGAATGAGGCCTATTTGAAAATCCATCAGATCAGCGCGTCGGATGTGATTGGCAAAAATATTGATCAACTTTCACCAAACGGTGTCCGTCAGGCTGTCTTGCGAACGGGCGAGCGGGTCAAAAACAAAATCATCAAGAAAAATCATGACGTGATGCTGATTTCCAATGTCAGTCCGATTATCGTTGATGGCGAACGTGCCGGAGCGATTTCGATCGTGAAAGACTTTCGCGAGATTCAAAGCCTGACGGAAAAATTAAACCAAGCGACTTCAAGAGCGGAATACTTGGAAGAGGAACTCATCCGATCGCGCAAGCCAGAGGAAATATTTAATCATTTCATTGGTAAAAGTGGAAAAATTATTGACGCGCTCTCGATTGCTTTGAAGGCTGCGCGCACGAAGGCAACTATTCTCATTCGCGGCGAAAGCGGAACCGGCAAGGAAATGATTGCTGAGGGGATTCACTACGCCAGCGCCTACAGCAAAGGCCCGTTTATTCGGGTGAACTGTGCCTCGATTCCAGACAATTTATTTGAAAGTGAATTATTCGGTCATGAAAAGGGTGCATTCACCGGCGCGGTCTCGAGGCGATTGGGAAAATTTGAATTAGCGCAGCATGGCACAATTTTTCTTGATGAAATTGGTGAATTAGATATTCAAATGCAAGCCAAGATCTTGCGCGTGCTGCAGGAAAAAGAAATTCAGCGGATCGGTAGCGAAACGACGCAGAAACTGAATATCCGAATTATCGCGGCAACAAACCGCGATCTTGAGGAAATGGTAAAAAAAGGTACTTTCCGAGAGGATTTGTATTATCGACTGAATGTCATCCCCATTTATCTGCCACCGCTTCGCGAGCGCAAGCAAGATATCGCGCTTCTCGTCGAGCATTTCATGAACGAATTTCAGGAAAATCGCGCGCGGCCGATTCTTGGCATCACTAATGATGCGATGGAGTCTTTGCTCGCTTATACGTGGCCGGGCAATGTGCGCGAGATTGAAAATCTGTTTGAGCGGCTGTTTACTTTGGTCGACAGCGATTATATTGAAGCGGACGATTTGCCACCTTATATTCGTGGCAAGCGGCTGAGCACGCAGCAAGATCCGCGCCAGGTACTTTTTACCAACGATAGCGTGCTGCCAATGGAAGATTACGAAAAAGAGATTATCAAAAAGGCATTGAAAAAATACGGCAGCTGCAACGCCGCAGGAAAAGCGCTGCATTTGAATCATAAAACGGTGGCAGCGAAAGCACGGAAATACCATCTGCTTTCTTGAAGGAGAAGCAAGCCGTAAAAGTTAGGCCGGATCTCAAGACACATCTTGGTCCTTGAACAATGAAAATGGGTGTGAAAAATTCAATCGGAATGTTCCGCGTTCGCGGAACGACCATTTTATGGATCTTTTTAAAACCGAGATTTAGGTATCGCACCGAATCGAGCGAAAGTCGCACCGAAATTCAGGAGTTGCACCAAACCGAGGAAAAGTCGCTCCTAATTCAAGAAAAGTCGCACCGAAATCAAAGAAACTTAGGCTGAATCCAGAAATGTTCTTCCTCCTTTGCGTTTCTTTAATATATAACAATTGGTCAAAAATACCAACGACTGTTGCTTATCTGCGCTTTTTTACCATGCAGAAATATAGAAAATCGCGTTGCTCCGCGTTTCTTTGCTTTTATAAATGTGGCATGAAAAATGCTTATATAAAAGTGTAAGGCATAGAGGAGGCGTGGAGAAATGGAAACGTTTTTAGCTGAACTGTTTGGAACATTTATTATGGTTCTTTTAGGTGACGGTGCCGTTGCCAATGTGATTCTAAAGAAATCAAAAGCAGAGAATTCAGGATGGATAGTAATCACAGCCGGGTGGGCCTTTGCCGTTTCGTTGCCGGTTTGGATCTTCGGCAGTGTCAGCGGCGCACATTTTAACCCGGCGGTCACGCTCGGACTCGCTGTCATTGGCAAATTTGCTTGGAGCCATGTGGCAGGTTATCTCGTCGCTCAGTTTATTGGTGCGTTTCTAGCTGCTGTTGTTCTATTTCTGCATTTCTATAAACATTTCGAAGCGACCGATGATCCGGCCACCAAGTTAGGCGTTTTTTCGACAGGACCGGCGATTCGCAGTTACTTCTTTAACTTTCTCGGCGAATTTGTCAACACGTTCGTGCTGCTGTTCGGCATTGTCGGGATCGTCTCGCAGAAAATGGCTCCGGGCCTGATGGGTTTAGCAATTGGCATTTTGATTTTCGCCATCGGTCTTTCCTTAGGCGGTACGACTGGATATGCCATTAATCCAGCCAGAGACTTGGCCCCGCGAATCGCCCATGCGCTTTTGCCGATTCCTGGCAAAGGGTCCTCGGATTGGTCCTATGCCTGGATTCCAGTGGTCGCTCCAATTCTCGGCGGTATCTGCGGGGCACTGACTTATATGCTAATTTTCCAATAAATTGAATTCAATTAAGGAGGAATCTTCGATGAAAAAACTAATTAATAAACCGGAAAATGCGCTTGATGAAATGCTCGAAGGAATGACAAAGGCTTATCCGACCTATTTGCGTCGGCTCGATCAGACGGATGTCCTTGTTCGCCAAGATCTGAGTGCGGATAAAGTAGGCGTGGTCAGCGGTGGTGGTAGCGGCCATGAACCTGCGCATTGTGGCTATATTGGTAAAGGAATGCTCGATGCGGCGGTTGCCGGCGCGATTTTTACTTCGCCGACGCCGGACCAGATTTATGAAGCGATTAAGGCTGTTGATCGCGGCAAAGGTGTGCTCCTCGTCATCAAGAATTACAGCGGCGACGTAATGAATTTCGATATGGCTAAAGAAATGGCTGAGATGGAAGGCATCCAAGTCGCTTCAGTCGTTGTCAACGATGATGTCGCTGTTGAAAATAGTACATTTACTGCTGGGCGACGCGGCATTGCCGGAACGGTGCTCGTGCATAAAATCGCCGGTGCGGCAGCTGAAAGAGGATGGGATCTGGACAAGGTCAAAGAAACAGCCGAAAAAGTGATCGCTAATGAGCGGAGTATGGGGATGGCGCTCAGCCCATGCACCGTGCCTGCGGCTGGCAAGCCGAATTTTAGCTTGGCTGAGGATGAAATTGAAATCGGCATCGGGATCCATGGCGAACCGGGGACGCACCGTGAGAAACTCGTTTCAGCGGACGCGATTACTCAAGAATTGTTCGATCGAATCTTAGCCGATTATCCGCTAAAGTCAGGTGACGAAGTGGCTGTGATGGTGAACGGTCTGGCGTCGACCCCGCTTATGGAACTTTATATTATCAATAAAAAAGTCCATGAACTGCTTGAAGGATTAGGCGTCACGGTGCATCAGACGTTTGTCGGCGAATACATGACTGCGCTAGAGATGGCCGGCATGTCGATTACGATTCTGAAACTAGACAGCGATTTGAAGATGCTGCTTGATGACACGGCGGATACCCCAGCGCTCAAAGTAATTGGTACAAAATAACGAACGAAAAGGAAGGATACTTTATGGCAGAATTGAATCAAATCATCGGCGCACTGCGTTTGATGGCAGAAACCATTGAAAAAAATAAAGAGCATTTAACAGAATTGGATGGCGCGATTGGCGACGGCGACCACGGGATTAATATGAGCCGGGGCTTCGCGTTCGTCAAAGAAACGCTTGATAAAGGCGGCTTTCAAAATGCCGGCGATCTTTTCAAAAAATGCGGGATGGCGCTCGTCGCTCATGTTGGCGGCGCGTCTGGCCCGCTCTACGGCACCGCCTTTTTGCGCGCGGCAATGGTGCTGAAGGATCGCGAGGACGTGCACGCGGCTGATTATGTTCAGATTTTGAAAGACGCTGCGGAAGGCATTAAAATGCGCGGCAAATCGGACCGCGGCGAGAAAACGATGCTCGATGCGCTGATTCCGGCCTATGAAGCAGCAGCGGATGCGGTGCAGCAGGGCAAGTCGGCTCAGGAGATCTTGAACGCCGCCAAGGTAGCTGCCGCGGAAGGCGCAGTGGGTACAGAAAAATTAGTCGCTCAAAAGGGTAGAGCGAGCTATCTTGGTGAACGAAGCATCGGCCATCAAGATCCAGGCGCGGCATCGGCAGCCTTGGTACTCGCCGCAGTCGCTGATTATTTTGCAGCGGAAAAATAAGTTGACCGTGCATGTGAGGGTGTTAACAACCAAGAAAGGACTGAATTAAATGGTAGGAATTGTACTTATTTCGCATAGTAAAAAAATTGTTGAGGGCATACAGGAGCTTGCCGCTCAGATGTCCCAAGATGTGCCAGTTGCTTTAGCCGGAGGAACAGACGACGGTCGTCTCGGCACCGATATTAATAAAATCACTGAGGCCATTCGGAGCGTGTATTCCGATGACGGCGTCCTCGTTTTCTTCGATATGGGCAGCGCTTATATGAACGCGCAAATGGCTTTGGATTTCTTGGACGAAGACAGCAGCAAAGTTGAGATTATTGACTCGGCCTTTGTCGAAGGCGCGATCACAGCGATTGTCGACAGCGGTTTGAATAAAAGCATGGACGAAATCAAAGCGGACATCGCCTCGATGAAACTCGGTAAAATGCCGTAAGCGAGTCGTTTGTATGTAAACATTAAACAAAGGTTCGGCGGAGGGAGAGTCCGTCGAACCTTTGTTTTTTTATAAAAAGGAATTTAAGCGGCGAAATAAAGAAATAGAAAAAAAGAAACAAAAAAATTGAGGATACAATTTTTTATAGATTCGGTAAAAGGAGAAGTTTTTTTGAACATTTAAATATAGAATTTATAATCATCTTACGAGTTTCGGTATCTGATAAATTAATCGAAAAAGTGTTGATCTATTCTCTGAGCGGTAATTTGTATATCTTAATTGTCATAAATTAGACACATGATCGATATAGTATGTGTGTGGTGCATCACACTAATTGGAACTTTGCATGAAAGCTCAGAAACAGATATTGCATTAATGGGTTGGCTGTTTTTTATTCTCTTTTCTAATCGTATGGGGTGATCTGATTTTGGAATGGATGGCTGATCTGGATACGGTTCTCGTAACTGGGTATGCAAAGGCGCCTCAGGGAACATCAATGTATGAGCAGTACAAATATTCCGGTATTGTTCTTGAAATTGATCGTAAAACGCAGTGTATTATTGATGCTGAATTTACACTTATCACTGGGGTTGCACAGCTCTTTTTTAGAAAAATGCTTGTTGGTTATGATTTAAACAATGGTTTGGATCCGCTGATAAAAAGGGTTGAAAATCATTATTTTGCACCATCCACACATTCACTAATTGTTGCTCTGAAAATAGCCTGTCAGCGTTATTTTGAACAAATGGAGCGGAATAGCGTTTCTATTTAATTTACTTCACATGATGATCATGTGAGTCTAATCCATAAGTAAAGCCATTTCTCAATGTTGGAAGTACCCACTTTCAAAAAAATTGAGAAAAAGGAGCTTTCCTATGAGCTGACGAGGGAGAAACATTCCTAAGAGGCGAAATGGGAAAGCTTTTCATTTTTTGTAAGGGAGGTGAGTTAATGATTGAAAAGATCACGATCATTGGTGCCGGAACCATGGGCAGAGGGCTAGCTAATTTATTTACACAAAATAATGTAAGCGTTAACATCATTGACTCATCGGAAAGGGCTTTAGAGCAGTTACGTCTTGTATTTCCGTCACAAACAGCGCAACAAACGATTAGCTTTTCGCAAAAGATGGATACGGCTTGTGACAGTGATCTGGTGATTGAAGCTGTTCCCGAGATCTTAGATATTAAGCAATCCGTTTTTCGAAAGATTGAGCATCATTGTTCTCCGAAAGCCTTAATTGCAACAAATACGTCAGGTCTGTCAATCAGTAAAATAGCAAGTGTTCTTGACTATCCGGAACGCGCCTTGGGGACGCACTTCTTTATGCCGGCCGATATTATGCCCCTCGTGGAGGTTGTGAAAGGGAATAAAACAACGCACGAGACAGCAGACCGTGTCATCCGTTTTCTCACGCGTATCGGGAAAAAACCCGTCCTGATTGAGCGGGATGTTCCGGGTTTTGTCGCCAACCGTATACAGCATGCGCTAGCTCGTGAAGCGATTGCTCTGCTCGAAGCCGGTGTCGCATCTGCTGAGGATATTGATACCGTTGTTCGTTACAGTATCGGTCCACGGTTGGCAGTCAGTGGACCGCTAGAGCAGCGTGATTTGAACGGATTGGATGTTCATTACGCCATCGCTTGTTATCTCTATCCAGAATTGGAAAATCGAACAACACCTTCCGATTTGCTTGCTGAAAAAGTAAAAAAAGGGATGTTGGGTCTCAAGAGTGGCACAGGGTTTTATCAATGGCCGGAAAAAACTTCGGAAATAAGGCAACAAAAAAATAATCAATTGCTTCGTCTACTCAACTGGATAAATCAGGAAGAACAAGGAGGAAAAAATGTATGACAAAAATCGCTAATTTTTTCTCAGAATTAATGCGTAAATACTTGCCGGATCCATTTGTATTTGCTATGGGACTGACAGTGCTGAGTGCAATTTTGGCCTTGGCAGTTGAAAAACAGCCATTTTCTGCAATGCTCCAGTCCTGGGGTGACGGTTTTTGGAGCCTATTAGCATTCACGACACAAATGGCAGTGATTCTTGCAATGGGCTATGTTTTGGCTAATGCACCTATTGTCAACAGACTTTTGGATCGGATTGCGGAAAAGGTACACCGGCCGAGAACAGCCGTTGCCGTAGCAACACTGATTGGTGCGATTGCTTGTTATTTGAATTGGGGATTCGGCTTGGTGATCGGTGGGATTATGGCGAAAAAGCTGGCAACAAAAGTCAAAGGCGTTCACTATCCGCTGATTATAGCGGCTGCCTATAGTGGTTTTACAGTCTGGGGACTCGGGCTTTCGGCAAGTATTCCGCTGTTGATTTCAACGCCAGGTCATCCGCTTGAAAAGGCGATGGGGATTATACCGCTGGCACAAACCATCTTCTCGCTGCCGATCCTACTTGTCGTTCTGATTATCCTGATTACGCTTCCTATTTTGAATGCATTACTTCACCCAAAAGCAGGTGAGACGGTTATCGAATATGATCCATCCGTTGAAATTGCGAAGAAGCAGGCAAAAAAAGAAATCAGCCTCGCTGACCGCACGCTTGCCTACAAACTAAATAACAGCCGGTTGCTTAGTTTAATCATTGGTCTATTTGGTCTTGGCTACGTGGTTTACGCTTTTACAATCGGTCGATCGCTCGATTTGAATCTGGTCAATTTCATTATCATTTTCCTAGGAATTATCCTTTTGGGGACACCGAATAACTATATCGCTACGTTAAATGAAGGGATTAAGACAGTCTCGGGAATTCTCCTACAATACCCGTTCTATGCTGGAATCATGGCAATAATGGCGAGTTCCGGACTTGTTGTGTCTATCTCGCACGTTTTCGTAAATTTCTCAGATGCGCATACCTTACCGTTCTGGGGTCTGATCAGTTCCTTCATCATCAACTTCTTTGCACCATCCGGCGGGGGACATTGGGTTATTCAAGGCCCCTTCATGATCGATGCAGCAAAACAAATCGGTGCCTCTCTGAGTCAGACATCAATGGCGGTCATGCTCGGCAATTGTTGGAATGACCTCGTTCAGCCATTCTGGATTTTGCCGGTGCTTGCTCTTTCGAAACTTAAATTGAAAGATATCATGGGCTATACCGTGATCTGTATGTTCTGGGTCGGTATTGTCTATATCATTGCCGTTCTTGTTTGGGGTTATCTGTAATTGCGGATGACGACATTTAATAGATGGAATTTTTATAAGCTTAAGAGTGTATTAGATTTTGCGTAAAAAATGGAGCGCAGGTCCTCTGGCGCCTTGCGGGAGAAGCGAGCAAAGAGAGACCCTGCAGATTCTAGCCTGTCTGATGAGACGCGCGGCGCCCGCGGCAAGCGAGTAGCCGGAGCGCAATTTTTGAGAAAAGTACTTGGCAAAATCTAGCTACCGGCAAATAGGAAGTGTCACTTATCACTCATTTTTACAGGGGGATTTCGTACATGAAAATTATTGATCTATCTGTTCTCCTCTATGATGGACTGTCTTCCTTCCCATCACATCCGAGAATGGTTGTGATGGATTATGAAACTCGTGCCAAATCGGGGGCACGCTATATGGCACCGTGTGAGGGCTTCGCCAGCAAGGTATTCATGATGTCGGATCATGGTGGCACACATCTGGATGCACCCTATCATTTCTTTGATCAGGGAAAGACGATCGAGCAGATTCCGCTAGATGCCACAATTGGCGAAGCCGTTTTATTGGATTTGTCTTATAAATCGCCTGATGAACCGGTAACCCGCAAATTGATTGAAAAACATATCCGTAAAACAAATATTGAGATAAAAGCGGGCGACATTCTCTTTTTTCGTTGCTGGGCTGGTGACTGGCAATCAGAGGGCTATTTCGAATGCAAGGCACTTGATCAATCAGCGGCTGAATGGGTGATTGAAAAAGAAGCAAAGGCTATTGGACTTGACCTGCCGAATGCCGATATCAATGAAAATATGCGACGTGATGTTCATATGGCACTGCTTGGACGCGAGATTTTAATTATGGAAAATATCATTCATCTCGACCAGATTTCAAACGATCGTTTTACATTTTTTGGTACACCACTGAATTTGAAAGGAATGACAGGTTCGCCAATCCGTGCACTGGCGATTCAGAAATAATATTTTCCTTAGAGAAGGAGAAAAGATGAACAAAATTATTGAACCATCTTCGGCAGTTGATAAAATCTTTTCCGGACAGACGTTAATGGTTGGTGGTTTTGGGTTGGTCGGTGCACCATTGACATTAATTGAAGAACTAGCTAAACGGGATGTCAACCAATTAACCATTCTTAGCAATAATCTGGGTGAACCCGGACAAGGGCTTGGCCTACTGCTAAGACAGCGGCAGGTAAAAAAAGCTGTGGGTTCCTATTTTACGAGTAACTGGGAAGTGGGCGAAGCTTATAATCAGGGTTTTCTGGAAATCGAATTGATGCCTCAGGGGACTTTTGCGGAATCCATTCGGGCAGGCGGCGCGGGCATTGGTGGTTTTTATACAAAAACCGGTGTCGGCACTGAACTTGGGGAACGCAAAGAAGTCCGAGTCATTCATGGGGAAAAATATTTATTTGAACCCTCCTGGCGTGCGGATGTTGCGCTGATTAAAGCTTACCAGGCCGATCAAATGGGAAATTTGACTTATCACAAGACTGCTCGGAACTTCAATCCGGTGATGGCCACTGCTGCCGATTATGTTATCGCCGAAGTGGATGAAATAGTGGCTTGCGGGCAGCTGCCTCCAGAGAATATTGTCACGCCGCATCTTTTTGTCGATGCGATTGTACAGAGCAGGAGAATGTTGACGCGGGAAGGGGTCGTGGATCGATGAATACGCTGAAGGAAGTCATCGCGCGGCGCGCCGCGGCCGAACTGGAAGCAGGTAGTATTGTCAATCTGGGGATTGGTATCCCAACGCTTATCACGCAGTATGTTCCTCCAGACTCCATCTTTTTTCATACGGAAAACGGTCTGCTGGGTGTTGGCGCATTGGAGCCGAACGATTATGATCCGCTGCGCGTCAATGCTGGAAAATTGCCTGTCGGTGAGTTAAAGGGTGCTTCTTATTTCGACAGTGCGGCTTCATTTGGCATGATTCGCGGTGGCCACATTTCTGTTGCTGTATTGGGTGCTCTCCAGGTCGATGCTCAGGGCCTCGTGGCTAATTGGGCGGTGCCCAATCAAAATATCATCGGTGTTGGCGGAGCAATGGACTTACTGGTTGGTGCCAAGAAAGTGATCATAACCATGCTTCATACAACGAAAAATAATCAGCCGAAGCTAATCGCTTCATGCACCTGTCCCGTTACATCAATACGCCCCGCTGACCTGGTGATTACGGAGCGTGCTGTCTTTCGTAGGCTTGAGAATACCTGGTACTTGACTGAGATTCTGGAGGGAAACAGCCTTGATACGATTCGCAGGGATACGGCTTTTGCTTTTGATATTCTTTTAAATTTTAGAGAACGTAAGGAGCGACCTTTGTGAACCGAAGTGTTTATATTGTCAGTGCAAGACGAACAGCAGTGGGAAAAGTTGGCGGTTCACTTAAAAATTTCACCGCAGATGAACTGCTTCTTCCATTAGTCCGGGATATCGTTGAAAACGAGTCTTTTGATCCGAATGCGCTCGATGAAATCATCATTGGTCAGGCGAAACAGTCCCAGGATCAGTCGAATCTTGCCAGGTATGCCGCGTTAAAAGCAGGTCTTCCTGAGCGTCTGCCCGGCTATACCGTGCACAGGCAATGCGGCTCCGGGATGCAAGCCATTCATAACGCCTATTTGGCGATTTGTTCCGGCCTTCACGAGGCGGTATTAGCTGGTGGTGCGGAGAGCATGAGCACGGCACCCTATTATCTTCGTGAGGCTCGCTACGGTTATCGCGCTGGAAACGGTCAAATTCTCGATCCGAATAAAGAAAGTCAGCCGGGATCACAGCCGGAGCAATTGTACGGAAGGCTAACAATGGGGCTTACTGCGGAAAATCTTGCCGAAGAGTATTCAATCAGCCGCAGGGAGCAGGACCTTTTTGCGCTAAACAGTCAGGTTAAAGCGCAGCAGGCGATTACCCAGGGCCATTTCAAAAAAGAAATTGTGCTCCTCCTTTCTCCCCAGAAAAAAGGGCCACCGAAGATCTTTGAGACGGATGAACATCCTCGTGAAACGAGTCTGGAAAAGTTGGCGGCGCTGCCACCGGTTTTCCAGGAAAACGGTACAGTCACAGCAGGCAATTCATCGGGACTGAATGACGGTGCTTCATTACTACTCGTGGCATCGGAAGATTGGGTGAAACGATTTGGACTGATGCCAATAGCTAAAATCATTGGTCTAGGCGTTTCCGCGGTCGATCCGAGACGTATGGGCATTGGTCCGGTTGAAGCTGTGCGTCGTGCTTTGAATTTTTCTGGACTCGGTCTGCAGCAGATGGATTTGATTGAACTTAATGAGGCTTTTGCGGCTCAATCACTGGCAGTCATCCATGAACTTGACCTGCCGGGTGACAAGGTCAATATACATGGCGGTGCGATTGCCCTTGGTCATCCGATTGGAAATAGTGGTGCGCGTATTTGCGTGACGCTCATCCACGCGATGCAAGAAAGGCAGGTTGAGTATGGTTTGGCAACGCTATGTGCTGCCGGAGGGCAAGGGATCACAATGATTTTCAAGACTATTTGAAAAGGAAGGAGTTCCTTGTTGTGAAAGCAATTGTTAAAAATTCAGCGTTACCACATGACCTTTCAGTCAGTGAACTAGAAATTGGAACGCCGGGTGCACATGATGTTTTGCTTCGAATTTCAGCAGTCGGTATTTGTGGCAGCGATCTGCATATGTATGCCGGTCACGGTGGTTATCGATGGATTGATTACCCACTTGTCTTAGGACATGAAATATGTGGTGTCGTGTCGGCACTCGGGGCTCAAGCCGATCCTGCGCTGCTTGGAAAAAGAGTCGTAGTGAATCCCTATATTCCCTGTGGCACGTGTGATTTTTGCCAGAGGGGTGAAGAAAACCGCTGCGATTGGGGTGCTTTTTATACCTCAAAAAATCCCCCGCAATCCCTTCAATATGGATTTCGGAGAGGTGGCGGGATGTCTGAATATCTGATTGTTCAAGAAAAAAATCTCGTTGTTCTTGGTGATCAGGTAGCTGATACTACCGCTGCTATTTTGGAAGCGGTAGCCGTCAGTGTAACCGCAGTCGATAAAATCGCGGAGATTGAGCGGAAAACAATTGTTGTATTTGGTCCAGGGCCGATTGGATTAGCGACAATTCGTGTGCTTGCCGGTTTGAAAGCAAAAAAAATTGTCGCCGTCGGTGTTGCTGGCGACAAATCGAGGCTGAAAAAGGCAAAAGAGTTGGGTGCGGATGAAACGGTCCTGATTGGCGATCAGGCAGTAAAGCAATTAATTGAAAAAAGTCCACAAGGCTATGATGCTGTTTTGGACAGCTCCGGGCATCCATCTGTTCCTCAAACAGCCGTCAGCCTACTAAAAAAAGGCAGTCAGTTGATTCTTATTGGCATATCTGATCGCTCATTTTCGCTACCCATGGATCAGATTGTCCGTGGCGAGTTGAGTATTACCGGTAGTTATGGCGTCACCAAAGAAAGCTTTCAAAGGACTGTCGCCTATGCTTCTCGGCCAGAATTTCATTTTGAAGAACTTATCTCCAATATATTTCCCTATCAGCAGGCTGATCTTGCCTTTCAGAACGCCTTGAATCAGGTGCCTGGAAAAGTTGTGCTTTCGTTTAAATAAAAGATTAGGAGGTTTAATCATGGCTGACGCACTTGGCTATTTTAAAGAGGTTTATGGAGAAGTACCGGAATGGGTTGCGAAAATGCAACAGTTTTCACCGGAAGCGCTGGATGCTTATACGCGTCTTCGCGGAGCGATACTCGTCGATGGTGCCTTGTCACGAAAGGAAAAAGAATTAATTCTTGTCGGGATAAACGCTGCTAGACGCTATGAACGAAGTATGTTATATCATACGCAGGGAGCAGTTGATGCCGGAGCGCACTTGGATGAATTGGCCGAAATTTTGTCAGTCTGCGTCATCTCCCGTGGACTTCCAGCCTGGCTTGAAGGCATTAAATCTGTAAAATTTGCATCGGACTATGAGAAATCTAAAGGCAAAAGTGTCATTGTTCAACCGTATCAAGCAAAGGAAGCTAATTTCCAAAACATCGAGCAGTGCCTTGATTATTACAAAACTCAGAGTCATGGAGTGCCAACATGGGTTCTTCAGCTGGAAAAATCCAATCCTGAGGTGCTGATTCATTACACGAATCTCAGAAATGCAACGCTCAATAGCGGCAATGTTCCAAAAAAACTTAAAGAGCTTGTCCTTGTCGCAATAAATACCTCTGAACGCTATCAAGAAGGCGTCCGACTACACGTTGATGGTGCTCGATTGTGCGGTGCAACTGATGCCGAGCTCGCCGAATGCCATTTGACAGCACTGCTCACCGCGGGTATCCCCGCATGGTTCGAAGGCGCGGCGTTTTTGTGAGTTTGATTGATCCCGAACGCTCAGCAAAAATAGGGTACATCATATTCTCTATTCTATTGATTTTTTTGTGACGAAAATTCGACTTCGATAGTAATAGGTACACAAAAAAAGTCTGAAAAACAGCAGTTCTTGCTCTTTTTCGGACTTTTTTTTTATGTGTGCCTATTATCGGATGGTGATCTGAGTGATCTGAGTGATCTGAGTGATCTGAGTGATCTTACCAGGTTACTTTATCAATATTTCCCCAACCGCTTGGTGACAGCCTGGATAATAATTGGCTTTTTCGCAGGATTGATCCATTTTAAAATACGAACGACTTCGCTTTTTGAAACGGCTGTGCAACCGGCTGTATAGCCGTACCGGTGATCATCGATATGGAAGAAAATCGCGCTGCCTTTGCCTGGCGTCCGTCTCGTCGTATTGTAATTGATCACGAAGCCGTAATTGTATTGCGGAATATTCATTTTCTCGCTTTGCTCGTGTGTGGCGCGAATCGATTGCAACGTATTGTAGTAGCGTGAATGCACGTTGTCGACCCACACGTCGTCTGCGGTAATCCGATGGTAAGGCAATTTTGTGCCGGGATTCGCGTATCGGCCGAAACTTTGCGTCATGTTAAACTTTCCTTGCGGCGATTTCCAGCCACCTTCGCGCATTTGATACGGCACTGCGAATCCATTCCGGCCAATGATGGCGTTGATAATGGCTTTCCGTTTCCACTTGCCGGCCGTGTTTCTCTCAAATAGCTGTACTTTGGCATAGCTGGTGTGGTAGCCGGTCGCAGTGACGAGGACCAGCTGCCGATTTTTACCGATTGACTTCATGTGATTCACGTAGCGCTCGCTGACCGATTGGCTGTAAATGCTCGTCGCATTCGCCGCTTTTCCAAAAGGAATCAGGCTCAGCAAAACGGCAGCAATTACAATAAACGTCAGCCGCTTCTTCATCTTCATGGTGTATGCCTCCAACAAATTTCAATCTATTTAAATCCTACCATTTTGTAAAAATTAGTAAATCACAGGAAAATTACAAAAACGTTAAATTCACTTGCGTTCGATCAAAGATGATATTCATCATCTGCTGGATCGTTTTGCTGTCGCACTGTCAATCAAGGGAAGAGATTAACAGAGTCCAACAGCCGATGATTTCTGGCGATTGGATTCATTTTTCCACCCAATCATCAGAAAAAGGTTGAACAGCTTGGCTCAAAAGCATCTTCTTAAAACTCTGTCGCAAATGGCGCACACGATCATCATAATCGTGAGGCGCCAGCATAACATGAATCATGATTAGAGCGTACGGCTATCAGCAGCATTTTTTAATGTTCGGCCCAATTTTTTTCAATAGGAACGAAAGCGGGCATCCCAAGCGATTTGTCAGGGAAAAAGGCGCCACGCCTCGCTTTTCTAAAGGCAAGAGGAGGATAAAGATGCAAATTCACGTCGTCCAAGGTGGGGAAACATTGTGGGAAATTGCCAATCGCTATCGTGTACCCATGGTCAGCGTTGTTGCGCTAAACGGCTTGTCCCTGCCAGAATGGCTTGTGCCCGGTCAGGCTTTGGTGATTCCGTCTGCACAGCTGGTTTTTGCGCCAGAAAGATCAGTCATTGAAATCAACGCGTACACGTATCAGCCGGCCCAAGAGGCAGCCGCGGAAATTGTCCAGCGCAGCGGCCAGCTTTCGACGGTTATTCCTTTTGTTTATCATGTTTCGAAAAATGGGACATTGGATAATTTAGACGACCAAGCGTCAATATATACGGCTTATGCGCAGCATGTCATACCGATCATGTCGATCGCCAATTTTTCGATCAATGAATCCGGTGCCGATGTTGCCCATGCGATTTTCACATCAGCGACCGCTCGAGATACTTTAATAACGTCTGTCATCAGCGTGATGCAGCAAAAAGGCTATCGCGGGCTGAACATTGACTTCGAAAGTGTTCTGCCTGGCGATCGGCAAGGCTTCAATGATTTTCTGCAAGAGGTTGTCGATCGTTTGCACCCACTTGGCTATACTGTCTCGAGTGCTGTGATGCCAAAAACAGCCATCGATCAGCCGCGCCCGGATTACATCGCCTACGATTATGAGGCGCAGGGTCGTATTGCCGACTTCGTGGTTTTAATGACGTATGAGTGGGGCTATCGCTCTGGTCCACCGCAACCGATATCGCCTGTTAATGAGATGAAGCGAGTGGTTGACTATGCCTTATCCGTGATGCCGGCAAATAAAATTTCACTTGGTTTTGAAACGTATGCACGCGATTGGTTGCTCCCTCACGAACAAGGACAGGAAGCAGAAACATTCAGTCCAAAAGAAGCGCTTGAACGCGCGATTCGTCATGGCGTGAGCATTCAATACAATCAAGTGGCACAGTCCCCCTTCTATCGGTATACCGATGCCAGTGGAAACACGCATGAAGTCTGGTTTGAAGATGCGCGAAGCGCACAAGCCAAGTTCGATCTTGTCCGATTATACAAATTACGCGGTATCAGTTACTGGGCGCTCGGTTTTCCCTATCCGGAGAATTGGTCCTTACTGGAAAGCAATTTTAATATAGGCAAATGGCTTTAAACCAGGGGGCTGAGGTTTTTTTCTCTCAGACATTTTCCAGAGCCTGAAAAAAATTTTGGGATGAATACGTTCGATGATTCCAATCTTTTGCGGAAAACGATTCTCATTACTCGTCAAAATATATTGGCATTCCTCACGAATTGCTGATAACCAAACATGAAAATCATTTTGATCAAAATCAGAAAACGGCTGTGACAAATTCCCAAAGACATACCTTTGAGAGAACGGGACGAAAAAGCCTCGGGAATCTTGCTGCTTTAAGAATTCGCCGATTGATTCCGTCTTTTCGTAAAGCGCTGCAGAGCACAGTGGTATCAATGAAAATGCTGGGTGGAAAAGGCGCGTCATAAATGATATTCATCGATGTCGCCGTACTTTCTATTTCGAATATCGATGCGTTCAAAAACAAGCTCGGCACTTTTATCTTGATCACGTGTTGAAATGAAAAGTTTTTCTGGAATTTTCCAATGACCGCCAGATGTTTTATAGGCGCCAGGAAATTTACCATTTTCACACATCCGTCGAACCGTTTGATCACTAAGACCAATTTTGTGAGCGACTTCATTCGGCGAATAAAAATTCTCTTCTGTTTTTGTATGCAACGTTTGGGAGGATACGTCATTTTCATTCATCATTTTACTTTGCTGTTCCAGTAGCGAAACCATAACTTGTCTATTAATCGTGTTTGAATTTTTTTCATGCATGTTGCTTAACTGATCAATGAAATCGACAAGCATCTCACAAGCTTTCTTTTTATCTGATTGTTGCAGTGCCTCTTGGATTTGATGATCAATATGTTTCAAAGTGTACAAATCTTTTTTTACTGGTAATTCGAATATGATTTCTGAGATGTGCAGATGCACCCGCATGGCTGCAAATATATTTTTAACGGTTTCTTTGAAAACAGAGAAAGCCATTTTTTTATCGATTGTATAAAGTGTCAAGACACTGTCCCACAATGATTCTTGATCAGATTCTGTCCGATAATACATGAGATGAATCACCTCCAATTCCAATTATAAGCGATATGTTTCATCCTATTCAACAAAGTCAACATAATCAACAAAACCAACAATTGCGAATAAGTACTAGAAAAAAATATCTTTTTTAGAGATAAGAAATGTATAAGATTTTGCACAAAAAATGGAGCGAAGGCGCGAGACGCCTGCGGGAAAAGCGAGCCAAGTGAGACCCCGCAGACTTTTGCCTGTTCGAGGAGGCTCACAGATCGCCCGCGGCAAGCGAGCAGCCGAAGCGCAATTTTTGGAAAAAAAAACTTGGCTAAGCCAAATTTTTCTAAAAAGATAAGAATATATAAGATTTTGCACAAAAAAATGGAGCGAAGGCGCGAGACGCCTGCGGGAAAAGCGAGCTAAGTGAGACCCCGCAGACTTTTGCCTGTTCGAGGAGGCTCACAGATCGCCCGCGGCAAGCGAGCAGCCGAAGCGCAATTTTTGCAAAAAAAGACTTGGCGTAGCCAAACTTTTCTGAAAAATAGCTATCTTAATGTAGTTTTTCTGACCGAACAGCATAAATGATCTGATAAATCATCCAATGAATCGTATCTTACCAAACGCGTTCACGTTTGAAAAATTCCTGGAAATAGCCCCATACTGAAACAGGCGACATGATTAATTGGTAAAAAAAGAGAAACAAGATAAATCCTAATGGATTTTTTCGAACACGTAAATTTAATTGATTAAAAACAAAATGCTTTTGATAGAAATAGAGTAAGCCGTAACTGATAAAAGTTAAAGGTAGAACCAATAATGTCATCAGCCCAACAACCCAGTAAATACCAAAGAATGCCAAGATTAATCCAGGAATCCAGCAAAGTGTGTAAACCAAATCTAGATAAGGCATGATGAAATTAATCCCAGTGAGATATTTCGTGAATAATTGAGGCTGATGCCACGGTTTAATCTCTGTCAAACCTTCAATCATTCCTCTTGCCCAACGTGAACGTTGCTTTGCAAATTGCTTTAATGAAGTCGGCGTATCTGTGAAAGCAATGGCTAATGGTTCAAAATACACTTTCCAATTTTTTTGCAGCAAGCGCCAGGTTAAGACGATATCTTCGCCGATAGCGTTTGGCCATCCGTGCACTGCTCGAACGCATTCCGTTTTATATAAGCTGAATGCCCCTTGTGCGACGAGTGTTCCTTGATAAAGCCCTTGTAATCTTTTAATAGAAGCTATCCCAAGAAAATAGTCCCATTCTTGGATGCGCGTCCAAAGCGTTTCGCGACTATTTCGAACGAGCATCGACCCAGCAACGGCACATACATTATTTGGGCTATTTTTTATTTTTGATACAAGGAAACGAACAGCGGAGGGATGAAGCAACGTATCCGCATCTAGGGTGATCACATACGGTGTGGTAACATATGTTAACCCCTTGTTCAAAGCGTGAAACTTGCCCGGTTTCGCTTCATGAAGAATTTTAATCGTCAGGCCAAATTCTTTCGAGGCCCGTTTAATCTCTGAATCGGTATTGTCGGATGAATTATTATTGATCACGATAACGTGCATTTTTTTTAGATAGTCTTGATTTGCCACATATTTGAGCGTATTGAAGATAGAATCTTCCTCATTAAATGCAGCAATGAGTAACGTCACAGGATCTTTTGGAAATCTATTGGAAATTTTAGGCTGCCTATCAAGTAATAGGCTAATCACAAGAAATGCGTTCATGTAGCCAGGAATGTAAGCAATGCCGCAGATGACGATTAATGCGACTGGAAATGAAGAAATCGAAGAAAAGTCCCTGAGCCAGGGGATTGAGAGATAGACTGAGAAAATAAGCCAACCAATTGAAACAAGATGGCTGATCCAGAACTTCTTGTGGACGCTGATATAAAATTTTTTAGGACCTAATTCTGGTTGAATAGGCGTTAAATTTGGTTGCATAAGCACTCACCCGTTAAAATGGTATTTTAATATCAAATTATTGGATTCCATGCTAACAAGTTAATTATACCTGATTATTTAGTCATGCTCAATTTACAATGTGTAGAAGAATGTGGTAACTTGTCGAAAAAAGTCATTGTCTTCTTGGCTATATAAACAGATAACATGGCAGTAGAAAAAGTATATAGAGAGATTTACAGATTACTAGCTTCGTTGGCAAATATCAGGCGAAAGCGCGTCAGTTGCGCAGGGATAGGCCTTGGCAAAAGCTTGTTCCCTATGGATTGAACACGCCTATTCCAAGTATTAATATCGAATTTATTGACGAATAGAAAAGCAACGCATATAATACCAATAATACCTACTGAAAAACTCATAATTAAATAGACCGTTTATCCAGAGAAGACGAGGGAACTGGCCCGATGATGCTTCAGCAACAGACCTTTCAAGGTACTGTGCTAATTCCAGCAGCAGCGACTGAAAGATAAACACATTTGTGAAAATCTTCTGTGCGTTCTGCCAGAAGATTTTTATTTTTTTTAAGAACGTATTTATTATACGAAAAAAATGGAGTGCAGGCGCGAGACGCCTGCGGGAAAAGCGAGCCAAGTGAGACCCCGCAGATTCTAGCTTGTCTGAGGAGGCTCACGGATCGCCCGCGGCAAGCGAGCAGCCGTAGCGCAATTTTTCTTACGCGGATTTTCTAAAAGGTCAGGTGGTTTCTTCGATGATTGAATTTCAAGATGTATCAAAGATTTATCACGGCAAAGACTCGGAGACAGTGGCGCTGAAAAATGTTCATTTAACGATTCATGATGGGGAAATTTATGGTGTGATCGGTTACAGCGGTGCTGGGAAAAGCACGTTGATCCGAATGGTCAATGCGTTGGAGACGCCGTCGTCTGGGAAAGTCATTGTCAATGGCAGCGACTGGTCCACATGCAATAAAAAACAATTGCGCCATTTTAAAAAGAAAATCGGGATGGTTTTCCAGCATTTCAATCTACTGGAATCGAAAACTGTTTTTGCGAACGTGGCGATTCCATTGATCTTAGACGGATGGAGTAAGGACGCGATCAAGAAACGTGTGACAGAGCTTCTGGACTTTGTCGGTTTGACGGATAAAGTTGAGCGTTATCCCAATGAGCTGTCCGGGGGCGAAAAGCAGCGCGTGGGAATTGCTCGGGCAATAGCATTGAATCCGGAAATTTTGCTTTGCGATGAGGCGACGAGTGCGCTCGATCCAAAAACGACGGAACAGATCCTGGCCCTATTGAAGCGGATTAATCAAGAGTATCAAATCACGATGCTTGTCATCACGCATGAAATGGGCGTAATTCAAAAGATTTGTCAAAAAGTCGCGGTCATGGAAAAAGGCAAGATTATTGAAGAAGGCAGCGTTTTTGATGTTTTCGTTCATCCGAAGCATCCGACGACACGTGATTTCGTTCGCACGGTGATTCCTGATGGCCTTTCGGATCAGTTGGAATCCTTCAAAAACGAAAAAGGGCAAATTTTAAAGATTGAATTCGCTGATCAAACCGTATCTGCGCCGATTATTAACCAGCTCATTAAAAATTTCCCAGTGACGGTCAATATTCTCTATGCAAATATGTCTGAAATTCAGGGGAAAAGGGTCGGGCATATGGTCATTCAACTTGAAGGTGAGCAGGAAGCGGTTAACAAAGCGATTAATTATATGAAGCATCTCGGAATCTATCTGGAGGAGGCGTAACGATGATTCAAACAACGATCACCTTGCAGCAATTCATGCAGGCGCTTCAGGACACATTGGTGATGGTTCTATTTTCGCTTGTTGTCGGCGCCATTATTGGCATTTTACTTGGTATTAGCGTTGTCGTGACAAGGCCCGGCGGCGTTCTGGAAAATCAATGGATTTATCGCGTGTTGAACCCGGTGATTAATGTGATCCGCTCGCTGCCGTTTATTATTCTGCTGGTTGCGATTATTCCGTTTACGCGACTGATTGTGCATACAACGATTGGCACGCCGGCTGCAATTGTGCCTTTGATTGTTTTTATCGCCCCCTATATTGGCCGGCTTGTCGAGAATTCTCTTCTTGAAGTTGACGCGGGCATTTTGGAGGCGGCCAACGCGATGGGCGCCTCGCCATGGCAAGTGATCTGGCATTTCCTATTGCCCGAGGCGCTGGGTTCCCTGATACTTAGCCTGACAACCGCGACGATTGGGCTGATCGGTGCCACCGCCATGGCAGGCACGGTTGGCGGAGGCGGGATCGGCGATCTTGCCATATCTTATGGCTATGAACGGTTTGATACATTCACAATGATTGCGACCGTCGTTATTCTGATTCTTGTTGTTCAAGCTGTCCAGTCATTTGGCAATTTCCTAGCTGCTAAAGCAAGACGGATTTAAGCGCTCGAAAAGTCGAGAAAAGCGCTCAAACTGAAGCCCGAGCCGCGCCAAACGTTCTACACAAGCGAGCGCTGAGCTGCGCGACAAGATTGTGGAAACAAGCATAGAGTGGAGGCCAGACCTTGAATGGAAAAAAGTAAGATCTATCAGGACCTTTTCGTTCAAATCCAAGCTTTATTTCAAAATGAATCCGATTTGGTCGCCAATATGAGCAATATGACATCATTAATTTTTGAAAGGGTGCCTCGTTTGAATGGGACTTCCTTTTACCGCTGGAAGAATGACGAATTGATTCTCGGTCCGTTTCAGGGGCGGGTCGCCTGCATGCACATCCCGCTTGGCAAAGGTGTCTGCGGGAAAGTAGCCGCGACAAAGACGACGGAGATTGTCCCAGACGTTCACCAGTTTCCTGGTCACATTGCGTGCGATGCCCGTTCGAAATCGGAAATTGTGGTGCCGGTGTTCGATCCGGAAACGGGCAATTTCTTCGGCGTTCTTGATTTAGATAGTCCATACTTTTCAAATTTTGATTCGGTTGATGCCGAATATTTAGAGAAAATTGTACCCTTGGTTTTTGGAAGTTAATCACTACATCATTTGTTGAACTGAGAGAGGTCTCGATATGGCAGTTTTTAAACCCTCGGAACGGGTCAAACAGCTTCCTGTTAATTTTTTTAATGATTTAGATGAAAAACTCGCGCATGCTGCGCCGGATGTGGGGAAACCGTTCATCAATCTTTCCAAAGGCAATCCTGATTTACCAACGCCACAGCCGATCGTTGAGGCGATGAAGCGGGCAGTGGATGATCCGGTGAATCATGCGTACCCGCCGTTCCTTGGAAAGGAGAATATTCGGCGGGCGATTACTGATTTTTACCGACGAACGTACGGCGTTCGCCTGGATCCGGAAACTGAAGTGTCGGTGTTTCACGGGTCGCATATCGGCATCACGGCGATTCCTCAGGTCCTGCTTAATCCCGGCGATTATCTGCTGACGACCGATCCGTGCTATCCAATTTACCATTCGGCGGCCGCGCTTGCCGGTGCCCCTGTTTATGCGATGCCATTGGAAGCGGCGAACGGTTTCTTGCCGGATTATCAAATAGTGCCGGAACACGTGAAGGCGCGGACCGGGCTGCTTATGCTCAATTATCCGAATAATCCGACTGGAGCCTTGGCCAACGAATCGTTCTACCGCGAGACGATAAATTTTGCCAAACAAAATAATATTCCTGTACTCAATGACTTCGCTTATGCATCGCTGGGTTTTGATACGCGTAAACCGGTGAGTCTCTTGCAAACAGAAGGCGCCAAAGATTTTGCAGTCGAGGTCTATACGCTCTCCAAAACATTTAATATGGCGGGCTGGCGATTCGGCTTTGCTGTGGGCAACGCGTCGATTATTCAAGCGCTCAATCATTACCAAACGCATGCCTGCAGTACCGTGTTTGGCGCCGTTCAGGACGCGGCTGCCTATGCGCTGGCTTCTGAAGCGAGCAGCATCCGCACGATTGTTGCTACCTATCAGAAAAGGCGGGATCTGTTGATTGACCGATTGCGGCAAATCGGTTGGCAAATGCCGAAGCCCGCTGGTACCTTTTTTGCCTGGCTACCCGTCCCAGATGGTTATACGAGCCAGACATTTTCGGACTTGCTGTTTGAGCAGGCACATTTGGTTGTCGCGCCCGGCATCGGCTTCGGGGAAAAAGGAGACGGTTATATCCGTGTCAGCCTCGTTCACCGAACGGAGATTCTCGAAGAAGCTGCGGAGCGGATACACGCGTTGAACTTATTCTAAAGATTCGAGGTTTGAAAAATGATTTCTATTGATCTATCGCAAAAAACGGTATTGATTACCGGTGCTAAGTCAGGAATTGGAAAAGGCATCGCCGATTTGTTTTTGGAAGCGGGCGCACGCGTTGCGTTAGCAGATGTCGCCTTTAAAGAAGATTTTAAGATCGTTTCAGAAAAATTGGCGCATCTGCATTTGGATGTGACCCGAAAGGAAGAAATTGAAAAAGCCGTTGACACGCTGACTGCTTTTTGGGAACCCATCGATGTTTTAGTTAATAGCGCGGGTATTTCAACAATGGATTTCGCAATTGACATCAAAGAGAACGATTGGGACCGCGTGATGGCCGTCAATGCCAAAGGAACCTACCTCGTGTCTCAAGTCGTTGCCCGACAAATGACGGATCGGGGAATATCCGGTCGGATCATTAATATTGCTTCGCAGGCAGGGAAAAATGGTTATCGCTGCATGGGCAATTATTGCGCGTCGAAACATGCCGTTCTTGGCTTCACGAAAGTGATGGCGATTGAACTGGCGGCGAAGGGCATTCTTGTCAATGCGATTTGTCCTGGAATTGTGGAAACACCAATGAAAAAACGGGAACGGGTCGATGGCGCCAAATTGAGGGGCCTGACGCCAGAACAAATTTATCAAGAAGATTGTTCTCAGGTGCCGCTCGGCAGAACCGCGCAGCCCGCCGATGTCGCCAATGTCGCGCTTTTCCTGGCCAGTCCGCTGTCCGCTTATATGACCGGTCAGGCGATTAACGTGACCGGCGGCATGACGATGCATTGATGTCTGTCCATAGTGTTGTCATCAACTGATCAGATGAGAGATAAAAAGGGGATGATGGTCTTGCCTTTGGTATCAAGGATTGCGCCGCAACAGTATCTGTCAGAAGAAGGCGCCTATGATTTTCTTTCTGAAGCCATTGAAAAACTATTTTTGAAGAAAATTATTTTTCTGCACGGCGAAAAATCGTTGCACGCGGCACTTCCGTACTTGCCAGATTTACAGGCTTTGCCAGCCGAAATTGTGGATTTTCCGTTCAGCGGTGAATGTTCTGAAGCGGAGATTAAAAAACTGATACAAACGATCCGAGCAACAGGCGCCGATGCGTTGATTGGTCTTGGCGGCGGAAAGGTTCTCGATACGGCGAAAGCGGCGGCTTATCATGCGGGCAATCTGCCTTTGATTCTCTTGCCAACGTTGGCGAGTAATTGTGCCGCATGGTCTGCATTGAGCGTGATTTATGCGGAAAATGGGACATCGCTCGGGCATCGTATTTATCCGAAGCAGGCGAATTTGGTCCTGATCGAGCCACGGGTGATTGCAGCTTCTCCGGTCCGATTTTTTGTTGCAGGGATTGCTGACACACTCGCCAAATGGTATGAAACCGAGCGTCTGCTTCGGGCAGCAGGCGACAGCAGTTTGGCTGTGATTTACGCCCGTCAATCGGCCCGTTTATGCCGGGATATCCCGCTGCAGCATGCGCAGCAGGCGGTTCGAGCGATGCGCGATCAGAAAGTTACCGACGATTGGAAGCTTGTGATGGAAACAACGATTATGGCAGGCGGCCTGGTTGGCGGTTTTGCGGATGAGCTTGGGCGAGCGACCGCTGCACATTCAGTTCATGACGCCTTGACTACTTTTAGTGAGACAAAGCATTTGCTGCACGGAGAAAAAGTCGCCTATGGCATTATTCTTCAATTGGCGCTTGAAAAGAATCAGGATGAGATAGAGAAATTGAGGCCTTTTTATCGAAGTCTTCAGTTGCCGTTCAGCCTTGCCGATCTGAATCTTGCTGATCTGCCAGAAGACGGCATCCGGGAACTTGCTGCGCAAACGGTGACGCCCGATAAGACGATTCATCTTCTGCCTTATTCCGTGACAGAGGAAAAAGTGGTTGAGGCGATTCAATCTCTAGAAAATTTGGCAGTCAGGCAGTAAGTGTGAATGAATTTTTTGGGCCTTTCAATATTTATAACTCAGTAATCAACTGAGATTACTTTTCATATAAACTATTCATTTTTTAGGAGGCGATTGTATTGAAAAAAAGAGCAATTGGATTCATCAGTTTGGTTCTCATCTTTATTTTAGCTATTGGTACGGCATGTTCGAATCCATCGGCATCTGATTCATCAAGTACGAGCAAAACAAAAAAGACAATTACAGTCGGATTCAATGCCGGCCCTTATGAGCAGATGTTCAAGGAAGGCATTGCGCCGATTCTGAAGAAAAAAGGCTACACAGTCAAAACGAAGGATTTTACCGATGGCATTCAGGTCAATGTCGCAGTAGCGAAAGGCCAGATTGATGCAAACATCATGCAGCATCCGGTTTATATGGCGTTTGTGAACCAGCAGGAAGGCATCCACAATGTGGGCATTGTGCAGATTCCTGGACCGCCAATGGGTGTATACGCCGGCAAATCCAAATCATTAAAAGCTGTGAAAGACGGCGATGTGATTGCCCTTCCAAATGAAGCCTCAAATCTGTATCGAGGTCTTGTGATTCTTAAGGATTTGGGTTGGATTAAGCTGAATCCGAAAGCCAATCCTGCCAACGCCTCACTGAAAGATGTCACGAGCAATCCGCATCATCTCGTTTTGAAGGATATGAATAATGCGCAAGAGGTTCGCGCCCTGCCGGATGTAAATTATGGAGTGATTCAAGGCAACTTTGCGGTATCCAGCGGGTTGAAACTGACGTCCGCACTGAAACTGGAAAACTTGCTTGATAAATTTTCCGTTAACGTAGCCGTCGCCGATACGAATAAAAGCGCACCATGGGCGAAAGCAATTGTCGAAGCCTACCACTCCAAACAATTCCTTCATTATATAAAGACACACAAACAGTATGACGGCTATCATCTGCCAAACGATTTGAATCAATAAAATGCGGCGCGCTTCTGATTGTCAGAAGCGTGCTTTTTAAGAGATAAGAAGTATAAAGTTTTTCGCACAAAAATGCAGCGAGGTGCGCTGGCGCCTTGCGGGAAAAGCGAGCCAAGTGGAGACCCCGCAGATTCTCGCTTGTCTGGGGAGACGCGCGGCGCCCGTGGCAAGCGAGCAGCCGAAGCGCAATTGTTCAAAAAGGACTTGGCTATGCCAAGTTTTTCTGAATGCCCGCGCGTTTTCTAGATGCACACTCAGCAGGGCGGTTAGGGCCAGACTTCTGACCGATTAGCGTTTAATCTGGGAGTCGCACTGAAACTCTGAGAAGTTAGACCGAAGCGGGCAAAAGTTAGACCAAACCTGAGAAGTTAGACCAAACCTGAGAAGTTAGACCGAAGCGGGCAAAAGTTAGGCCGAACCCGTGAAAAGTTAGGCCGAACCCGTGAAAAGTTAGGCCGAACCTGAGAAGTTAGACCGAAGCGGGCAAAAGTTAGGCCGAACCCGTGAAAAGTTAGACCGAATCGGGCAAAAGTTAGGCCGAACCTGAGAAGTTAGACCGAACCGGGCAAAAGTTAGGCCGAACCCGTGAAAAGTTAGGCCGAATCTGAGAAGTTAGACCGAATCGTGGAAAAGTTAGGCCGAACCCGTGAAAAGTTAGACCGAATCGGGCAAAAGTTAGGCCGAACCTGAGAAGTTAGA
>NZ_JAFBEV010000026.1 GCF_016908935.1 Sporolactobacillus spathodeae | reverse complement strand
AGCGTATGCGTGTAAATTATGGAACCGCCGTGTACGGAACCGTACGCACGGTGGTGTGAGAGGTCGGAAGCCGAAGGCTTCCTCCTACTCGATTACGCTTGAGAATATATAAGATTTCAGAGGAATTAAGTATCAGAAATATAAGACGCAGCAGTCGTCCATAGATTTAGCTGTGTCAATTTTTTTCTAAAAAGTTAAGCGTTTTTTCTGAAATATGTTTGTATAAGATTGCACAAAAAAGCTTCTGAACAGGCGGCGATCACCTATCTTTTATTTCCGCATATGATGCAGACAGAAATCAATGAAGGGAATGAAAGCTATGTATCCTTTTTCTGAGCAGTCGTCCTTCTCTTATGAAGCGGCGCCGACTTATCCACCGTCAAGCGACAATTCGTACCAACAGCCGTTATCTTATGAGCAACGAGTGGTTCACCAGCCGGTGTGGCGCGATTACGGACCACAGCCGCTTGTTGTTAACATTGAAAAAGCAGCTGAAATCAATCCGAATTACCGAACAGCTATCTGGACCGGCAAACATCTGCAGGTGACGCTCATGAGCATTAATCCAGGTGAAGACATCGGACTCGAAATTCATCCGGTTACGGATCAATTCCTACGTATCGAATCGGGTAAAGGGCTTGTTCAAATGGGCGAGCAAAGTAATGCGCTGACTTATCAGCAACCGGTCTCCGATGGGTTTGCGGTCATGGTACCCGCGAATACGTGGCATAATGTGATCAACACGGGAACTAAGCCATTGAAGCTTTATTCCATCTATGCGCCGCCGCATCATCCGCATGGTACCATTCAACAGACGAAGGCAATTGCAGAGGCAGCCCAAGCCCATCACGGACATTGACGGTAAGGCTGACTGCAAGAGAAGCACCGGCGACGATCGATCCTATCGCTCTTAGCGAGACGCGCCCAAGATCGGCTGATATAATTTTCCCTGCCAGCTGTTCCGGCGTGCCAGCTCATCGTCAATTGCATCGAGTACTTCCCATTTGTTCAGACTCCACATCGGACCAATCATTAGGTCAGCGGGTCCATCACCAGTGAGTCGGTGGATGACCATTTGCGGGGGCAGGATTTCCAGCTGATCGCAGACGAGCGACACATAAGTTTTGAAATCGAGAAAGCGCAACAGTCCTTTTTCGTATTGTTTGACCATCGCTGTTTTCTTCAAAAGATGTAGCAGATGAATTTTAATGCCCTGAACGTCCAATCCGGCAACCGCGCGCGTGGTTGCCATCATCATTTCTGGTGTTTCTCCTGGCAGGCCGTCAATGATATGCACGCAAACCGGAATATTGGCGCGGCGCAGCTTATTGACACCGTCCAAGAAGCAGGCATAATCATGCGCTCGATTAATCAGCTTGCCGGTTTCTTCATGGATGGTCTGTAACCCAAGTTCGACCCATAAATGCGTACGCGCATTTAATTCGCTCAGATAAGCGATAACATCATCTGGTAGGCAGTCTGGTCTTGTGGCAATCGACAGACCAACGACACCTTCCTGTTCGAGGATGACTTCATAGCGCTCACGGAGTACATCAACTGGCGCATAAGTATTGGTGAATGCCTGAAAGAAGCCAATATATTTTCGAGCATGTGGCCACTTCTTGAGCATTCGTTCTTTAATCGTCTGAAATTGTGTGATCAAATCCTGACGGCGGTCGCCAGCGAAGTCTCCAGAACCGCTTTGGCTACAGAATGTGCAGCCGCCAAAAGCGACTTTTCCATCACGGTTCGGGCAGTCAAAGCCGCCGTCTAGCGGGACTTTGAACACTTTTTCACCGAATTGATGGCGTAAATAGGTATTCCACGAATAATAGCGTTTATCAGGGCCGAAATGCTCCGGCCACGTGTAGTTGTTCATAGCTGTCCCCTTTGCGATAAGTAAAGAAAGTATTAGATTTTTGACGAGAAATGGCGCATAGGCGCTCTGGCGCCTTGCGGGAAAAGCGAGCCAAGTGAGCCCCCGCAGAATCTAGCCTGTCTGAGGAGACGCGCGGCGCCCGCGGCAAGCGAGCAACCGAAGCGCAATTGTTGAAAAAGGACTTGGCTATGCCAAGTTTAGCTTAATAAATTCTATCGAAAAGTGTATCAGAGATAGATGGAAAGTTAAAGTGCGGGCTATTTCAGTTGTTTTCGGCTTAGGGGTTGTTGACATGTGTCAATAGATGGCATAAAATGTAGTTTAAACGCAAAAAAGAATTCAATTGAAGCAATGAAAAGGAAAAGTAATTCATTTCCTCGTTTCAGAGAACCTGCGGTCGGTGCGAGCGGGCAACGAAGATTGAGTGAACTCGCCTTTGAGCTGCAAATGTGTCCTTTATTGGATGCTTTTGCCGAATTATCCGCGTTAAGGAGAAAAACAAGTGAGCATTCGGCTTTATTGGCAGAAGGCTAATTTGGGTGGTACCGCGGGAATGGTCATCAGCCTCTCGTCCCTAACAAGTGTGTTAAGGACGGGAGGCTTTTAATATTTTGCATGTTTTTGAAGGAGGAATTTACCGTGGCTCTGGCGTTCGACCATAAAAAAATTGAGGCGAAATGGCAGAAATACTGGGAAGCGCATCAAACGTTTAAAACAGATGATGCATCAGACAAACCAAAGTACTATGTGCTAGACATGTTCCCGTATCCGTCAGGAAAAGGACTTCACGTCGGACATCCTGAAGGCTACACCGCAACGGATATTCTGGCGCGAATGAAACGGATGCAGGGCTTTGAAGTATTGCATCCAATGGGGTGGGACGCATTCGGCCTTCCAGCGGAGCAATACGCGCTCGACACCGGTCATGATCCTGCGGTATTTACTGAGCAGAACATCCATACATTCATGCGACAGATTAAATCGCTTGGTTTTTCTTACGACTGGGATCGCGAGGTCAATACGACCGATCCAGACTATTACAAGTGGACGCAATGGATTTTCCTTCAGTTGTATAAGAAGGGTTTGGCCTATGAGGCTGAAGTTCCGGTCAATTGGTGCCCGGCACTCGGCACGGTGCTCGCCAATGAGGAAGTTATCGATGGCAAAAGTGAACGTGGCGGCTATCCAGTCATCCGCAAACCAATGAAACAGTGGATGCTGCGGATTACGGCATATGCGGAACGTCTACTCAGTGACTTGGATGAACTTGACTGGCCGGAAAGCATTAAAGAAATGCAGCGCAATTGGATCGGTCGTTCGGAAGGTGCAGAAGTTAATTTTAAGATTGATGGGCATCCGGATGCGGCAGTTACTGTCTTTACGACGCGTCCGGACACGCTGTTCGGTGCTACTTATATGGTTCTGGCACCGGAACATCAATTGATTGATCAGATTACGACGGCAGACCAAAAATCGGCGATCGATGCTTACCGCACTGAAGTTGCAGCCAAGAGCGATCTCGAACGTACGGATCTTGCAAAGACGAAAACCGGTGCGTTTACCGGCGCCTATGCGATCAATCCGGTTAATGGTCGAAAAATTCCGATTTGGATCGCCGATTATGTGCTGATTACTTACGGATTCGGTGCAATTATGGCGGTACCAGGTCATGACAGTCGCGACTATGAATTTGCCAAGAAATTCGATCTGCCAATCATCGAAGTTGTTGCCGGCGGCGATTTGAGCAAAGAAGCATACAGCGGCGAAGGCAAGCATGTCAATTCTGAATTCCTGAACGGACTTGGGAAAAAGGAAGCAATCAGTAAAATCCTTGAGTGGCTGGAAGCACATCAGGTCGGCACACGCAAAGTGACGTACCGTCTGCGCGACTGGCTTTTCAGCCGGCAGCGCTATTGGGGCGAACCGATTCCGATCATTCATATGGCGGACGGCTCGACAAAGGCAGTGCCAGAAAATGAACTGCCTTTGCGCCTGCCGAAGGCAAAGAATATCAAACCGTCCGGCACCGGCGAATCACCGCTCGCTAATGAGACAGACTGGATCAACGTGACCGATCCAGAGACCGGCATGAAGGGACGCCGGGAAACAAATACCATGCCGCAATGGGCCGGCAGCAGTTGGTATTTCCTTCGTTATATCGACCCGCATAATCAAGAAAAAATTGCTGATCCAGAAAAATTGAAACGCTGGTTGCCAGTTGATTTGTATGTCGGCGGCGCGGAACATGCGGTCTTGCATCTCCTGTATGCCCGTTTTTGGCACAAAGTGCTTTATGATCTCGGTGTGGTGCCGACGAAAGAACCATTCCATAAGCTCGTCAACCAAGGAATGATTCTCGGTAATAATCATGAAAAAATGAGCAAATCGAAGGGCAACGTCGTCAATCCAGATGAAATTGTTGCCTCGCACGGTGCGGATACCCTGCGGCTTTACGAAATGTTCATGGGGCCGATTGACGCTGCGGTCGCTTGGTCGGAAACGGGAATTGATGGTGCCCGCCGCTTCCTGGATCGTGTCTGGCGGTTGTTCTCGGACGCGGACGGGAAACTTTCAGACAAAATTACAGAATCTGCCGTGACTGATCGCGCGTTTGAAAAATCCTATCATCAGACGGTGAAAAAGGTTACTGAGGATTTTGAAATTCTTCACTTTAACACAGCAATCGCGCAGATGATGTCTTTTATCAATGACGCTTACAAACAGGATGAGCTATCGAAGAGCTATGCCGAGGGCTTTGTTCAATTGTTAGCACCTATTGCACCACATCTTTGCGAAGAAATTTGGCAGCTGCTCGGACATAATGAATCGATCGAAAAATCGGAATGGCCGTCCTTTGACCCAACGAAACTAGCGGAGAAGCAAATTGAAGTGATCGTGCAGATTAACGGAAAAATTCGTGCTCGCTTGATGGTGAATAAAGGCACGCCACGCGAAGAATTACAAGAAAAAGCGATGCAAGAACAGCATGTTACTGAAAATCTTCAGGGCAAAGCAATTAAGAAACTGATAATCGTTCCAGACAAACTCGTCAATATTGTTGCAAAATAAAAGTAAAAGTTCTCTAGATGAGGCTCTGATTTTGCAGTGAAAAATGCAACAAAGGCGCTCTGGCTGGCGCCTTGCGGGAACAGCTTGCCAACGAGCCCCCGCAGATTCTTGTTTGTCTGTGGAGGCTCGCAGGTAGCGCCCGCGGCAAGCGAGCAGCCGGAGCGAATTCATTGCAAAAAGGACTTAGTTAGTCGTAAGAGAGAATTGAGTAAAATTTTTGATTAATCAAGCAGTGTGCGTCGTTACATTTAGATGCATGCTGCTTTTTTTGAGCGGAATTTCAAGAAACATTAAATTGACAATTATTGTTTCTGCCATTGTGGTAAAATATGTAGAGTTGCGGATAAAATGAGAACGAAATTTCTCCGTTATAAATTATTGCCTGGAACCAGGCTTTCAGGAGCGTAATCCAATGAGCGCATCAAAAATGATCCGTGGGACGATGATATTAACTGTTGCCACGTTTTTTGCTAAATTTCTTGGTATTTTCTTTGTAATTCCTTATCAGGCAATGGCCGGTAATGAAGGAACTTATCTTTATACCGTCGCCTACACCCCTTATTCCATTATTCTCAGTATATCAACGATGGGTCTGCCACTTGCGGTTTCTAAATTTGTCTCCAAATACAATGCACTCGGTGACTATGATTCAGGAAGACGCCTGTTCCGATCAGGAATTCTGCTGATGTCGCTGACCGGTCTCGTTGGTTTTTTTATCATGTTCCTTGGCGCGCCACAATTTGTCGCTTTATCGAATGTAACTGCAAATAATTTTGACAACGTGGTTCTTGTCATGCGCGTTTGTGCCATTTCGATTCTAATTGTTCCTGTGATGAGCCTCATGCGGGGCTATTTCCAAGGCTTTCAATCGATGGGACCGACTGCTGTTTCTCAGGTGATCGAACAGGTCGGGCGTGTCGGCTTCATCTTAGTCAGTTCTTTTCTTATTTTAAAAATATGGAAGGGTTCAGTCGTTAGTGCAGCCGTCTTTGCAACTTTTGCAGCTTTCATTGGCGCGGTAGCTGGTTTGTATGTCATGCTCCGCTATTGGGTTAAACGGCGCGCCTCAATTAAAAAAATGGAAGAGGTCCATCGCAACAGGCCACATCGTTATCAAATGCCACTCGGGACGATGTATAAAGAATTGATAGCGTACGCGATTCCTTTTGTCGGGGTCGGCATCGCGATGCAAGTCTATCAATTGCTCGATCAGATGATGGCGAATCATTATCTTACAAACGGAAATTTACGCGATATTATTGTTTCCGATCTGACGATGAGTGATCAGAAAATGGTGATGATCCCGGTGACGGTAGCAACATCGCTCGCTGTCAGCGCGGTTCCCGCAGTAATTATTTCCTATACCAAAGGTGATTTGCGTGACGTCAACGATAAAATAACGGAAGCACTCCAACTCGTCATTTTCTTGACCGTTCCTGCCGCTGTCGGTCTTTCAGCGCTTGGCTATCAAGTACACGGGCTGCTGTATGGGATTACCGCGAATGATTACCCAGCGATTGGCGGTTCGATCCTCACCTGGTATGCATTAACAGCAATTCTGTTTTCACTTTTTCAGGTGGGCGCATCAATTCTTCAAGGAATTAATCATCAGCGCGTGACGCTGATTGCACTTGGTTTTGGTGTCCTTGTTAAACTGCTGACCAATCCAATTGGCATGAAGTTGTTCGGTGGCGTAGGGGCTGTTCTAGCTACCGATCTTGGCTACCTAATTTCAATTTTGATCATCATGGTTGCGATTAGAAAAGCAACAGGGTATGCTTTCATTTCTGTAGCCAATCAGTGTGTCCATATCATCGTTTATACACTGATAATGTTTTTGGTCATTTGGCTAATCCTTTTGCCGTTCGGCGGTTCCGGAGTCCCGCATAGCAGAATATTAGCGGCAGTTGCCGTAACACTCAGCGTGATCGCAGGTGCGATTGTTTACCTGGCACTTGCACGGTATACCGGGTTGTTACGAAAAGTGCTCGGCGGCAGGTTTTTCAAACGATTCAGCAGAAGCTGATCGCAGCGGACAGGCCTCGTGCGGTCGAAAATGGTATTTAGAGCGAAAGTGCAGGTCAATTGGCTATATGTCAATTGACCTGCACTTTTTGTTAGGCGTTCGTCTAATCGTTTCAACGCGCGCGTGGCTAACCGAATGCGTGTTTTATTGCTGCGCACCATAAAACGGTCCGGGCGGGGCAGGAATGCCGAGCCGTCTTTCAACGGTACGTAGCCGACGGTCAAGTTGATTAATTTCGCGCTGCATCTGGACTTGTTGCCGCTCAATTCGGCGCAACCGCTGTTCCCAAGGGTTGAACCCCAATCCTGTCGGGGACGGAGGCTGACGATCAATAGACGTCGGATTCCATTCAAAGCTTTCGCTCGGGTAGGAGTCGGTCATGCTTGAGTAGGTATAGGGCAATGGCGTTTCGTTTGAAACCATATTTTGTTCGACGGGTTGCGTAAAAACAGGGTAGTTCATCCCTTGCGCCTGAAATCCTGGCAACATTCCGCTTCTGCCGAATGAAGGATAATTGTCGTTGCCCAATTGAAAGACGGGCTGTTCATTTTGCGGATACATCTTTAGTTCCTCTCCTCAATCTGAAGTCAACTACAGTCATCAGTATATGAAGCTATGGGGAATTTGCCCTTTCGTTTTCTTAACGATGGCGTCTCACACATTGCTTTTGTTAAAACAATAAGTTTAAACATAGCTAAAATAAAAGAGTTGCCGAATGGCAACTCAAGAAATCTTGACTTTTTTTTGTGTCACAGTCCATTGTCCCTTCTTCGGACTGCTGACTAAATCATTGTAAGTGAGAATATTTAAATCTCGCTGCATTGTTCTCTGTGTCATATCAAATTCTTCAACCAGCTCTTTCGTCGTAACAGTGCCTTGTCTCCGTATGAATAGATAGACGGACCTAACGCGATTTAGCATACGATCAGTTGAAGGACTCAAATCACCACTCCCCGAAAAATTTATCAATAAAAAATGAATCGTCAATCGAATCATTTTCATTGAGCCAAACATTCGCCGAAAAAAAGGTGTTGAATCAACAGATAAGAGATGTAAATCCACTAAAATAAATATAATTCAGACAAATTAAATATAACTCTTAAGAAAAAAATGTCAAATATATTTGTAAAATTTGATGTTTTTTTTAATTGACTCACACGCTGAAGGAAAAAAAGCCTCAAAACCATATATTTGGTCTTGAGGCGCTTATTTTTTGCATACAAGTCAATTATTTGTTCGTTAACGTTTTAGGTGCTTGCCTTCCGCTTTAGAACGAATGCACAGTCCATTGGAGCAGGATGTGCCCACAACTTACCTTGGAAAGATATCTCCGGAAAGATAACGTTCACCGGTGTCATTAATCATGCAAACCAAAACGTCTTCAGGCTTGAAGCGACGTGCGACTTGAAGCGCGACGAAAACAGACGCACCGGATGAGGGACCGCATAGAATACCTTCTTCACTTGCTAGTCGGCGGGTTAGTGCATAAGCATCCTGATCAGTGACTGGAATGATTTCGTCGATGATTGAGCGATCGAGTGTTTCAGGAATAAAGCCGGGGCTGGTGCCGACAATCTTATGGCGTCCAGGCTTGCCACCGGAGAGAATGGGGGATCCTGCTGGCTCGCATATATGTATCGTCATTTCGGGAAAGGCTTCTTTGAGCGCTTGTCCCGTTCCGGTAATCGTGCCGCCGGTCCCCGCGCAGCCAATCAACGCGCGGAGCGGTCGTCCGATTTGTTTCAGATCAGCAATAATTTCTGGCGCTGTCGATATGCGGTGAGCGCCCGGATTATTCGGGTTGCTGAATTGCATCGGCATAAAACTATTCGGCACAGTAGCCGCGAGTTCCTTGGCACGTCGAATCGCGCCTGGCATTTTATCCGCTCCAGGTGTAAGTACTACTTTCGCGCCAAATGCTTTAAGCAGATTTATCCGCTCTTCATTGACGGATTCCGGCATAACGATGACCGCTTTATAGCCACGCGCAACGGCAGTCATCGCAAGACCGATCCCCATATTTCCCGAAGTTGGTTCGATGACTGTCGATCCTTTTTTCAGTTCGCCGCTCTTCTCTGCGGCGAGAATAATATTTTTGGCGGCGCGGTCTTTCACGCTTTTTGTCGGATTAAAAGACTCTAATTTGGCATAAATCGTGGCGCCATTAGGATCTGGTAAGCGATTAAGGCGGACCATCGGTGTTCTGCCGACTAATTGATCAATCGAATCGGCTATTTTCATGGAATAAACTCCTTTCAGGTTTCTCGCGATCTGCCATTTACTTATGCTCGTATGAAACAAGCACAAAGGGCTATGATAAATTGAGAGGTGGAAAATCGTCTGAATCTCTTATTATTATACTAGATGGAGCAAGCAAGGATCGACCCTAAGTTTTTGAAGGAATAACTTTATCGGTACATCTTGTTTTTTTTCAAGAGATTAGAAAGTATAAAGTTTTTCGCACAAAAATGCAGCGAGCAGCCGAAGCGTAATTGTTAAAAAAGGACTTGGCAATGCCAAATTTTTCTCATTCACCGAGCAGAAATGGATACGTTTGCGGGCGAAAGATTCTAATGAAGAATTAGAGGGGAGCCTCTGCGTGGATATTCTCTGATCGCACAGCAATGCCGTTGCTCCGATAAAAGAGGTGGCGGTTCTCTCAGAAACCTCATTGTGCACTAACAAAAAATAAAATTGGAGGAAAAGACAATGACGACGCATTATTTTCTCGGGATCCACGTGCCTTCACAGGTAGCGGTTCACTTGCAAACAAAAGCTGAAGCCATTCGCACGCGTTGCGAATACAGAAAATGGACTGCTATTGCTGATTACCATTTGACGCTGTTTTTTTCGGCGCGTTGACGAAGCAGCAGGTTGAAAAATTCAACAGTATTTTTTCTGATGCAGCGGCGCAAGCATCGGTATTCACACTGGAATTAACTCATATAGACGGTTTTGGTGCCTCCGATCATCCGCGGATTGTCTATGCAGGCATCAAACACAGTCAATCCCTATTTGACTTAAGAGAAAAATTAAATCAAACGTTAGCTAAGGAGACAATCACGCTTGACAGCCGGCCGTTTCATCCACACGTGACGCTTGCCAAACGTTGGCAAAGCGGGAATCCACGGATTGGGGGACAGTCTGATCAGGGGCAACTCGAAGCACTATCCTGGCCGGTTCGAGAGATGACTTTATTTACGGTGCATCCTGACCGGATACCGAATTATCAGCCAGCTGCAAAATTTGCATTTCAGACTTAAGAAAATCAGACACTAGGGCGCTATTTTGTTATACAATAAGTGGGGATTAAGTAAAGGTGGAAACGGAATGGCTCAGCTTGTTAAAATCGAGCAATGTGTCTCACGCTATCAAATCGATTTCCTGCGTTATGCCAATCGATACGTTTGGCTAAAGAAAAGACGCGAGGAGGAATGGCTGCTACGGGCGAAAAGGATCGAAGCCAATCGGAAGGGGCAGACTGTTTTCGCAGATCCAAACGTTGTCGAAAAACCCGATCCGGCGTTTTACAATTGGCTTTTTAACATGCAGCTTGAATGGGCTTCGCGTACAGTTGATGAGCGATCGGTTTTGCCTAAAGAAGTGACGGAACGCTCCTGGCTGCGTGAGACATTGAAAGAAGTCAATGATCTGGCTTTTTTCTTTTACCGGCCAATAATACTTGCAAGGAACGCAGAAATTCAGCTTGACTCGCTGATATTGACCAATGATACGCTTTGGTGTGTCAAAGTATTGAATGGAGAACCGGGCAGTGTCTTTCAGGAGCAAAGTCCACGAAAATGGCGTGAAATTGTGAGCGGCGGTGCGAGGGATCAGCTGAACCCGTTAATTTCATTGCAACGCTCACGCCACGTGCTCACATCTTTTCTTTCCGCGCAATGTCTCGAGATGCAGGTCTGTATGGCTGTGTATGCACCGGAGAGTTTCATTGAATTTGTTCCAGAACAGTTTGATCTGCGGCTAGTTGATCGGCGGGGACGCGCGTACTGGTACAGAGAATTGTCCCAACAGTCGCTCTTGCTTAAACGACAACAAGTTGAAACGGCTGAAGCACTGCTGCAGTCTTTCAAAACGGATGCTGCGGAGCGGACAGATGATCTCATATAGGACAAAGTGTCGAAATTGGATAGGATTGCCTGAAAAATGGCAGATAAAGAGATTGTCGATTTTGTATGAAAGTGGTATATTTTTAACCATAGTCTTTTGAGCGACCTGATTTTTTTTAAGGCAAAGGGGCCTGTTTTGATGAGGTTTTTTGATAGCGAAGAATGGCGGCTTTCGTCTGCCGGCGGAATGACCGGTGAAGCATATCTCGCCGAGTCGGGAAACAATAAGCTGTTTATTAAGCGCAATACGTCTCCTTTCCTCGCAGTGCTTTCTGCTGAGGGCATCGTGCCTAAATTGCTGTGGACACGGCGGATGAGCAACGGTGATGTTTTGACTGCCCAGAAGTGGACAAAGGGGCGTGTGCTCAGGCCTGATGAAATGACCGCGAAACAGGTTGCTGATATGCTGAAAAAGATTCACAACTCGGAACCGCTTCTCTTGATGATGCGGCGAATTGGCAAAAAACCAGTGTCGACTAAGCAAATTTACGAACAGTTGATGAGACAGGCCAAAGGTAGAGCGGAGACGCCAGCATTGCGGGCAGCACTTCACTTTTTGGGTGAAATGGCTGAGACCGCGGAATCGGCTAATAAAACCGTCTGTCATTCGGATGTCAATCATAATAATTGGTTGCTGGATACGGAAAGCAACAGTCTTTATCTGGTGGACTGGGACCAAGCAATTATCGCTGATCCGGTCATGGATCTTGCCATGCTTCTTTACTGGTACGTAGACAAAGATCAGTGGGAGAATTGGCTGCTTTATTATGGCTGGGAAATGAATGCGGCTTTGAAGCTGCGCCTGATTTGGCATATGATTGCGATGACCTTGCGCTTTATGTTCTGGCATCAGGAACATGCTGAGGTTCGGAAGATGATATTATTTGAAAAAGACCTGCTGTGGCTGAATGATTATGCTGCGCGAACCTTTTAAACATGTGGTTTCATTCCTTCAATATGATTTTTAAGAATCGGTATTAAAAAATTGGCATCATTTTTTCATTCTATGCCCTAACTTTAGAGAGCGGACATCCTCAAGTCGAGTCAGGGGGATGCTTTTTATGCTGAAAAAGGGTTATCCAGCTGCAGGCGCAGTTGTTCTATTTGTTGAAAATCGCCGGTTGGCGATCAAAGGAGAGTTGGCAGTTGAGAGTTCGTCATAAACCGTGGGCCAAGGGGAAACTGGAAGCTCATCCGAAAATTGTTGTTCCGAACCCTAAATTATGCAGCGGTGAATGGTATGAAGTCTTTGGCAGAGAGGCGCCGCTTCATGTGGAAATTGGAACAGGCAAAGGTCAATTCATTACAGAGATGGCAAAACGCCATCCAGAGTTTGACTTTGTTGGCATTGAATTAAATGAGAGCATCATTGTTACAGCTCTGGATAAGTGTATTGAAGCGGAAATACCAAATTTGCGTCTCATTCACGCGGATGCCCATTTACTGACAGATTTTTTTGCGGAAAATGAAGTCGATTATATTTATTTGAATTTTTGTGATCCGTGGCCAAAGAATAAGCATGAAAAGCGACGGTTGACCTATGCCTCTTTCCTCGCACAATATGAATATGTGCTGAAAGATGAGGGCATTATTCAGTTGAAAACAGACAATCAAGGATTTTTCGAATATTCACTTGAGAGCCTGTCAAGCTACGGTTTGAAGCTAAAAGACATTAGCTTGGATCTGCATCAAGCTCATGATCCGAAGAATGTGCCGACAGAATACGAAGAAAAATTTGCTGAAAAAGGGCAACGTATTTATCGCTGCCGCGCAGTTTGCAGCGAGTGATTGGCTAATCAAAGCGAGACGTTGTTGTACTGACTGTCTCGGTTAATTAGAAAAACTTGGCAAACCAAGTCTTTTGAACAATGGTGAAGCCTTAGTTTTTCTTATACTTGATTCCTTTGAAATCTTTATACTTTCTCAACGTACAAAGAAATCCCGCCGACCTGCGGCGGGATTTCTTGATTTTATTGTTGTGCTTGAAAATCGATCAATGTACCTGTGCGCGCGTCTGCTGTGAAGTCGTAATGTGTGGTTTGGTGCTCGGCGGTGACGGTCAGTCCACCTTGGTAGACTTTGCTGCTGAGTCCCCCTTTTGATTGTGTGCGGGGATTCATCACGATCCAGGCGCCGTCAACAGGCAGGCTTTCTCTGACTGTTTTTTTCACCCGTCGCAGCACTTTCTCTGAACTGAGCAGACGGCCGCTTTTACCGGTAGCGAATTGAACTATCCACCCTGCGGTAAAACCAGCGACACAAGCGGTCACGATTAGTGCGCCTTGCTGTTTAGTCATTTAAAAGCTCACTCCCGTCGTTTTTATACGCATTAAGATTGTATAAGATATCAAAGAGCTCGTAGCGAAGCATTTGATGGCTGCCCTGCACGTGTTCCAAAAAAGGGTGAAGCATGCCGAAGTAATGATCAGCGGTTTCATTGACCTTTCTATATTATACTATAAGAAGACAAACAATACTGTGGATACTGATTGCTGAACTTTGCGTTTGGCAGTGGAAAATAGTCCTGGGGGGATCAAGCAATGATAATCGGCGTGGGCACGAAAAACCCGGCAAAATTGGATGCTGTAAAACGTCTCGTCGCATCCGAAAATATCGATGTAATGATCAGAGGCTATGATGTGCCATCAGGGATCTCGGCGATGCCGATGTCGGATGCAGAGACAAGACAAGGAGCGATGAACCGGGCGCGGGCGGTACTTGACGCGGATCCCGAAGTGACTGTTGCGATTGGTATGGAGGGCGGCGCTTCGCGTTTTGAAGGTGACATGTTGCTCTGCAATTGGGGCGCGTTGGCCGATCGCAACGGGCAGCTATTGACTGCTGCCGGTGCTCGGATTCCGCTTCCTGCCCCGCTTGTCGCCGGCATTCAAGCCGGCCGGGAACTCGGTGATGTGGCCGATGAATACGCGCATCAGCATGACGTACGCGCAAACGGCGGGACGATTGGGATTCTGACTGAGGGGCGCGTTTCGCGAAGCACTATGTTTCTGCATATTCTGCAATTGCTTTACGGGCTGTATCTGCATCAGGATAATGAGCGGCATGACGCAAAAGCCAATAGATGACAGATGTCGCTATGCCTATGCATAACTATAAATTGTTCTGTTTGATTACGCTTCACCTTCGGCGGCTTTCGAGCAGAAATACGGAAAGTGCGGTTTTTGAAAAGAAACCGTTACGAATCTGGCATCTGTCTATGCTAAAATAAGGGTATTGCCAAAATTTGCAGATGAGGAGTGTCAAGCGGATCGTGAATCTTCGGGAATTACAGAAACAACTAACCGAATGTCTGTCACAGAGCGGCCGCCAAGTCACCTTTGATAGGACAGAAAACAAAATACGGGTGAAAGAGGTTACAAGCAGTCATGAAGTCACGCTGGTGCTTCCCGAACTCTTGAAAAAGTACGCAAATAATGGGGAACAGGCATTAGAAGCATGCGTACGCACAGTCGATCAGGCATTTGCCGCGATGCGGCAGAAGGCAGCGATTGGCGGGAATGAGAACTCTATCTTTCCGGTCATTCGCCCTGCCTCTTTTCCTGAACAGCTACCTGACGGAAGAAGGCTGTTGGTTGCGCCACACACAGCGGAAACAAAGATTTTTTACGCATTGGATCTTGGCGGTTCCTATCGTTTGCTTGACGAATTGTCGGTTCAAAGCGAAGGATTCCGTATGGATACAATCAAGGAATTGGCGCTTGATAATCTCGAAAAGCTGCCGACTGAGAGCAAAAAAGACGTGGTTCGTAATAATGTCTTTCATTTTATCAATTATAGCGATGGCTATGACGCAAGCCGTATATTGAACCGTAAACTGCTTCGCAAGATGCGTGATCAGGCTAAAGGCGATTTGGCTTGCGCGATTCCGCATCAAGATGTGCTTATCTTTGCCGATTTAGTCAATCCTGAAGGCTATGATATTCTGGCACAAATGATGTTGAAATTTTATGCGGCGGCGGATAATCCGATTACCTTGCTACCGTTTCTCTGCCATCCAGATGAACTTGAACCCCTGTTCATCATGGCGAAAAGGCGCCCGCGCCCGATCGGACCGGAGCGTCGCTGAATTTTATTCACTTAAACCTGTATATGATTTTTTATGCGAAAAATGCAGCGAAGGCGCGCGGCGCCCGCGGCAAGCGAGCAGCCAGAGCACATTTGGTGCAAAAATAAAGACCAGGCATCGTCTGGTTGATCAGATTGCATCCGGAAGGGGAAAACGAATGATTTTTTATTATAACAAAAGTGGAATTGGCGATACGTTGATTGTGTACAAAAATGACGCGACAAAAACGGAATTTGAGCGTAAAGAAGATGTGGCGCGTATCGTAGACTTAGAAACAAAGCGGACAACGGGCTATAATTTTTTCAATATCTCGCAGGTTTGTCCGCTCGAAGACGGTCAGGTGCCGGCAGATGCAGCGCTCTTATCTTTGCTGAATGATAAACTCAAGCGCGCGGGATTCGACGAACAGCTGACTGTGGATGAAGAACCGGCAATCGTCACGGGTTTTGTCCAGGAAATGAAGAAACATCCGGATTCTGATCATATGCATGTCTGCAAGGTTGATATCGGAACAAGGACACTACAAATTGTCTGCGGCGCGCCAAATATTGATCAAGGGCAGCATGTAGTTGTTGCGCGTATCGGCGCTTTAATGCCCGATGGTATGATTATTCGTCCGACCGTGCTGCGTGGCATTCCTTCAGACGGCATGATTTGTTCAGCACGCGAACTCGCGCTCCCGAATGCGCCGCAACGTCGTGGAATTCTTGTCCTGGATCGTGAGTCGGTACCCGGACGGGATTTCTTTGCCGACTTTAAGCAGCACGCTTAATCAATGTTGCCAGCCCGTAAGCGATTGGAGGTATAAGAATGATGAACTGGTGGCAACGTTTGTTCGGCGATGACAGCGATCCGGTGGAGCAAAAGGATGGGTTGCCGGATGAGCGAGAGCAGCGGCCAATTCTTGAAGAATCACCATTTGCTCTGCGTGCGGGCAGATTTGAAGACAGAAATCGCCGTGCCGCTGTGAAAATGATGGCTCAGTATCCCGCGCAACGGCAGTCGGCGCCAAAGGTTGTTCCATCTGAGAATGAAAAGTCAGGACCTAGCAGCAGGCAGGAAAAATCGATCACTGCGGCAAAAGGAGAAAGACACTATAGGCAAGCAGCAACCGATGCGGCCAAATTATCGGCCAAAAAAAGCAAGCAGCCGTTCAAACTGACAAAAGTACCTTCGCCGGTCTTCGGTTATCGAAAACCTCCGGATAATTTCTATCGTGATCCAGGATCGGAGGGACTATTGAGTCGGCAAAAAGAGGCGGCAGAGAAGCGGCAAATCCAAGAAGTTCAAGCAAGACAACAGATCGACCAGATGGTTTCCCGGAAACCCCTCCATTCATCTGAACTTGAGCGACCGGCATTAGAACGGCTATCCGCGCATGAAGCAGCAAAGCACAAGCAGCTGATCGTTCAGGAAACGGTTGCGGTGCCGCCATCTGCTGATAATGTAGACATTCCGATTATAGCGCAGGAAAGAAACTCAACTGAAGCGCAATCAGCCGCTCCAACGGAAACAGCAAAAAAGGCGGATGAGAAAAAGGAATGGATGATGCCGGTGACGACCCGTCTGCCGCATTCGACGCACCGCCCTGCTGGCTCTTCAAATATACCTTTTAATGTGTTAATGTTTCATTCTGATCGCTCGCCCGCTGCTCAAGGAACAGGCAAGGCAGAACGGCCGTTTGTACATAAGTCGCGGAACGCGCAGACGTCAGGTCTGCAATTACCGCTTGATCTTCTGGATGATCCACCGGAAATAAGCGGTGATGCCGATCAGTGGATTGATGAGAAAAAAGCGATTCTGGCGGAGACATTGTCGGATTTTCACGTCTCCGCCGATATTATCGGTTTTGTTCAGGGGCCGAGCATCACCCGCTTTGATATCCATCTGCATCCCGGTGTCAAAATGAGCAAGGTTGTTAATCTGACAGAAGATATCAAATTGAGCCTTGCTGTCAAACAGATACGTATTGCTCCAGTTCCAGGGAAAAGTGCGGTCGGTATTGAAATTCCCAATGAGGACCCGCGGCCTGTCGTCCTGAAAGAAATTATACGTGCCGCAGCCTTCTCGGAAAGCAAGGCACCGTTAACCGCAGCGCTCGGCGAGGATGTCTCTGGCAAACAGGTTATGACCGATTTGGCTAAAATGCCACATGGACTGATTGCTGGCGCGACCGGATCAGGCAAAAGCGTCTGTATTCATTCACTAATTATCAGTCTCATCTACCGAACACGGCCGGAAGATTTGCGGCTCCTGCTCGTTGATCCGAAAGTAGTTGAACTGGCGCCATATAAAAATCTTCCCCATTTGGCGGCACCTGTTTTAACCGAACCACGTGATGCAGCGCTGGCTTTAAAATGGGCTGTTGAAGAAATGGAGAAACGCTATCGCCGCTTTGCGGGTTGCGGGGTCCGTGATATCCGCGGCTACAATCGACGCCAAGAACAGATCGGCGCACAAGAGAATCATTTGCCATATCTGATTATTATCATTGATGAACTGGCTGACTTGATGATGGTCGCTCCTCAGGATGTCGAAGAGTCTGTCTGCCGGATTGCGCAAAAAGCACGCGCGGCAGGAATTCATTTGCTGCTAGCGACACAGCGACCGTCAGTCGATGTCATTACTGGGCTGATCAAGTCCAATATTCCGACCCGTATTGCGTTCAGTGTTTCCTCGCAGACGGACTCACGGACGATTCTCGATGCTGGTGGCGCTGACCGCTTACTCGGACGCGGCGACATGCTTTTTATGGAAAACGGCACGCAAGGCTTAAAAAGGATTCAGGGTTGCTTTGTTTCTGATGAAGAAATCCGTCGGGTTACGGATGCTTTTGATCATGACGATCAGCCGGAGTATTTATTCACACCTGGTGATTTTCAGCCTTCCGGCGGCGATGCGGATAGTCGCGATGAATTGTTTGAAGAAGCAGCCGTTTTCGTTGTTGACCAGGGACAGGCATCGGTATCAAGCATTCAGCGTCATTTCAGAGTTGGCTATCCGCGTGCTGCGCGACTTGTCGATGAACTGGAAAGCCGTAATGTCATCTCCGGTGCAAACGGCAGCAAGCCGCGTCAGGTACTCGTCAACAAGGAAAGCCTTCAGGAACTGGTATCTGAAGGTTTTAATGAAGGACAAGGCGAATAATAATCATTTGAAAAAGATTTTGATATACTTGTTTTCGATTCTGTTATTTATTTTTTACAAGCTTGATTCTTAGGTTTAAAATAAGTTCGGATGTTTTTTCTGAACAGGACTATCGTTCACGTGTGATGCTGTTTGCATCTGTGGTGCTGCAGTTTGCGGAAACCGCTGAATCATTCCAGAGCATTGATTCAGTGTTGCATTTCAGATGCATCATGTCTGCGCTAGAGACAGCTGATCACGCAAAAAATTCGCAAAAAAAAGTACGAAAGGCAATAGGGATGCGTATACTATAAATATTGCCTTTGGCCTATGGATCGGCACCAAGCAAACGGAGGGTAATTAATGATGAATTATCATTTTGTTGGAATAAAAGGAACTGGGATGAGCGCTTTGGCTCAGATCCTTCAGGATTTGCATCAGCACGTACAGGGATCCGATGTAGAAAAGCGTTTTTTTACGCAGAAAGCTTTGGAAGATAAGCAAATTAAATTGCTGCCGTTTGATCAGAACAATATCACACCCGATCAAGTGATCATCGCCGGTAATGCCTTCCCTGATCAGCATGAAGAAATTGTTCGCGCCAAGGAGCTTGGTCTCCCAGTTTACCGTTACTATGATTTTCTCGGAACGCTTGCCCAAAACTATACAAGCGTTGCTGTGACCGGTACGCATGGAAAAACGTCGACGACCGGCCTGCTTTCTTTTGTGTTTGAAAAATTTGCGCCAACGTCCTATCTAGTCGGCGATGGCACAGGACACGGAGAAGAAAACAGTAAATATTTTATTTGGGAATCTTGCGAATACAAGCGTCATTTTCTGCACAGTACGCCTGATTACTGCATTATTACAAATATTGAATTCGATCATTCTGATTATTATAAAGATTTGGCTGATGTAGTCAGCGCCTTCCAGGAACTCGCACTGAAAGTTAATAAAGCGACTTTTGCCTGTGGCGACAGCGAACAGCTGCAGATGCTGCAGTCCAAGGTGCCGGTGATTTATTACGGATTTAATGAAGAAAACGATTTCCAGGCGCGCAATGTCACGTTCCTCTCGGACGATTCCGGAACAGAATTCGATGTTTACGTCCGCAATGATTTCTATGGTCACTTCAAAATCCGTGGCTACGGTAATCACAATGTCCTGAATGCGCTGGCGGTAATCGCGTTCTGCGACTATTCGAATGTGCCGATTCAGCTTGTCAAAGAGCGTCTCGCGCTGTTTCACGGTGTTAAACGGCGTTTCTCAGAAAAAAGGCTTCACGCGACTGATCAAGTAATGATTGACGATTATGCGCATCATCCGACGGAAATTAGGGTGACGATCGAGGCAGCGCGTGAAAAATATCCGGATCGCAAGCTCGTCGCGATTTTTCAACCGCATACGTATTCACGAACGATGACTTTTATGGATGATTTTGCGGATGCATTGAAAACGGGTGACGAAGTTTATCTTTGTGATATCTTCGGATCGGCGCGTGAAAAGAACGGCAAGCTATCAATCCATGATTTACAGGATCGTATTCCTGGATCGCATATTCTGCATAACAGCAATTTAGAAGAATTAAAGCAATACACCCATAGTGTCCTACTTTTTATGGGTGCTGGAGATATCCAGAAATATCAAAATGCCTATATGGACATCCTGTAAGCGACCTGTTTAATGCTTCTTTTCAACAAATTTCCATGGTATGATAAATGAGAAGCACAGGATATGGGCATTATGAAAAGAGCAGGTATAGAATTACATTTCTTTACCAAACTATAATGTAGTTCATGAATAAAGGGGGATTAACGGTGATAATTATTCTTTATTTAGCTGTAGCAGTGATTGCGATCGCCTTTGCCGTTCTTGTTTATTTTCTGGCTCAGACGCTCAAATCAGCCCAGAAAACATTGGATGACGTAGCTTCTACGCTGGAAAATGTTCAGGAACAGATGAAAGGTTTGACTGACGAAACAACCGGATTGCTTCACCGGACGAACATACTGGCAGATGACATGGCTGAGAAAACAAAAAGCTTTGACAGTATTTTCAATGCCGTTGAAAAGCTTGGCGAATCGCTTGGTTCTGTCAATTCCTCTGTTCAACGCGTCACTTCAACAATTGAAACGAGAGGCAATGAAAATGCTGGCAAAATAGCCCAGGCAATGCAATGGGGCAAAGCGGCGATTGATCTGATGCATCGCTGGCAGGATGCACGCGGCAGCCGGAAAAAGGAATTCTGAGGAGGACAAGCCATGAAGCGTATGGAAAAACAAACTGGAAGCGGACTCATTTTCGCGTCCGGTTTTCTCACGGGCGGATTGGTCGCAGCTGTTTCTATTTTTCTAATCGCGGCACCCTCCGGTAGAAAGGTTATCGATCGCGTGCGATCCGAAAGCATATCGCTTAAGGGCAAGAGTTCTGGATTGTTTGAGACTGCGAAGCAAAAATCGATAGCGCTGACAAAAACGATGTATCAATCTAAGAATCAAATGGTATCTCCATCGGAATCAGAGAAGATGATTCCGATTCCCAAAGATTATGTATCGCGTTAAGCTCAGCCGATTACTTGATTAACCCCCAATCACAAATAAAATATGTGGTCGGATCGCGCATCGACGATCCGGCTTTTTTATACGTTAAGCGGCGATGAGAGGGATATGACTTTAGGCGAAAAATGCAGTGAAGGCGTGAGACGCCTCCGGTAAGAGCAGGACAAGGGGGAGCCCGCAGATTCCAGTTTGTCCGATGAGGCTTCCGTCCTACCCGCGGCAAGCGAGCAGACGGAGCGCATGGGTTACAAAAAGGGCTTCGCTAAGTCAAGCTTTCTCATATATGAAGTAAGCAAGCAAAGTCACTTCGTGCAATAAACTTTGAATAAAAAACTTTTTAAGCGCTTTGATTGGCATCGACTGATTCTCATAACAGGCTTTTTATGGTAATCTGTAAGTATACGGTGAAACCCTGTCTTTTTTATCAACATTTTTTTCTTAATTTATTAGCGATGTTTAATTTTCATGTTGTTTTTTTGACCCAAGGCAATGTGTGAGATGCCTGCGGGAACAGCGTGATAGACGGGCCTCGCAGATTTTAGCTTGTCTGAGGAGGCTCGCAGTACGCCCGCGGCAAGCGAACACAGGGCAATAAACGATAAAAAACAACAGCAGATTTTAACAAAGCCAATTTATTAAAGCCAATCATGCATTGGCTATTTAAAAATGGGAAAAAATGAAAACGTGAAGCATCAGGCGGAATTAAAAAGGTAGCGGACAGTCCGAAGTTTTTTTAAAGGATAAGAATGTATAAGATTTTGTGTAAAATGGAGTGAAAGCGCTCTGCGCCTCGCGGGAAAAGCTAGCCAAGTGAGCCCATGGAGGATCTAGACTATCTGAGGAGTCTCACGAATCACCCGCGGCAAGGGAGCAGTCGAAGCGCATTTGCTACAAAAAAAGATTTGGCGAAGCTAAGTCTTTCTCAAGGAGGAGAACGGTTTGAGTGCAACAATTTACGATGTAGCCAGAGAAGCAGGGGTCTCAATGGCCACGGTATCTCGCGTTGTGAACGGTAACCCTAATGTTAAGCCAACAACAAGAAAGAAAGTTTCTGAAGCAATTAAGCGACTCGGGTATCGACCGAATGCAGTTGCTCGAGGACTTGCAAGCAAAAAAACGACAACAGTCGGTGTGATTATTCCTGATATTTCGAGCGTTTTCTTTTCTGAACTGGCGCGCGGTATTGAAGATATTGCCACTATGTATAATTACAATATTATTTTATGCAATTCTGACCAGAATAAGGATAAAGAAGTCCGTTTAATCCAGACATTACTTGGAAAACAGGTGGATGGACTTGTATTTATGGGTGGAAAAATTGCCGAAGATCATATTGAAGAATTCACGAATTCACCGGTTCCCGTTGTGCTAGCGGCTACGGTTGATGAGAATGAAAAAATTCCTTCGGTCAATATCGATTATGAACAGGCTGTTTATGATGTTATTTCGCACTTCATTGAAAACGGTCATCGCCGGATTGGTTTTATCAACGGTCCGCTTGAGATCCCGATTAACAAACACCGTTTGGCCGGCTATAAGCGGGCTTTAGCTGCGCATGACATTCCTTTTGAGGAATCGCTCGTATCGATTGGCGATTATACATATGAATCCGGCAAAGAAGCAACCGTGCAATTTCTTGCTCAAGAAATCAAGCCGACTGCTATCTATGTTGCTGCGGACGAAATGGCGATCGGTGCTATTCATGAGATTCAGGATCAAGGGATGAAAGTGCCTCAGGATATTGAAGTGGTTACCAGTGAAAACACACGACTTGTCCAGATGGTACGCCCGACACTGTCCAGTGTGGCTGAGCCAACCTATGATATCGGTGCAGTGGCGATGCGGCTTTTGACCAAACTGATGAACAGCGAAAAAGTGGAAACTGCGACCGTGGTACTGCCACATCATATTGATTACCGGCAATCAACGAAATAATTGATGACTTGTCTGATAAAAAAACCTTGGCGCGCATCGTGCACCCCAGGGTTTTTTTATGTATCTGCATTGACGTAGTATGTGCGCAGGCGCTCTGACGCCAGCGGCAAGCGAGCAATCGGGGGCGCAATTGTTATAAAAACAGAACTTGGCATGCCAAGTTCTTCTAATCATTCGCGAAAATCAAAGCTGTCTCTAAAAGAAAATTATTTTTCAAGATATGCTTCAAAAAAAATAACCTGTCTGCTTGAGCAGACAGGTTATTTTTACATCGATTATTTGGAATAGAATTCGACGATCATCGCTTCAGTAATTTCAGCAGGGAGTTCAGAACGTTCAGGAAGTCTGCTGTAAGTTGCTTCCAGGCTCTTTTCATCAAAGGCTAAATATTCCGGAACGAATGAATTCGTTTCAAGAGATTCTTTGATGATAGCAAGGTTATGCGATTTTTCGCGAACACCGATTGTTTCGCCTGGCTTTACACGATAAGACGCAATGTCTACACGATGTCCATTCACGGTAATGTGTCCGTGATTGACAAGCTGACGTGCCTGACGACGAGTGCGTGCCAAACCCATGCGGTAAACAAGATTGTCCAGACGGGATTCAAGAAGGATCATGAAGTTTTCGCCGTGAACACCTTTCATGCGAGACGCATCATTGAAAATGCGACGGAATTGGCGTTCATTGACACCATACATGAAGCGAAGTTTCTGTTTTTCCTGCATCTGAAGACCGTATTCAGACAACTTGATGCGCTGATTCGGACCGTGTTGACCCGGTGCGTAAGGGCGCCTTTCGAGTTCTTTGCCTGTGCCGCTCAGGGAAATTCCGAGACGGCGTGATTTTTTCCAAACTGGACCAGTATAGCGAGCCATAAAGATGACTCCTCCTTTGTCATTTTAATCGGTATAAAATGACACTTCCGTAAGCACCATTTCGAAGTGATTTTGCACTCATAGCGTCTTCGCCCAGGCAGCCTAGGTTACGTGACGCTCCCTCATCATTGCTAATGAGGAACAAAATCAGAAACTTCGAATGCTTGACGGTCCTGCCTCATTTTACACGAAGCATAGTTTACCTTGTTCAGCTCAATTTGTCAAGAATGTATCTTATTGCGTAAAAAAATTAGCGAAGGCGCTCTGGCACTGAGAAGATGATCGACGCCAGCGGCAAGCATCTCCTCAGCGCAATAGTTGAAAAAGGACTTGGCTAAGCCAAGTTTTTCTGATGGTTCAAAGATAAAGCGATAAAGTTTCCGCGAAGGCTTCCAAAAACTGTTGATCTTCTTCTGAAAAGCGATCCAAAAAAGGGCTATCGATATCAAGCACGCCGATAAAGTCATCCGCCTGAAACAGTGGGATCACAATTTCCGAACGGGAGGCGGCATCGCAGGCAATATGGCCCGGAAATTCATGAACATCAGGGACTCGGATTATTTCTTTAGTTAGCGCCGCTGTACCGCATACACCTTTGCCAAGTGCAATGCGTACACATGCTGGTTTGCCTTGAAACGGGCCAAGGACAAGTTCATTGTCATCTAACAAATAGAAGCCGACCCAGTTTATCCGATCCAGATATTCACCAAGCAATGCCGACGCATTGGCGAGATTGGCGATTCGGCTCGGTTCATCCTTAATCAGTGACTTTAGAACCGCAATTCTTGTTTTATCTTCTGAATCCATCATTGTTCTCCTCAACTTTTTAAGAAATTACTCTTATTTTATCAAAAAATAGCAAAATTTTCAGCGGGATTGTCGAATGATTTCAGAAGGAACTGAGCGTCAAGCGAAGAAAAAATAAATAAAAGTGATCTAGCATGCGCTTTACTACCTGCTAAGAGAACGCTAGCGAGCCGCAACAGTCTGTGTTTATAATGGAAAGAAACAAGATCAAAAGGCAAGCGCATCATAGCTAATGAAAGATAGATAACTCCAAAGTGGTTCACGTCACGAATCAGGAAAAGAGGAGGGAGTCAATGTGCAGCAAAAGTTTGACAGCAAAACGACGGGGGATTGGTCTTCGAAAGAAGCAGTGCGCAATTCGGCTTTAAAGTTATTTAATCGGATCGGCGCCGATGGAACGTCGGTGCGAGCGATCGCGCAGGACGCTGGTGTCAATCCTGCGCTTGTTTCTTATTATTTCGGCGGCAAGCAGGGACTACTGGAACAATTGATGGCTTCATTCTTCGAAGGCTATTTGAAGTGCATGGAGGCATCAGTGACGGAAACATTGGCTTCCAATTTAACTGCTGCTGAACGATTGATTGCTGTTGCCGATGTACTGATCGCCTATCAACAGGAAAACTTCTATCTTTCCAGATTCGTTCACCGCGAAATGACGCGGGATACACAGCTTGTGCGCGAACTCATGGCAAGTTATCTGATGAAAGAAAAATTTTTTCTACTGCAATTAATTCACGAAAGTCTGCCACAATTATCGCGCGAGGTGTTAGCAGCCGAATTTACCGTGCTTCAATTCCGTGATTTGATTCAGATGCCTTTTCTTCAACCACAATATTTGCAAGAAGTTTATTATTTTCAGCCAAGCGAACCCGCCTTTCGCAAAGTCTATCTGCGCAGCATCCGCCAATGGGCGGAACATACAGCTGCTGATTCTCGACGAATGCCGATCCCTTCACCAATTAATGCGTGAGGCGCCAAAAATAATCGAAAGTATTTTTGCCAATCAATGCAAGTGTCATCACAACAAAGAGCAGCTTGACGTAAGATGCACCTCTGCGGATGGCAAAGCGCGCACCACAGATGGCGCCTGTGATTAACGATACTGCCATGAACAGGCCAATGCCGTAGTTGACATAGCCGAGTACAGCGAATGTAATCAAACCGGCGATGTTGCTGCTGAAATTGAGAATTTTGGCATTTCCTGCCGCTGTGACGAAATCAAAGCCGACTGTTAAAAAGGAAAAAATCAAAAAGGAACCAGTTCCGGGACCAAGAAATCCATCATAGAAACCAATCAGAAAAATCAGCGGCACGAACAGCAACCAAGCTTTCCGACTGATTCCGCGATAGGTGGAGGCTCGGCCCCAGTTCTTTTTTAGAAGCGTATAGATGGTTACTGCAACCAAAAGCACGAGTATCAATGGACGGAGGACATCGGAAGAGAGAAAATGAACGAGGATAACGCCTAATATGGATCCGGCAAACGACAGAGGAAAAAGTTTGCGTGTGATTTTCAGGTTCACTTTCCCCGAGCGGATAAACGCCAGCGTGCTCGTCAAGGAACCCATTGAACTGGCGAGTTTATTCGTTCCAAGTGCAATATGTGGTGAAAGACCAATTGACAGCAGAGCAGGTGTTGAAATCAAACCACCGCCTCCGACTACCGCATCGACAAATCCCGATGCAAAGCCGGCAAAAAGAATGAATAGAATCGATAAAGTACTTAACATGTCCGAAGCTCCGTTCAAACCGTATTTTCGCTGATTATACCATCAGAAACGCTTTTTGTGCAGATGAAACCAAAGAAAACCTGAAGCCCCTCTATTCACCCATAAGATATGCCAGACGCTTTTTCCTCAAGGTTCATACCATCTCACCCATTCGTAAAATCGACAGTTTCTGATACTTTTTTATCCTTTGTCTCCTTTTTTTTGGTACAATAATGATTAATTGGATCTCAATTAAAGACGTTCGTGTTTTTATTTTTTTTGGCGGAGAAATGGGGGAAGTTCCGTATGCTTTACGTAGTGATTGGATTGATTTTGGCAATTATTCTTGTGATTGGTTACGGCGCGTGGATGCGAAAGAAATCTTACAGTGCCATCGATCATGCGGAAGAGCGACGGATGGAACTCATCAATCGTCCGGTTGCCCAAGAGCTGGCAAAGATTAAAAAGTTGAAAATGGCGGGCGATACAGAAAAAAATTTTGAAAAGTGGCGTTCAGAGTGGGATAAAATTGTCGCTGCAGAATTACCTTCCATTGAAAAGGATCTTTTTAAATGCGAAGAATTGACCGATAAATACCATTTTAAAAAGGCGGCGCGACGCATTAAAGAGTTGCATGAACGGATGGACGAAATCGGCGGCCAAATCGATCAGATTATTGTTGAATTAAACCGGGTTGTTGACAGCGAACGTCAAAATCGTGATGATATCCAGACTGTGAAAGAAAACTACCATACGGTCAAAAAGACGATGCTTACCCAAAGAAATCAGTTCCATGAAACATTGCCGCGTCTTGACCAGGAAGTTAAGGCAATTGATGACGCCTATAAAAAATTCGGCAGCGAAACGGAAAACGGTAATTATATAGAAGCGCGCAACTGTCTGCTACAGGTCAAAAAAGACTTGGCTATCGTGATGAAACAACTGAGTCGAATTCCCTCACTCTACCAGGATGCCAAAAAAAGCATTCCCGAACTGATGCGGGAATTGCAAAAAGGCAAGGATGAGATGGAGGAAAAGGGTTATTCCTTGAAATACTTGCAAATGGATATCCAAATTGAGGAAAATGAAAAACATTTGCAGACTATACTGGATTCTGTTGCGCGAATGGAATTAGACGAAGCGTCTGAAGCGTTGACGAACATCCATGAACAGATCGATTTCCTTTTTGCACAGATGGAAAAAGAAGTGTTGAGCCGTCAAGAATTGCATCAAATCGCGCCGGAAGTTGAAGGAAATTTGGAACGTGTCGGCAATCAAGTGAAAACACTGACGAACGAAACAGAAACGGTTAAGAACAGCTACCATTTAGACGTCACAGATTTGAAAACGCAGCTTTCGATTCAAAAAGCATTTGATAAGATTCAGAAAGATTATTCAGCTCTTGATGAAATTATGAAAAATTCCAGCCAACCATTCAGTACGATCACCGACAATTTAAAGAAAATTCGCGAGGATATGGAACATATCGAATCAGAGTCTAAGGCGTTTGAGGCCAAGATTAAGGCATTGCGCAAAGATGAACTCGCTGCACGGGATACGGTTCAGCAGATGAAACATACATTGTTTGAAGTGCGGCAGTTGATCCAGCAAAGTAATTTGCTTGGCGTTCCGTCAGCTTTCGCTGAAGCACTTGAACTCGCCGGACGTACGCTCAACGAAGTGAATGAAAAATTAGACGAAATGCCGCTGAACATGACGGAAGTTCGACAGACGCTGACCACAGCGCAAAATGCTGTTGGTGGTATCCATCAAACTGCCGCGAAATTGATAGAGACTGCGGAATTTGCTGAAGAAATGATTCGGTATGGCAATCGCTACCGGACGGATAGTCAAGAGATTAACAAGGAATTGAATGAAGCTGAGCGCTTATTCCGCGATTTTGATTATGATGCGGCAGCCGAAACGGCTGTTCGAGCAATTGAACGCAAAGAACCGAAGATTCTGAAGCGGGTTAACCTATATGACGAAGCCAAATCACAAGTCTGAATACGAAAACAGGCGGATTTGAGAAATAGCATTCTAGAGAAATGTTAAAAGCATCAAAGAACCGGAATAATGAAAACAAGAGAACACCCTGCAATTGATGAAAGGGGAAAGATATATTCTAATGATTTATCTCGATAATAGCGCAACAACTAAGCCATATCCGGAAGTTCTCGAAACGTACCGGAAAGTCTCTGAACAATATTTTGCCAATCCTTCTTCGCTTCATTCGCTTGGCGGAAAAAGTGAGGCTTTGCTTGCTCAATCCAGGCAGCAAGCGAGTTCACTGATTGGCGTTGATCCAAAAGAGGTTATTTTCACATCAGGCGGTACAGAAGGCAATAACCTGGCTATTAAGGGGGCGGCATTCGCCTATCGCAATCGTGGCAAACATCTGATTACCACGGATGTGGAACATGCTTCGGCACACAACGCTTTTCATCAATTGGAAGAACTCGGCTTTGAGGTGACGTATCTGCCCGTTGATCGAGAAGGTCGCGTCTCTTTTCAAGATTTTCAAGAAGCTTTTCGCAAAGATACCATCCTTGTTTCGATTATGCATGTGAATAATGAGGTTGGAACGATTCAGCCGGTCAATCAAATTGGTGATTTTCTGAAGCAATACCCGACGACGGTTTTTCACGTGGATCATGTTCAGGGATTCACTAAAGTGCCACTTTCTTTGGCTAAAAGCGGCATCGATTTATGCACAATATCCGGGCATAAAATTCATGGACCTAAGGGAACGGGTCTTCTGTACGTGCGTCAAGGTACCATGCTGTCGCCACTTTTTTCAGGAGGCGGACAGGAAGCTGGTCATCGCTCCGGTACAGAAAATTTGCCAGGCATCTGCGCGATGGTACGTGCGATGCGGATGACACGGGAAAAGGAAGAGGAAGGCATCGCTCATTTAATGCAATTACGTGATCGGCTGTTCAGCGGTCTCTCCGCGATACAGGACGCAGTTATCCACACGCCACGTGAAGGCGCTTCGCCGCATATCGTCAATGTCTCCTTCCGAGGAATTAAATCCGAGGTACTTGTTCATGCTCTTGAGAAAAAGAGTATCTATGTATCGACAAAATCGGCCTGTTCCTCGAAAGATAACGGTGCGAGTACTGTGCTGCTCGGCATGGGAATACCCGAAGACGAGGCTGGGCAGGCGATTCGGATCAGCATGGCTTACGAAAACACGATGGATGAATTGGCTACATTCCTTGATGTGCTCCGTCAAACCGTCAATGATTTAAAAATTGTGATGAGGTGAATTTTTTGATTTACGATTATCTGGTTGTCCGCTTCGGCGAGATTGCTATTAAGGGAAAAAATAAAAAGAAGTTTGTACTGAAGCTTGAAGATGATGTCCGCGAGAAACTCGCTGAATTTTCGAAGCTATCCATAAAGCGCCATTTTGATGATCTGGAAATCCAACTAAATGGTGAAGATACTGATCGCGTGATCGGCAGATTGCAACGGATTTTCGGGATTCAGAATATATCGGCAGCAATCAAGACCGAAAATACGCTTGATGCCATTAAAGAAGGCGTGTTGCAGGTTGTTCGCGCAGAAAAGGACGCGAAGACATTTAAAATCGCTGCGCGTCGTAAGGATAAACGGTTTCCGATTCGAAGTGCGGAATTGAATCAGGAGATCGGCGGTTACGTGCTGAAAAACAACGAAAACATGCGTGTCGATGTGCATCATCCGGATTTGAAAGTTCGGATTGAGATTGGTTATTACGAAACACGGATTTACGGTCGTGAATATCAGGGGGCAGGTGGCCTACCGGTTGGTTCAAGCGGCAAGGTTATGTTGATGCTCTCCGGGGGTATCGACAGTCCAGTAGCTGGCTACCTGATTGCGAAACGCGGTGCATTAATCGAAGCTATTCATTTCCAGAGTCCGCCGTACACAAGTGATCGGGCGAAGCAAAAAGTGATCGATCTTTGCCGGCAAATTCAATCATTTGGTGGAAGGCTGAAATTGCATCTTGTGCCTTTTACAAAAATACAATTGGCGATTCGTGACGTCGTGCCAGAGGATTACCGGATTACGATTATGAGACGTTTCATGTTTCGTATTGCCGAGAAAGCTGCTGAACGTTCAAAAGCTTTAGCGCTTGCGACCGGTGAGAGTCTTGGCCAGGTTGCCAGTCAAACGGTTGAGAGTATGAATACGATCAATCAGGTCACCAATCTGCCGATTCTTCGGCCATTGATTGCGATGGATAAATTGGAAATTTCACGTATTGCCAAGGACATTGATACGTACGAAATTTCAATCCGCCCTTATGAAGACTGCTGTACCATTTTCCTACCCAAGGCGCCGCGAACCCGGCCGGATCGGATACATGCCGAACGCTTTGAAAGCCATCTGGATGTCGATGCGCTCGTGAACGAAGCGCTAGAAGGCATCGAACAGCTGACGTTTACAAGTGGAACGGATCAAGCGGCCTTCAGTGAATTGCTGTAAGATGACTCGTCTCTTGCCCGTCTGTTTATGAAAGAGATGCTCAATAAGCAAGCATTTGAAAAAAGATTGCGGCTCTTCTGCTCTTTTAACCTGCTGTTTACTCCTTGACACCTATGAAATAATTACCACCCCTTCTGGCGCATGTAAGAAATAAAGTCTGCACAAGATATAGCCACAAGGAGGTGAGAGACATGGCTGACAACAGCAGCAATAACATTCTCGTTCCTGGAGCTGAACAAGCACTGGAACAGATGAAGACAGAAATTGCTTCCGAATTCGGCGTGAATCTTGGTCCGGACACAACGTCCCGTGCCAATGGATCCGTCGGTGGTGAAATTACGAAACGTCTTGTAGCATCCGCAATGGCTCAGCTTCATCCAACGGCTCAGAGTCGCTAAATGACGAATGATTAACATGGATGAACTAAGGGCTGTTTAAAAAGCGGTTACAGCATTTTAAGCAGCACTTTAAGAAAATAATCCGGGGCGAGAGGCACACCATGCTTCTTACTCCGGGTTTTGTTTTATATGTTAAAATACTAGCGTTGCATAAAAATTAAAGTCTTAAATATGTGAATAATCAGAATTAGTTTGGGCCTTCTTGAATTAAAAAACTCAATAACCACTCAAGA
>NZ_JAFBEV010000025.1 GCF_016908935.1 Sporolactobacillus spathodeae | reverse complement strand
GCGGCAGACACCCTTGTCCTCAGCTAACAGTTCCTACTGCCAAGCCTGTAGCGGACTTTCACCGCCTAGCTGTCACCCATGCCGGGCGCACTAAAGAACAACACACATCTATTGATGCGTGTTGTTCCGAGGAGAAATAATAGAGTTAAGTTTTTTAGGCTTGTGGTATATTTATCGCAGCTTGAGTAGCTTGTGTATCAATATTGATCTGTTCATTCAAGTTGTCTGGATGGTAATAGCCTTGAGAAACCAAGTTTCTAGGTTAATTAGGGATCTGCACCATTTTACGAAATAATCCCTAAGCATTTAGCTTAGGGATTATTCGCATGATGGTGAAGTTGATTAGCCCTGGGGACTAAAAGCGCTCGTAACGGACTCAACAGCTTTTCCTGCTTGTTGCATCGGCTGATTTATCCACTGCGATAACATTTTGTTATTTTTGACCATCATAATGGCCGCAGTTACAGCCCCAAAAGTGGCAATCAGTTGTAGAAAACCATTATTTTTCCCCATAACAGCACCTCCATAAATTGTGGTACGTAAGTTATTTTGGGTAAAAGAGCTGAAAATATGTGATGAAAAATTAGGAAGTTGCCAAGATAGACAGAGCCAATTTTTACGATATAGCCTTAAAAAAGGAATAGCAATTGATAATTTAGCTTCTTAAAACACATAGTAAATGTATTAAATGAAAAAGGAACTGAAGTTTTATGGCTTATTTCCAATTATCAGATGGAGTGAAAATTTATTATGAACGGTTTGGCAGTGGAAGACCAATCGTATTTATTCATCCGCCGCTTATGGGTCATGTTGTTTTTACGTATCAAAGAAAATTAACTGAAAAATATGAAGTGATTTTCTACGATTGTAGGGGACATGGGCAGAGTACACACATCAAACCAAATAATTCTATCGGTACCATTCAAACACATATTGATGATTTGAAAAAATTAATTGATTATCTTGAAATTAAAACGCCAACCATTGTCGGATATTCAAATGGTGGTGTCTTAGCTTTATCCTATGCTTTAAAATATAGAGATAATATAGCAGCACTCATATTGTCAGGAGGTTATCCAAAAGTTGAATCATGGCTTTTAGCCCGAATATATAACTTTGGTATCTTATTGATGCAATTTAAGATGAAAAATTTGTTGAGCAATTTTTTGGCAAAAAGCCACAAGGTAACAGATGAAGATCAAGAAAATCTTTACACATATGGAATGAGGGCAGATACTGAGACCGTTAAAGACTTATACATAGCGGGTAGACGCTTTGATGTAGTAAATAAACTGCATGAATTAAATGATTTACCAATTTTAGTTATATACGGTACAAAAGAATTCTATATTTCAATGCATAAAAAGTATTTTGCTCCCTTACAAAAGACCGAGATTGTATTCATCGATGGGGGAAAGCACCAGCTACCCATGCGCTGGTATCATGCGTTTAACTCGATTGTTTTGCAATTTCTTTCAGAACAAAATCTACGTTAGAGAAATAGTTGACTCGATTCTAATTTTTCACGACTCAAGAAGTATGGGCGTCAAAACATATCAAAAAAGAAGATCACAAAATAAGTGATCTTCTTTTTCTATAATAAATTATTTAGTTGAACTGCGCTTATAATAGATGTCTAACTACATCTTTCATCGGCGGCATTTTTTCCATTTTGTGGTTTTCAAGCGCGGATTTCGCTGCAAAAGTAGCGTAACCTTTGACTTCATCTTTAACAATTTTACCTGGTAGTGGCGCGGCATCCGGATTAACAGCTACATCAAGGATGACAGGAACAGTGGATTCTTTTGCAGCGGCAAATGCTTTGTCGAGATCTTCGTATTTTTCAACACGGAACCCTTTGCCACCACAAGCTTCGGCAAATTTTGCGTAATCAATATCATGTAAGTCAATACCATAATTCAACTGACCGGCTGATTGCTGTTCATATTTGATGAACGATAATTGTTTATTGTTAAGAACGACAACGATAATTGGCCATTTGTATTTTACGGCTGTAACAAAATCTTGCATCACCATTGAGAATGCACCGTCGCCACAAATGGCAATCGCCTGACGATCCGGGAAAGCTTGTTTTGCAGCCATCGCGCCTGGAAGTCCGCAACCCATTGTTCCGAGCCATGCGGAAACGATAAATTTCTGATTCGTGACATGAAGATAACGAGTTGACCAAACCGTTGACGTACCGACATCAACGGAGAAAACCGCGTTATCTTCGGCTATATCCTGAATCGCAGCCATAACGGCCTGAGGCGCAATCGGTGTCTTGACATTCGCTTGATCCTCGTTCATCCATTTCCACCATTTGGTCATCCGTTCTTGGCATGTCTCAAGAAATGGACGATCCGCAACAGGGGTAACGTGCTGATTGAGATAGTTTAATGCTTCGGCAGCATCACCGACAATGCCGACTGTAACGGAATATCTTTTTCCAATATGAACCGGGTCGATATCGATTTGGACACATCTTGCCCCTTCCGGAAGGTAAGCCGCATACGGGTAGTCTGTGCCAATCATAATCAGTAAGTCAGCACTCTTCATTGCCTCATAAGCGGGCTTCGTTCCGATTTTACCGATATTGCCGATGAAATTCGGATGATCATCTGAAAGTGCACCTTTGCCAGGGAGCGTGACGGCAACAGGCGCCGAGATGCGTTCAGCAAATGCACGTAATTCACTTCGAGCGCCTTTGGCACCAACTCCAGCAAGAATAACCGGATTCTGCGCCGTGTTGATTAGAGCGACTGCTTCACTTAAATCATTTTCAACGAGACCAGGGATTTTCTTTTCAAAAACTGTCGAAAGCTGTGCGGCTTGATCAGAAATCTCGCCGAGCGGAATATCATCTGGAATCGACAGTACGGCGACGCCGCGTTCTTGGTAGGCAGTACGGATCGCTTGATTAACAACGGCAGGAAAACTTTCCGCGCTCGTAATTTCTTTATTGAAAACTGCGACATCCTTGAACAACTCAACGGTATTAACTTCTTGAAAATAATCAGTACCGGTCAGTCGTGATGGAATATGTCCGACAAGAACAAGCATCGGCACATGATCCATTTTTGCATCATACATCCCATTTAGCATATGGACAGCACCAGGACCGCCAATTGCGAGACATACGCCGATTTTTCCCGTTAGTTTCGCATAAGCAGCAGCTGCTAGCGAAGCAACTTCTTCGTGTCTTACCTGATAAAATTTGATCTTGCTTTCCTTCTTACGGAGTGCCTCGACCATTGTGTCAATGGAATCGCCAGGTATTCCATAGATATGATCGATTCCCCAATTCTCAAATAATTGGACAACTGCTTCACTTGCCTTGATCTTTCCCATTGAAAATTCCTCCTCCAAAATCTCTTGAAACACAAATTAAGCCGTGGTTCAAGTTCTATATTTTTATATGTGTGACAATCTAATGAACCTTACGAGTCTATTTTATGACATTAATTCCAAAAAGAAAATAATAATGCTTGAAAAATACATAATTCTTTAATAAAAACTGAGCAAAACCATTCAGCCCTTATAGGCATGCGATTGCAGCCAAGCGAGCGATAAATAATTGAAAGCGTAGCAAATTTTAATAGGGATTAAAAAAGGTTTGTAACAAACTGTCTGCTTTTTGGGGAAGATTTGATTATAATTAGAGTAGAATTCAATGAAAATTTCGGGGTGATTGAAGTGAGCTTTGTCAGTATTGTTGCCGATCCGAACTGGGCAACGATTGTTAGTGACAGCTATCTGATTGATGAAACAGCTGAGGGGTCCTTTAAAGTGATTCCAGGAAGAAAGCCAAGTTATATGAGGCTGTCGGCTTCTCAACTGATCGCGTGTACAGGGTCGGCAAGGCTACTTAGACAATTAAAATCAGATTATCCCTTTCAACAAAGGGCGTGGAAAATCGATGCGCGCATGCTTAATGAAATGAGATTGAAAGTGGCAGCGATTTCGCCTGAGAGACAGGATGTACTGGCAGCAATCGTTGAAGCAGGGGAGAGGATGAGCTGTCGAATGATCTCAAACGAAGCAGGCGCTGTATGGCAAACCTTGGAACCAGATAACCATCGCTTGGCGACTTTATTTATGGCGAGTCGAGCAATTGATCCCGAGCAGATAGCCGGGCTTGCGGCAAAATTGGATCGACGTTTAAAAATGATAGGAAAATCGCAAGAAGAAGTTTTGCGCGCGCAGAAAGAAACGCTTCTCGATGCAGCAAAGATTGACACAACCGTCAGTCAACAAAGCTTTCATCTCGTCGTCAGTCGACCCACATATTAATGGAATCTGTCTGCTAAAATTTTGCAAAAATGCTTTTTCTTTTTAGGCACGAGCACTATAGATGAAGGGGTCATTCAAAACTTTCCAGATCGAAAGATGGCAAGCAGTACGATGAAAAACATAATCAAGCTAATCGTCACAGCAATATCCAGCACGGGTATCTGACTTAAGAATGGGTGCGCGCCCATCGTTTCGCCGATAATTAAGCCGCAAAGAATAATGCTGAAGGCAAGTAGGATGATACTGAACGAAATGCGATTTGCTACTCGGTCCAGTTTGGAAAGCAGTAAATCGAGTTGTGGTAATTCCATTTCAACATGTGTTTTACCGGTATTTAAATGCTTAAGTGTCTTCGTTAATAGGGAAGGAAGCTGCACTGAATGGGTGAGCGCTTGAAATAGCGAGCGCGACCATTTCTTCGCAAGACGCTGTGGGTCCAAACGTTCGATTAGCAATTTTCGGCCATAAGGTTCGGCGAGTTCAAGAATACTTATTGCGTTATCCAGTTGATTAATCATGCCTTCGAGCGTAATCAGAGCTTTACCGAGCAGCGTATAATTGGTAGGAATGACAATATGATGCTTGTTTGTTAATTGAAAGACATCATGCACGACTTTGCCAATGTGAACGTCACGAAAAGGCAATTCATAGTATTGATCGCGCAGTGCTGTCAGATCCATTTGAAATTGACGTTCGTCCAGTTTATCCGGTGTTGGCGACATCTCAAATAGGGTGCGTTGCAGCATTTCAGTATCCCCGCGCATCAGTCCGATGATAAGGCTTGAAAAATGAAATTTCATCTCTTCGCTTAACACGCCCACCTGACCAAAATCAATATAACAAATTTTATTGTCTGGAAAGAAGAAGAAGTTGCCTGGATGCGGATCGCCATGGAAGACGCCGGCATCAAGCGCCTGATCGAGAAAAGATCGGACGATTCGTTCGGCAATCAGTTTTTTATTTACAGAATCCGGTGATGCGTTAATCAATTCACCGAATTTCATCCCTTGAATTTGCTCCATTGTAAGCAATTGATGCGTTGAATAGTCCCAATAGATTTTTGGTATAATCACTGAAGCATTATTTGAGAAATAGTCACGGATTTTTTCTGCGTTTCTGCCTTCACGGAAATAGTCGATTTCGTTGCGAATGGCATTTGAGAATTCGTCAACAATCTCTGTCAATTGAAGTTCTCTAGCCCAAACGTAGCGCTTCTCAACAAGTGAAGCTAAATCCCAAAGAATTTCAATGTCGTTATTTATGATGGCTTCAATTTCTGGTCGGCGGACTTTGATAATAACCCGCTCTCCAGAGTGGAGAACCGCGCGATGCACTTGAGCAATCGACGCGGCTGCAAAACAATCCTTTTCGAATGATGCGAAGACCTCTGAAACAGGCGCTCCTAACTGTTCCACGATGGTTTTTTCAATTTGCTCCGGATCGATTGGGGTCACTGAATCCTGAAGCTTACGCAATTCATCAGCGATCTGCTCCGGGATGATGTCGGATCGCAGACTGAGCATTTGACCGAGCTTAATAAAAGTCGGTCCCAACTCTTCCAGCATTGCGCGAATTTTGGCTGCAAGCGGCGCAGAAGATGCACTCTCTGTGGAAAAATCAGAAATGATTTGTTTCGGTAATGAGAGCAAGTGAAAGAGACCAACGTCTTTGACAATGTAACCAAACCCGTATTTAACGAGGACAGCTACGATTTCCTGATAACGTTTAATATGTCTGATCCTTTTGCTTATCATCTGTCTCACCTGACTGTGCACAAGCACATGCGCTTATTTATCGGACTCTGAAGCCTCGGAACCAGAAAGGATGGTCAGTTTTTCTTCGAGTGCAGCAACTTGTGCTTTTAATGCCTGGTAGTCTTCTTTAGTAACAAAACCGAGTTCTTCTATGGAGCCTTTTATGGCGATTTTCATGTCATCTTGTAATTGATCTTTTTTTGTTTGTCCCTGATCAGCTAGTTTGTCGACAAAGTTTTTCGTTTCATTCGCGGCCACACTGCCACTCTTCGAGAGATCGCTCAAAAATTGGGTGGCCTTTTCCTTACTTAATAATGTCGCTCCTAAACCGGCAAGAAAGATTTTCTTGATCTGTTCATTCATCAGAACCACTCCTTTTATAGATCATTGCCTTTCTTCTAGTTTACCCCAAATCGAGACGGAAAGTATAAAAATTCTCTGGGCGGGGATGCAGCTGGGGATTCCTCAGACTGGCGAGTACCTGTTTAGCTCCCGTGTTTTATTTTTCCCGTTGGTGTTCGAATGTCTGCGCCATATCTTAGCACAGTATTATATGCCACTTATGAAAAAGAGCCGCAAAAATCACATGTGTCATGCGATTTTTGCGGCTGAATTTTCATCATTGAATCGAGCGGAAAACACCAATAACTTTGCCAAGAATCGTGCAATTGTCAAGGATAATCGGATCCATGGTAGGATTCTCGGGTTGAAGTCTGATATAGTCTTTTTCCTTAAAGAAACGCTTGACAGTAGCCTCATCCTCATCCGTCATCGCAACCACGATCTCACCGTTTTCAGCGGTGCGCTGTTGACGAACAATAACTTTGTCACCATCAAGAATACCAGCATTAATCATGCTTTCACCTTGGACGTTCAAAATAAAGACGTCGCTATCTTCAACCATTGATTCAGGAACCGGGAAATATTCTTCGATGTTCTCGATGGCACTAATAGGCATACCGGCTGTGACTTTGCCAATAACCGGTATTTGGACAACCTTCTCGCGAAGCCGATCGTTGTCCTCATCTAAAATTTCTATCGCACGTGGTTTTGTTGGGTCACGCCGAATCAAGCCTTTTTTTTCAAGCCGTTCCAAATGTCCGTGGACAGTAGAGCTTGAAGCTAAGCCAACGGCATCGCAGATTTCGCGCACAGACGGTGGATAGCCCTTAGTTGATACTTCATGTTTGATAAAATCTAAGATGGATTGCTGTCGCGTTGAGAGTCTCATGAGCATACCCCTTTACACTTCTTATCCAAATTATAGCATCTGTGTTGAGAAAACACAAACATCTGTTCGAGCTCTTGACACAAACATCTGTTCGCAATATCATATATACGAACAGATGTTTGCGAGAACATATGAACGCTCGAGGGGGCTATCTTGATGATTAGAATTTTCAACAGACATATAATGACGAAAAGTTATTCTTGGTTAATTTTATTTGTCCTTACTGCAATTGCCTTTTTTAGTCTTACCAATAACGTAATTGCTGATAATAACAGGGATTATCAGGTCATTCATGTCCAACAAGGTGATAACTTATGGAAAATTGCCAATCGATATCGCGGCGAAACAAACCATCTTTCAAATGTGGCCTTTGTTAAATGGGTAGAAGGTAAAAACGGAATAAATGGGGATCAAATTGTACCTGATCAACGGTTAATCATTCCGGTGTTGAAGGATCATATAGGAAAGAATAAAAAACAATAAATTAAGCTCAATAGCTATACAAGAGCTTTTTTTTTTGCTATACTGTTATATAACAAAGGGAGTTACAATGATATTGTTTTGATACAATGGGATTACTTGTAAATCATGGTTAATCGCGTGTGTCTCTTTTTCAGGGCACCGATTAATATATTTGGAAATTTCCTTCGGTGATTACCTTGCCTTTCACCGTAGGTTTATATTTCATCCTCCTTCAGAAGAAAGCTGTTCTCAGATGGGACTTTAAGCTTTCTTTTTTTTATATTTTGGACTCTTATTTGATGTAATTTTGCTTTCGATCAAAATGTCTTAGTATTTCCTTCAGCAGAAATGAACCAGACAATAGCCAAGGTTATTAAGGATATAAAAAATATGGATGAATTCAAGCGATTGAATAATAATAATTTGCATAAACTTGATGGAGTGGTTGACCTGCTTTTGGCCGATAGTGTAAACTGAAAGACGGAATATTTATATAAGGAGGTAACAGTCTTATGCTGTGGCTATACATACTGATCGGTATCGTCTGCTTGGCGATAGGTGTTGTGCTTGGGTTCTTTATTGCCCGTAAATATATGATGGACTATTTAAAGAAAAATCCGCCGATTAATGAACAAATGCTTCGTGTGATGATGTCCCAAATGGGGCAGCACCCATCGCAGAAGAAACTCAATCAGATGATGAAATCGATTAATAATCAGATGAAGTGACAAGTAATTCGATAATTTGTTTTTTATCAATCGCCGTTTCTGTGGCTCAATAGAGCTAAAGAAAACGGTGATTTTTATTTAAGAAGAAAGTTTTTCGCACAAAAATACAGCGAGGTGCGAGACGCCTGCGGGTAGTACAGATACAGCTGTTCCGTCAATGAAAGTATTTCATATAAATTTCCAAAATTGATGGCAGAGACAGAAATATCAGACTATAATAAAATATAGGAATAAAAGCACTCACTCTGTTTCGATTTTGCTTATGAAAAAAACGTCTGATCGAGATTTTCATTTTTTCTCTACGAGTGCACCAAAAAATTTATTAGCGGTAATGAACTAATGTTGCACGCAAATAACGATAAAGGTTTTCAATGAGACAGTTCTTACTCGAATCAAAATGATTTTTTTAAAAACGTATACTTTCTTATTCAATTAATAGAAGGACCAATAAATTGCATTTGAAAGTCAGTTGCTCTGTATAGGCAACGATCCCGTTGGAAATGATACGTATGAAATCGATCAAATCGGGGGGACGTTTATGTGGTTAAAGACAAAAGAAGAAATTGAAAGCTTGGTTGATGATATTTTAAATCAAACGGAACTCATTCCAAGTAAAAATGATACAGAGGATGTTGAGGAAGAGACGGATTAAAAGAAAAAAATCAATAAAATTCGGCGAGTTCTGAAGCTTCATTGCTAGATGATGCCTTCAGAGCTTTTTTTGTGCGCTTTTTTTCTCATTTATCTATCTGTTTTGTCACCATAAATGGACTATAATTAGAAATAGAAAGCGTTTTATTGAAATGAAACAGAATGGGTGGCGAGGACTATTGAAAATTGGAGTTATCGGAGTTGGCTCAATTGCGAAGAAGGCATATTTGCCGATTTATGCTGCGATGTCTGGCGACACGATACATTTTTGCACACGAAACCCCAACACTTTGGACATGCTCAAACAAAAGTATCGCTTTAAGTATCTGTATCAAGATCTGAACGATTTAATTAATAGCGGCATAGAAGCAGCTTTTGTCCATGCAGCAACGGCCGCGCATCCGTTGATTATCGAACAATTGATTCGGCATCATATTGCTGTTTTCACGGACAAACCGATTGCTGATAATTATCAGCAGTCAAGGCGCCTGACTGAGCTTGCCAAGCAAGAACAAGTGCCGTTGATGACTGGATTTAATCGGCGTTTTGCTCCTTTTTATCAGCAAGCGGCTAAATTAGAGGGGAAAACGTTCATCATTTTGCAGAAGAACAGGACAAACGATCCACTGGATTTACGTCCTTTTATTTTTGGTGACTTCATTCATGTTATTGATTCCGTGCGTTTCATTGCAGGGGAACACCAATTAAAGAAGCTGTCTGTTCATGCGACGAAGAACGGTGAGAATAAATATACGAGTCTGACGGCTGCCATTCAATTTGAAAATTGTTCGGCGATTGCTGTGATGAATCGAGTCAGTGGGACGAATGAAGAATTGCTTCAAGTAATGTCGCCTGAAGGGGAATACCGCATTCGCAATTTAACCGATTGTCGATGGATTAAATCACGTGAAGAGGTCAAGTTGTCTTATGGTGATTGGGACACAACACTCTATAAAAGAGGGTTTGAAACGGCTGTTTCCGCTTTTTTGAAAACCGTAAAGGATCGGGATCCATTGCTGATCCCTGAAGCGGATGCTTTGGAAACACATCATCTTTGTGAATTGCTCTATCATGAAGCAAGTTATTAATGTTCGGTATATATGTCTAGACATATATACCGAAAGAAAGTATAATTTAACAAGGGGTGATTGGTGATGACAGGAAAAATCACAGGTTGTGCGATTTACTCGGGGAACGAATGGATCCCTGAAGGAAATTTAACATTTGAAGCTGGCAAGATTACGGATGTTGGGCAAACAAGCCATCATACTCTGGAAACGGTCTATCATTTTCCGAAAAGTTACCGCTGTATCCCCGGAATGATTGATATGCATATTCATGGGGCTAAAGGTGCGGATACGATGGATGCGACGCCTGAAGCATTGCGTACAATTGCCTCAGCATTGCCAGCAGAAGGTACAACAGCATTTCTTGCTACAACAATAACACAGTCGAAAAAAGCAATTGAAGAAGCACTTGAGAACGCTGCATCAGTTATCGGTCATCAAAAAGAAGGCGAGGCTGAGATAATCGGTATTCACCTTGAAGGACCTTTTATAAATAATAAGAGAGCTGGTGCCCAGCCCGAGAAATATATCATTCCTCCGGATAAAGCCTGTTTCGATCATTGGCAAGAAATAGCAAAGGGAGCCATTCGAGAAGTCACACTGGCTCCGGAAACAGAAGGTGCACTTGATTTCATCCGCCATCTCCATGAGAAGCATGTCATTGCCTCAATCGGACATAGTGATGGAGGTGAAAAAGATCTGCTTCAGGCCATTGTTGCAGGTGCCTCGCAGGTGACCCATGTGTTCAACGGCATGCGTGGACTGCACCATCGGCAGCCGGGGATAGTCGGCGGCGCGTTGCTTCATCATGAGCTTTATAATGAATTGATATGTGACGGACGTCATGTCTGCAAAGAAGTGGTTCGACTCGCCTACCAGCTAAAGGGCAGTGACCGGATTATTTTAATAACTGACGCCATGCGGGCAAAATGCTTAAAAAACGGCACCTACGATTTAGGCGGTCAACCTGTGCATGTTAAAGATGGCTTGGCCTTGCTTGATTCTGGTACGATTGCCGGCAGTGTTTTGAAAATGGATGAGGCTTTTCGAAACATCATGTCCTTTACCGACGCGACACTTGAAGATGTTATTCAAATGGGCGCGATTAATCCTGCCCGTCAATGCGGCGTAGCTGATCGGAAAGGTTCGATAACGGTTGGCAAAGATGCGGATTTTATTATTCTTAACGAAAAAAATCAATTAGTTATGACTTTTTGTAAAGGGATCTTATCTTATCAAAAAAAGGACTGAATACAAATGAAATTGATTTGTGTCAAAGATGCCGCAGAAATGAGCGCATACGCTGCAAAACAAATCGGTGATGCGGTTCGCCGTAATCCGAAACTCGTTCTTGGGCTAGCCACGGGGGGTACACCGAAGGAAACGTATCGCTTGCTTGTAGAAGAATATAACAAGAAGGCGATAAGTTTTAGAAATGTCCGAACAGTGAATCTGGATGAATATGTCGGCTTGTCCTCAGCGGATCCGAATAGTTACCGAATGTACATGAAACAAAATTTATTTGATAAAATAGATATATCTTTTGACAATTGCCATTTGCCGGATGGAATAGCTTCTTCTCCAAGTGATGCGTGTGTTCGCTATGATCGCATGATCAATGAACTGAACGGTATCGATTTGCAATTACTGGGAATTGGCCGTAACGGACATATCGGCTTTAACGAACCTGGCACGCCTTTTGATGCGGGCACCCATCTTGTCAAATTATCCGAATCTACAAGGAAAGCGAATGCTCGCTATTTTCATTCTGAGGAAGAAGTTCCAAAACAAGCGATTACAATGGGCATCGGCACCATTTTGAAAAGTAGAGCAATCTTGTTGATTGTATCGGGAAGCAGCAAAGCCGATGCGATGGGAAGGCTCTTATCGCTAAATGGACCGGATCCAGCTTTTCCAGCTTCGGCACTGCTGATGCATCCCGATGTGACTGTGATTGCTGATCGAGAAGCCCTCTCTAAATCAAAAATAAAGGCAGGAGCAACTGAATGATTGACCGTCAATCGCCGGTACCTGTGTACTACCAGATTGAACAATATTTAAAAAAGCTTATCGATCAGAAACAATTGAAAGCGGGCGAACAGATTCCGACAGAACGCGAACTGACGGAACGTTTTCAAGTCTCACGAATGACCGTGCGCCAGGCACTTTCAAATCTTGTCAATGCCGGCGTGCTGATCCGGATAAAAGGTAAGGGCACATTCATTTCCGGTGACCAGAAAATCGAGAAGCAACTCAACAGCGTTAATGGATTTTCAGAAGATATGCGGTTGCGCGGTTTGAACCCTACAAGTAAGCTTCTTGAATTCAAAAAGGTCCTAGCCGATGAAAGGACTTCTAGATTTCTCGGGTTGGATGTAGGTGATCCCATTTTTATCATAAAAAGAATTCGGCGTGCCAACCATGAGTCATTGGCAATTGATACTTCATTTGTCCCGTCAGCCATTGTGCCCAATCTCACCGCTGCGGACATGGAGCATTCGCTTTATGATTATTTTGAACAAAAATTGGGTTTTGCTATTGATCATGCTGAGCAATCATTTGAAGCGGTACTTGTCAGCAAGAAAGAAGCGGAGTTGCTTGAAATACCAGAGAATTTACCGATACTGCTTATTGGGCGTCTCACATTTTCAAGGAGCGGCGAACGTCTCGAGTATACTCAGTCGCTCTACCGGGCCGATCGCTATAAATTTACGCTCTCTATTCCACGGCGCTGAACCCTTACGCCTTAGGGGATTTGCTACTCTCCTTGCTTTTTCTAAAGAAAAACTAAAAATGCAGCGAAGGCGTTTTGCTGCCTTGCGGAAACAGCATAACGGAACATATTCAATGAAAAAATGACTTGGCGTTGAGCCAAGTTTTTCTTATGAGAAAAAAAGTATAGGACTTCTGCTGGAAATAGGAGTTGGCTATGCCAAATTTAACTGATATACCTGCTTACGGTTTATTAATTTTACATATGAAGCGGTTTCCGATAAGATAAAGCTAGGTTAATAAAAATGAAAATGTTGAGAGGGTGTCGAGATGGCAACGACGGCAGACAGAAAGGCTGCGGGACAGAATGATATGTTTCATGCACGTCAAACTTTTTCGAGCGGCGGTAAAGCGTATACGTACTACCAGCTGAATGCGTTGCAATCATACGGTGACATTGGTAAGCTTCCCTATTCAATAAAAGTTTTATTGGAAGCGGTTTTACGACAGTGCGATGGATCGACGATAAAAAAGGAACATGTTGAAAACCTGGCAAGGTGGGGGACAAGCAAGCTGGATCGGAGCATCGATGTCCCTTTTAATCCTGCACGTATTGTCCTGCAAGATTTTACCGGCGTCCCGGCAGTGGTTGATCTGGCGTCACTCCGCAAGGCGATGGCTGATCTCGGTGGCGATCCCGCGAAAATCAACCCGGAGAAACCCGTTGATCTTGTTGTTGATCACTCCGTTCAAGTCGATCGTTTTGCGAGCAACGATGCGCTAAAATTCAATATGGATCGCGAATTTGAACGAAACAGTGAACGTTATAAATTTTTGAAGTGGGCGCAGAAATCTTTTCAGAATTTCCGCGCGGTGCCGCCAGCGACAGGTATTGTCCATCAGGTTAATTTAGAATACCTGGCATCGGTTGTGCTTCAATCTGAAGAGGCTGATGGAACCCCTATTGCTTATCCGGATACCCTTGTCGGCACGGATTCTCACACGACAATGATCAACGGACTCGGCGTCTTAGGGTGGGGTGTCGGTGGTATCGAAGCTGAGGCCGGCATGCTTGGTCAGCCTTCTTATTTTCCTGTGCCTGAAGTGATCGGTGTCCGTATTACCGGTCAGCTTCCAGAAGGAACAACAGCGACAGATCTTGCGCTTCGTGTCACACAGATACTTCGTGAAGAGAGTGTTGTCGGCAAGTTTGTCGAATTTTTCGGACCGAGCCTCTCACAGATGTCGCTTGCAGATCGCGCAACGATTTCGAATATGTCGCCGGAGAACGGTGCAACAGCCACCTTCTTCCCAGTTGATCAGGTCACTCTGAACTATCTTGCACTAACCGGACGTTCTGGTCAGCAGGTGCAACTTGTTAAAGATTATTGTGAGGCAAACGGTCTTTTTTATCGTCCAGACTCTGAAGAACCGAATTTTACAAAAGTGATTGATTTGGATCTTTCCGATGTTCAGCCTTCTGTATCAGGACCTAAGCGTCCTCAGGATCGGATTGCGATCGACCACCTCAAAGAGGAATTTGAGGCTTCACTGACACGACCAGCTGGCAATCACGGTTTTGGATTGGGCAAGGATGAATTGAGCAAATCATCTATTGTCAAGCATTCGGATGGTAAAGAAACGGCGCTCAGCACAGGTGCTGTTGTTATTGCGGCGATAACAAGCTGTACAAATACAAGCAACCCGAGCGTTATGATTGGAGCAGGCCTCGTCGCGAAGAAGGCTGTGGAAAAAGGGCTGACTGTTCCAAGCTATGTCAAAACAAGTTTGGCGCCAGGATCAAAAGTTGTGACGGATTATTTGGAGAAAGCAGGACTTTTCCCTTATTTGAATCAGCTTGGTTTCAACCTTGTCGGCTATGGTTGTACAACGTGCATCGGTAATTCTGGTCCGCTGCCAATCGAAGTGGAAAAAGCGATTGTCGATCAAGACCTGACAGTCTCTGCTGTATTATCGGGCAACCGCAATTTTGAAGGCCGGATTCATCCATTGATTCGCGCAAATTATTTAGCTTCACCACCGCTTGTAGTCGCCTATGCTCTAGCTGGAACGGTGGACTTTGATATGGCGCATGATTCATTTGGTAAGGATAAAGATGGAAATGATGTTTATTTCAAGGATATCTGGCCAAGTAGCGATGAAATTGACGAGTTGATGAGCCGTTCCGTGACGCCGGATATGTTTGAAAAGGAGTATGGTCGTGTTTTTTCGGAGAATGATCGTTGGAATGCGATTCAAACGAGCGAAGGCGAGCTTTACGATTGGGATCCAAATTCGACATATATCCAGAATCCGCCTTTCTTTGAAAATCTTACAGCGGAGCTTAACGAAATTAAACCGTTGCTTGATTTACAGGTGATCGGAAAATTTGGAGACTCCGTAACCACTGATCATATTTCTCCAGCGGGCTCGATTGCGCCGAAAAGCCCAGCAGGACAATTTCTGCTTGGCAATAATGTCCAACGTGTTGATTTCAACTCCTATGGGTCACGCCGCGGCAATCATGAAGTGATGATGCGTGGAACATTCGCCAATGTACGTATCCGTAACCAGATTGCTCCGGGTACTGAAGGCGGCTATACGACCTATTGGCCAACTGGGGAAGTGATGCCGATTTATGATGCGGCAATGAAGTACAAAGAAAACGGAGTTGGTTTGGTCGTGCTCGGCGGCAAGGATTACGGGATGGGTAGTTCCCGTGATTGGGCGGCTAAAGGAACGAATCTGCTTGGTATCAAAGCCGTTATTGTTGAGAGCTTTGAACGGATTCACCGAAGTAATCTCGTTATGATGGGCGTGTTGCCGCTCCAGTTTGTCGATGGTAAGAATGCGGATAAACTGGGCCTTACGGGTAAAGAAAAAATCACGATTTCACTCGATGAAACAGTTAAACCGGGCCAGATTCTACATGCCAAAGCGGTGAGTGAAGACGGCACAACAACAGCATTCGACGTCGTTGTGCGATTTGATAGCGAGGTTGAAATTGATTATTACCGAAATGGCGGCATTCTGCAGACAATTCTGCGTCGCAAATTAAACGAAAAAATTTGAGTATGTGTTTCAGCTATCTGGATAAACTAATTTGTGAAGGAGAACGAAAGCCTTTCATCAATTGAGCATCCTTCGGGGGAGACGGTTCCATTGGAAACATTAGATTGCGACAATGTGTCTTGCTTGTTTTATTAAGCAACTCTGTAAGAACGCTTCATAAAGTATGATTCCCTTTCATCTTCTTCATCTGAAAAGGACTGTCCGTACGCGGACAGTCCTTTTATAAATGATATTAACCCGATCAAGTAATCGTTCTTAGCGGCTTCTTGTTTAAAAATTTGCGTACAAACTCCGTCAGCGGCTGACGCTTACGGGAACAAAATGTTTGATAAGCTTCGCAGACTTTTGCTTGTTCGTCGCGTAAAAAGAAAAGCCTTTCGAATTTTATTCTTCGAAAGGCTTTTCTGTATGTTTTACATGGTTTCAGGAAGTGCGTACAAAAAGGATATCAGCGCGCGAAGACCGCGATCGTAGTTGGCAAGATGGAAATGCTCATTCGGTGCATGGAAGTTTTCTGTATCAAGTCCGAATCCCATCAGTACCGGAGCCGTACCTAATTTATTATGAAATGTATTGACAATCGGTACGGAACCGCCTTGACGTGAAAAAATGGGTTCCGTTTCAAAAGCATCTTTTAGTGCCTTACCAGCCGCTTTCAATGTCGGATGATTGAGCGGCATGGCAAACGGTTCGGCGTGATCTAAGAGCTGCACATCTAGAGTGACACCAGCAGGCAGGTGCTTTTGCAGGTGTCTTTTCATGAGTGCGCCAATCACAGCAGGGTCTTGATCAGGGACCAAACGACATGTGATTTTTGCGGTGGCTGTTGAAGGGATAACTGTTTTCAGCCCCTCTCCCTCGAACCCTCCGAATAGTCCGTTGATCTCAACGGTTGGTCGTGCCCAAATTCGTGCGACGGTTGAATAGTCCGGTTCACCGACTAGCGCGTTGACATGCAATTCTTGCATCAATGCGGTGTCATTGGACAGTTCATCACATGTTTTTTTCTCATCCGCACTTAATGGCGCAACATCGTCATAAAAACTTTCAATGGCGATTTTTCCGCTTTTTTCGTGCAGTGATGCCATCAACGCAACCATAGCATGCAAGGTATTCTGGACAGCACCGCCGTAAACCCCAGAATGTAAATCACCCTTTGCACCGTGCAGTCGAACCTCAAGACCGCAAAGCCCACGCAATCCGTAGCAGACGGCAGGTTCGTTCAAACCAATCATCGTTGTATCCGAGACGAGCAAGACATCGGCTTTCAGCAAATCGATATGCTGGTCGACAAAGGCGTCGAGATGGGCACTACCGATTTCTTCTTCACCTTCAAAAAGGAATTTAATATTGACCGGGAGATCGCCTTTTACCGCAAGAATGGTTTCCGCCATTTTTGCGAGCATAAAAACCTGGCCCTTATCATCACTTGTGCCACGTCCATAGATAATATTATCTTTAATCTCCGGTTTGAACGGATCGGTTGTCCATTTATCAATCGGGTCGACGGGTTGCACATCATAGTGACCATAGCATAAGACGGTCGGCTTTGACGTATCATGCAGGTAATCGGCATAAACGACTGGATGACCTTCCGTCTCCATAATTGAAACGTGTTCCAAGCCGCCGTCACTTAAATTATTAGCAAGCCAATCGGCAGCATGGCGGACATCGGCCCGATGCGTCGAATCCGAGCTGATGCTCGGGATCGAAAGAAAATCAATCATCTGCTTCAGATAACTGTCACGGTTCTTTTGCAGATACTCGTTCAATTGCTGATCCATTGAAAATGCCCCCTGAATGTTAATCTTACATTTCTCATTTTAGCAGATTTTGTTAGTAGATACTGGTTGTGGCAAGAGAAGGACCTGAAATAATTATTGACCTGATTTTGAATGAATAAAACGTTTTATATTTCAGAATTAGGGAAAAAATATAACTATAAGAAAATTCACATAGTTGTAAAATAGATGGTGCGAGAAAGGATGTGAGTCAAATGAAGAAGAAATATTCGTTCGAAGAATTGATGAAAATCAATAAATTAGAAATTCTTGACAGCGAAAAAATGCTGGAACAGATTGAGGAAAAGATCGAAAAGCGCCATGACCTAAAGGAATAGAGGCTGTGGCAAAAATATAGAAAGGGGGGTGAGTAGTCGATTTTTGACCTCACCCCTCTTTTTTTTTGGAAATGACGGCATATGACTCGACTCTGCACAAAAAATGGAGTAAAGACGCACGGACACCCGCGGCAAGCGAGTAGACGAAGCACATTGAATACAAATCATGCTGAATGCTTATGTCCATTTCTCCTCATGCACGCACAATATTTCAGCGTATTTTTATTTAGGATAATATGGAGGATCGCTAGGATACAATCCAATAAAAATAGTTTTTTTTTCAAAAGAGCCTTTCGAAGGCGCCCCTCATGATAGAATAATTGCTGAAACACTAATAAGGAGAAGAAAAATCGTGAGTGAGGTTAAAGTTATTCCTTTTCAGAACAATTGGGAAAAAGATTTTCATGTCGAGGCGACTCGGCTGACCCGAATTTTCCAGCCAAATTTATCCGCCATCCATCATATTGGCAGTACTGCCGTAGCAAATCTATGCGCCAAACCGACGATAGATATCTTGCTGGAAGTCGTCCGAATTGATGAGTCGTATATCCCGTTTAAAGAGATGGAGAAAGCAAGCTATCAATCGCTTGTAGCTAACGGAAATTCGGGACGATACTTATTTCAAAAGCTGGATGAATCTGGTGAATATCGCTATCAGGTACACGTTTATCAGGAGGGATCGCCAGATGTCGTCCGCCATCTAGCGTTTCGAGACTATTTACGAACGCATCCGGATATAGCAGAATTATACGGTGCGCTGAAGCAGCAATTGGCAGAGGCGTTCCCAGATGATCGTGACAGCTATTCTTCCGGAAAAGAGGCAGCTATCCGGCGGATTGAGGATGAAGCACTATCATGGTGGTATAACCAATGAATGATTTTCCATTGAGGTGAATAATGATTAAGAAGTATGTAATTTCCGCAATGTTGCTGCTGTTTGCAGCAACTGCTCTCATTTATTTTTTTAATGTTTCTAAAGAGACACCGAACACCAGGAAGACGTCTCACAAAGCAATTTCTTATCATTATCGCATTGTTGCTTTGGGAGATTCATTAACACAAGGTGTTGGTGATCCAAAAGATAAAGGCTACGCCGGTCTGACAGCAACTGCTTTGAGAGAAGAAAAAGTGGTAAAGACAGTGACATTCACTGATTACGGGCATATGGGCGATACCACAGACAATCTTCTGAAAGTCTTACAAAGAAAAGAAGTTCAAGCTTCTGTGAAGCATGCGAACACGATTTTTATGACAATTGGCGGGAACGATATTGCTGGCGTCCTGCGCGCACATTTTATGGATTTACAAGCATCAGATTTTACAAGCCGACAAAAAAGCTACACTGCAAATTTAAGAAGGATACTCACGAATATCCATTCATTGAATCCGCATGCACATGTCTATTTCTTTGGCCTTTATAATCCCTTTGAAGATTACTTTGGTAAAGCGAATAAAGATTTTGTACCTATTTTGGATAACTGGAATCGCGACAGTGCAAAAATTGCTGCAAAGTTCCCTGACACCACTTTTATCGCAACAAAGGACATTTTTGCTGGAAAAGGGGATAAGCTGCTTTATTCGGACCATTTTCACCCGAATAAGGCAGGGTACGGCCAGATGAGTGCCAGATTGCTCGATGCAATTCGAAGCAATCGGTAAATTTGGATTGTCTCTATTGCCCCGATTGTGCGACTCCAAAGCAAAATAATGATTGTTTGTTCGAAAATTATCGAATATACTAACAATAAATGAGGAATCGTTTTTCTAAGGGGGACAAGATTGTGTCAGTGATACTTTATCAGGATAAATTTTTGCAACGCGAGCAGGGGCTTGTGGATATGGAAGATCGTGGCTATCAATTTGGAGACGGCATTTACGAAGCAATTCGTGTCTATAATGGCAATCTTTTCCTTATGGACTGGCATATGGAACGGTTGGTACGCAGCGCACGCGAACTCAGATTGGACCTTCCGTACAGCGCCGCCGAACTGACCGAAAACATCAAAGAGTTGGTTCGACGTAACGGGATTGACGATGGCCTGGTTTATTTCCAGATTACACGTGGCGCCCACCATCGCCAGCACGATTTTCCAAAGGGCGTGACGCCTGTGCTGACTGGTTCGGCTTCCGAAATGGTTCGCGACCCGGATAGGACTCATGGCATTTCATCAATTCTTGCGGATGACATTCGCTGGCTGCGTTGCGATATTAAGACACTTAACTTGCTCGGCAATGTACTAGCAAAGCAGGCTGCAGTTGATTCGGGCGCTGATGAAGCGATATTGCATCGAGGCGATACGGTTACAGAAGGCACATCATGCAATGTATTTATTGTCAAAGACGGACAGTTAATTACCCATGAAGCCAACAACTTTATTCTAAACGGCATAACGCGCCGTTTCGTCTTCGCGTTGGCAGAACAATTGCAGATACCTGTTATCGAACGTGACTATACAGTTGATGAATTGCTTGCGGCAGATGAAGTATTCATCACGAGTACAGGCAAAGAAGTGACAGCAGTTGTTAAAATTGGTGATCAGACAATTGCGGATGGAGAAGCTGGCCCAATTACACGGCGTCTAATTACGGCTTTTTCAGCTGAAGTGGAGCGTGTCAAGGCCGGCGCTTTGTCTTGAACTTATTGAAAATTGAGTGAAGCGTCGGATGTATCCTTTTTATATCCATTGAAATCTTATACAAACGTATAAAAAAGGTTTCGCTGATCAGAACTTGGTCAGCGAAACCTTTTTGAATGTTATGAAATGGGGCAAGTTGCTCCTGTTTACTCCATCTTTGTAAGCGGCCACCAGCAAAAACCGTCTCTTGCCAATAACTCGTCAGATGATGATGGACCCATTGTTCCGGCCTCATAATAATCAAGCGGGATATCATTCCAAGCGGCGACAATAGAGTCAGTGAGTGTCCAAGAATAAGCGACTTCATCCCAACGCGTGAAATTGGTTGAATCGCCACGTAGGCAATCCCCAATCAGGCGTTCATAGGCATCAGGTGTACTGGATTTGCTGTCATGATGGTTCGAGAAGTTCATTGAGATCGGTATTGTGTCGCCGGCTTCGCCGAATTCTTTGACGTTCAGCTTCAAGGACAGGCCTTCGTCGGGCTGAATATGAATCACCAGTAAATTGGGTCCTGCTTTATGAAGCTGGCAGAAAAAAGGGTTCTGCGTAATATCTTTAAACTGGATGACAATTTCTGTTGATTTTGCAGCCATTCTTTTTCCTGTGCGAATATAAAAAGGAACGCCAGACCAACGGTAATTGTCGACAAAAAAGCGGGCGGCGACAAATGTTTCGGTTTTTGAATCCGTATCAATATTGTTTTCATTGTGATATCCGGTGATTCTCGTGCCGTCCGGCATGACGCCGGCCTTATACTGCGCACGAATGAGTTCATTTGCGATTGTGTCTCGGGACATCGTACGAATCGCTTTCAGTACTTTTACCTTTTCCTGACGAATATCTTCCGTATCAAAACGACTCGGTGGCTCCATAGCAGTCAAAATCAATAATTGCAGAATGTGATTCTGTACCATATCGAGCAATGCACCAGTCTGATCATAATAACTCGCTCGATCGCCAACGCCAAGCGTTTCGCTGAGCGTGATCTGTACATTTGCAATATGCCGGTGATCCCAAATGGATTCAAAAATTGGATTGGCAAAACGCAGTGCCTCAATATTTTGAACCATCTCTTTGCCAAGATAATGGTCAATACGGTAAACTTCTGATTCATCGAAAACGCGCAGCAGTTGTTCATTTAATTCCTTTGCCGAAGCTAGATCGTGACCAAACGGCTTTTCAATGACCGCACGTTTCCAACCCTGAGTTTCGGTGATGCCTGCTTTTTTCAAATTTTCCGCCGCACTTCCAAAAAAGCGGGGAGCAAGCGACAAATAGAAAATTCGATTGCCATGCAGATTATATTTAGTATCAATTTGTTCAGCAATGTTTTTCAGCAAGGCGAAATGATAGGGTTGACCAACATCGAGAGGCTGATAATAAAAGCGCTCCAAAAAGTCTCTCCGTTGTTCCGAATTTTGGTCCAATGTGCGATCAATCATGCTGCGATAGGACTCGTGTGTGTGCTGACGTCTGGCAAGACCAATGACTGCGAATTCATGGTTTTTTTTATAAAGCTCGAAAAGAGCCGGGTAGAGTTTGCGACAAGCGAGATCGCCTGTTGCCCCAAACATCAGAATAAGAACCGGTTCTCTCTCGGTATCGACCATCTTCAATGTCCCTCGTTCCTCGTTCTGTATGATTTTATCGTATCATATTCGGCGTGCAATATCCTCAATAAATGTTATCGCACTTATGTACTAATGTGCCACACTTAAATATAGCATTAATAATGCGCCCGCGAAAGCACTTTTTTAAATCAATAATCATTGGGCCGATCAATGATGGCAAATTAATCGATGCTTCAGAATAGGTAATACTTAATAAAAGGATACGTTTAAATTTATTGTTGTTTTTCTGACCAAAAGGCAATGGCTGAACAACACAAGATTTTAACAAAGCCTGATAAAAAAAGCGAGAGATGTTAAAAATCAGCGCCAAAGTCCATTGAAAGTGTTTACAGACTAATTCAATTCGTTGCAATTCAACGCGTTACATGGTATTGTGAAAATAACTGCTTAGGTACGTTAGGGATGGAAGAGGTTTACTCATGAAAGCAAACATGATGTGCATGCACTGTGTCGTAGGCATTTTCCGTCCGTTTGCGGGGAATGCCTAAACATATGATAAATATCAGAAGAACTCAAAGGAGACTTTATTAGTTAATGAAATTTTCAGAACTTAACATTAGTGAAGAAATACTGAAAGCAACGGAACGGATGGGCTTTACTGAGATGACGCCGATTCAGGAACAATCCATTCCTGTTGCCGAAACCGGAGTCGATTTAATTGGCCAGGCCCAAACTGGAACGGGAAAAACAACTGCTTTTGGTATTCCGATGATTGAAAAGGCAGATCCAGATGCAGCTGAGATTCAGGGCGTTGTTATAACGCCAACACGAGAATTGGCGATTCAAAATGCCCATGAATTGAATGCGATCGGTTATTATAAAAAAGTTCGGACTGTCGCTATTTATGGTGGCCAGGATATTCAGAAGCAGATTCGCGATCTGAAAAGGCGTCCAAGTATTATTTCAGCGACACCAGGACGTTTACTTGATCATATCAAACGCCGGACCATCCGTCTGAGCGATATTAAAATGATTGTTCTCGATGAAGCAGACGAAATGCTGAATATGGGTTTTATTGACGATATCCACGAAATACTGGAAAATACCCCGCAAGAACGTCAAACACTCCTGTTTTCAGCAACCATGCCAGGACCGATTCAGCACCTGGCGGAAAAATTCATGAAAGAACCGAAAAAAGTTCAAATCAAAGCGAAAACACTCACCGTTTCTCTGATTGAACAGAACTATGTTAAAGTACGGGAAGCGGAAAAGTTTGATGCATTGACACGTTTCCTTGATATTCAGTTGCCGGAACGCGCCATTGTTTTCGGACGGACGAAACGCCGGGTTGATGAATTAATGCGTGCTTTGCAAAAGCGCGGTTATGAAGCAGAGGGTATTCACGGCGACTTGACCCAATCCAAACGTGATTTGGTTCTGCGTCGGTTCAAACAGGATGAAGTGAAACTACTCGTTGCAACAGATGTCGCGGCACGTGGTCTCGATATCAGCAATGTCACCCATGTCTATAATTTTGACCTGCCTCAGGATCCGGAAAGTTATGTGCACCGTATTGGCCGAACCGGTCGTGCCGGTAAAACGGGAATGGCGATTACCTTTATCACCCCGAGCGAGTTCCCACATTTGCGGATGATTGAAAAATTGACGAAACAGCCGATGAAGCAGGTTCAGATGCCAAGCTACCAAGAAGCATTGCTTGGTCAGCAAAAAGTTGCTGTTGAGACGCTGAAGAGCTCATTGGAAAAAGATAATTATCATGCCTACGAATTACGTGCGGAAGAACTCTTGTCCGACAATGACCCGCAAGATGTGGTTGCCGCAGCGCTTAAAGTGCTGACCAAGGAACCCGACACGACACCGATTCGTCTGACGCATGAAGCACCGCTTAGCGTCAAAAGAGGCAGTAATAATCGGGGTCGTTCCCAACAACGTGCTTCCCACAACGGCGGCGGCAATCGGGATCGCGGCGGTCGCGGCTTTTATTCACGGAACCGTGACAACGATCGACGCCATGGCAATAGCTACCGTGGTAAAGAACGACAGAAATCGAATAATTATTAATTTCTAATTGAATCAAGCATAAAAGGGGAAGAGGCTGCAACTCCAGCCTCTTCCCTTTTTAAGCAATTGCCATGAAATTTATGTATGTGAGATGTGGGCGTATGCTATGGTGCCCGCGGCAAGCGAGCAACCGAAGCGTAATTGTTGAAAAAGGACTTGACTAAGCCAAATTTTTCATATCTTAAGCCCCATCCAACGACTAAAAGTCAAATAAAAATTATTTATCAAAATTGTGGGAAAAGTTAAAGAAATTGAATGAGAATGGTTGAAACTTTCTGAAAAGTAGTGTAGAATGTTAAAAAGTGCAAAGGGGGCAATTTATGATGAACAACGATCACTCGTCTCAGCAGAATACGAAGGCGCTTGTTCTCTACAAAGAACAACAAGCGAAGGTCTCGGTTGTCGAAATGTATGCCCAAATGATCCTGGATGAAATGGAATTCAAGCAGAAGGTCAAACAATTACAAGCTGACATTGACGAAAGTCTTGATTCTCGGGATGAAGCACGTTTTATGAAGTTGACAGAAGAATACAATGCACTGGTCCGCTAACTGCGCGACAGATTTTGATATGAGAAAGATGGTCGTATGATGCTCCCGAAAATTCGGCAGTTTATAAATTCTGCAATCGTCAGAGGTTATTCCTCGTCTCACAATAATTAAACGAACATAAAAAAGAGAATCCTAGTTGAGGGATTCTCTTTTTTAACGTTGTTTCTCTGGTGAAAAGGCAATGTGTGACGCCAGCGAAAAATGTGGTGTTGGCTTAAATTTAGCTCCGTTTTTTCAGTTTTGCTGGTTTTGCTTCAAGTCGGCTTCGATTCATTGGCCATTCAGCAAGCAACATGCCAGCTAGTATCAGCAGACAACCGCATAGTTCGCTGAATCCAAGCACCATATGCTGAAAAGCAAGTGAGGTCAAAGCCGCAAATACCGGTTCCATAATATAAATAATGCCGACGTGAGTTGCGGGTGTTTCTTTCTGTAAAATCGTTTGCAAAAGGAAAGCGGCTGCAGTTGCGACGAGTCCCATAAAGAGAATGACGATGATAACATCAGGCATCAGCAACGTCTGCCAGTCAAATAATTTTGCTCCGTCGATTATGCCGCTGAAAATAAAGCTAAGAATAGCAACGGTTCCGAGTTGAATAACCGTCAGTGGTAGGCTACTGAATTGCAGTGTATATTTTTCGGTGAAAACAATTTGAAGGGCAAATGCAACGGCACAGATAAAAACAATCAGATCGCCACGGTTTAGTGAAAAGGACCCTTTTGTTGTTAGGAAAAACAGGCCGCAAGTTGCCAGAATAATGCCGATGATCGCTTGTATCGGCGGCCTTTTTCGCAGCAAAAGCGCTGAAAAAATAGGGACGAGGACGACGCTCAGCCCGGTGATAAAGGCGGCATTCGATGCGGATGTATAAAGCAAGCCGATCGTTTGACAGATATAACCGATAAAAAGAAAAATGCCAAGTATAAATCCGGTGACAACTAATTGATTCGAAAATAATTTTACATTGTCCTTCTTTTTCTTGGAAAGGAATACCTGCCAAAGCAGAAGAAGAATGGCGGCGGTCAGAAAACGCCAGGCGTTAAAAGACAACGGCGGAAGCTTTGCTAGCGTATTCTGAACGACAATAAAAGTGGTTCCCCAGACGAATGTGATGCCGAGGAGGGCACTGTCTGCAAATAGTACGCGTTTCCGGTTCAAGGGTGCGGGTCCTCGCTTTCTGTTTGTCTCAGCTGGTTAAGGATCGCATCTCTGGCTAGTTGATCAGCGTTTCTATTCTGTAAGTCGGGAATCCATTTACAGAAGAATAGGTCGAATTGGTCAATCAGGCGCAGCGCTGTTTCGAGATACGCCGCATAGATGCTTTTCTTCACGAAGCGCTTTTCAATGGCTTGATTGACAAGCTGCGAATCTGTACGAAAAGAAACGGTACGATAATTCTGTTCGCGGCAAAAACGGAGCGCTTCAACAAGCGCTGCAAATTCCGCTTCGTGATTATTCGCTCGCTCGCCGAGCGGATAAGAGCGGCGGATTTCGCGTCCATCGCCGAGATTGATGTACAGACCAGCACCTGAGAGCCCTGGATTGCCTCCCGATGCGCCATCAAAATAGACCTCGATCACACGAGTTCACTCCTAGCAGACAACAATAATAAGATAGTATTAAGCATACAACAACACTTGAAAAAGTAAAATAACAATCGTTGTCCGTTTTTGCGGTTTGATATGCTATGATAAAGCTTAGAATGTATTGAAGCAAAAATTTGGGGTGAACTAAGGACATGTCAGAATCATCAAAAACCGTCAAGTCGGACATTGAAATTGCCCAAGAAGCTGTTTTGACGCCGATTGCTTCTATTGCCGAAAAACTCGGACTAAACGAATCGGAGTGGGAACCTTACGGCCGCTACAAAGCGAAAGTTTCTGCACATCTGCTAGAAAAACTTGATGCAGACGGAAAAATTATTCTTGTGACTTCTATTAATCCGACACCTGCAGGGGAGGGAAAGTCTACGGTAACTGTTGGTCTCGGACAGGCATTGAACCGGATTGGCAAAAAAACCGTGATCGCGCTTCGTGAGCCTTCGCTCGGACCAACAATGGGATTAAAAGGCGGCGCTGCAGGTGGCGGCTATTCGCAGGTTGTGCCGATGGAAGATATTAACCTCCATTTCACCGGTGATTTTCACGCAATTACGACCGCACACAACGCGCTGGCAGCTTTTATTGACAATCATATTCATCAAGGGAATAGTCTCAATATAGACCCAAGACGGATTGTCTGGAAGAGAGTACTTGATTTAAATGATCGTGCGTTGCGTCACGTTATTATTGGTCTCGGTGGAAAAACGAACGGCGTACCGCGGGAGGACGGTTTCGACATTACGGTCGCGTCTGAAATTATGGCGATCTTATGTTTATCGCTTAGTCTTGAAGATTTGAAAGCACGCCTCAGCCGTATGTTGATTGCCTATACATATGATGGAGAACCGGTTTTCGTCCAAGATCTGCAGGTTGAAGGCGCTCTGACCCTCCTTTTGAAAGAAGCGATCCATCCCAATCTTGTTCAGACGTTGGAAAACACACCAGCTTTTGTTCACGGGGGCCCATTTGCCAATATAGCCCACGGCTGCAATTCCATTTTAGCCACGAAACTCGGCGCGAAACTCGGCGATTATCTTGTTACCGAGGCAGGTTTCGGTGCAGATCTTGGCGCGGAAAAATTCCTCAACATTACTGCACGTGCCGGCAAGTTTACGCCGAACGCCGTGGTGATTGTGGCAACGATCCGTGCTTTGAAAATGCATGGTGGATTGACTAAGGATGAATTGAAGGATGAAAATCTTGATGCTCTGGCAGCTGGTATGGAGAACTTGGCTTGTCATATTGACACGATCCGTGCTTTTGGACTGCCTTATGTGATTGCGTTGAACCATTTTATCACGGATACGGATCGTGAGGTTGCGCTCGTGAATGAATGGTGTGCTGAAAACAATCATCCGATGGCGTTGTCCAAAGTATGGGAAGATGGGGGCGCAGGGGGTGAAGACCTGGCCCGAATGGTCACAAAAGTCATTGAGGAAACAGAAAACCATTATCATCCGCTTTACGCTCTGGATGATTCGATAGAAGAAAAGATTCAAACGATTGTCCGTAAAGTCTACGGTGGCGCCAAGGTTGAATTCTCATCGAAGGCAAACCGGCAACTGGCTTCGTTTAAAAAGAACGGATGGGATAAGCTCCCTGTCTGTATGGCAAAGACCCAGTATTCGCTCTCGGATAATCCGAAATTGCTCGGCCGGCCGCACGATTTCACGATGCACGTGCGCGAATTGAAAATATCGCTCGGTGCAGGTTTCATTGTCGCCTTGACCGGAAGTGTGCTGACAATGCCCGGTCTGCCAAAACATCCGGCGGCATTGGACATGAATGTTACCGCAGATGGAAAAGTAACCGGACTTTTTTAACGGAATAGATCGTTCGGTGATCGAATAGATAGAATGATTAATCCCCTTGACGTAGTAATGTATGTTTACAGTCAAGGGGATTTTTCAGATGTCAGCGGAGTGAGGAGACACCTATACGGACTCCCGAATGTATTGTAGCCATCAAGGGCTTTCAAATAACTGTCAGAAGCCTGCCTGACAGGCAGCTTCGACTCCCGCAGCATGTCCGGTGGTAAACGCTGCGGTAATGTTATAGCCGCCGGTATAGCCGTTTATATCAAGAATTTCGCCGCAGAAATAAAGGCCAGGCATAAATCGTGACCCCATCGTTCTCGGATCAATTTCTTTGAGGGAGACCCCGCCTCCGGTGATAAAAGCTTTTTCGATTGGCAACGTTCCGTTCACTTGCACGGTAAACGTTTTGAGCAATACTGCCATTTGTCGGATGGATTCGCGTCGCAAATGCCGGCCGGTTGTTTCAGACGCGAGTGCGAGCTGTTCCATTAAAAAGAGAAGATAACGCTCTGGGGCGAGTGGTTTCCAGATATTCTTCAGTGCTTTGTCGGGTTCTGCCTGCGTAAGTTTCTCTAATTGCTGCGTCAGCGCATCTTCGCTTAAATCCGGATGGGTATCAATGCGAATGCTGACTGTTTTTATTGGATATTTTTTCAGCGCCTTGACAACAAATTGGCTAAGTCTAAGAATCGCAGGACCTGATAAACCAAAATGGGTAAATAGCATATCCCAACGATGCGTCATGATTGGCTTGCCGTTCGGCGCAAGCAGGGTGACAGCCACATCACGCAGTGAAAGCCCCTGAAGCCTCTTGTGCTGAATAAACGCTTCGTTTGATGTGAGCGGCACTTCCGTCGGATAAAGTTCGGTAATTGTATGACCGGCTTGTTTCGCCCATGCGTAACCATCGCCTGTGCTCCCAGTTTGTGGCACGCTCTTGCCGCCGACTGCCACAATCACTTGGCGGGCGCCAATCTTTCCTCCTGATGCGAGCTTAACGCCTGTCGTCCGTCCGCCTTCATAAAGCACTGTAGCGACCGCTGCATCCGTTTCGATCGTTACATGGAGTGCATGTAATTTATTGATTAGTGCGTGAACAACCGAGGCCGCTTGATTCGATTCAGGAAACATACGCCCATGGTCTTCTTCTTTCAATTTGATGCCTAATTTTTCAAAAAAAGCGATGATGTCCTGATTGTCGAACGCTGACAACGCGCTATAGAGAAAACGACCGTTTCCTGGGATGTGTCGAATAAGCTGATCAACCGGCATCGCGTTGGTGACATTGCAACGTCCGCCGCCTGAGATAGTCAATTTGCGCCCCAGTTTGTTGCCCTTATCAAGCAGAAGCGTGCGTGCGCCTGCTTCAGCTGCCGCCGCAGCAGCCATTAGACCCGCAGGACCGCCGCCAATCACAATTACGTCATAAGTCATCTTCTTATTGCCTCACATTCTTCCACGAATTCCTTCATCCACTTTATCAGAAAAACGAATGGTTTTCATGTTTTTTCAATAAATAAAGGAATACGATGTGACATTTGTCACAATTGAATTTTTTTGGTAGGATTATTGAAGGATAATTCATGGATATATAGGCGGCAGGATCAGGAGTGCCGCCTAAGGGGAGCGATAGAATGACAGAAAATGCGGCGTATGAAGTCCTGCTTTATTATAAATATGTACGGATAGACGATCCAGCGGCATTTGCCAAAGCACATTTAGATTTCTGCAACCAGCTTGGTCTTAAAGGACGTATCCTTGTGGCTGAGGAAGGCTTGAACGGGACGGTTTCTGGTCCTATTGACAAAACAAGGTTGTATCGAGAAACGATGCACGCCGATCCGCGATTCGCGGACATGCCGTTCAAAGTTGATCCAGCTCAAAGACATGCGTTTAAAAAAATGCACGTCCGCCCGCGTAAAGAAGTTGTTGCTCTGAAGCTGAATCACGATATCGATCCGCATCAGCTGACCGGCAAGTATCTGAAACCAGCGCAATTTCTTGAAGCCCTACAGGATGAGCATACGATCGTGATTGACGCGCGTAACACTTATGAAACACAGATCGGCCACTTCAGGAATGCCATTTTGCCGGCGATCAAAAACTTTCGTGATCTCCCAGATTGGATTGAAAAGAATCTAGCTGACAAGAAAGATAGAAGGGTACTGACCTATTGTACAGGCGGTATTCGCTGCGAAAAATTCAGCGGCTACTTGATTCAAGCTGGCTTCAGTGATGTGTCACAACTTGACGGCGGTATTGTCACGTACGGCAAGGATCCTGACGTTCAAGGCAAACTTTACGATGGGAAATGTTACGTGTTTGATCAACGTATCTCTGTTCCGGTCAATCGAACCGAAGAGGACGTCATCGTCGGTCACTGTCATCATTGTGGAAAGTCGTGCGATCGGATCGTCAATTGTGCCAATCCGGAATGCAATAAGCAGTATATTTGCTGTGAAGCCTGCGAGGAGAAATACCACCGCTCATGCAGCGACGAATGTCGCTGCCATCCGCGCAACCGTTGGGCACAGGAACACGCGCACGGAGAAGTATCCGTCGCACGCTAGGTAATAAGTAACCACTTTAGTGACAACAAAATCATTTCAATTAGAAATAAGTATCTTTATTTGTTAGGGCTCGTTCTAACAATGGAGGTGCTTTTTTATTGGGACTAATGTGGTTTTTATAGGAGAAGGATTAATCGCTGCTTGACGCCTTTGCTACGCTTAAGTAACGATCCATCCGTTCATAGATCCAGTCTCCGGCTACGCTTTTCTGATAAACAATGTCAAAGACTCTGCCCCGTGTATAAGCTTGGTACGCCAACCAGTTATGGCGGGTCATATGGATATGGTGATCGAACAATTCATCCTTAGTTATTCTGAGGTCATGAATCACACGGTGAATCGCGTCATCAATCCAATCTAGATAGTACGTACGAAATTTCACGGTCGATGCGGCAATGATTTGTCGATCACGTTCCAGTGCCAAACGGATCATCGGCAGGAAAATATAGCGTTGGATGATTCTATTCTCCGTTTCTGTCAATTGACTGGCATCCATCTTGCATCACCTCTATCTTATTATATGCGAATAAATGTTCGTATATCAATGCTAAATATAGGAAAAAGACAGAATTTGATTACGATTTATTCTACGAAAGAGGCGTATGCAGAGCCAACACTTAAAGCGTGTAAAAAGAAGAGCCTGCAGCGATTCGGATATGATCAGTTCGCTGGCCGTCAGCAAGTGCCGAAAGCGCCAAGTAATCTGGACGAGTAGCAGTGGGCATCAGGAAGGCAGATGTTTGCGCGCCCAGACGGCGGTATTTGTTTAACTCAGTGATAATCTGATTGGCAGGCATGCTGCCGATTCCGTGTCCGAAATAGAGACCGTTCGAAAGATCAACGACATTTTCCCCCTGCCATTGCGGTGTCTGCGGGCTGACTTCTGGGTTTTTAAAATAGCGAATGTCACCAGGAATGCCATTTCCTACCCGATAGCTGTTGCGAAGCTGCATGGAAGGGTGGTTTTGCCAATCCCAGAGGTAAAGATGCTGAAAGGCGTCATTGAAGCGTTCATCGGTAATGACGCCAAGGAGCGCCTTGTATAATATAATCATCATGGCGGTCGCGCATTCAAAGGCATAATCTTCCCCATGAATAAAAATGTCACGAATGGCGTCAGCTGGACGCCGTCTTGGCTTCAATTCAAAGCCGCCATCGCCTGTCAAATTCCAATAATCCATATTACACATCGAATAATAAAAGGTGGCAAAAGCTGCGCCACTAGCGTAAAGTGCTTTGGCACTTTCGATCGTTTCGTTGCGCCATTTGATTTCAAAAGCAAGTTCACGCATTGTTGGAAAAGTAAAGACTTCAGGTGAAGCCACCATTGCCTGAAAGATCGCGGTGGCATAATTACCGGCACCGGAGAAGTGGCTGGACATATTGGCACTGAGCTCTTCATTTGCAGCAATAATCATGTCCCCATACCTCCGGATGTCAATTTGAATGCTGCCATCTGCTCAGCAAGCGGCTGATTTGTCCATTGACGCCATGTTTTCGGCTGCAGCTGCCGAAGTTGGGCAGAATACGCCGACAAACTGACTTGCACGCGATCGGGTAGCTGAATAAATTGATGATAATTGTCCTTCTCAATTGGCAGCATGTCTTGAATTGGCTGACCAGTTTTGCCATTGACTGATTTGCCGAGATATTTGGCACTATAATGAATGCGGAATGGACGGCCACCAGGTACTGCATCGTTTGTTTCACCTGTGTAGACAAGGTAATGTTCATTCGTTTCATACCAGGACTCAAAAGCGAGAAAAGCAGCCCGTGAGTCTGCGGCATGACGTACCTCGGGTATGAATCCAAGCATTTTGCGGGCATAATCACTTTCAATAGTTTGATCAGACAAGAGGTAATTGGCCAAATAGACGAGCAGTCGCGGCTCTGCTGATTCGAGCAAAGCGCTGATCAGATAATGTCGCTGACTCTTATTCTTATAGCGATACATAATCAAATCCGCCATTTCTTTAATCACATCATGATGATAAATCAACAGAAGTTGGATCGCCGTTTGATCAATGACTTGGGTATAATCGGTTGATAGAATGCTGTTCCAACCCGACTTCAGTACCCAAGACAAGGAATCGACGACTTGATCATGTTGATCCAGAAATGATGTATCGGCATCAAATCCAATATCAGCGCCACGAAGAATATTACGCGTATGGGCAAGGGAAATTTTGACACGCGAATCGAGTTCGGCATTGCGGAAATCGAGCGCATCTTTCAGGATAAACACAGTTGGAAATTCCACAGTCGGATCATTGATGAAATGGAATGCTTGTTCCGGTTTATCACGAATGTATTCGGTCCATTTATGAAGGAGCACCCCCGGCTGATCATGCCGCCACTCATTTAACGGATTACTTTGTGCTGCGGGCATCGCGATCCCTCCTGTCTTTCATCTCTTCCTATCATTTTTATGTACACGCGAAACAAATATGAATCAAACCAGGCAAGAGAGGGATTCATTCTTCCCGCATTCGGACAAGTTATGCTACACTAAGATTTATGAATTGTTTGGGAAAGGATGAAAGTATTAATGGAACAATATCTGAACCTGTGCCGCCGGGTCTTGGAAGAAGGTCACGAGAAATCGGATCGAACGGGGACGGGAACGATCAGTGTGTTCGGCCATCAGATGCGGTTCAATCTGCAGGAAGGCTTTCCGCTGATGACAACAAAGAAACTGCATTATAAGTCGATTATTTATGAATTGCTTTGGTTTCTGAAGGGGGATACGAATGTCGCGTATCTTCAGGAGCACGGCGTGCGTATTTGGAATGAATGGGCAGACGAAAAGGGCGAACTTGGCCCAGTTTACGGCCATCAATGGCGTTCCTGGACAGGGAGAAACGGCAAAACGGTCGATCAGATCGGCAGGGTCATTGAGCAAATTCAGACAAACCCGGATTCTCGTCGCCTGATTGTGTCTGCTTGGAATCCGTCGGAAATTGACGAGATGGCTTTGCCACCCTGCCATTGTTTGTTTCAATTCTATGTGAACGATGGAAAATTGAGCTGTCAGCTTTACCAGCGAAGCGCTGATATTTTCCTTGGTGTTCCGTTCAATATTGCGTCCTACGCATTGCTGACTTACATGATTGCACATGTGACCGGACTTCAGGTTGGCGATTTTGTACACACCCTCGGCGATGCACATATCTATCTGAATCATCTGCCTCAGGTGAAGGAACAATTAACACGCGCGCCAAGAAAATTGCCCAGTCTTCATTTTGCGCGACAGCTCTCGTCGATTGATGACTTTGACTACGCGGACTTCATCATTGAAGATTATCACCCATATCCGCATATCAAAGGCGAGGTGTCTGTATGATTTCGTTTCTACTGGCAATGGATGCCAATCAGCTAATTGGTCGCAAGAATCAGTTGCCGTGGCATTTGCCTGATGATTTGCGCTATTTTAAGAAGAAAACCATGGGGCACTCGATCATTATGGGTAGAAAAACCTTTGAATCAATCGGTAAACCGCTTCCCGGCAGAAAAAATATTGTACTCAGCCGTAGCCAACCAATGATCAAAGGGATCGACGTGCTCCATTCGCTCGATGAACTGCTGCAGAGTGGTGTCTGTTTCGGCAAGGAATGCTTTGTTATCGGCGGGGCACAAATTTTTGATACGCTGGCACCTTTGGCAGACAGGCTTTACCTTACACGTATCCATGCAGAGTTTGAAGGGGATACGTATTTCCGTTCTTTTCATCCAGATGAATGGCAGTTGATTTCGCAAGAACCGGGGCTTCTGAACGCGCAAAATATTTATCCGCACACATTTGAAATTTATGAGCGTCGCTGAATCCGCTGCTCGATGAAATGGACGCTTTTCACGTTCCGTCACTTAACGCATAAAATGTAAAAAAGAGTGACGGAGTGATAGATATGCTCGCATTTGTTAGCCAATTGGGCCTGTGCTACGGAATCATTGGGCTGATCATGTCCGGATTACTCGGTGTTCTCCCTTCCTCAAGCGAATGGGGGAAATTAACCTTCCCAGTATTTTTACTTTTTATGTTATTCTGGTTTCCACTGATTGTTCTGGCATTGATGGCTGCCCCCTTTTTCCTCTTGATCGATCGACAAGAAGATGAGGCATACTGACTATTGCTTCGTTCGATCAAAATAGCGGCGCTCGGGCGCCGTTTAAATCCTGCAGGCAAGCGGACAAGCTTTTACGCAACCTGAGGAATGGTCGGACGTCCCAAAGGGCAAACTATCGATAGTTGTCACCTTTTCGATCTGAAAAGGTGACCAGTGATCGATTCCTTTTCGAATTGTGGCAAAATAGCGACAAATATTTCGCTGCGTAATGAAAAATTATTTATTGTGATATGGTTAATAGATAAAATATATTTGTTGACAAAGCAGCTTTTTTCCTTTAAAAAGAATAATTAAACGGTTAAACTAAAAAGCAGTATCCTTTTACCAATCCTAGGTATCGTGCGAAATGCTGTGAGCAGATTATTAGCTATCCGAGCAGTTTCGTGCGAAAATTTGATGTACACAGACGAATACGATTTGAAAATATATTTCGTCTGACCGGATCTGGTGGAAAGCAGTAAGGTAACCATAAGGTAAATTGGCAAACAAAGGGGAAATGATTAACATGGGTTCAAATGTTTCCGAGTTGACCACTTACCTGGCGTATCTGAATGGGGAATGGCAGCAAAGTGAGTCAGGCGAGAAAATCGCGATTCAGTCTCCATATTTGCGGCGAACAATCGGATACGTTCAGGCTGTAACGCAAAATGAAGTGGATCAAGCAATTAAGAATGCGCATCAAGCACAAAAAGAATGGGCAGGCCTTTCTCTTAGTAAAAGAGGCAGTTATCTGCTCGCTTGGGCTGATGAACTGGTTAATAATCAAGAAGAAATTGCCCTTGCTGTGATGCATGAAGTGGGTAAAGGGTATAAAGATTCCGTCAAGGAAGTTGTTCGTACGGCAGACTTAATCCGCTATACGGTTGAAGAAGCGCTGCATATGCATGGCGAAAGTTTGCGCGGAGACGGTTTCCCAGGCGGTCCGCAAAAGAAAATCGGTATTGTTGAACGTATGCCGTTGGGTGTGGTATTGGCGATTAGCCCATTTAACTATCCGGTTAACCTTGCTGCATCGAAAATCGCGCCGGCGTTGATGGCAGGAAATGCTGTTATTTTCAAACCCGCAACACAAGGTTCGATCAGTGGAATCAAGATGATTGAAGCTTTGGATAAGGCTGGACTGCCGAAAGGTTTGCTCAGTCTGACAACGGGGCGTGGATCAGTTATCGGTGATTACTTGGTGGAACATAAGGGTATTGATATGATCAGTTTCACTGGCGGATCAAGCACGGGTCGTCATTTATCCAAGCAATCAGCAATGATTCCACTCGTTTTGGAACTCGGTGGCAAAGATCCAGCAATTGTTTGCGACGATGCCGACCTGGATGTTGCGGTCAGCAGCATTATGAACGGTGCGTTCTCTTATTCCGGACAACGTTGCACAGCGATCAAACGCGTTTTGGTCAACGAAAAAGTAGCTGACGAACTCGTTGCTCGTTTGAAGGAAGCTGTTGAAAAACTTTCTGTGGGTTCACCGGAAGAAGACAGCACGGTTGTTCCGCTCATCGATGACAAATCGGCTGACTTTGTTCAAAGCCTGATTGATGACGCGCTTGCAAAGCAAGCGACACTTGTTGCTGGTAATAAACGCAAAGACAATTTGATTTATCCGACCTTGTTGGATCATGTTACTGAAGAAATGGATGTTGCTTGGATTGAACCATTTGGTCCGGTACTCCCTATCATTCGTGTCAAATCAGACGAAGAAGCGATTGCGATCGCCAATAAATCTGAATTCGGACTTCAGGCCAGCATTTTCACTCAGGATGTTGATCGAGCATTTGCCGTAGCCAAAGAAGTTGAGGCAGGCACTGTTCAAATCAACGGACGTACCGAACGTGGACCGGATCATTTCCCATTCCTTGGTGTCAAAGCTTCCGGAATGGGGGTACAGGGCATTCACAACAGCCTTGTTTCGATGTCACGTCAGAGAGTTACTGTTCTTAATTTGAAATAAAATGCAATTAATGACAAAAGAGGTGCTGCTGAAAAGTGGCGCCTCTTTTTAGTTAGTGCAAGCGTTTCGAGTGAATGGACAGCTTGTCCCCAAAAATAGACGGGGGTAATCCCCCGTCTAGTCTAATCCTTACCAAGGACGTGGCCCCCAAGGTCCAGGCCCCCAAGGCCCGGGTCCCCAACCACCAGGTCCCCAAGGCCCGCATGGTCCGGGTCCACATGCGCCCCACCACGGACCGGGACGAACGCCGACGATGTTGCCGAGGCCAACGCCGAGTAGACCGCCGGCAAATCCACCGAGAAAGGCTCCTGGGAAAAATGGGCCGATAAAGCGAGAGTCGCGCATCTCTGGCTGCTCTGCCTGGGTACCATTTGTATCAAGCGGTTTGAGAAAAACCGTTTCCTGATCAACCGATTCAACAATGCCAACTTGTGTCGTTCCATCGGCTAACTGAATTTCGACCGGTTGGTTCATGAAAGCAACGAGGTCATTGTATTGTGCCATACTGATCTTTCTCCTCCTTATGCCACTAACTGGCGATGTTTGCTTTTCTAATGACAATTGTCGGCAACGTTATTTATTGCATCGAACATGACTGAAAAGCGTGCGCCAACGCCTAATGTCAATGTATGCAAAGATGTCAAAAGGGCATGGGCACCTGGCCATTGTTTTTGATCGAATCATGGGTTTCAATTATCCTAAAGAACGATAGGATAGCATTGTATTTTTTTCGCTGAAATTATAAAAATGGATGTGAGCCTATGTTTTCATGGCAAATTGAACCGATTAGGCAGAGCGACAACGATCAAATGAGGCGCCTTGCTATCCATAGCTGGGGCAGTGAAACGATGGTTGTTCACGATACGGTTTACAATTTAACGGAACAGGAAGGGTTTCTTGCGAGAAGTCAGGCGGAAATCATTGGCATGCTAACCTATCGAATGGATGCGTCTGATAGATCAGAATTGCTTTCTTTAGACAGTTTTATCGAAAATCAGGGAATTGGGAGCGCGTTATTAGACGCTTATGTTCACAGGGTCGCCGCACAAGGAGTGGACCAGATTTATCTTGTAACAACCAATGATAATTTGCGAGCGCTTGCGTTTTATCAAAAACGGGGCTTTACGCTCTCCGCATTGCATTTACATGCTGTGACTCGTGCTCGGAAAATAAAACCTGAAATCCCTCTTTATGCTGAAAATGGAATTGCGATTGCGCATGAATTGGAATTAACGCGCACAATCGGTGAAAAACTATGTGTAAAATGTTTCTCGGAGAATTAAATTCGGATTAGCGCCTGAGGATGGATCGGGACGCTGTTCTTACTTCCAGCCATGTTCCTTTAT
>NZ_JAFBEV010000024.1 GCF_016908935.1 Sporolactobacillus spathodeae | reverse complement strand
GTCTCGCGCCTTCGCTGCATTTTTGTGCAAAAATCCTTATATTTTCTTATCTCTCTAAGAAAAACTTGGCTAAGCCAAGTCCTTTTTCATCAATTACGCTTCGGCTGCTCGCTTGCCGCGGCATATTGATCAGTGTTCCGCCTTCACAAGCCGGTCATGAATGTTTCTATACCCTTGAATTGTCAAGTCAAGTGCAACACCTGATGATAAAAGGCCTCAAAAGGCGTTTGCCATCCCAGACATTTGCGTGGACGGTGATTCAGTTCATCCACAGTTTGTTGGACAGCGGCATCGGAATCCTGCGTCAGATCATGCCCCTTTGGAAAATATTCGCGCAGTAGGCCGTTTGTATTTTCATTGCTGCCGCGTTGCCAAGGCGCGTGTGGGGCAGGAAAAATAAAAGGGAACGCCTAGTTTTTCAGTGATACGGGCGTACCAGGCGAATTCTTTTCCCCGATCCGGTGTGACACTCTGACGCTGGCAATCAGGCAAGGCGTCAAGAAGTCCAATCAACTTTTCGGTCACACACTGCGCGGTTTTACGGGTTGCTTTGGCAGCCATTAAAAATCGGGTTTTTCGATCAACAAGTGTCACCAGACATTCGGAACCGAGTTTTCCGATAACTGTGTCTGCCTCCCAATGGCCAACGGTTCGGCGTTCCTGAGCGTCCGTTGGACGCTGGTCAAGGGGCAGGTGAAAATCGATTTTTCCCCGACGTTCTTCATAACCCTTGGCGTGCCGGGCTTTCCCGCGATGACGCAGGTGACGTGCGAGCCCCCGCTGGCTCGGTTGGCGATCCGGTATATCGAGCAGATGCCGCTCAATGCCACGATAAATGGTGGTATAGCTGATTTTCCAAGGACTCTGATCGTATTTCATCCGCTGGTCAATTTGCTCAGGCGACCATTGGTGATCAAGAATCAACCATTGTACCTGATCACGAAGCGCCGCATTGGCGAGTAAGGGCTGGCGGTGACAGCCTGTACGCCGGGCATGGTAGTTTTCTTCGGCATGAACCGAAGAGTACGTGCCATCCTGCTGTGGATTGCGTTTCAGTTCACGGCTGATGGTGGCTGGGGAGCGTCCCAGCAGGGTCGCTATTGCGCGTATAGACTTGCCCAATGTGACATTTCTCAGTATGCTTTCCCGTTCAAATGGATTAAGATGGTGATAGTGACTCATTGCTGTTCACCTGTTTTCAATAGTTTCCGCAAATCCTATTGTACAGGGAAGGTTCAGCAATGGGTCCTATTATTTTCTAGGTGTTGCACTTAAAGTGTAAATTCAAGCCGATTAAAAAAGCATCCGATTTTTTCGCCGGATGCTTTTCTTATGCCTGATATATATGGTTATAGCCGATAACGACGGTTCAGCCCCTACGCGCGCCTCTGCCGCCACGTTTGGATTCCGTCTGGCGTTTGATTGTTGAAAGTCTATCTTCGCTGTCCTTGAGATAACGGGAAATTTTGTCCTCGAAAGTTTGCGTGCGCGTAAAACGCTTACCGCCGCCACCATTTGCGCCGCTACGCGGACTTCTTGGCGCTGGTTTCGGCTTATCGACAGCTTTGCGGATCGACAGACCGATCTTTCCGTCTGGTGCCACCTGCAATACCTTTACTGTGACTTCATCACCAATTGACAGAACCTCGTGAATATCTTTGACGTACCGATCCGCAACCTCACTGATATGAACCAAACCCGTTTTTCCATCGGGCAAATCAATGAAGGCTCCGAAGTTCGTAATGCCTGACACTTTACCCTTCAGCTTGCTGCCTGCTTCAATTGACATAAAAAAAAGCTTCCTCCTAGTATGGTATCTCTACTTATTATATTATACATAGCGAAAAAAGAGCCTGTCAATTCCCGCCATTTTCAGGTTTGGAAAAAATAATCTCACCTTTTTTGGACAGGAGATAGTCATGCCTTGCAATTTCGCCGATATATTGCTTGTTGTGAAGGAGTTTAATCCGCTTCTTCAGTTGTTCGGCTTGAGCTACAGAAGCATTAACCTTTTTCTCAAGCGTCTGCTTTTGTCCCTCAATACGGTGATACTTGCCCGCCTGAGAAATGAGAGAGCCAACCATGACCGAACAAACGAGCATGAAGAGAATGGCAAAAGCCATCAAGCGGTGAATCAATCCTTTTCGTCTATGCTGCCGTCTTTGTTCAGCGATTTGTTGGGATTGAAGATATTCGTTTTGCAGCTGTGCAATACGTCCGCCGTCAACCATCATCGCTGCCTCCCCCAGGAAACAAACTCCTGATCTTTTTCCGCCACCCGGATAGAAATTTGCCTACCTTTAGAATCTGCTGATGCACACGGATAACCTTGTTTTTAAACCCGATCAGCCATTTTTCCGGCAGAATCAGTCTCAGGATACCGCGAAGCAACTTCAGCGGGAACAAAAGCAGGAATAGTAGAATCCGAAGCAAAGCGCTTACTGTCATTCTACACAATCTATAGACAAGCATCAATAGAAAAAAGATAGGATAAATGATTAATTGATAGACAGTTTTTGCAAAAAAACGACTGATTCGGACAATCAGACTGCTTAATTTGTCAAAAAGAAACAAAAAAGGGTGCTCAAGCAAAGCTTTATAAAAAGAAAAGCCAAGAATGGCTCCGAGAAACATATAAAAGCGCAGCCGTCCCTCATTGATCGGCAATAAGAAGGCGAATAAGATCAGTGCCTGCAGGATCCAGAAAAGAGGGTCGGTGAACAAAAGAATCCAGCGTCTCTTTTTCCCGGGGTGGAGAAAACGTCCATACACGGAATAAGAGGCGCCAACCCATAACCCCATCAGCAGCATGACCATCAGCGAAAGAAATTGTTCACGAAGCGTCATCGAAATAATTTACCGAAGAAACCCTTTGATGGTTCTCCGCCTGGTTCGTCCAGGTAACTAATTTCGAATATTTTTCCCTCGATGGCAACCATGCCCTGCTCTACATTAAGATTCTGCATTTTAAGTGACGCGCCTTTAACCGCGAGATAGCCCATGACCGTCTCCATTAGAAATTCTTCATGGTCAAAACTCTCGACATGCTTGACGCCAGTAATCTCGATCGTTTTACGGTTTCTAACAATGATATCGTGATTCTGCACGGGCTTGTCTTTGCTTGAAGCCTGCGTTGGATAATGTTGGTTCATTGGACGTCCCCCCTCAATTCATAAGTTATGAGGGAGTTGTCCCTATTAGAACAGTTCAGCAACCCACTTTACATTTCTTTATCTTTATCTGCCGCTTTTTCACTGACGATCTCATAAAGTGATTCTGCTTCTTCTTTTTTTACCGTTTCCTTCAGCTGGATGATTCGAACGGTTGTCTGTTTCTGACCGAAGTGCAGCGTTAATTGATCACCGACGCTAACCGTAGCACTTGCTTTCCCCGGCTGACCATTTATCGAAACTCTGCCTTGATCGGCAAGTTCCTTGGCAACCGTTCGCCGTTTAATCAATCGTGATACCTTTAGAAATTTATCCAGTCTCATTTTTTCACAGCATCCTTAAATTTATTGCCGGCACGGAAACCGGGTACATAGGTTGAAGGAATGGTAATCGTTTCTCCAGTCTGTGGGTTACGTCCGATACGTTCAGCCCGCTGCCTAACCTCAAACGTACCGAAGCCAACGATTTGTACTTTCTCATTTCTGTGCAACGTTTCAATGATCGTATCAAAAGCCTCGTTGACAACAAACTCCGTATCTTTTCGCGACATTCCTGTTTTTTCTGCAACTTTCTGAACGAGTTCATTTTTATTCATTATAGAAAACCCTCCTGATGGACTTGTTTATGCTAATCGTGCACCGATTCAGGCATATTTTATAGAGCCCTCACAAAAAACTGATTCCATTTTCTTTCTCATTTTATCATAAACCAATTGGTGGTTCACATTCTTGATTATTACAGATCAGATGGCCGCCGCATGCCAAGCTTGCCCGTCAAAGGAAGCCGAGCAATATCATTGGGTGTAAAGTAACGCAGCAGAATTAGTAGCGCAATGAATAGAACAGCACCACCGGCCGCACCCACCAATGCGGTTGCAGTCTCCGCCAATCGAGAAGATCCACCAAATGGAAGGTGCGAGCGTCCGAATAAATAGACAGCCGTCAGCATCACACCCGACGCAGCAGCAAGTTTCAATAACGCAGCGGTTGGAATACGGTTGATTAGACGCATTCGCAAAAGTGCAAAACTATTTAATCCGGCAGTCAGCAGCGTGGCAAGACACGTCGCAAGCGCTGCCCCGGCTATTGAAAAATGCGGAATCAGACAAATATTCAAAATCAATTTCACTGCAGCACCCAAGCAAAGAAACAGAAAAGGCAGCACGGGGTGCCCGGCAGCCTCAAACATACCTGACGTCGTTAGAATTACAGACAAGGTGAGCAATGTAAACGCAATGATTGCAAAAGTCACTGCGCCGCGATCATTGCGGAATAGCATAATATTGACCGGACCGCTGATTGCCGCAAGACCGCACGCGGCTGCGAGTCCGAAAGCAAGGCTTATTTTGAGCGCGAGCGTCGCTTGGCGCCTGATTTCCTGAACTTTCCGTCTAGCGGCAAGCTTCGCAAGGCCCGGTACAATGGATGCTGTGAGCGACGCCGCCGCAATCATTCCAAATTGTGTCAGGAGGTAGGCGCGATCATAAATTCCTTTTGCCTGTCTTGGCTCCGCAATCTGCGCATGATGCAACAGCCGAATAACCGACAGCGAGTCGACAAGCTGAAACAGAACAAGCGGCAAGGCAAGAATGGAGAACACGCTGCCGCCAAGCAGCAGACTACCGATCAGGCGCCAGTTGATCGAACGATTCACTGGTACTTCCTGAACATCTCGATTGGTCCCCTTTCGAATAAACAGGATGAGGATAAGCAGCGACGCAGCTGGCGCAATCGCCGAACCAGTGATGGCCGCTTCACCAAATTGATAGGCACCGCCATGGTGCAGAAAAAGGAACCATGACGAACCAATGATCAGTGACACACGAACAACCTGCTCACCAATCTGACTAACCGCCGTCGGCACCATGTTTTCATCTTTCCCTTGAAAGCCGCCGCGTAAAACCGCGCTGAACGGCACGAATAGATAAACCCATGCCGCCGTGCGGAGCAGCGGTGCGAGATGCTGGTCGCCCATGACTTCGGTCAGCGGTTCGGCTCCAAGAACAAGCACGACAAAAATTAAGCCACAAAGAAAAAATAAAGCAATTCGCGCATGGCGGCGGACAGTCGCTTCTTCTCCTATTCCCTTATTACGCCCAGATTCAGCAATATATTTCGAAATGACAATGGGAAAACCGGTTCCGCCAAGTGCGACTGCAAGCGCGTAAAACGGATAAACCTGTTGGTATACATAGAAGCCAACATCCCCTGCAAAATTCTGGTAGGGCATACGGTAAACAGCACTCAGAATTTTAACAAACAACGCAGCAACGGTCAGAATAAATGCCCCTCTCCAAATTCTGCCGCTTTCTATTCTTAGTTGATGCACGTTTCTCCACCTTTGGCCCAAATTCTCATGTGGATTATACCATACACCACAAGCCATTTTTCCTTATGTCGGCAAAAAAAGAATGTTTACTATCGCTATGTCTTATAGTTGATGAGCCGCTCGGGCCGCGATGCCTGAGAAAATGAAAAGGAGAGAGACAAAATGCCTCTCTCCCACAAACACATATCGTCTATCAATGTTCCATTTGTCTGCCAAGGAAACCTGCTGCTGTTTCGGCGAGCTTACGTTCAACTTCACTAAGCGGGTTTTTATCTTTATCAATCAGCATAATTGTACCAATTGGATCGCCGCCAGCAACAATCGGAGCAACAACAAACGAACCCGTCAGTTCATTTGTCCCTTCTGTTAATGGTTCACCGTGCTCTTTCTCTAAAATGGTCTGTCTCAGTTCCATTGCTTTTTCCGGGACAGACAAGATTCTTTTATCAATATAATCTTTTTTTGATCCTCCGGCGACAGCAATGACTGTATCACGATCACTAATCAGCGCCAGTTTTCCTGAATTTTCCGCAAGTGACTCTGCATATTCCTTGGCAAAATCACCAAGTTCGCTCATTGGTGAATATTTTTTTAGAATCACTTCACCATCATGATCAACAAATATTTCTAACGGATCACCTTCGCGAATACGCAGTGTGCGGCGTATTTCTTTAGGAATAACAACCCGCCCGAGATCATCAATTCGGCGGACAATACCAGTAGCTTTCATACAAGGAAGTCCTCTCTTTCATCATAGAGGTCGTTCACCTGCTTGTCTAAGGAGGGAAGCCCTCCGTTGTAATCGCCTGATGAACGCTTGCTCTTTATGTTAATTCCTTGCAATTAGTATCTGCCCACCCGTCCAAGCTATGCATGCCCCGCCAAAATTAACCGGCCGTTTGTTCTTGGATCTGCATCGGCTCCACTTTCTTCAACAGATCAAGAATGTGATCAAGCCGTTTGCTCCCTAATGGTCCACGTTTCAGCGACAATTTCATTCTTGCGCCGTCTGATCCAACGCCAATGCCCGGGCCCATCGTGCTGACATATTGAAACAGAGCTTGGCGGTCAATATGCTTCCAGCCCATTTCAGAGAACACAATCAGAAGCTCGGACGCTTTTTCTTTTATTTCCTCAATCATCAATTTATCAGCTAACACACGGATGGCAGCCACCTTGAATAAATCAGCAACCTCAACCGGATAATCGCCAAAACGGTCAATCATCTCGTCTTGAAGTTCCTCCAAGTAGCTGATTGAATCGGCTGCTTTAAAACGTTTATACATGTCGATTTTCTGAATCGAATCCTCAATGTAGGTATCCGGAATGTACGCGTCCGTTTCGATAGCCAATGTCGCCCGAACAGCAGTGTGTGCCGTATCCGCTGACCCTTTGCGCTCAGCCACCGCATCTCGGAGCATTTGCGAATAGAGATCGAAGCCGACCGAGTCGATAAACCCATGCTGCTCCGCACCAAGCAGATTACCGGCGCCGCGAATGGATAAATCGCGCATCGCTATCTTGAATCCAGAACCCAGCTCTGTAAATTCTTTAATCGCCTGCAGCCGTTTCTCGGCAACTTCATTCATCACCTTGTCGCGCTGATACGTGAAATAGGCATAGGCAACGCGACTTGAACGCCCGACACGCCCACGCAATTGGTACAATTGCGAAAGCCCCATCCGATCCGCATCATAGACAATCAGTGTATTGACATTCGGGATATCAACTCCAGTTTCAATAATCGTCGTGCTGACGAGCACATCGCTTGTTCCATCGAGAAAGTCAATCATCGCCGATTCCAGCTCGGTCTCTTTCATCTGCCCATGCGCAACGGTAACCGTCGCGTCAGGCACCAATTGAGAGATGACTTCCGCCATATGCTGAATCGTTTCCACTCGATTATAGAGAAAATAGACCTGTCCGCCTCGTGCCAATTCCCGTTCAATCGCTTCGCGAATTAGCGAGCCGCTGTATTCAGTCACATAGGTTTGCACCGGAAAACGATTTTCCGGCGGTGTTTCAATGACAGATAGGTCACGCACACCGAGCATTGACATGTGCAGTGTCCGCGGAATCGGTGTCGCCGTCAGTGTCAGCACATCAACATTGGCTTTCAGCTGCTTAATCTTCTCCTTATGCGTCACACCGAAACGCTGTTCTTCATCAACAACGAGCAAACCGAGGTCTTTGAAAACGACATCTTTGGACAGTAAGCGATGGGTGCCAATAATTAAGTCAATCGTTCCATCCTTAAGTCCGCGCAGCGTCTCAAGCTTTTCTTTGCGTGAACGAAAACGGCTTAATACACCGATTGAAACTGGGAAATCCTCAAAGCGTTCCCGTGCTGTTTCAAAGTGCTGCTGTGCGAGAATTGTGGTTGGCACGAGAAAAGCCACTTGTTTGCCGCCAGCGATTGCTTTAAATGCCGCACGCAACGCGACTTCTGTTTTTCCATAACCGACATCGCCGCAGAGCAGCCGGTCCATTGGCCGTTCGCTCTCCATATCTTTTTTGATTTCTTCGATCGCCTGCAGCTGATCAACGGTTTCCTGATAGGGAAATGCTGTTTCAAAGTCGTGCTGTTCTGGCCCATCTGACGAAAAAGCGTGACCGCGGCTTGCCTCCCGCTTGGCATAGAGCTTGATCAAATCATCAGCAATATTCTGAATCGACGAGCGTGCTCTGCTCTTGACCTTTTTCCATTCCGAACCGCCAAGCGAATAGATTTTCGGCTCTTTTCCTTCAGCACTGACGTATTTTTGAACCTGATCAATATGCTCCACAGGCACATAGAGCTTATCATTGCCTTTATAAATTAACTTCAAATAATCTTTATGGATACCATTGACTTCCAGTGTCTCAACCCCGGCATAACGTCCAATACCGTGATCAACATGGACCACGTAATCACCTATGGAAAGTTCATTGTAATTGCGCAAGCGCTCGGCGTTCGAGAGCCGCTTACCTTTATGCGCCTTTTTCGCCAGTTTACTGGTGAACACTTCCTGTTCGGTAATCACCGCCAGTTTTCGCAGCGGTATTTCAAAGCCACTGCCCAAAATGCCCTGCATAATATGAATCTTTCCTGGTGTTGGCAAACAATCCGAATCGACAAGCGCAGCGTCAATTTGGTAATCCTGAAGAACTTGTTCCATCCGTTCGGCTCGATCGCTGTCGGAAGCCAAGAAGACAAGCGCATAATCGCTCTTCAGCCAGCGATCCGTCTCTGTCTTCAGCAGATTAATCTGACCATGAAAGTTCTCCATCGATCGACTGCTGAGCGTGACAACATTCTGCGGCTGGAAATGCCCGTGATAACGCAGAAAAAGCGAGAGCAGCAACACCGGCTGCCTGAGCTGTTCCACCCATTCGGATCCGTCCCGCATCAGCGGTGAATCAGCGACGATCCGCCCGCGTTGCAGCTGATCAAGTTGCCACTCCGCTTCTTCGTGATCAAGCTGATCACTCATTTCCTGAATGCGGCTGATTTCATCCATAATGATTAAAGCGTTTTCAGGCGAATAATCGGTCAGCGTGGCTGGCCTATTATAAAGCAAGGCGCTGTATTTTCCAATACCTTCAAATGTTTGTTTCTGACGAAGCGATTCGACCTCTGCACCAATCTGTTCATGAAGCAGCTGCTTCACTTGTTCATTTTTCATGCGCGACAGCGTCAGAGAAAGCTTCTGCTCGACTTGCTCGCTACCCTGTACGTATTGTTCGTCATAAAGCAATAATTCACGAGCGGGTCCGATAATCGGACTTTCTGTCAACGTCTCTATCGAGCGCTGTGATTCGCTGTCAAAAAAACGAATCGAGTCGACTTCATCGTCAAATAATTCAATGCGCAGCGGATGCCGTTCAGTCAAAGGAAAAATATCGAGGATGCCGCCGCGAATACTGTATTGCCCGGGACTCGTAATCATCGGTTCACGCTCATAGCCGATCGCGCTCAATTTGCTCGCGATTTCCGCCAAGTCAAGCGTTTCCCCTGACTTAAAACGCATCAGACTGGCCTTCCACAAATAAAATGGTGCCATCAATCGTTTCAAACCGGCAATTGGAACCACGATCAAACACCTTTTGCCTTCTGCAAGACGATTAAGAACGTGAATTCGTTGCGCAAGAAGTTCTGGACTGGAGACTGCAAGGTCAGAGGCGATCATGTCGTTTGTCGGATACAGCAACAATTCCTCTGAATCAATCAACCCTTGCAGATCATTGTACATCTTCTGTCCCTGGAACAAATTATGCGCGACCGCAATTAAGGATCTGCTCGAGTTGTCGTGATAAAACGCGGCGATCAGTAGCGATTTGGCACTTCCGGATAACCCTGAAATAAGCTGTTGCTTCATGCCGTTTTCAAAGCCGTCTCGAACTGCCTCAAATTCTGCTAGCTTTTGCTTGAAATAAATGCCAAGACCCCGCATCAGTATCCACCCTCGCCTTCAACCCGAAAAACGCCTTGGCTTTCGGCCAAAGCAAGTGTTTGTACAGGCGTTTCAACAGACGGGGCAAAGAAGAATCCCTGCCATGCTCCGGTGATGAATCGCTCCGATTTTTTTGCATTTCGGGCAACACGATTATTTATTTGCATTATACGTATTCATCACTTTCACAAAGGGTTCAACCAACCAGTCCACAGCAGCAGAAGCGGCTCGGTCCAGTGCATCATCAATTGCCGGCTGCTCTTCTCTTGTAAACCCATGAAGCACGTGGCTAATGACAGCCTGCTGATCTCTCGGTGGATGACCGATGCCGACCTTAATTCGGGCAAATTCTTCAGAATGCAAATGGCGAATCAGCGACTTTAGTCCATTATGGCCGCCGGAGCTTCCTTTCGCGCGAATCCGGATTCTCCCGACTGGAAGATCCATATCGTCCTGAATGATCAGCAAATCGCTGCTCTCAATTTGAAAAAAGCGGAGCAGCGGAGCCACAGCTTCCCCGGATAAATTCATATAAGTCAGCGGTTTCACTAGAATGACCGGTTCGCCATTAACCGTTCCTTTTCCAAACAGGCCGTTAAATTTACTCTTATTGATTTCGATTCCATATTTATTTGCCAGCCGATCAATCACATCAAAACCGATGTTGTGTCGCGTGCCGGCATATTCTCGCCCTGGGTTCCCCAGGCCAGCAATCATTTTCACTGCTTATTCTCACCCTCGGTACTGCACACGCAAATTGGAGTTGGTTAAGTCAAGTCTTTTTTTTTTTGCAAAAATACGCTTCGGCTGCTCGCTTGCCGCAGGCCGGACGTGAGCCTACTCAAACAGGCAAGTAACCTGCGGGGCCTCACTTGTCCCGCAAGGCGCTGAGCTCCATTTAATGCACAAAATCATTTACTTTCTTATATTATGAAAAAGGACGTAACGCAATGTTACGCCCGGTTTCATTTTATGCAGGAAACAATCAATTATTCCGCAGGTGTCTCTTGTGCTTCAGCAGTAGTATCAGCGGTTGTCTCTTCGGCCGCTTCATCTGCTTCACCATGGGAAAGCGAAACAATGACGTCTTCCGGGTCACCTATAATCGTATAATCGGCATCTGGATTTACATCACTGATACGAATGCTGTCGCCGACAGAAAGCTTGGACACATCAACATGAATTGCTGAAGGCAGATCATTCGGCAATGCGCGAACCGTTAATTCTGAGATCGTGTGATTCAGCACAGCATCGCTGCCCTCAAAAGCTTCAGTATTGTCAAGTTCAACAGGCACGACCGCATCTATTTTTTCATGAAGATTGATCTCAAGGAAGTCAATATGCTGGATGCTGCCTTTGATAGGATCATACTGCATTTCATGAGCCATCACTGTATAACTCTTCTTGCCTTCAATATCCAGAGAAATGACCGCATTGCGACCCTCGCTGTGCAGCAATTTGCTGACCTCGCCTGCGTTGACGACTATTGACTGATTGCCTACGGTCTTTCCATAAACGACCGAAGGAACCTTACCTTCTTTTCTTAATGCGTGTGTTACAGATTTTTTCGAACTGTCACGAACAGCTGCCGCTAATAGCGCCATATCTTGCACGTCCTTTCACTAACAAAAAAGTTTTTATCATTATTCCCAGATTATCCGGGAAAGAATCACAAAGTTACCAGCCAATCCGGTTCTGTGGCTTGGAGCGATGCGGCAATTGTTATAAAAACTGATGTTTGTGAGTAGAGTACACAAAATTTCTTGGGAGCCTGTTGCAGTTCTCAAGGAACACCTGCCCTCAAAAGGGACAGATCCAAGAGTTATAGCCGTACGTCCCGCTGCTTTACATCTGCCGGGAAGATGTCCCGGTTAATTAAAGAGCCGGCTGACAGAAAGTTTTTCGTGAATGCGAATGATTGCTTCACCAATCAGCGGAGCAACCGATAGCTGCACGATTTTATCAATTTTTTTCTCTTCGGGAAGCGTGATCGTATTGGTCACAACAAGTTCGCTGATCGCGGACTTCTGGATACGTTCAATCGCAGGCCCTGAGAGCACTGGATGTGTACAGCAAGCATACACCTTTTTGGCACCGCGCTCAACCAACGCGTTCGCCGCCAGCGAAATTGTGCCAGCTGTATCAATGATATCGTCAATAATAATTGCCGTTTTCCCCTGAATATCGCCGATAATATTCATGACCTCAGCTACATTCGGACGTGGGCGGCGTTTATCAATAATCGCGATTGGCGCGTTTAGCCGTTCCGCCATTTTACGCGCGCGCGTAACACCGCCGTGATCCGGCGATACGACAACGACATCCTCCATTTGCTTGCTGAGAAAATATTCAGCCAAAGTCGGAACACCCAGGAGCTGGTCAACCGGAATATCATAGAAGCCCTGAATCTGCGGCGCGTGAAGATCAAGCGACAGAATACGCGTGGCCCCAGCTGTTTCCAACAGATTAGCCACAAGCTTGGCTGTAATCGGTTCACGGGCGCGTGCTTTGCGATCCTGGCGTGCATAGCCATAATACGGCATCACGACATTAATTGTTTTCGCGGATGCCCGCTTCAGCGCGTCAATCATAATCAGCAATTCCATCAGATGCTGATTAACCGGATCCGAAGTAGACTGGATCACATAAACTTCGCTGCCACGGATACTTTCTTCAATACTGATTTGAATTTCACCATCGCTGAACGATGAAACAATACATTTGCCAAGTTGAATACCGATATGTTCGGCGATTTGCTTGGCAAGGTCGGGGTTGGAATTCAGGCTGAATACTTTCAAATTCGGATCTAAATAGCTGACCATTCTTGAGGTTCCCTCCAGTTATTGGTTTACCCTGTAATTCAGTTTCTGTGCGTACTTCTCTTTATTCGTTTGCCGTGATCGGGCAATTGCCAGCGCATCGTCATTCACAGACTCGGTAATCGTCGAGCCGGCAGCCACAAATGCGCCCTTCCCAATCGACACGGGAGCCACGAGATTGGCATTGCAGCCGATGAATGCTCCGTCTCCGATATGCGTCTGATACTTATTCTTACCATCGTAGTTTACCGTGATGGTTCCGCAACCCATATTCACGTCGCAGCCAAGCACGGCATCGCCGAGGTAAGTGAGATGCGACGCCTTACTGCCTGCGCCTATCTCCGACTTTTTGACTTCAACAAAGTTACCAATTTTTGCCTGATCGTGAATGATTGATTCTGGACGGATATGGGCAAACGGCCCAATTTGCACCGCATGACCAATTTCACTATCCTCTATGACTGATTGTTCCACAATACTTTCGTTACCAATCTGGCAGTTCGAAAGCCGCGCATTCGGACCAATCAGACAACCTGCGCCTATTTCGGTTTTTCCAGAAATGATTGTCCCAGGCTGAATGACGGTATCCTGGCCAATCAGACAGTCTGCATCAATATAAGTGTGATCCGGATCCGTAAGCGTCACTCCGCGCATCATGTGTTCATGATTAATCCGCTGCCGCATGGTCTTTTCCGCCGCGGCAAGCTGGGCGCGGTCATTGACACCCGCCGTTTCTTCAAAATGTTGCGTCGTACAGGCAACGACTTTTTCATCGGCCTGAATCAGCAATGCAAGCACGTCGGGAAGATAATACTCCCCCTGAGCATTCGCGTTGCCGACCTGTTCAAGAAACTGAAATAGCAGCTGATTATCGAAGCTGTAAATACCTGTATTGATTTCATCAATCGCTTTCTCAACTTCCGAAGCATCCTTATCCTCGACAATTCGCGACAAATTCCCGGAAGCGTCTCTGACAATCCGGCCATAACCGGCTGGATCGCCGGCATGCGCGGTCAGAACAGCAGCAGCAGCATGTTCCTTTTCCTGGAAATCAATCAGCTTCTTGATTGTCTCCGCGCGTACGAGCGGTGTGTCACCGCACAGGACAACTGTTGTCCCAGCTAATCCAGCGAGTTCGCCGCGCGCCTGAAGCACAGCATGCGCCGTACCAAGCTGTTCTTTTTGAAAAATGCAAACCGCATCCGTCTCAACACATGCTTTTACAGACTCTGAGCCATGACCGACAATCACCATTTTCTTTGTAAAATCGATCTTGCCGATCTGATCCAAGACATGCCGCAGCATCGGCTTGCCGCATACCGGATGCAAAACTTTATACAGCTTTGATTTCATTCGGGTGCCTTGACCAGCAGCCAGAATGATTGCATATCGGGTTGACATGACTAACCTCCATCCGCAAAGGCGCGCTTGGTTACACCAAGCAGCAAAACAAGGATCGAGAGCCGAGGATATTCCCTCCTCACAGCTCCATCCATTTATTTTAATAGAAAAAATAGCGTCCTTACTTGACTATAGCCTAATTAATTCCCAATTTCAAGAAGGCGCAAAGGATTTGCCTGTGCGCCTAACCGATAGAATATTTTTAATATTTTTCTGTCCACTCTCGCTTCCCGATTATCCGATATCGCTTAGAAAATGCGCAAGACCAAGCGCATATCCCCACTAGACACATTCTACTTCTCCCAAAGTTAAAATCAGCATCTGTGTTCGTTTTTTTACTCAACCACGATTGCTCCGTTAAGAAGCACCCGCCTGCTGATAGGAAGTTCCCTCCGAAAGCGCCAACCGATATTCACGAAGAACAGCATCTTGGATTTTTTCCCTTGTCCCTGAAGTAATCGGATGCGCAATATCACGAAATTCACCATCCGAGGTCCGCTTGCTAGGCATAGCGACAAAAATACCGTTATTTCCGTCTATAACGCGGATGTCATGAACTACAAACTCTTGATCCATGGTTATTGATGCGATCGCTCTCATCCGACCGTCCGTATGAACAATCCGCATCCTTACGTCAGTAATTTCCACTAGGGAGCACCATCCTTCTCGTGATTTATCGAAATCATTATGAGAAAGAATTCAACACAAAGAAGAAAACTCCTGCAAAAAATAGAATATAGTGAAAATTGCCGACCGACTTCGGTCCGTTTTTTGCACAAAGCTTTATACATTCTAGAATTTAAGAAAAACTTGGCTTAGCCAAGTCCTTTTGAACAACTAAACTTTGGCTGCTCCTGGCACGCTGTTCCCGTAAGGCGCCAGCGCACCTCGCAGCATTTTTGGGCAAAAATCCTTATGTTTTCTTATCGCTAAAAAAAGACGTCTGGAAAGCCGAAAGAGTTGGCTTTTCAGACGCGTCAGGAATAACCATCAAATATTCAAGGAACATTCTGCGAGTGAGGAAACAGCATTTCCCGGATCAATAACCAGCTGCTCCTCTTGTTCGAGAATCGTTAGTTTAAGTAGAGAGGTGTAATCGCTGACCAGCTTCGATTGTTCCTCTTTCTTCTCAACAAAAACAGCCATGCCGACTACAGAGGCCCCGAATTCCTTGGTCAAGTTCATCATGCCCTTCATCGTGCCTCCGGCCTTCATAAAATCATCAACAATCAACACGCGGGCATTCTCTTTCAGGCTTCTTCTCGGCAACACCATCGTTTGAATTCTTTTGGAAGAACCAGAAATATAGTTTATGCTAACCGTCGATCCTTCTGTGACCTTACTACTACGCCTGACAATGACGACCGGCGCGCTAAACTGCGTGGCTACAGCATAAGCAATCGGAATCCCCTTAGTCTCCATCGTCATAATCGCATCAATTTGACGATCCGCATAAACCGATGCAATCAACCGGCCGATGGCGTTGACGTAATCGGGTTTCCCCAGAATATCTGTCATATAGAGATAGCCGCCCGGCAGAATACGCTCCGGTTCCGTCATTTTCTCACGAAGTATCTGAAGCATCTGTTCCGCTTCATTCGTCGCCATGTAAGGGACAAAGCAAACACCCCCCGCCGCTCCTGCCAGCGTCTGTAACTTGCCCGCGCCTAGCGTCTCAAAGTTTTCCTTTATGATGGCAAGATCTTCACTAATCGAGGATTTAGCAGATTCATAACGTTCGGAAAAATGGGAAAGCGGGACAATTTGGTGGGGATGCTGCAGCAAGTATCTGGTCATATCAACCAGTCTGCTGCTACGCCTGAGTTTCATGATAACCCTCCAAATCCGAATATTTTAAAGTAATTTTACACCATTATTCGTATTTGGACAAGTGGTCCAAGGATTTGCTCAGACGGACCGCATGAACTTCGCGGCAATAACCCTTCATTCCATTAAACAATCGCTGCATCCTTGATTCTTTCTGTGTCAGCCCAAAAACAGTCGGTCCACTGCCGCTCATCAAAATACCTTCAGCTCCGATTTGGCGCATATGTTCTTTAATGCGAGCGATATCAGCAACTTTTTTCACCGTCACCGGCTCAAGCGTATTGCCAAGCTGGCGACATATTTCCTGAAAATCATGATTTTGTACGGCAGAGATCATCGCATTAACGTTCGGATGTACGGCTTCTTGATCGTCCCAGTCTCGGTAAACCTGCGCAGTCGAGACCGACACATCCGGTTTCACAAGCACCACCCAGCACGGCGGCAAATCCGGCAGTGGATCGATGATCTCACCCCTTCCAGTCGCTAACGCCGTTCCACCGTGCAAACAGAACGCGACATCCGATCCGATTTGCACTGCAATTTCCTGCATGTCTTCATTGGTCATCTCCAACGACCAGAGCCGATTAAGGGCCCGGATTGTTGCCGCTGCGTCACTGCTGCCTCCGGCAAGTCCTGCAGCAACTGGGATTTTTTTCTGAATAAAAATGCGTACGCCTTCTTTTATCCCGTATTTTTCCCTGATTAAGTCGGCCGCTTGATAGGCAAAATTACGCCCATCCTCAGGAATATAACTTTCCGAGGCATGGAGCAAGATAATATCTTGCGGAATGGACTCACATTCAACACGATCCGAAAGATCGATCGTCGTCATCACCATCCGTACTTCATGGTAGCCATCCGGACGCAGTCCAAGCACGTCCAGCGATAAATTTATTTTTGCGGGTGCTTTCTCAAGTACTTTCACCGTTCTCCCCCACTTTTATAACAACTTTGTTTTCAGGATCGAATCATCTATCCGACTTTATCCGCATGTTTTAAAAAGACAACGCTATCCCTAATAGTATCGAAAAAAAGCATAAAGAAAAAGAGGACATTGCCATTTTCCGGCAAAGTCCCCCTCTTACGCTCAATCATTGATTTTTCCCAGAGTCAGCCAGCTGCTTCTCAGCTATTCGAATGGCTTGCCGAACCATGTTTCCAGCATCCCGTGCGCGGATACCGCCCCAGCCTTCTTGCTTTACCGTATCATAAAAACCAAGCTCTTTTGCAAGTTCAATTTTAAACGATTCGGACATGATACCTTTGCGTCTGGACATGATTGGCGATCCTCCTTTAAATGGTCGAGCCTGTTTATCATTTGTTTAAAGGCTTTCATCTATGCATGATTTATGATAAACTGAATACAATGAAAGGGATTTCAAACAGCATAAACGCACACGCCTGGCCCTGCCTAGAGGGGAGGTGTGCGCGCAGCAGCTAATCCTTATTATCTCTATTCATCAATCAAGAAACAGAGCTGCCTCTAATTACTGGCCGCTTGCCATTTCCTCTAAAAAGGTGAGTTCTACCGAGTCTGTCAAAACATCCGTATAGCTGTAAGACACCCGTTCAAAAGCATTTGAATCTTTATCCAGCCGAACGATAAATACTGCCGGATAAGTTCCCTCCAGAATACCAATGCGCTGAATTGTTTTGCGCCGGCCCCCATTGGCTTTGAGCGTCAAGCGCTTGCCAACGCGTTCATCCAAAACGCCTTTGATATCTTCAATGGTTTTTCCCATCTCGACAATCCACCTCGCTTAATTATAAGTTTAACACAATGGACGTCAAAAAGCAAATATTTTAAATTCTAACAGCAAATAGGTCATACTGTCAATCATTTTACTGTTTTTTTTTGCCCATTTTATTATCTGCCCTTAGCATGCGCTATTTTCGCCAGTAAAATTCAAACAACTGTAAGAAACACCTAGCTTCACACCCAAATCCATTTTTCAACAATTACGCTTCAGTGCGCGTTTGCCAGGACGCACTAACTCTCCTCAAACAAGCTTAAATCCGCGGGGACTCACTTTTCTCGCAAGGCGTAAGAGCCGCAAAATCCTACCCATTCTTATCCTTTGAGAAAAAAATCTGAATTTCACAGAATTCTTCAATCTCCCTGATTGTCCTCAGTAGGAAAAGGCATGCCGGTCCGCATCATCCCCCGGCTTTCAACACCACCGAGTCCATTCGCGCCAGACAACGTGTTACGCAGCACTTCCCATACATTGACGCTCTCCATAAATGAACTGAAACTGATTTTCGAGACAAGGTATACCGGATCGAGGGCGTGAATATTCACGCGCCCTGGCGAACTGGCGAAATTAGCGCCCGCGCGTATCAGCATCTCAAAGTTTGACTGACAGGCCCCCGCAAAAATATTGAGTTGATCGAGACTCGGCCAGTGATAACGTACTTCCTTGACCGTCCGAACAAAGTGACCGGAATGACGATATGCTTTTAAATCCTCTATCGATCCCTTGCTTTTCATAAAAGCGTCGTGTCCGGTTAGGACGAGAATATCCGGTCGCACCTGCGCAATCAGTTTGGGCACGCGCTCAGGCATCTCCGATTCGTTCATATATTTGCCGATAACGGGTACACTCAATTTCTCATAAACCGCCAGACATTTTTTCAGATAATACGGATCGCCGTCAATATGCAGAACACGTCCTGGCATTTCAAAATAGGAGACGGTGGATCGATAACCGTTTGTCGCCCGATATTGGTGCTTCATTTGCATTTGTTTATAGTCTTGTCTAAAGAGTTTGAGTGACTGTGCTTCTTTACTGTGTATGTTCTGTTCAAATTGTTCCCTTTCATCAATTGTTACAAGAACCAGATCATCCAGTGGTGCATCAGCATAGAGACGCAAATCATGACCAGCTAATTCAGCCGTCCCGCTCTCTGCGTTAATTGACGTGATCCTGAAAGGTAAATCACACTTATACGATTTTCGAGAAACGAGGTCGCCCGGTTGAAATGCCATCGCCCATATCCTCTCTTTCCGAAGGCAGCTGATCGCAAATCCGAAATCAAAGCCATCCTTACCAAGCTATGATCATCGCGTATCAAATATGAAAAAATTCTTAACGTAGGCGATAAATCTGGCTTAGCCAAGTCTTTTGTGCAACACATGCGATCCGGGCGCCAGAATGCCTGTGCTGCATTATTCGTCAAAGGAGTCTGATGCCTTCTGAATGCATAAAAAAACTTTCCTGCGACAGTTGGACGCTTGGAAAGTTTTATTTCATTTCTTTTTTAGCAAGTTTAAAAAGGCTTTATTTTTTGTCTAGGTATTGCAGGGCATCGCTCAGCCGTGCATATTCCTCAATGGTCAAAGTTTCGCCCCGGCGACCAGGATCAACGCCTTGTTCCTCAAGAACAGCCTGAATCGCATCCTTTTCATTTTTTGAGAAAAGGTTATTCATTAAGTTATTCAGCAATGTTTTGCGTCTTTGCGCAAAACTCGCGCGAACAAGCCGGAAGAAAAAGGCTTCGTCAGCAACCGCAACCTTCTTGTCTTTTCGGACGTCGAGACGAATAACTGCTGAATCGACATTCGGTTGCGGCATGAATACTGTTTTCGGCACAGTCAAGACGATCGATGCATCCGCCAAGTACTGAACAGCAATCGACAGCGATCCGTAGCTTTTTTCACCTGGATGTGCCTCAAGACGCGCCGCCACTTCCTTTTGAATCATCACAACGATTCGACAGAACGGCATATTCGGCATAAGCAATTTCATTAAAATTGGCGTGGTAACGTAGTACGGTAGATTAGCCACAACGATGACTGGGGCATCTGGCGGGAACTCTTTCCGAAGAATCGCATCCAGATCAATTTTCAACACATCTCCAAAGTGAAGGGACACGTTATTGAATTCCTGCAGCGTCTCTGACAAAATCGGTTCAAGTCGGCGATCGATTTCAATCGCCACAACTTTTTTCGCGTGAGCGGCAAGAATTTGAGTCAGTGCACCCGCCCCTGGACCAATTTCCAAGACAAAACTTTCCGCGTCAATGGCCGCAGCCTGAACAATATTATTCAATATATTGGCATCGACCAGGAAATTCTGCCCTAGACTTTTCTTTAAAGTAAAACGATGAGCACGGATTATTTCCTGTGTCTGCTTGGGTGATGCGATCCGTTTATCCATTGGACTTCCCCCTTTGGAGAATATCTGCCATGGCTCGTTCCAAGTCATCCGCAGAGACCTGGAACATCCGTAGCCGTTTATACAGCTGCTTGCCGTTCGTATAACCAATCTTCAGTACCTCACCGATCCGTTCACGACGCCACCGCGCATCCGCGCCACCGAGAAGGCCGAAATCCCGCAGCATCTGTATGCTGATCCGCTCCTCCGGATCAGCAATTTCCGAGTAAACTTTGGACAACGCACTCAGGATCGCTTCCGGCGATGCATGCTCAATGCCGAGACTTTCATGATCGCCGCCTTTTCCTTCGTGTCTCGTGATGAACGCATGCTTGCAGCCAGGAACCTCGCGGCTGACAATTTTACGAATCCGCTCGCCCGGATAATCGGGATCAGTAAAAATAATCACCCCGCGTTTCGCCTGAGCATGGCGGATCATCTCAATCGTCCGTCGGCTGACACGTGAACCATTGGTTTCAATGGTCTCCGCAGGCAGTGCCCGGCGGATTGCCTCCGTATCACTCTTACCCTCAACAACAATGATTTCTTTTACAATCATTTCTCTTCCCCTATCATTACTCTGTACTTATTTGGTCAGAAAAACTACATTAAATTTAAACATAACTATTTATATGAAAGAGACGAATCGCATTCTCTGTCGTCGCCTGCTCAATCAAATCAGGCGACACGCCCCTCAATTCCGCAATTTTCTCTGCAACAAGTCGGACACGTGCCGGTTCGTTGCGTTTGCCCCGATAAGGCTGCGGACTAAGAAAAGGGCAATCGGTTTCAATCAACAGTCGCTCGATCGGAACCGCGGCGGCTGCTTCCTGCTGTATTCGAGCATTTTTAAAAGTGACAGGGCCGCCAAAGCTGATATAAAAATTCAAGTCAATAAATTTCTCTGCCCATTCCGCCGTATCGCTATAGCAGTGCATCACACCACCTATTTCTGCCGCCCCTTCTTCGCGGAGCATGCGCTCGGTATCAGCTGTTGCCTCGCGATTATGAATGATCAACGGCAGACCGGCTTGCTTCGCTAGGCGAATTTGTCTGCGGAAAACGTCGTGCTGCACCGACTTCGGTGATTTATCCCAATGGTAGTCAAGGCCGATTTCACCAAGGGCAACGATTTTCGAATGCGACAAATTGGATTGAATCCATGCAAAATCTTCCTCAGTCATATCGACTGCATCTTCGGGATTCCAACCAATTGCGCCATAAATATTTGGCTCGCGATCAATGATTGGGAAAACCTTTTCCATTGACGAACGATCCACACCGATCACGAGCATCTTGCCGACACCCGCTTGTTTCGCTCGGTCTAACACCTGGCTGAAGTCTTCGTCAAAAGCCTCGTCATTTATATGGGTATGCGAATCAAAGAGCATCAAAACCCCCCCACGTTTTTATTATGGCAATCGATTTCGCAAAAAACGGGAAGCTTTGCGCCGCACGCCTGCAGCACATCTCTTCCCGCCTGAAATTGTTCATTTTTCTATCTGTTTTAACGAATCTTTGTACCATTTGGCAACGGCCCAGATACTGTTGCTAATTTCAATTTGCCGTCCGCGTCGCCAGCAAGTAGCATCCCTTGGGAAATTTCGCCGCGCAACTTCGCTGGTTTTAGATTAGCGATCACGATAATCTTCATGCCAACCAACTCTTCGGGTTTATAAAATTCAGCGATACCCGAAACGATCTGCCTTTTTTCATACCCAAGATCAACTTGGATCTTCAGCAGTTTATCCGCACCTTTGACTTTGTCGACCTGCAGAATTTCACCGACACGTAGATCGATTTTCTGGAAGCTGTCAATACCGATTTCTTCCGGTGCCTGTACGGCTGTTTTCGGTTTTGCCTTCGACTTTGTCTCTTTATTGCCATTCGGTTTCGTTTCCGCCGCACCGCCGCGCATCTGCAATTGAATATAAGCCACTTCCTCTTTAATATCCAATCGCGGGAAGATCGGTGCCTCTTTGTGTACTGTCCATTTGCCTGTGTTTGTCTTCGGGTAGCCAATGGAATCCCATGCCTGATCAGATGTTTCCACAACACCAAGCTGACGGAATATCTTCGCTGGTGTAGAGGTAAAGAACGGCTGGATCATGATCGCTACCGAGCGGAGCGTATCCGCAAGATGCGCCAGTACGGACTCAAGAGCAGCTGCCTGTTGCGGGTCTTTCGCCAGAACCCATGGCTGCGTATCATCAATGTATTTATTCGCCTGACCAACCAATTTCCAAATGGCGGACAGTGCGACAGAGAACTGCAAGTTTTCCATTTGCTGTTCAACCGTCGTGCGCGTTTCGGAAAGGGCTGCTTCCAGACCTTGATCATAGGCTGTCACCGTGCCGGCGTAAGCGGGCACGTGGCCTTCGCGATATTGCTGAATCATCGCTACGGTTCGGTTCAGCAAGTTACCCAAATCATTCGCTAGGTCGAAGTTAATCCGCTCAATGAAAGCTTCAGGTGTGAATAAGCCGTCAGCGCCAAACGGCACTTCGCGAAGCAGGTAGTAACGCAAGGCATCAAGACCGTATCGATCGATTAACGTCTCCGGATCAACAACATTCCCTTTGGATTTCGACATTTTGCCGTCTTTCATCAATAGCCAGCCATGGCCGAATACTTTTTTCGGTAACGGCAGATCAAGGGCCATCAGCATGATTGGCCAGTAGATCGTATGGAAACGCACAATTTCCTTACCGACCAAATGAACGTCGGCAGGCCAGAATTGCTCGAATTTCTCCTCATTTTCCGATCCGTAGCCAAGTGCCGTAATATAGTTGGTTAAAGCGTCCAGCCAGACGTAGACCACATGCTTTGGATTGCCTGGCACCTTAATGCCCCAGGTAAACGAAGTACGTGATACAGCCAAATCCTCAAGCCCTGGCTTGATGAAATTATTAATCATCTCATTTTTACGTGTTTCGGGCTGAATAAAATCGGGATGTTCTTCATAATATTTTAATAGCCTGTCGGCATATTTGCTCATTTTAAAGAAATAACATTCTTCTTTGACTTTCTCAACAGGGTGACCGCTGTCCGGACTCTTGCCGCCAATCACCTTGCCGCTGGCATCCTTTTCGATGTCAACAATTTGCGATTCGGTATAATACGTTTCATCTGGAATGCTGTACCAGCCTTCGTACTCGCCCAGATAAATATCGCCCTGATCCAGCAGACGCTTGAAAATTTTCTGAACCACTTTTGTGTGGCGTTCCTGTGTCGTCCGAATGAAATCGTCATATGAAATATCTAGTTTATCCCAGAGTTGTTTAATCTGGGCAACCATATCATCGACATAAGCAATCGGAGCAATTCCTTTTGCCTTTGCTTTTTCCTCGATTTTCTGACCATGTTCATCCGTTCCGGTCAAGAACATGACATCATAACCACGCAGTCGTTTATAGCGGCACATTGCATCGCCAGCAACCGTCGTATAGGCGTGCCCGATGTGCAAGCGCCCGCTTGGATAATAGATAGGTGTCGTTAAATAAAATGATTTCCTGTCTTCCGTCATAAGCCTTCTAGCAGCCTCCTTAATTGCCTCATTCCGAGCCATTCTTCTCTAAAAAACTATACGTTTCGCCGCACCCAATGTCAAGAAAGCGCTGCGCGTAAAAAGCCCGATGATCCTACTGTCTAAGCCTGATCTAGCCCGTGATAAACCGCGTAAATTTCCCGTTTCGTTTGCTTGCGGTCCAGGGCGACCTGCTTGATCGCTTCCTTAACCGGCATCGAACCACTCGCCACATAATGGTCAACATGCTCTGCAATACTAAGTGGTTGCCACCAGTCAGACTCTTGATCAGCCAATTCCTTTGCCGCGCCGGCAACAACAAGACAGAATTCCCCTTTGATCAAGTCTGTGCTCGATAAGAACTGCAACACTTCCTCTGCCGTGCCGCGCAGGAACGTTTCGTACCGTTTGGTCAATTCGCGAGCCAGCGCCACACGTCGGTTGCCCAAAACCGCAGCAATTCTTCCGAGCGTCTCCTTAATCCGGAACGGCGACTCATAGAAGATAAGACAGCATGTGAATCGGCTCAGCCCCTGCAGGACTTCGGTCTGCTCTTTCTTTGTCCGTGGCAAAAAGCCGTAAAAGAGGAAGTGATCGGTCGGCAGGCCTGAGGCAATGAAAGCCGTAATCGCCGCATTGGCGCCCGGTAGCGGCACGACAGGAATCCGTTGGGTGACACAGGCTGTGACAAGATCAGCGCCGGGATCAGAAATCCCCGGTGTACCCGCATCTGTGACCAAGGCTACAGTTTGCCCCGCTTCTAGCGCAGCAATCAGTTTCTCGCCGCTCGTTTTCTTATTGTGTTCGTGATAGCTCCAAAGCGGCGCGTGAATATCAAAATGTGTGCACAGCTTCATCGTGTGCCGGGTGTCTTCAGCAGCGAGAATATCTGCTTCCTTCAATACATTCAGCGCACGAAAGGTGATATCGTCCAGGTTGCCGATCGGCGTCGGCACAAGATACAGCATTCCTTTCTCATTCGTTCCCTGAAAGCTTTTCTGTTCCCAGATTGCGATCATCCCCTTGAATCAATTGTTCTTTCTGCTTGCGCGTCATCTGTTTGATCAGCCATTCGCGATGCATCGCTGCTGATTTATCTTCCAATGTTTCCTTGTAAACAATACGCAGCGGACGATGGCTGCGCGTGTATTTAGCTCCCTTTCCACGCACATGGCGGGCAAATCGCGCCTCGACATCCGCGGCATAACCGGTATAATAGCTGCCATCGGCGCATTCCAGAATGTAGACACTGAATGATTTCATGAGCCGCTCCATACCTCATCGGCATACGAGCCGTCTGCTTCATGGACAAAAATGGGTGGCAGAACATTGAGTCCGGGTTTTCCGTCCTTTGCCCCTTCAACCAGTACCATATTCGCCGCTTTTCCCGGTCGTGGGTGAACGAATTGCAGCCGTTTCGGTTCAATACGCTCGCGGCTCATGACAGCAAGAATCTCTGCAAGCCGCTGCGGTCGGTGCACGAGCGCCAGTTTGCCATTTTGCCGGAGCAAGAGTGCTGCCGTTTGGACCACATCCTCAAGGTTAATCATCAATTCGTGACGGGCAATCGCCAAATGCGGATTCATTTTCACATCTCGGGCAGCCTCGCGGCTGAAATAAGGCGGGTTGCACGTCACAACATCGCATTGATGACGACCAATGTGCTCCGGAAGTGTTTTCGCATCGCCGCAATAGATGTCTATCCGCTCTTCCAACCGGTTGATTTGGATACCCCGCTCAGCCAGACGAGCCACCTCCTGTTGCAGCTCAACACCGACAATCGCCGCTTTACTGCGCTGAGAAAGGAGCAGCGGAATAATGCCATTGCCTGTGCACAGATCAGCTAACAATCCTCGCTGGATCGGTACATAGGCAAAGTGCGCCAGAAGCACAGAATCAATTGAAAATGGAAAAAGCAAGTCGGACTGTACAATTTTCAGATCCGTCCGCGGTATAAAATCAATCCGCTCATGCGCGTTGCTCTGAAGCGACATACGCGTCTCCTCCTTTCACAGACCCCTTAAGCGTCCCTCATCTGTAGACAAAAGCCCGCCGATGCGGCGAGCCAAGTTTTCTTCCTTGTTCATTATTAATTATTTCTTGTTTAGAAACGACAGGCAAAAAAGACAGTCGCCATCTTTACGCACACTGCCGTAGTGAAGATTGCAAATGTGGAACCCTTCTTTGTAGAGTCTGGCCAAGTTGTCATAGCCCTCGCCGATATCGCGTTGCGCAGGTTTCGCTGCTGAGGCTCGCCTGCTCTTGGGCGGATTTCCAGCATCTTGTTCGCTCTCCAGACGCTTCCTCAAATTATCATTTTCAAGCGTCAGATTTTGATTTTCTTCCAAAACATGAGCCAACTGCGCTTTCATCTGGCCGAATGCGACATAAATTTGACCTAGCTGTTCTTCCAAATGATTGACTTGAGAGAAAATATCTTTCTTCTCCAAGGTCATCCACCTCTTATTTCGTAGCTCGCGAAGAAATTGCTCCTTCTTCAATAAGCTCGTCCAGTGTGTACTCAACCACTTTACTCTGATCCTTCAATTCAATTTGAATAAGTTTCTCCAGTATATTCAGACCAATGACACGGCCCTTGCCAATGTTCAAGACAATTGGCTCGCCGATATCCGGCAATTCCTCTTTAGCCGTTTCATACATGTCGTTCTCATATTTCAGGCAGCACATCAGCCGTCCACAGACCCCGGAAATCTTCGCCGGGTTCAGAGAGAGGTTCTGATCCTTAGCCATTTTTATCGACACCGGCTCAAAGTCACCGAGAAAAGTTGAGCAACAGAGCATCCGTCCACAAGGACCGATTCCACCCAACATCTTGGCTTCATCGCGGACACCAATTTGCCGCAGCTCAATGCGCGTTTTGAATACCGCTGCCAAGTCCTTGACCAATTCACGGAAATCAACCCGTCCGTCGGCAGTAAAATAAAAAATAATTTTATTCCGATCAAATGTATATTCAACATCAACCAGCTTCATTTCGAGCTGATGATTGTATACTTTCTGAAGGCAAATATCCATTGCTGCTTCGGCGTCTTCTTTGTTCTGTAGCACCTGCCGTTTGTCTTCCTCGGTTGCAAGACGAATCACCTTCTTCAGTGGCAAAATGATATCCGACTCATCAACCGATTTCCTTTCAATGACGACTGTCCCGCATTCGATGCCCCGCGTCGTTTCAACAACGACCTGATCTTCGCGCGAGAACGCTAGATCCCCGGGATCAAAATAATATATCTTACCGGCCTTCTTGAATCGAATGCCGACAATATCGTATTTCATTAGCTTCGTATACCTCCTAGTTGAGCCATGAGACGCTCCATAACACTTAATCCGTTGACGTGGGCATTCAATTGTTTACGCGCTTCCAGAATCATTTCAATAAATTGAACAATCTGGTCCGTTGTCAACGCCATCATCTGACGTTCCAATGTCTCTCTCACAGGCGCGTAGAAGAGATTTTCCGAACGATTCAACTGCAGATTCAGCAGATCGCGATACCACAGAAGCAGCAGATCCAGGCCTGTCGTCATGCGGGGCATATCATTAAAAAGCGGATAAAACTTATCATAAATAAAAGGAAGTATCGGTTCAGAAGACGATTGAAGTCTTTGGGTTAATTGTAACACTAGCGAATGCGCATCGGCAAACCATTGCTCATGGCAAAGATCGACTGCGCTCTGATAGTTGTGGGTCAAACCGGCGGCAAGCGAAGCGAGCTGCCGCGGCTGTCCGTCAACCACAAGCCGCTCAGCAAGATCCTTGTCCGAAAGCGGTACAAAAGTAAGCACCTGACATCTTGAAACAATTGTATCCAGAAGCTGATGAATCTGCGACGTTACGAGAATCGCTAGCGTGCCAGGATTGGGCTCCTCAATAAATTTGAGCAAACTGTTCTCTGCTTGAACAGTTAATTTCTCCGCTTCTTCAAGAATAAAAACTTTATGCGCGGATTCGACGCCATGATAAGCAAATTCACGCAGCAAGAAAGCCACTTGTTCTTTTTTAATCGTCTGAGCGTTTTCTTCAGGACGGATCCAAACCACATCTGGGTGATTCCCAGAGGCAATTCTCCGGCAATTCCGGCATTCACCGCATGGTCTGAACGCCTCCGCAGCCTCGCAGAAAAGCATCTGTGCCAGCATCAATGCTGTGTCTCGTTTGCCGGTGCCGCGCGGACCCTCAAATAAATAGGCATGTGCCAGTTCATGCCGGAGCGCGGCATGGCGCAGGACTTTTTCAACCGTTTTCTGCTGGTCTTTTAATTGCTGCCAATCCATGTCTTACTCCTCCGTCCCGGCTCAATCCTAATGATTCCAAATTGTATGTAAAAGGCGCGTATTCACGCGCTTCTTGTCTTTCCCCTTAAACAGCATTCACACATATAAATTGATCAACATCCCGCGAATTTCATCAAGATGGCCAAGCAAATCCAATGAATCTTTATTTTTATTCAACACGTCGTTCGTTAAATCAACCAGTTTTTGATTGACCGTCTTGACAAGTGTCTGCAGCGTACCACCCTGCTGCCAGGAACGCGACTGATCCGTTTTCAGGCCGAGCTGGACCGCGTTCTGCAAAAACGACTGCACATATTTCTTGTAGAGCTGCAAATCGCGGACTGTTCGCGAGCCAGACACACGCCTTGCCTGATCATCAATTTGCTTGAAAAGCGCTTTTAAAGCTTCTGCGTCGCCGCTTGATTTTCTGGAAGAGAAGACCTGTTCAAAGGAATCACTTGTGCGCGCAACAGGTGTTTCAACTCTAGATGGTTTCTCTTTCACTACAGAGTCACGACTGATTTCAATGGACATGCTTTGCCCCCCTTCACTGACTGACGTACATCAAGTGCCTGAATGTAGCGCGTCAAAAGTGTTCGAATCGATCGACATCCATAACAAAAACATTGGCGCCACCGACTTCTACTTCGACTGGATGCATCATATAACCTTCGGAATTGCCGTCGAGTGAGGACATCGGCGAAACGACTTGACGCCGGCTTTTACATTGATCATGAATGATGGTCAACAATTCGTCAACTCGAGTATCGGCTGTTCCGATCATGAATGTGGTATTCCCGGATCGGAGAAATCCGCCCGTGCTTGCCATCTTAGTCACCTGAAATCCTGCGTCGACCAGCGTTCCTTGCAATTGATTGCTGTCTTTATCCTGAACGATCGCTATAACAAGTTTCATGCAAGCCACTCCTTCAGCCATCCGTTTACTTGAGATTCAGAGAACCACGCAGCGCTTTGATAATCGTGCTGTACACTTCTTCGCGGTCTTTTTCTCCGTCAATCAAAGTGATCCGCTGTTTATTTTCGTGGTACAGCGCCAGAAACCCTTCCCGTACCCGCTGGTGATAAGCCAGCGCCCGAGCTTCAATTCGATCAAGTTCAGCCGCGTTTTGCGTGATACCCACCTCCGCGGCGCCTTCCCGACTCTCCATACGTTTCCGCCCGGTCTCCGGCGAGACATCAATCAAAAAGGTTTGATCGGGTTCCAGTCCGTCTGTTGCAAAGCGGTTAATCATTTGGACCATCGCCACGTCCTGCCCCAAGCCATAACCTTGATAAGCAATGGACGCATCGGTAAATCGATCGCAGAGAACAATCCAACCCTTCTCAAGGGCCGGTCGAATTTTTTCCTGAACATGCTGACTGCGCGAAGCAGCATAGAGAAGGATCTCAGTCTGATCGACAATCATTCGATTCTCCGGATTCAGCACCATCGCTCGAATCTGATCACCGACAGTCGTACCGCCCGGTTCACGGGTCAGCAAAAAAGGCAAATTATGGTTTTTTAAGAATTCAGCTATCCGTCGAATCTGGGTTGATTTCCCGGATCCGTCCGGTCCTTCAAATGTAATAAATAGTCCTCTTTTATTCATAGTTATGCGACTCCTGATTGGTAAATCATTATTTTATGCTGTGCCGTTTCTGTGTTTTGAAAGACGGCGCCTGCGGCCAGCAGCGTCTCTATCCGCCGAATCTGTTCCGCCGTCACTTTTTCGCCCTGAAGAACGAGCGGTATGCCCGGCGGATAAGGGATGATTGCCTCAGCGGCAACCGCGCCTTCTGCCGCCTGCAGATCAACAAGTTCACGTGACAGCTGATCCATCTCCCGATACGATATGTCTAGCTTCTGAACAAGTGGAAAGGAAAGGCACTCATTCGTTTTCCGCTTCGCGTGGGTCCTAGGGAAACTGGACAAGCTGGCGCGAATGCGGTATACCGCCTCGGCATAGTTTTCCCGTTCGGAGAGCCCAAGCGTAAGCAGAACGTGATGCGGATCAGCCAATTCCGGATAAATGCCAGCCGCGATCAACCGCTCCTGAAAGGCAAAACCGCTGGTCTCAAATTGCAAACCGAGCGTCAACTTAAAAGGATCAAGGTGAAACGCGCCAGGAACGGCTTTCAGCACATCGATTCCCTCTATCGCATCCAACTCGGCAGCGAAGGTGTCCCTGTTGTGGCAAATGGCTGTAAGCTTATCGGTTGTTAGGCTCGCTAGAAAATACCGAGCGAGATCAAGCGAAGCCATGATCGGATAAGACGGGCTGGACGTCTGCAACATCGCCCGGATTGCTTCAATTTTCTCTTGATCAACGCGCGTCGTCTTGCAATGAAGCCATGCGCCCATCGTCATCGCCGGCAGCATCTTGTGCGCAGACTGCACAACGAGGTCGGCTCCTTGATCAAGCGCGCTTGGCGGCATCGGAGCGCCCAAGTGAAAATGCGGTCCGTGCGCTTCATCGACGAGCACCGCCATCCCGTGATGATGGGCGCGCTCAATCACCGGCCCAATCACTCCCGCCATCCCATAATAATTCGGGTAGGTCAGAATCAAGGCGCGGGCGTCTGGAAAACGCTGAAGGGCTACGTTCAGCGACTCTAGGCACACACCGTAGCCAATTCCGGTCTGTGGATCAATCTCTGGTGCCAGAAAAACAGGTTCCGCTCCTGCTAGCTTCAGTCCATTGAAGACTGACTTATGACTATCGCGTTGGACGAGCACCCGATCCCCTGGACGAATAGTGGCTAAGATCATGATCAGGTTGCCAACGGTTGATCCATTTACAAGGAAATAACTAGAACGCGTGCCGTAATAATCGGCGAGCAGCGCCTCACCGTCGCGCAAAATACCGGTTGGATGATAAAGATCATCTAGATCCGCAACTTCTGTCGCATCTATTGTCAACAAAGATTGATAGATTACCTTAGCCGGTTCAGGAAGAATATGCCCGTCCTTGTGTCCCGGAACATGAAAAGAATAACGCTGATCGTGTACATAGGTCTTCAAGCCGTCAAACACCGGCGTTGCTTTCTGATTCATCGTCTCTCCTCAAAATTGACCGTACTAAGCGGTCAATGAATCGTTTAAACGTGTTTTATTGATTGCTTTTATTTTAGCATATCGCGAAACAGATGCTGCTAGCTGCCGACCGAAACGGAGAAATATTTTCAAGTCTGTATCGTTTATCGGTATGAGAAGAACTGGGCAAATAGCGTCTCATTCTTTTTTGCAGCAATATGCTTCGGTTGCTCGTTTGCCGCGAGTGTTGCACCTTGCGCCATTTTCCACAAAAAATCATTATCATAAAATAAAAGAGAAGCTCCAAATCACGTGCTTCTCCGTACAGCTTATTTGATTTTCCCCGCGGGCTGCTTTGTGTCCCACTTAATTTTTGATAATTTCTTAATAAAATATCGATATTTCCAGTCTGTGACATCCGTCGCGACAATTTTATCTTGACAAGAATAACAGATTAATTGATTACCGATGTGAATACCCTCATGTTTCAATTGGCCGCAAATCAGACAAATTTCTCCGGCCTGTTGCGCGTTTATCCCCATGTCTCCACCTCCTGTTTTAGGATAGACCAATTTCTTGTAATCTATTCGTACACGTGAAAACATTTTCTGCCTTCAGTCTATGTCCGCTAGGCTTATCCGGAGCCTGGCAGGCCTCTGCTCCCTTTTTTCTGTTCTTTTGTTGCTGATCGCTATTTTCATAGAAGGCTTGTTAAAATCTGTTGTTGTTTTTAATCATTTATTGCCATGTGTTCGCTTGCCGCAGGCGGCTTCATGAAAAAAGGCGACCTTAGCATACATAAACATTGACAGCAATCACTGGCAATGTTTATAATTTATTAAAAATTATCGAATTATCAAATAATTCACGCCTTTATTTCTTCATTTTACTTCTGCATCTGCAGGATCGCGAAAAAGACAGACTGACGTGATTTACGATTTATTTCATCTCCGGGAGGCGGCTGATAACGTTTACCAAAGAGCCGGCGGCAAAGAATACCTTCAATGAAATGTTTGACGCGCGCGGAACCATTCGCACACATTATCAAAAGCTTTATGATCAATTGCAACAGCTTGGCACGAGCGAATTGATCAGTCGTTCGGAAAAGATCAAGCAGCAAATGATTCTCCAAGGAATTACTTTCCAAATTGCTTCTGCGACGCAAGGCGCGGAACGGACGATCCCTTTTGATGTTCTGCCAAGAATCATACCGGCCAACGATTGGTCAATGATTGAACGCGGCCTAAACCAGCGTGTTCGCGCCTTGAATCACTTTCTAGGCGACATGTATCATGAACAACGTTTTATTAAAGACGGATTGATTTCACGTCGAATGATTGTCAACAATCCCTACTTTCTCCCAGAAATGATGCATCTTGACGTTCCGGAAAATATCTATACCGCTATATCTGGCATTGATCTCATTCGTGATGAACAAGGCAACTATTTTGTTCTTGAAGACAATCTGCGGACACCATCTGGGCTTTCTTATATCTTCAAAAATCGGATACTAATGATGCATTATTTCCCCGATCTCTATTTTTCCTATCACGTGCGCGGATTAGAAAAAGGAACACAAGAGCTTTTAACGACGTTACAGGACTTGGCGCCGAATAACAAAAAGGATCCAGTCGTTGTCCTTTTAACACCCGGACGGTATAACTCAGCTTATTTCGAACACGCGTTTCTTGCTCAGCAAATGGGCATTGATTTGGTTGAGGGATCTGATTTGCGCGTCATTAATCAAAAAGTCTATCTACAGACAATTAGCGGGCGTATGAAACCCGTTGATGTCATTTACCGCCGGCTTGACGACAGTTTTCTCGATCCGCTAGCCTTCAATCCAAATTCACTTGTCGGCGTACCTGGACTAATGAACGCCTATCGCGCCGGAAATGTGGCAATTGCCAATGCGCCAGGAACTGGCATTGCTGATGATAAGCTTATTTATACGAGAGTGCCAGACATGATCCGCTACTACCTGAGCGAAGAGCCTGTACTGAAAAACGTGCCGACCTATTCGCTGCGCAATCCAGAAGAGCGGAGTTTTGTACTTGATAACCTGGAGAAAATGGTCGTTAAACAAACATCGCTGTCGGGCGGCTACGGAATGTTGATGGGGCCTCAAGCCGATAAAGAAACCATTAAAGCCTTCCGCGCCCAGATCCTGGGACATCCCGAAAGTTATATTGCTCAGCGCGCGATCCGTCTTTCTCAATCACCAACACTCAGCGGTTCCATGATTGAAAGTCGAACCATTGATTTGCGTCCTTTTATTTTTAAAGGCAAACAGCAAGTTGTGCTCCCCGGTGGTCTGACGCGCGTCGCTATGGAGAAGGGGTCGCTCGTTGTTAATTCCTCACAAGGCGGCGGAAGCAAGGATACCTGGATTGTCTAACAAAAACAGAGATGCATTTGCTTAGCTATTCTTTTTATACGCTTAAGATTAATAAAATTTCAGTGGAATGAAGCATAAGAGGGGATTCAAATGATCGGCAGAATCGCGGAATCACTTTACTGGCTTGGTCGTTATATGGAACGCATTGAGAACCATGCACGTTTAATTGATGTCGCCTATCATATGCAGGCAAACCACATGGGCCAAGACCTACACCCGTGGACAGAATTGATTGATACATTCGGCGTACCGAACGAGCTTCTTCTAAAGAACCCTATTGATTCCGAATCCAACGTCATGCAGCTGCTTGTTTTCAGCCGAGATTACAGTAATTCCATCATCTCCTGTCTTGTCAGTGCACGAAACGATGCCCAATCTGTACGTGAACGCGTGCCGAGCGAATTATGGGAGGCAATAAATGGGTTCTATCTCTGGATGAAAGATGAGACAGCCCAGGCTATGCTTCATTATCCCCACTCCTTTTTTCAAAAAATTAAAGAACAGACAGCTTTATATCAGGGCATTATTGAATCCACGATGCTAAGGGGTCAAGAATGGCACATTTTGGAATCTGGGAAATATATTGAACGCGCTGAAAACACCCTGCGTATTCTTAAGGTAATCATCTCCGAACACAAAAGGACCGTTGACTTCGACAATTGTCTCGCTCTGCTAAAATCCGTAAGCGGTTTTGAGGCCTATCGCAAGTGCCAAACTAGCCCGCTTACGATCGAACGGATGATTGAATTTATGATCTTGAACGCGATTTTCCCACGTTCAACGCGCTTTGCATTGAATCATTTGAATAATCATCTGCACAGCCTATTTCACGCGAACATTGCCGCATCGAAAACGATTCAGCGTGTCATGCGTCTGACTGGCCGCATGCATGCACAGCTAGCCTATATGGAAATTCCTGAAATTATCGAATCGGGCATTATTTCATTTCTTATCGAGGAAATAAGTGTTTGTAACACAATTGGTCAGGCCATCGAAACTATTTTCAATACCAAGGAGGTGAGTGTTCTGCCCTTTTGATCCAGCAAATTCGATCAGAGCAGCACAAAACGCATGAAATTTAATATTTCTCATCTGACAAAATATAAATATGCCAGCGAAATTGCAGACAGTGTCAATGAAATTCGTCTGACACCGCGGACAAACACGCACCAAACCTGCTTGCAAAGCCGGATCACAACATCGCCGCAGGCCCCGATTTATACATATGAGGATTATTTTAAAAATCTTGTTTATAGTTTCTCGGTTGCCGATCCGCATACCCTTTTGACCATTCATTCCGAATCGATTGTTGTCACGAGCAACGAGGAACCCGTCATAAAAAGTGTGCTAACTGGGGCGCAAGAGCTAGAAGAATTAGCAAGCGAACGGTTTCTGGACGACTACGCAGAGTATCTCCATCCGTCAGAATATACGCCAATCACACCGGACATTTCCCAAATGGCGTCCCAATTCGAAGCGTCGCACACATTCGCCTCACTTGCTGATAAATTAACCGCCTTGACCGCACAAATTAAGAATGATTTTACCTATGATCCATCGGCCACACAGGTTCAGACAAAAATTGATGAAATGATTCAACTAAGGCGTGGTGTCTGTCAGGATTTTGCCCATCTGATGATCGCTTTGTGTCGAACCATGGGTATCCCCGCCCGATATGTCAGTGGCTACCAATACATCACAGATATCAACGGTGGCAACGCCGATTTTGAACAAGCATCGCATGCATGGGTTGAAGCCTATATACCCGGCGTCGGTTGGACTGGCTTCGATCCAACAAACAATGTCCCCATAAACTGGCGCTATATTATTCTTGCTTACGGCCGCGACTATAAAGACATTGTCCCTGTTAAAGGCATTTATCATGGCACACCACAGCAGAAGCTAGATGTGATCGTTGATGTGCGTCAAATCAACTGAATCAGCCGTGGCAATTGTTTGGTATACTGGGTTATAGATAGAACAACATGCCGCTCGATCAGCAGCGGACAAACTTGCGCCCGAGGTGTATCCATGACAAGTTATCTGATCCTCCACGGTTTCGGAGGAAGCACTGGCGGCCACTGGCAGGAATGGCTCGCCCATAAACTGCAAGGTCGGGGAAAATCGGTCTGGTTTCCTCAATTTACCAATTGGAATCATCCAGACAAAACCGACTGGCTCGCTCAATTGAAACAGACCATCGCCCATATTCCTGAGGAAGAACCCTTGCGCGTGATCACGCATAGTCTTGGCTGTATCCTTTGGATGCATTATGCAGCCCAACCAAACACCCGGATAGCAGAAAGCGTCACGCTCGTCAGCCCGCCTGCCTGCGATACGAAAATTCAAGAGCTCCGCAGCTTCTTTCCGGTTCCAGAAGGCGATGATTATCTCAGAAAAAGCGCCCGACACATCTTACTGATCACAGCAACAAACGATCCCTATCTTCCGCCGGAAAAATGGGCGCAATATGCACCCTACCGTGTGCCAATCCGCATCTTCCCAGATGTCGGTCATATCAATGTTTCCTCGCATTTCGGTCCCTGGCCGTGGATGCTTGAGCATTGCCTCAACATGGATACGCATCGATCATCGGGTGAACCCATTTCAAGAGGCCTATAGATTATCATAGGAACCTTAATTGTTTCATTGAGATAGCTTGGCTTGGCCAAGTCTTTTTTGTAACAATGTACTTCAGCTGCTGCTTGCTGCCACGTAAGCCAAAGCTCTTGCGCTACATTTTACGCGCGCGAAAATTCATATCATTTCCTAATTGATAAAAAAAGAAATCGGGCAGCATTTTTCCACTGAAAAATGCTGCCCGATAACATGTAACATTTAGAAACACGGAACAGATACCAACTTTATCCAGCCCTCATTGACCTGCTTATCCGATTGCATTTGCCGATTGTCTTCTTCGCACAAATAATTTTCGGAGGTAATAAGAGAGTACAACAAAAACACCGGTGATCGCTGAATAAACCACTATGACGCCAAGCACATTCGCTCCGCCGCCATCACCTTCTCCTCGAAGGCCCTGTCTATGAGCAAAATTTGGTCGCTGACCATTCGTTAAATCCGGTTTTTGTCCGCCCGCGGAAGCAAAGCCATGACCCCCTTTAAAACCAGCAGGGTGATTTCCGCCGGCTTCAAAAGTTCCATGGCCCCTCATATCACCACCGCTGCCACTGAAGACAGATGAAACGCTTGCGACGCGATTGAGAAAACTGGTCTGCTGAATCTCGTACACACCGAATAAAAGAATGGCCAAAGCCGCTATTGGTAAGACGTATGTCGTCCACCTAACTTTCGCTTTGAGACCAACCATTTTTTTGAATACATTAACCACCCAGTGCCAGTGAATACCCACGTGCAGACCAACCAAAATTAAAACAAAGAAGGATAAAGCTTCATGCGCCGTTCGGAACCAGCTTTCATTACCGAGATTAAAGTTCGGAAAAACAACGCGCGAAATCACGATACCGCTGAAAATAACGCAACTCATCGAAAGCAGCAGCAAGAAATTCAACAAATATGCGCCGCGCGCGCGCCAAGGAAGCTTGCCATCGAACATTCTCAACGTAATATTTTTGACCCAGCTACTATTTAACAATACATGGGTCAGGAACACGCCTGCAAAAACAAGTCCCGCGATTTCATGATACGTCAAGCCGCCTAAAACGCGCGAATTGAAGAACAGCAAGAACATTAACCCCATGACCAAATCGATTATCCATTTGATAGAGTTCTTCTTCATCCGTGACTACCGCCTTATATTAGGATATATAAAGCGTAAACATAGTTACTTAATTTTTGATTAAAAATAAACCGGCTATAGCTTCCAAACCGCATGCATTCTTTCCACGAAAAAATCGTCCAACAGCCGACGAGCTGTTGGACGATTTTTCCTTTGAAACGTTATTAAGCACGTTGTATCCAGTCCAAGATATTTTGCAGGCCGCTCGTCGCATGCTTCGCGGCCGCCATCCGATCAATATAGTCGTAACGATCCCGATAAAGTCGATTGAGCGTCTCGATCAACTGTGCCTCGGTCAACGCATCGTTATCTAAAACCTCACAATAACCTTTTTGTTTAAAAGAACGAGCATTCAGAATTTGATCGCCGCGGCTCGCGCGCAGCGGCAGCGGAACGAGAATCATTGGTTTCTTGAGCGCCAGAAATTCAAAAATAGCGTTGGACCCTGCTCGCGATAAAATAATTGCCGCGGCCGCCATCACATCCGGCAATTCCTGATTCACATACTCAAACTGCCTATAACCCTGTTCATTCTCAAGTTCAGGGACAACATTTCCTTTGCCGCATAAATGGACAACTTGGTAGGTTTTCAACAACTCAGGAAGTGCTTCGTGAACAACCTCATTAATCTTCTTCGCACCAAGACTGCCCCCCATGATCAGCAAGACTGGTTTGCCCGTCTGAAAACCGAGAAATTGCAGCCCCTTATCTGCGCGTCCTTCAAAAAGACGCTCGCGAATCGGCGCACCCGTGTGCACGACTTTATCCTTCGGCAAATGCGCCCCGGCCTCTTCAAATGTCACAAACAACTTTGATGCGAAACGAATCGCAATCTTATTGGCCAGTCCCGGCGTGATATCCGATTCATGGATATAAATAGGCACGCGATTCAGCCATCCGGCAATAACTACTGGCACGGACACGAATCCGCCCTTTGAAAAGATCAGATCAGGCTTGATTCGGTGGATAATGGCATAGGCTTGAAGCACACCTGCCGCCACTTTGAACGGATCTTTAAAATTTTTGACATCAAAATAACGACGCAGTTTTCCACTTGAAATAGCTTTATAAGGAATACCTTGTCCTTCAACCAACTCTCGTTCAATCCCACTCTTTGATCCGATATACGTTACCGCCCAATCTTTTTTCAGACGCGCAATCAGGGCGAGGTTCGGTGTCACATGCCCAGCTGAACCGCCACCAGTAAAAATAATTTTCTTTGCCATTATTCTCCTCATTTCCGAACTTGCTGAAGTTTCCACTGTTACAAAGTTTAATACAGGATCCGGGAAAGTAAAACATTAAAAGCAAAACTTCTTCATTTTTTCTGGGATTCTGCTAGATCCCTGTCTTGTCTTCCCTGATCCGGTAAAAAAGACTGTCTGCAGATTGGATTTTCCTCCACAGTAACAGTCCGAATTTACTCTATCATTTAATTGGGCCGCGCTTCAATTTCTACAGCAAATTGACTCTGATACAAATCCGCATAGAAGCCCGATTTTTCAAGCAATTGCTGATGTGTTCCCTGCTCAATAACCTGTCCATGATTCATCACAAGAATCAGATCAGCTTCTTTTATCGTCGACAAGCGGTGCGCAATAATGAAATTCGTTCGGTCCTGCATCAGTGTCTTCATGGCATGTTGAATATGAAGTTCTGTCCGCGTGTCAACGCTGCTCGTCGCTTCATCGAGAATCAAGATGACCGGGTCAGCAAGGATTGCCCGGGCAATGGTCAGCAACTGTTTCTGACCTTGGGACAGATTGCTTGCCTCTTCATTCAATATCGTTTCGTAGCCATCTGGCAATGTGCGGATAAAATGATCTGCGTGCGCGGCCTCAGCCGCCTGAACAATTTCTTCTTCTGTCGCGTCTTGCCGCCCATAAGCGATGTTTTCGCGAATCGTTCCTTGAAACAGCCACGTATCCTGCAATACCATGCCAAATAAATGGTGGAGATGCTCGCGCTTCATATCTTTCACAGGAATACCGTCTACCGTAATCCGCCCTGCCTGCGTATCGTAGAAGCGCATCAGCAGATTTACAAGTGTTGTTTTCCCCGCTCCGGTCGGCCCGACAATTGCCACTGTGCGGCCGGCGGGCACGTCAATCGTCATTTGCTCAATGAGCGGTTTATCCGGCGTATAGCTAAAATCGATCGCTTCAAAGCGGACATGGCCCCTCGGATGCGCAATAATTGTCGCGTCTCGCTTATCCGGTACTTCTTCCACTTCATCCAATATTTCAAATATACGCTCTGCTGAAGCAACCGTTGATTGAATAATATTAGAGATATTCGCGATTTGGTTTAATGGCTGGCCGAACTGACGCGCATATTGAATGAACGCCTGGATATCGCCAATCTCTATCGCCCGTTTGACCACGAGAATACCGCCGACAACTGCGATCAAGACAAAACCGATGTTGCCGATGAACATCATCAGTGGCATCATAATTCCTGAAAGAAACTGTGCGCGCCAAGCTGACTGATAAAGTTCACCGTTGATCCGGCTAAATTCTTTCTTGGCATCCCGCTCCTTTCCAAACGCTTTGATCACTTGATGACCCGTAAACATTTCTTCGACGTGACCATTGAGCGCACCAATCCGCTCTTGTTGACTCTTGAAATATTGCTGTGAGCGACCTGTGATCAGTTTGACACCGATCAGACTAAGTGGGAGAGTCAGCAAAATAACCAACGTCAAAATGGGACTGATCGTCAGCATCATCACAATCACACCGATCAGCGTTACAATGGATGTGATGGATGTCGTCAGACTCTGCTGCAGCGTATTGCTGATATTCTGCGAATCATTGACGACACGACTGAGGACATCGCCGTATGGATGATTGTCAAAATAGCTGACCGGCAGACGGGCAAATTTTTCATTGACCTGTCGTCGCATTGTATAGACCATCTTTTGGGAGACGCCGCTCATCAAATATTGCATGAGATACGTAAACAACGCGCTTAAAATGTAGAGAACAATCAGTTCTACAACAATCGTCCAAATCGCCCCGAAGTCAATATGCGCCCCTGGCACATGCCTCATTTTCATGATCATGCCTTCAAAAAGTTTTGTGGTCGCATGCCCCATCAGTTTTGGCGCGATAATTGTAAAAACTGTGCTAAGCGCAGCGAAAACAAAAACGGTGATGAGCAGAAAAGTATGTGGCTTCAGGTAGCTCATCAGCCGATGAAACGTTTTTTTGAAATTTTTCGGTTTCTCTACTGGCATTTGCCCGTGAAAACCTGGTCCGCCAAAGCCTCCGTGACTCCCCCGTCGCCGAGAGGAATTATTGGTTTCACTCATGCCAACTCCTCCTTGTTCAACTGTGAGGCCACAATTTCTTGATATACCGTACAAGATTGCATCAACTCTTCATGCGTACCTATCCCGACAATCATACCATCATCCAGAACTACTATCTTGTCGGCATGCAAAACAGTACTTACGCGCTGCGCGACAATCAAAACGGTCGCTTTTCGCGTGATTTTTTGCAATTCCGCACGCAGTGCCGCATCCGTTCGATAGTCCAATGCAGAGAAGCTGTCATCGAGCAAATAAATAGTTGCCTTTCGGACAAGTGCTCGGGCAATTGCCAGACGCTGTTTCTGACCACCGGAAAAATTTTTCCCGCCTTGCACAAGTGACGCATCATAGCCATTTTCTGTTTTGCGGATAAATCCGTCTGCCTGAGCAATGCGCGCCGCTTCATGAATTTCTTCTTCTGTCGCATCCGGCTTACCGTAACGGATATTCTCAGCGATTGTCCCTTTAAACAACTGAATCTTCTGCGGCACATACCCGATCTGCTGGCGTAAGTCATCCAACGACCATGACTGAACATCCAAACCATTAATTGTAACCTTCCCAGAATCAGCATCAAAAAAGCGCGGAATCAAGTTCAATATCGTAGATTTTCCTGATCCTGTACCGCCGATAATTGCTGTTGTCTGACCCGGTAATGCGGTGAATGAAAGATCGGACACCGCTGGGTTTTCCGCTCCTGGATAATGGTAGGTCACATGATCAAAACATACAGTCGCAGCTCGGTCCGTATCGCCGCTGGTAACAGTGGTTTCCCCATCGCATACATCCGACTCAATCGCCATCACTTCATTAACACGTACTGCGGACACTTGAGCACGTGGAATCATAATGAACATCATTGCGCCCATCAGTACGGAAAACATAATCTGCATCGCATATTGAATAAATGCCATCAAATCTCCAACTTGCATTTCGCCGCTATCAATTCTTAAGCCGCCGAACCAGACAATCGCAACCGTAGCCAAATTCATGATCAGCATCATCAATGGCATCGCAGCTGCCATAATTTTATTAATGCGGATAGAAATATCTGTCACATCTTGATTGGCTTTGTCAAATCGCTCCCGCTCATAGTGCTCACGATTAAAAGAACGCAGCACACGGATACCTGTTAATTGTTCACGCAAGACCAGATTCATTCGATCCAATTTTTTCTGAATTCGTTTAAAAATCGGAACCGCAGTTTTCCCAAGAAGTGCAATGATAATAATCAGTATAGGAACAGCCACAACTAGAACAAGTGATAATTTGGCGTCCTTGTTGACGGCCATGATAATCCCGCCGATGCACATTAGCGGTGCCATTGCCATCATTTTTAAAATCATCATCCAGACTTGTTCAATCTGCGCGATATCATTGGTTGCGCGTGTGATCAGCGAACTCGTTCCGATCTGATCAAACTCCTTAAGCGAGAACGATTCAACATGTGCGAACATGCTGTTGCGCACATCCCGCCCAAAGCCTGAGGCTGCTTTCGAAGCTAGATAATTCGAGACGGCTGTAAATGCTCCCGCAAGAAGCGTCACCAGAAGCATATAAATGCCGACCTTATAGATATAGGCCATATCACCTTTGACGATTCCGGTATCGACAATATCCGCCATCAGTGTGGGTAAATATAGGTTTGCAAGCGATTGTAAAAAGACAAATAGAATGGCAACAATCACTGCCCATTTATAGGGCTTTAGATAAGGCATTAATTTGATCAATTTTTCTCACTCCATTTTCATGCAGCAAACAGCTATTTTATTTATTCTTTACAGACAATAATATTTCCTGCTATTTATGAGAACTGCCAACCCTACTAGTGTATCGGATCAATATGAACGCCTTATGAATCGGAATGTTCTATCTATGCTTGGTTTTTATTTTGCATCAAATGCGCTTCGGTCTCGCTTACCGCGGGCAGGACGGGAGCCTCCTCGGACAGACAGTACTCTTCCCGCAAGGCGCCAGCGCACCTGCGCTGCATTTTTGTGTGAAAAACTTTCTTATCTTAAAAAAGAACAGGCGCCGCTCATTTCTGAGAAGCGCCTGTTCTTTATCATTTGCCTGGCAGTGACCTACTCTCGCAGGGGGACAGCCCCCAACTA
>NZ_JAFBEV010000023.1 GCF_016908935.1 Sporolactobacillus spathodeae | reverse complement strand
GTGAGACAGATTTGAAAAAATTATAATTTGCTACTAAATACCTATGTTTGTCTGAAGACTATCAAAAAAAGCGGTGAGAGCAAAATAAAAAATTTAGGAGCTGCACAAAACTGGCTCCCATTCTATAAGTAGGAGGCTTCCAGAAAAGCGGTGAGACAGATTTGAAAAATTTATAATCTGCTACTAAATACCTGTATTCATCTGAAGGCTTTTCAAAAAAACGGTGGTATTAAAATAAAAAAATTAGGAGCTGCACAATGCAGGCTCCCATTCTATAAGTAGGAGGTTTCAGAAAAGCGGTGAAAGCAAAATAAAAAATTTAGGAGTCGTTCAAACGCATCTACTCTATAAATGCAAGCATTTCAAAGAAATGGTTAGGCCTGAATAAAAAATTAAAAAAGGGCATGGAAATAAATAAGGCAATAACATCCAGAGAGTTAACGTTTGGTATCGTCTGAGCAAAGTGTTGGTGTTGAATAGCAGGTTGAGAGGAATTAATACTTCACTTTAATAGATAAATTCTGTTGCTGTTTTTCCCAATTGATGTTGGATGGACCGATCTTAAGAGGTATTTTGACGTGGTCATAGAATCCAAACCGAGAAATTCTTTGCATTGACGGTTGGTAATTTTTGGCCCGTATATTAAGCGAAAATCTTCTAATGCAGAGATGTATGCCTTTGGTGATTCTTTACCACAAATGGGACAGTGCCAGTTTTGGGCAATTCGTGTCATTGGGATATGACTGCATGATGGACAACGAACACCTTTAATCAATTCCTCAGCCTGGACTGTTTTGTTAGCAATTAGATCAATAGTCTTCGGATGATTGGCTACGAGCAGTTGTTCGGGCAAGTTTTTAAAAATCTTTGAATTTAGCGAAGCTGCTCCATATTCATTCGTAAGAGAAAGTATTTTTTGCTTTACAGCGGGTCCACGGATGACACCCATCTCTTGTTCTGGAGTTCCATTGACAAAAGTGATATAAGTACCGGGCGATGAGAAAACGACAAGATCTAGAACAGGTATATCAGAAATCGAATTGAAGTGAATGCTAAGCCAATCCTGGAGTTGTTGGCACAAAATCGATGACTGCACTGTCGGATCCTGAAATGTCTCAATTTTTCCATTATAACTTCGCGTCAATTTATGGGTTGCAAAATTAAGTTGGAGCGTTCCAGCAATGTTTTTAACCTCCAAAATCAGGAAAAATGCGGAAGTGAGAATCAAATAATCGATTTGGAAGAAGTAAAGATTGTTTGACAGGCGGAGATCGTGAAAAATGAGAAAATTTTTGTCTGGTAATTCGGCAAGCATGGGTTCAAGCGAACGCTCACCATTGTACCCTGCTCGGTAATTCTTAATTTGTGATTCAATTGAATTCATAAGTGAACCAGGACGGAGCCTTCGGGCGTACGCTTCATATTGTAGTAAATAATATGGAATATTTACAGGCTTGTAAAACATATATCCACCTCTTTTTAAGAGATTTTATCGTGTACTTTGTGCTTTCATTAAAAAGCTGTTGAAACATGAACATACGAGATTTTCTTTTTAATAACTCCGTGTTTTCTTTAAGAGTCGTGAATATGTGTCCGCTTGAATTAGGAGAGTGTCAAAGTGGAAAATTAAAAGGAAGTTGGTTCATCAACTGAATACGAATATTTGTTCTTATTTTATCATACAATTTCTGTGGAAACAATCTTTTGGCGCCGTTTTAAGAGATAAGAAAGTATAAAGATTTTTGCATAAAAATGCAGCGAGGTGCTCTGGCGTCTTGCGGGAAAAGCGAGCCAAGTGAGCCCCCGCAGATTCTCGCTTGTCTGAGGAGGCTCACGGATCGCCTGCGGCAAGTGAGCAACCGAAGCGCAATTATTTAAAAAGGACTTGGCTATGCCAAGTTTTTCTGAATTCTGCACGATGTTATTGAAAACAAATGATCAGCCGTTGATCAGAGTGAAAATATTCACTATGATAGCCCGAATATCGACAGAGTAGGAGTCAGCATCGACAGAGTAAGGGCAAGATCGACAGAGTAGTGGGCAAGATCGACAGAGTAGAGGGCAAGATCGACAGAGTAGAGGGCAAGATCGACAGAGTAGAGGGCAAGATCGACAGAGTAGAGGGCAAGATCGACAGAGTAGAGGGCAAGATCGACAGAGTAGGGCGTCACATCGACAGAGTAGAGGCCAGCATCGACAGAGTAGAGGGCAAGATCGACAGAGTAGGGGGCAAGATCGACAGAGTAGAGGGCAAGATCGACAGAGTAGAGGCCAGCATCGACAGAGTAGGAGTAAGCATCGACAGAGTAGGCGCGAACATCGACAGAGTAGGGCGTCACATCGACAGAGTAGAGGCCAGCATCGACAGAGTAGAGGGCAAGATCGACAGAGTAGAGGGCGGCATCGACAGAGTAGAGGGCGGCATCGACAGAGTAGGGGCCAGCATCGACAGAGTAGGGGCCAGCATCGACAGAGTAGGGGCCAGCATCGACAGAGTAGAGGCAAGCATCGACAGAGTAGAGGGCAAGATCGACAGAGTAGAGGGCGGCATCGACAGAGTAGAGGGCGGCATCGACAGAGTAGGGGCCAGCATCGACAGAGTAGAGGGCAAGATCGACAGAGTAGGAGGCGGCATCGACAGAGTAGAGGGCGGCATCGACAGAGTAGAGGGCGGCATCGACAGAGTAGGAGTCAGCATCGACAGAGTAGGCACGAACATCGACAGAGTAGGAGGCGGCATCGACAGAGTAGCGGCGTCAATCAGCAAAGTAGCGCCGGAACGGGGCCGGACCAAAGAGCTCCTGTTTTGCTAGTCCTGATGATTGGTTTTTCTTTTCAACAAAAGCGAACGCAATGAGCCGTTTGGTCGGCGAATGGACTCCATTGCCAAAGAAGCTGCTGTGATCAGAATCAGTACTTCGGGAATGATCAGCAGCAGGTCGTAAAGCGTTTCGGGAATGAGCGGAGCCATATGTTGATAATAGACTTGAAATTGGAGATCGGATTTGGCGACTGGGCGACCGTTTCGTGTCATCGTGCCGTGCGGATAAATGTCACGTAAATCAAAGCCGCGTCCGTTCATTTTTAAATGGAGAGAAGCGCCGGGGGATCCGCTTAATTGCTGGATGTTTAGCTGAGCGGATGTTCCAGCTGGCAGCTGTTGCAGCGGCACGCGCAGCACAAGCGAGTGTTTACTCTTCAGACGATCGGTTGTGGTTATCAATTTTTGCATGTTGCCGGGGGTGCGAAGTGTGATTAGATAACGGCCATGACCATTTTTACTTTTTACGGCAATTCGGATGCGGTTGAACGATTTTGATGCTTGAAAGGTTTGACCGATTTGGTGCGTGGCGTCGACTTTCGCGGATTTCTTGCCAAGCACATGTGGCAGATTGACTCGATAGTCGCGGACGATTCGATTTTCAGTCACGTCCTGCTGATTGAGTTCGCCGAAGATTAGCACGAGCACAAGCAGGCTGAAGCTCGACCATTGTTTGATGGCTTGCAGTCTTTTTTCAGATGGGTCGTTGTGTTGCAGAATGGTGCGTAAATGGGTGGCTTGATGCCTTAATTCGTGAAAGCCGAAGACAGCGCTGAGCAAAAAATAGGGCGAGAAGAGTAGACTGTAGCGCGGTTCGGCTTCCCAAATAAACGTGTAGAAAAGCAGATTGCCAAATAAGCAAATCTGAATGAGCAGATTTGTGGTCAATTCCCTTGTCCGAAAAAAGCGGACTACAGAAAAAAGCGTCAGAAAGAGGCTGACTAGATAAAACGCTTGAATCGTAAAGAGTACAAGTACGCGCCGATCGCCAAATAGATACGTATACGCAAGGGACGGGTGGCTGGTGAATTCAGTGTACCAATAGTAGCCCTCTGCACCCATGCCCCACGTTCGCGCAATTTTCAGCCCCCAAAGCGTGATCAGGCCGCCTGCTCCGGCGCGATCCATGCGTTCACGGATCACTTGCCAATTGGTGGCGCGCTTGGCTTCTTGCGTTGGCTCGCGGACGGTACGTTTGTAATCGGCTTTATTGTAACCGCCATCGGCGGACAAGCCGAGCATTAGCCAATGCGACGTCGGCATGGCAAGACGCGGGTTCGGTTGATAACCATAAGCACGCTCGACCTGCTGCATCGCCATTTGACAAGTGATTAATAGACCGCAGATGACGAAAAACGGCAGAATAGTTTTTCTCCATCCAGCTTTTACCAGCCAATAAATGATTACTGCTGGCAGGAAGAGAATCAGATTCTGACGGATCTGGCAGCCAAGACCGAGCGCGATCCCAAGCAGTATTAATTCGCGTAGGCGGTGTGTCCGGCTATATTTCTGCCACAGGAGGATCAAAAGCGGCGGAATCATTATGATCGCCGTATCCGTGTAGAAATATAGAGTATAGAAAAAATAAGGAAAAGAAGTCAAAGCCATAGCCAGGAAAAGGTTCCCAGAGCGCAGATTGAATTGCCGAATGATAAATTTCCATAAGAAATAAATACCGGCAAAAAGCGCACCACCGCAGAACAATCGATCGATGATCATATAACTTTGGAAATGGAAGATGGCGAAGATGCGGTAGAGCAGGTAACGCAGCAGCGTAACTGGAATGTTATTCGGATAAATCTGGAAGTAGGCGGCGCCAGATGCATGGTGATGGCGCAGCAAATAAAGCGCCTCGACATACGTGTGCCCGCCGTCGATCAGCGGCGGGCTTATGGTATGGAACTTGAAGATGAGAATCAGTTCAAAAATGCCAATCATCCCGAATAAAACAGCCGCTATTATTTTTTGACCGCGCGCAACGAATCGGTCAAGCCATCGGTAAAACGCTGCAAAAAGAAAGAAAATGAGCAGTGCAAGGACGATCAAGGAGAGAATCAATCGAGCTAAATTTCCTGTATTTGCAAACAAAACAGGCAAACAAGCAGCCATGATTAGAATAACGGCGAATCCGATGGCAAAAGCGATCTGAAAAAGAGAAATAAGGGTGTGCTTAAGCGACACGTGTATCCACATCCTGAATAAAAAATTTCTGACGGATCGCGGCTGCGATTAATAAGCGGTTTTTTTCATCTTCTTATATTTTTCAAGTTTTTCCGCGCGGTGCAGGAGTAGCTTCTTATCCATATGACGCAGCCACCGCCTAGCCTTTCTGTACCGTTTTCGGATCGATTCGCCGATCATGCCAATCACGATCAGTTGCATGCCGCCAACGATCCAAATTGAGAGAATGATCGGGTTCCATCCGGCAGAGAGGTAATCGAATCCTTGTTCCATCAAAATGTGGCAGCCGTTTAGGATTCCGATCCCTATCGCGCCAATGCCCAGATAGGTCACCATTCGTATTGGGGCAAAAGGAGAAGAAGCGATTCTGTCAATGAAGAAATGGAACCCTTTAAAATGCCGAGATTTGGATGAGTTGGTGACTCGTTTTTTCGGTGTGTAAGAGACGTCAGCGCTTTGTAAACCGAGCAGTGGATAGAGATCGCTCAGAAAGATATTTTCATCCTGGAAAGCGTTCATTTCTTTTAGCGCCCTTCTGCTGAGCAAGTAGAGATCAGCGGGGTTCGATTCAAGATGCATGCCGAGCTTTTGCATCGTTTGATAGAAAATCGGGCGAGCACGTCTGATCATTCTCCGGTTCCGCACACCACGGACAAAATCACAGCCTTCGTGATATTTTTTCAAAAATTCGGGAATTACTTGGTCGCCCGCCTGTAGGTTGGCATTGATGGTGATGACGCAATCCGAATAAGGACGTGCGCTCTCAATTCCGGCTATCAATGCGTGCGGGTGACCGAAATTGCGACTCAGTTTTAACCCAGTTACTTCACGGTATTTATTTACAAAATGGGTAATGATTTCCCAGCTGCGATCGGTACTTCCGTCATCAACAAGTAGCAGCGTGCTCGCGGAGTCAATCAAATGATCTTTGCAAGCTTGCAGCAGAATTGCGCGCAGCCGCGGAATGGTTGTATCGAGAATTTTTTCTTCGTTATAACAAGGAACGATAATCGTCACAATTGATTCAGGCATTGTCCGATTCCTCCAGTATTTCACACATAAATAGCGAAAGATAAATGTTTTTAAGTTATACCCATTTTCTACTTTTTATACGTTAAGAAAGTATAAAGATTTCAAAGGAATTAAGTATAAGAAAAACTAAGGCTTCGCCATTGTTCAAAAGACTTGGCTTGCCAAGTTTTTCTAATCATGGTTTGGTTTGGGCACTGTTTTTATCTTAGGCTTTCATTGTTAACGGTTTACTGAATTTAAATAAATTTTGATAAGGCTACAGTGTTTCCCATAAGTTTGTAAATTTTTTGATGACTTGATCCTAGTTTGACTCGCTTTTTACATTTCCTTAATGGCTGCTTAACGTCGCCGTTTTATAATCCGGGTAAACGTTGCTGAAATTTCTTAGGATGGATGTATGAGACAAGCAGGCGGCGGATAGGTTATTAGCAGAGAAAAGCTGCCTGCCCTATAGACTGACAGAAACGTTCGGACAGACCTTGGCGGCTGACTTGCAGCCGAAGTCTGAATCCATCAGCGGATTGCGAGGGGTTTCTTTTGAAGATAGCTGTGATTGGCACCGGTTATGTTGGTCTAGTGACTGGCGTAGCGTTGGCGGAGATTGGCCATACGGTGACTTGCATCGATATTGATTCCGATAAAGTGAAGACGTTGAACCATGGTATTCCGACGATTTATGAACCGGGTCTTGGCGAGATGATGCAGCGAAATATGCAGAACGCTCGCTTGTTTTTCACCGCCGATTACGCACGTGGACTGGATCGGGCGCGTGTCGTTTATCTCGCGGTCGGCACGCCGGAACGGCCGGATGGATCGGCCAATTTAGATTATGTTCGTCAAGCAGCGAGGGATCTTGCCGCGCATATCAGCCATCCGTTGATTGTGGTGATCAAGAGCACCGTCCCCGTCGGAACCAACTATAAAATCCAGCGACTGATTAACCGGCTCGTTCCTGAGGACATGCGTGTTACGATTGCCTCAAATCCGGAGTTTCTACGAGAAGGTTCGGCCATCCATGATACATTCCATGGCGATCGAATCGTGATTGGCACAGATAATCCGGCAGCGGCCGAAGTATTGGAGGAAATTAATCGGCCTTTTGGTCTGCCGATTCTGCATACCGATATTTGCAGCAGTGAAATGATCAAATATGCGTCGAATGCATTTCTTGCGACAAAAATAAGTTTTATCAATGAGATCGCGAATCTTTGCGAGAAACTTGGCGCTGACGTTGAAGAAGTCGCGCAGGGGATGGGGCTGGATCACCGAATCGGGCCGGATTTTCTTAAGGCGGGCATTGGTTATGGCGGTTCCTGTTTTCCAAAAGACACGCACGCACTCGTTCAGCTTGCTGGCAACCATCATCATGATTTTAATTTACTGAAATCTGTGATTGAAGTGAATAGGCAGCAGCAGCGTCTGCTCCTTGAAAAAATTGAAAATCGATTGGGTGGTGATCTGGCAGGCAAGCGGCTCGCTGTGCTTGGTCTCGCGTTCAAACCGAACACGGATGATATGCGCGAATCGCCAGCACTTGTCATGGTACCTGAACTTGCGAAACGTGGGGCTGATTTGATTGCCTATGACCCGATTGCGTCGGGCAGGGCTGAGCAACTGCTTGGTCAAGTAGCGGTTTTCACAAATCATGTCGATGAAGCGCTTCGTGAAGCGGATTGCGCAGTTATTTTGACCGATTGGCCGGATATCCGCAAAATGGAGCCGGAAACGTATAAGCGTCTGATGAAACATGCCATTGTTTTCGATGGCCGCAACTGTTATTCGCCGAACGAGATGCGCCGCGCAGGCATCGATTATTATTCAATCGGCCGACCCAATCGCGCGACAGAGTTTATCTTTTAATCAAGCACCCAATAACGAACATCCCCAATACAGGGGATGTTTTTTTAAAGAGATAAGAAAGATTTTTGCACAAAAATGCAGCGAGGTGCACTGGCGTCTTGCGGGAAAAGCGAGCCAAGTGAAAACCCGCAGATTCTAACCTGTCTGAGGAGACGCGGGGCGCCCGCGGCAAGCGAGCAGCCGAAGTATGGTCACGATAAAAATCGGCATGTTGTTAAGTAAAAATTTGCTCAGACTGTTGCTCATAATGGTGGAACGCTGTTAATTTTAAATGAACCGATTTTCGGCAAAGGTTTATCAAAAGCATTCTTAATGAATACTTAACACTGGATAAATGTTCTATAGCTATAATGGTGAGCAGGCGGCTTCCGCTTAGGCTCGTAGATCATCAGACATCCTACGTTTTTATGGAGGATCAGTATGAAAATTTTAGTTGTTGTCGGTGAATTTCCGAAACTCTCGCAGACGTTTATATTAAATCAAATCACCGGCTTAATTGATGCCGGTCATGAGGTCACGATCCTGGCCAAACAGCCTGCGCCCGATCAGAAAGTGCATGAGGATGTGCGGCGATACCGCCTTCAGGAGCGGGTTATTTATTATGGAGCATCTGAAGGGGTGCGAATGGGAAAATTCCGCAAGCTTCAGCAATTTGCAAAAGGATTGGCTGGCTTATTTTTAAAACATGGCCTTCACCAAATTCGATTAAACGATTTTGTCAGACATCCGAATCTGATCTTAATGGCGCGTTGCCTGACTCAGACAGACTTGTCGGACAGGCAGATTATCCTCGCACATTTCGGTCCAAATGGGATACTTGCTCAGAAATGCATGGAACGCGGGCTGCTTGGTGGCCGTCTTTTTGTGGCGTTTCATGGCTATGATATGCTGCGCTATGTGCGGCAAAAAGGTAACACTGTCTATCAGGACTTGTTCCGCTCACCGGCAATTCTGCTGCCGATTAGCGATTTTTGGCGGCAGCGCTGCTTGTCGCTCGGGGCAAAACCGGAGCAGATAATCGTGCATCATATGGGCATCGACTTGTCGGCCTTTCAAGCGGAGGCCGCCGAGCCAGAGGAGACATTGCAAATTGTTTCAGCGGCGCGTCTTGTGGAGAAAAAAGGACTGGACGATGCGATTGAAGCGATTCGTCTACTTGTGCAAAGAGGATTCAAGGTCCATTACGCGATCGCTGGCGATGGCCCACTCGCCGGAGAACTACACCAGCGGATTCAGGCTGCAGGACTGGAGACAGTGATTGAACTTGTTGGCTGGTGCACGCAGGAAGAATGGATTCATCTCGCATCTCGTGCACAGCTTGTGCTTGCGCCGAGCGTGACGAGCAGTGATGGTGATATGGAGGGGATTCCGGTTCAATTAATGGAAGCGCTGGCGATGGAACGACTTGTGATCGCCACGCGCCACAGCGGTATACCGGAACTAATTGCGGACGGTGCGAACGGCTGGCTCGTCGCCGAGCACGATCCGGTTGGACTTGCTGCGGCTATTGAAGCCGTGATCCGCAATCCTGAGCGTTGGACGAAGATTGTGAACCAAGCGCGGCAAACAGTGGCAAAGGAATTTAATATCGAAACACAGAATGCACGCTTAATTCGTCTTTTCGAAAGGGATATCAATCCATGAGCGTGATAAAAGCGATAAAAGCGATATTAGGACAAGGCGGCGCCGGTCATGGATTTATCAAACGGCTGTTTGGCTTTTCGATCGGGCCAATTGGCGGAGCGCTGATCGCCTTTATTACAATCCCGTTAACGACGCATTTTATTGTCCCAGAAGAATACGGCAAAGCCGGAATGTTCTCGCTGATCCAGATGCTTTTTGTCACATTCCTATATCTCGGTGTTGATCAGGCCTATACGCGCGATTACCATGAGACGGCAAATCGATTGCGGCTGTTCCAAAATGCGTTGATCGTACCGTTCCTTTTTTCGATGTGCTTATTTACGGTGATCTGCTTGAATATGAATTTGGTTTCCCAACTTGTGTTCGGTGATCCAAACGATCATTTGGCAGTTCTGCTGATGGCTGTGATGCTGCTATCGATGATTCTCGAACGCTTTATTCTGCTTTCGATTCGCATGGAGGAAAAAGCCTTCGCCTATTCCGTTTTCTCAATTTTAATTAAGCTTGTGATTCTTGCGGCAACACTTGTATTCGTTTTGATGATTCGGCGCGATTTTCTTGCTGTCATCTATGCAACCACAATTGGGCAGATGACCGGAGACCTTTATCTAATCATTCGCTATCGGCGGTTACTCGATTTTCGTGGTTTCCACCTTGACTGGCCGCTTATCAAGCGACTGCTCCTCTTTGGTCTGCCAATTGTTGTGGCCGCCTCGGCCGCAACATTCCTCAACTCAGCTGGCCAGCTTTCGTTGCGGACGTGGAGCAACTTTTACGAACTCGGAATCTTTACGGCAACCTTGAAAATTTCATCGGTTCTTTCGGTTATCCAGACCAGTTTCACCAATTTTTGGGTGCCGACTGCCTATCGCTGGCATAGCGAAGGGAAGGATATTCGATATTTTCAATTAGTCAGCGATGGCCTGCTGCTCATTATGACTCTATTATTCTTTGGCGTCTTGATTTTCAAACAATTGATTGTCTTTGTTTTGTCTCCAGATTATGCATCAACCATTTACAGTATTGGCTTTCTTTGCCTGCAGCCAGTGATGTATACGATCAGCGAGACAACAACACTCGGCATCGTCTTCTCCCGAAAAAGTTTCTTGAACATTTGGGTCAGCGTGATCGCGCTTGCGCCAAGCCTGGTGCTAAACAGCTTGCTCGTTCCCCAGTTCGGGGCGATCGGCGCGGCATGCGCCACCGGTGTGGCTTATCTTTTTTTCTTCTGCGCGAGAAGTTTTTTCTCCAGTAGGAATTGGACCAGTTTTCCATTGAAACGCCATTATGCGGTGATGGTTTTATTGTTCGCGGCTTCTTGCATCAACGCGTTCGCACTTCCGTTTATAGTTCCGCTCAATTTGGGCATGCTAATGCTAACTTTAGCGGTTCAGACGGGAACAATACGTCGTTTTTCTGAGCGATTTAGCTTGAGGAAGCGGACGGATCGGCCAACGGCAAATCTGTGATAAAGTTTACAGAAGCTTTAACTTCTCACCATAAAAACAATACATTCCGCTTCTATAATCGATACATGTACCAAAGATTGAAGGACACGGTTTCCGAGGAGTGACTTTCGTGAATGCGGAAAAACAGGTAAAAATTTTTACAGATTATTCTATTATCCAGAAAACGCCGGATGTGTCGCTGCCCGAGGGAATCAAGCCATATCTTTGTTTGAAACGAGCGGTGGACATCATCGGTTCTCTTGTCGGACTTGTATTGGCCGCTCCAGTCCTATTGCTTTTCTCTCTATTGATTGTTTATGAAACACCGGGATCACCTTTTTATATTCAGGAACGTGTCGGACAAGGCGGCAAACGATTTAAGCTAATTAAATTGCGTTCGATGCGCAAAGACGCGGAGAAAGCCGGTGCGAAATGGGCGGAAAGCAATGACCCCCGTGTAACAAAAGTCGGGCGGTTTATTCGCAAAACACGAATTGATGAATTACCCCAGTTTCTTTCAGTGCTGAAAGGCGATATGTCGCTGATCGGCCCGCGTCCGGAGCGGCCGATGTTTACCGAACAATTTAATCATGAAATTCCCGGATTCAAGAAACGGTTGCTTGTTAAACCTGGCCTAACAGGGTTGGCTCAGGTCAACGGCGGTTATGATCTGACGCCGAAAGAGAAGCTTGTTTATGACTTGGATTATGTCCGTCATCTTTCTCCAGCAATGGAACGTGCTATTTTTGCGAAAACCATCCGCGTGTTATTCACCGGCGAGGGTGCCAGGTAACGATAAAAAAATGATAACTGGGGGATTTTCGATGGAAAAGGTCATCGTCACAGGAGGCGCGGGGTTCATCGGTTCGCATACGGTCGAACAATTGCTCCGTGAAGGCTACCAGGTTGCCGTCATTGATAATTTCACAACGGGTCATCAGGAAAATATCGCTGATTTACCGGTCGATGTCTATGTCTGCGATATCGCCGATTCAGCGGTTATTGAATTAATCAAATCAATCAAGCCCGATTATATCATTCATCTCGCGGCACAGGTGAGTGTTGCACAATCCGTTGAGGATCCACTATTTGACCAGCGGATCAATATTCAAGGATCACTCAATGTGATGAATGGCGCGCGATTCGCAGGTGCTCGCAAAATCGTGTTCGCCTCTTCAGCTGCTGTCTATGGAAACCCGAGCGAATTACCAGTCACGACGCGTCATCCAACACGTCCCGAGTCGCCGTACGGTCTTGCCAAATTAACCGTGGAACATTATTTACAATTGTTCCAGAGTTTTTATCAGCTTCCGTATGCGATTCTTCGTTTCAGCAATGTCTACGGACCGCGGCAGGATGCGGCAGGCGAAGGCGGTGTGATTTCCATTTTCTGTGAACGCCTGCATAAGGGCACACCACCGATGATTTACGGTGATGGCGAGCAGACGCGTGACTTTATTTATGTGCAGGACGTTGCTCGTGCACTTGCCGCAGCATTGAAACTGGAAGAAAATCTCTGCGTCAATGTGTCGAACGGCTCTTCGGTCACAATCAATCAATTATTTCAGCAGCTGCGCGCGGTCGCGCATTCCGATTGTTCCGTTTATTATGGTCCGGCGCGGCCTGGTGATATCCGCCACAGTATGCTGGCAAATGATGAAACGAAGCGATTGCTTGGCTGGAAACCGCTTGTTTCACTAGAAAAGGGACTCCGGGAAACACTGGATGATACGTATCGGCGCATGAAAAAAGCCGGCAAGAAGGCTGTACACTGATAGCTGGTCGTTTGCATTTCTTAGCGCGATTAGCCTTATCTCAAGAAAGCAATTGTGTTTACAAGAAGAGCAGGACAGGGGAGGCCACTCAGATCACTCGATTGTCTGAGGGGTCTCCCGTCCTGTTCACAGCAAGAGTGACCGAAGCCGAGAAAAGTTAGACCAAAGCCGAGAAAAGTTAGGCCGAATCGAGCAAAAGTTAGGCCGAATCGAGTAAAAATTAGGCCGAAATCAAGGAAAGTTGCTCCTAAATCAAGAAAAGTTGCTCCGAATCGTGAAAAAGTCGCACCGAAATTCAGGAGTTACACATAAATCGAGAAAAGTCGCACCGAAAACAAGCCCAGTTTTCTAACAGGAATTGGGGATTTGCCTTGGGAAACGGAGAGAAAGCGATGGATGTGGACAATAAAACAATATTTTGGCTGATTCGCCTGATTTCAATCGTGCTGGCCTGCCTTGTCGGTATTTTGATGCTCGATAATGTATGGCTGAAGCTTATGCTATTGCTTGTTTGGACCTGGCTTGTCCTTGCCGCATTGCTTTTGCTCAAGAATCGGGCAACGAGTGGGCAGATCATGTCCGGCCTGCTCTTTGTTTTTATCGCCAGCACTTTTCTCAATCAGGAATTTCTCAGCATCCGGGTCGGCATGGTCACTTTATTTGTTTATCGGCTGATGCTCGCGGCCTGTCTGCTCTATTTTCTCGGTTGTTTGATACGAAAACAGTGGGTGGCACGGGCCTGGCGCGAAAGTCCGGTGAAGGCTTATCTGCTCTTCTTCGTGCTTTGGGGTGTGTACGGCGCTGCTTCGCTGATCTGGGCGGCATCGTTCAGCGAAGGTTTGAAGTATTTACTGCTGCTTGGTACGGGGCTCTTGTTTGTGTTGCTTGCTGCATTGACACTGAATCAATGGGCGGATCTTCAATGGTTTCACACAATCTGGCTCGTGATGACGGCGCTGCTAATGGGTATCGGTCTTGTGAATTATTTCGGTCAAATTCAGCTGCCGACTTCCTCACTTTATGGTGGGCCCGCCTATAAATTAGGCTATCCGACAGCGGTTTTTACGAACCAGAATGACTTCGCCACGCTGCTTTCGATTTCGTTTTTCTTTTTTCTCGCATTCGCTTGCGAAAAACGAGCGCTTGTCTGGAAGGCGTCCGGCAGTATCGGCGCCTTATTATCTTTTTTCCTAATTGTTTTGACCGAATCACGAGCTAGTGAACTTGGCGTCGTTGCAGGTAGCGCCTTCTATTTGTTTCTGATGGTTCCGACGCGCTGGCGACGGCGCGTACTGGCAGCTGCCGGCGTTTTGCTCGTTGCCGGCGTGATTCTGTTTTCTGGTTCAATTTTTTCAAAAATGACCCCATATATGACGGTTGAGACGGATTATTCAATCAACGATGTGCCAGCCTCTAATATTGTACGGATACATTTGCTTGAGAGCACGCTGCATTACCTTGCCGATAGTTTCGGGGTGGGGACAGGCGCGGGTAATTTATCATTTGCGCTGAGTACACGGCCGGTATTCAATACCAATCATATTTTTGAGGCACATAACTGGCTTGCTGAAATCGCCGGGACATTTGGAATTTTCATCGGTGTGGGTTATCTGATTATCTATTTAGCTTTGTTTTACAGTCTTTATCGCTATGCTTGTTCGCTGCCGAAGCAAACGAAAGGCATGCTGCTGAAAGGCGCGCTTTGCGGGCAAATCGCCTTTCTTTTCTCGAGTATTAGTCCGAGTTCGGTCAGTAATTTATATTTTCACTGGATATTCCTAGGCTTTCTCGTCACGCTGCTTGCGGTTTTGCGGAAAGAAGCAGCGAGCAGCTATTGTTCTGGAGGTATGTAAATGGAGATCATCAGCAGGATAGGCAAACGGTTAAGAAAATACTGGGTATTTGTTCTTGCGGTGCCGCTTGTGTTCGGTTCGCTAGGCTGGCTGCTGCCGGTTGGCAAATCTTTTTCGCATTATCAGGCTTCGGCGACGATCTGGCTTGGTAGCTATGGCGATGCCAATTACAATCAAGCGGAAAATGTGCGGATTCTTCTTTCAAATGAACCCTTTTATAAAGAATATCTTCCGGAGTTATGGAAAAAGGATCAGACTAATTTTCCGGCGGACTTGACGGTCACTGTTCTGAAAAATACGATGGTGCAGATCGCCTATACGGACAATTCACGTCAGCAGGCTGCGGCAATCACCAATCAAGTCGCCGATCGATTTATTGCGCGCGATCATCAGGCTTATACGGCGAAAAAACAGATTATTTCCGATACACTTAAACGTCTCGATCGTGCGCCTCAGGGGACAACAGACACGGCTCAACTCTATTATCAACTCAAGAGCGCGGAACTGCGGAACAAGCCAGCACAAATTTTGCAACGTGCCAATCCAGGAACCGCTCGCGGTAGCGCTGCTTTTTCATCCAAAAAACGGTCAGCTCTCGGTCTCGTTTTCGGTCTGACGCTTGTCTTTTTCATGGCGGCGTGGCCTGAATTGGTTCGAGAAAGGGACAAGAGGAAAGAAGGCGGCGTGTGATGACGTGTGAAGTGCAAGTCAGTGTGATTACGCCGTGCTATAACGCAGCCGCGACCATTCAAGCAACCATTGACTCGGTTTGTGCTCAGTCACACCGAGACTGGGAGATGATTATCGCCGATGATGGGTCAACAGATGGATCGCGGGATCTGATTAGCCAAGCTGCAGCGCGTGATTCGCGTATCCGCCCGGTTTTCGCCAAAAGTAACGGCGGCGCGGCTCGGGCTAGAAATCTTGCGCTCGACGTGGCGCGTGGGCGCTATATCGCTTTCCTCGACAGTGATGATTGTTGGAAACCGGATAAGCTAGAAAAGCAGCTCGCTTTTATGCAAAAACAGGGTTGTGCCTTCTCATTCACTGCTTATGAGTATGTGGACCGAAAAGGGCAGCCATTAGGAAAAATTATCGCGGCGCCGGCTCAAGTACGTTATCGCGATATGCTGAAAAATACGATCGTCGGCTGCCTGACCGTGATGATTGACCGCGAGCAAACTGGGCCGTTCCACATGCCGGATTTGAAGAGTCGGCAAGATTTGGCCACCTGGCTGTCGCTATTGAAACGCGGCTACGTCGCCTATGGACTGGATGAGAATCTCGCGGACTATCGAATCAGTGGTGCCAGCTCGCTATCCGGCAATAAGTGGACAGCGGCCAAAAAGACATGGCATGTCTACCGCAGGCAGGAACGGTTGCCGCTTGCTAAGGCCTGCTGGTATTTTTGCCATTACGCGGCCAATGCTGTTCGAAAACATATCTAATTCAGCGAGAAAGGATCCATTTTGATGAAAAATATACACTTAATCGTCGCCTCCAGTCCATGGACTCAGGACGGACTTCGTTACCGACGTCACCGACTAGCTGAATATCTGCGCGCGCAGGATGCGACAAAGGAAGTAATTTGGCTCTGCCCGTCCGCTGATGACGTGGCAGAGGACTTTACCACTCTTGAAAATGGGATTAAAGAATGGCGCATTGGCGACCTGTCGCCGCATAAAATTTTTCGATTCGCCCGTTTTGTGGATTATTTTTACAGGGAGAAGGCGGAACGATTTCTCGACCAATTGCATCATATGAATGGACGTTTTTTTCTGTGGTATACGTTTCCAGGCTTTCCGCTCTTAGCCGACCTGTTTCCGTGGGAGAAAATCATTTATGATTGCAGCGATTTATGGGGGGCGCCGATCAGCGGTCGTTTGTCCATTTTGATGCAAATGCGCCGCGCCGTGATCGGGCGGGCGGAAACACGGATTATCCGCGGTGCCGATCAGATCTACTGCACATCGGATTATTTGCATCGCCATGTTGCCGGCAAATTGCTATCGCGTGACGGCGCGCGGATTACCACGCTTGAGAACGGTGTCGAGTATGATTGGTTTAACCGTTCCCCGCGTTGGATTAAACCGGTTTTGCCTGAAGGCTTTCATGGAAAAGTGATTGGCTATCTTGGTGGAATTAAGCCGAAGCTTGATTTCCAGCTCGTTCGTGCGGCGGCATTAAAACAGCCCGATTGGCTGTTTCTGTTCATTGGTCCGGATAATACCGAGGGGCACGCAGATTTTCAGAGTCTGCTCGAACTCGAAAATGTTCTTTGGACCGGACCGGTCGCGCCAGAAGAAGTGCCGGATTATATGCGCTTAGTTGATCTCGGGATGATGCCTTATAAAGCTTCGCCTTATAATGCCGCTGTTTTCCCGCTCAAATTATTTGAATTTTTGGCAGCAGGCAAACCGGCAGTCGGCGTCTGTTTACCGTCAACACGCGGCTATAGCGAAAAGGGTGTCTACACTTCGCTCGAGAGCGACGATCCCGATGGTTTCTTACAAAGCTGCCGGCAACTCTTGGAAAATAGTGATGCTCAAGACTTGATTGCCCGTCGAAAGGCAGCGGCGCGGCGAAAGGATTGGCCACACATTTTCGATCAGATGACAGATTTTTTAAATGAGACGAAGCGCCCGGGACTTGCTGAAATTTCGCGGTGAATTCGACGCGCACTATCTTGACTTAGTAAAGGTTCTGTATATAATTAGAATTGACTTTTTTATATGTAACGAAGAAAACTTTGGCACTTGCAGCAAGCGAGCAGCCGAAGTACGTTTGATACGAATTAGCGTTTACTACGCCAACTTTTTATCAAAAGATTAGAAAGTATACGATTTTTGGCGGAAAATGTAGCGAAGGCGCGAGACGCCTGCGGGAACAGCGTGCCAGCGAGACCCCGCAGACTTTTGTCTGTTTGAGGAGGCTCGCGGTGCGCCCGCGGCAAGCGAGCAGCCGAAGCACACTTGATACGAATTAGCGTTTACTACGCCAACTTTTTATCAAAAGATTAGAAAGTATATGATTTTTGGCGGAAAATGAGCGAAGGCGCGAGACGCCTGCGGGAACAGCGTGCCAGCGAGACCCCGCAGACTTTTGTCTGTTTGAGGAGGCTCGCGGTGCGCCCGCGGCAAGCGAGCAGCCGAAGCACACTTTGATAAATATCCAGTTTTTCTTAACAGATACGGTTGACGCGTTCATCTGGAATCTTCCACTTTATAATAGACTCATGTTCCTTGAGTCGTTTCCCCAATTAAATGCATCTTGGACCTTGAAATTTTGGGAAAGGCTGTGAGGATAGGGTTGGAAAATAAGCTGAAATTGTACGGCTTCAACAATCTCACGAAAGCTCTAAGCTTTAATATTTATGACGTCTGTTATGCGAAGAGCGAGCGCGAGCAGAAGGACTATATTTCATACATCGACGAACAGTACAATTCAGAACGCCTGACCCATATTCTTTGCCATGTGACGGACATGATCGGCGCTCATGTGCTCAATATCAGCAAGCAGGATTACGATCCACAAGGGGCAAGCGTGACCTTGCTGATCGCTGAGCAAGAGTTTCCAGCGGATAAGATTGACACGTCTTGCAACCTCGGCAAATTGCCGGGCAGAGACACAGTTGTCGGTCATCTCGATAAAAGTCATGTCACCGTGCATACGTATCCCGAATATCATCCAGGCAATGCCATCGCGACGTTTCGTGTCGATATTGATGTCGGCACATGCGGCGAGATCTCACCTTTGAATACTTTAAATTACTTGATAGGTAGTTTTGATTCCGATATTATTACTGCCGATTACCGTGTTCGCGGGTTTACTCGTGATGTGAACGGGAAAAAATTGTTTATGGATCACCATATGACATCGATTCAGGACTATATTGATACCGAGACGCTCGAAAAATATGACGCGGTTGATATCAATGTCTATCAAGCCAATCTGTTTCATACCAAAATGTTGATTAAAGAGCCCGAACTGCAAAATTATTTGTTTAATCGCGATGTGCTAGAAATCCCGCCGAAAGAACGACTGGCGATTTCCAATAGCTTGCGGCGCGAAATGATTGAAATTTTCAGTGGGGCAAATATTTATTAAAAACAAGGACTGCTTAGAGCCTTGTGATTTTACCTGACGATTGGAGTAGGATGCGAAAAATGGACCCTCTGTCCCAAGAGAGAGCCCCGGTGTTGGAGGCTCTGAATCGTTATAAAGCGATGCGCGTTGTCCCGTTTGATGTGCCTGGTCACAAACGCGGCAAAGGGAATCGGGAATTGACGGATTTTCTTGGCGAACGCTGCCTGACGGTGGACGTGAATTCAATGAAGCCGCTTGATAACCTCTGCCATCCGGTTTCAGTGATTAAAGAAGCGGAAGCGCTGGCTGCCGACGCTTTCGGCGCGCGCCATGCTTTTTTTATGGTCAACGGGACAACTTCTGCCGTTCAGAGCATGGTGATGACCGCCTGCAAACGCGGTGAAAAAATTATTATGCCGCGCAATGTGCACCGCAGCGCAATCAATGCATTGGTGCTCAGCGGCGCGGTTCCCGTTTACGTGAATCCGGGGATGAATCGCCAACTCGGTATTTCGCTTGGTATGTCGCTGGATGATGTTGCCCAGGCGATTCACGAAAACCCGGATGCGAAAGCAGTTCTGATTAATAATCCAACCTATTATGGTGTTTGCTCGAACCTGAAGGCAATTACTGAACTCGCGCATCGTCATGGTATGCTGGTGCTTGTTGACGAGGCGCACGGCACGCATTTTTATTTCAGCGACAAGACGCCGCCATCGGCCATGTCTGTTGGCGCCGACATGGCGGCTGTCAGTATGCATAAATCTGGCGGATCGCTAACGCAAAGTTCGCTTCTGCTCGTGAATAATCAAGTCAGCGAGGGTTATGTGCGGCAAATTATCAATCTGACGCAAACAACAAGCGGATCCTACCTATTGATTTCTTCATTGGATATCTCTAGGCGGAATTTGGCGCTCAGAGGCGAAGCAATTTTTCAGAAAGTGATTGACCTTGCGCAGTACGCGCGCGAGGAAATCAATAAAATCGGCGGTTATTACGCCTTTTCCAAAGAATTGATCAACGGCGACACAATTTATGACTTTGATGTGACCAAGCTTTCGATACATACACTCGATATCGGTCTGGCGGGAATTGAAGTTTATGATATTCTGCGCGACGATTACGATATTCAGATTGAGTTCGGCGATATTGGCAATGTGCTTGCCTATGTTTCCATCGGCGATCGAGTGCTCGAACTCGAACGACTCGTCTCTGCGCTTTCGGAGATTAAGCGACGCTATGCCAAAGACAAAACCGGCATGCTTTCGCAGGAGTATATTCGGCCAACTGTCGTGCTGCCACCACAAGAGGCTTTTTATGCGGCCAGCGAGCCAGTGCCGCTTGAGCAGGGGCTTGGGCGAATCTGCAGTGAGTTTGTCATGTGCTATCCGCCGGGTATCCCGATCTTGGCCCCTGGCGAGGAGATTACGCCGGCTGTCCTAGAATATATTCAGTATGCAAAAGAAAAAGGCTGTTTTCTGACCGGTACACAGGATAGTGCTGTCAATAAGGTACAAATCATCAAGGAGTGATCATATGGAGCTCTGGTTTACGGAAAAACATACGGATGATGTCAATTTTTCAATTAAGGTTGATCGCCAGCTCTATACGGGACAAAGTGATTTTCAGCGAATTGACGTGTTTGACTCGCCAGAATTCGGTCGTTTTCTGACACTTGACGGTTATATGATGTTGACAGAAAAAGATGAATTCATCTATCACGAGATGATTGTCCACGTGCCGATGATGGTGCATCCGGATGTCCGCACGGTTCTCGTGATTGGCGGTGGTGACGGCGGGGCGGTCCGCGAATTGGTCCGCTATCCGGGCGTTGAACATATCGATCTTGTTGAAATTGATCCGCAGGTGGTCGCGGTTTGCCGCAAGTATTTGCCGCAAACGGCTTGCCGGCTCGATGATCCGCGTGTGGCGATCCATTATGAGGACGGATTGAAATTTGTTCGCACGTGTGAGAATGCTTATGATCTGATTATTGTTGATTCAACCGATCCGTTTGGCCCAGGCGAAGGCCTGTTTACGAAAGAGTTTTACGGGAATTGCTTCAAAGCGCTGCGGGCAGAAGGCTTGATGGTTAACCAACAAGAAAGTCCGTTCTATCCGAAGGACGCGATCGCAATGCAGCGCGCGCACAAACGGATTGTCGAATCGTTCCCGATCAGCCGCGTCTACCAAGCACACATCCCGACCTACCCGTCAGGACACTGGCTGTTCGGTTTCGCGTCCAAACGCTGGCACCCAATCACCGATTTCAATCGCCAGCGCTGGACCGATCTTGGCTTTGACACGCGCTATTACAATAGCAGCATCCACACGGGCGCCTTCGCCCTGCCGAATTACGTCAAGAAGCTGCTCGAAGACGTGGAGTAAAGACGTTAAAAAAATGAGTCTGTGCGCTGCATTTTTTTTCAAACAGCTAGATTTTATCCGAAAAAAGAATATCTTTACAAAAATGTCCAATAGCTACGTGCAAGAACCGGAATCGCCAGTGTTTATTTGAACCGGGGCTCTTTTTCCGGTACACTGACTGTAGATTTGCAGCGAAAGTTGTCGAAATAAAGTTGTTAAGCGTAAAATCAGTATCATTTTTGCTATAGAGGAGGCTCTCTGCCATGGGAAAAGCTTTAATCATTGGTGCTGGCGGCGTTGCGAGCGTCGTCGTTCACAAATGTTGCCAGAATTCGGATGTATTTGAAGAAATTTGCATCGCCAGTCGAACAAAGTCGAAATGTGACGCGTTGAAAGAGAAACTTGACGGTGGAAAAACGAAAATCCAGACCGCTCAAGTTGACGCCAACGATGTGGATGCACTCGTTCGCCTGATTAAACAATTCAAGCCGGATATCGTTATCAATGTCGCATTGCCGTACCAGGATTTGACGATTATGGACGCTTGCTTGGCGACGAAAGTGGATTATGTCGATACGGCGAATTACGAACCGGAAGATACCGCGAAGTTTGAATACAAATGGCAGTGGGCCTATCGTGACCGTTTTGAAAAAGCCGGCATCACCGCTTTACTCGGCAGTGGTTTCGATCCAGGTGTCACAGGCGTTTTCTCGGCCTATGCGCAGAAGCATTATTTTGATTCGATTCATCAGATTGACATACTCGATGCCAACGCCGGCGATCACGGCTATCCATTTGCAACGAACTTCAATCCGGAAATCAATATCCGCGAAGTCACCGCTAAGGGTAGCTACTATGAAAATGGCAAGTTTATTGAAACCGATCCGATGTCGATAAAGACTGAATACAATTTTCCGCAAATCGGTGCGAAAGATATTTATCTGCTCCATCATGAAGAAATGGAATCGCTCGCACTGAATATCAAGGGCATTGAGAAAATCCGTTTTTGGATGACGTTCTCGCAAAACTACCTGAACCATCTGCAGGTGCTGCAGAATGTCGGCATGACGTCGATCGAACCGATTGAGTTCGAAGGCAAGGAAATCGTGCCGCTGCAATTCCTCAAAGCGGTATTGCCAGATCCAGCCTCACTTGGTCCGCGCACGAAAGGCAAGACCAATATCGGCTGTATTTTCCAAGGGGTAAAAGACGGCAAGCCGGTCACCTATTATGTCTACAACGTTTGCGATCACCAGGAATGCTATCGTGAAGTCGGATCGCAGGCAATTTCCTATACCACCGGTGTTCCGGCGATGATCGGCGCAGCGATGGTGCTGACCGGCAAGTGGAAAAAACCGGGTGTCCACAATATTGAAGAATTCGATCCCGATCCGTTTATGGATGCGCTCAATCAATTCGGACTTCCATGGCATGAAAGCTTTAATCCGGAATTAATCGACTAAGGAGGCCGTCTATGGCAATCGATTTTCAGGCAGCCCCCTCGCCAAGTTATATTGTTGATGAAGCACTATTGACACGCAATCTGGAAATTTTACAGCAAGTGGAGGCGCGCACGGGCGCGAAGGTTCTGCTGGCTCAAAAAGCGTTTTCGATGTTTGCGCTCTATCCGCTGATTGGCAAATACTTATCAGGCGTCGCGTCCAGCTCATTGTTCGAGGCGCGGCTCGGCGCTGAAGAGATGGGCAAAGAGGTGCATATCTATGCGCCAGCGTTTCGCGAGGAAGAATTTGACGAGATTCTGCGCTACGCCGATCATATTGTTTTTAACTCATTTAGCCAATGGGATAAGTATAAAGACAGGGTCCGTGCAGCGTCTAGAAAAATCAGCTGCGGGATCCGCGTCAATCCTGAATACTCAGAAGTTGAGACCGGGCTCTACGATCCATGCGCCCCGTATTCGCGAATGGGGGTCACAGCCGCCAACTTCCAAACGGACGATTTGGAAGGGATTGACGGTCTTCATTTTCACACATTATGTGAGCAGAATTCGGACGCGCTCGCGCATACACTTGAGGCGGTTGAAGAAAAATTTGGCCGCTATCTTAAGCAAATGAAGTGGATCAACTTCGGCGGCGGCCATCACATCACGCGCTCGGATTACGCGATTGACACACTGATCGGCTGCATCACGCGGATGCAGGAACGATACGGGCTTGAGGTGTATCTGGAGCCCGGCGAAGCCGTTGCGCTGAATGCCGGTTATTTCGTCTCAACGGTACTCGATATTGTGCATAACGGCATGGACCTGGCCATTCTCGATTCATCGGCGACTTGCCATATGCCCGATGTCCTTGAGATGCCGTATCGGCCGAAAATTATCGGTGCCGGCGAACCTGGCGAATACGCGTATACGTATCGACTGGGCGGCCCGACTTGTCTCGCCGGCGATGTGACCGGGGATTATTCGTTCAAGAAGCCGCTTCAAGTCGGCGATCGGCTTGTCTTCTGTGATATGGCAATCTATTCGATGGTTAAGAACAACACGTTTAACGGTATCCCGCTACCGACGATCGCGAGCTATAACGCGGCAGAAGGCCTGTGCGTCATTCGCCGCTTTGGCTATGAGAATTTCAAAACAAGGCTCTCCTGAAAGGGCAAAGTTCGAGCATTTGAATAATAAAGAAAGCAGTCCGCCGATAGTTGGTGGACTGCTTTTTCTGTGTGATACGAAAATTAACGCGTTATTTTTTTCAACATGTCTTCAGCGAGATTCGCGAAGAAATGGCTGCTCGGCAGGATTGCTTTTTCATCGATCGTCATATCTGGATGATGCAAATCTGCAGTTCCCGAAACGCCCATAAAAAAGAACGCGCCGGGAATTTTTTTCAGATATTCGGCAAAATCCTCACCGGCGAAAGAAGGCGAGGGCTGAACGACCGTTAAACCGCTTCGTTCCGCGCTCTCCTGCGACCAGGTGGCGAGCTGCGGCACGTTGCGCAGCGCCGGACCAATTTTCATATAATTGAGCGCTGCCTTCACACCAAACGCTGCGGCAACACGCGTGACAACCGCCTCCATCCGTTCAGCGATCACGCTGCTGACTTTTTCATCAAAGGTGCGCACGGTACCTTCCAGTTGGGCATTTTGCGGCAGGACATTCCAAGTGTTTCCCGATTGAATGCGCGTTATGCTGATGACCGCACTGTCTAGCGGCGACAAATTGCGGCTGACAATCGACTGCAACGCGGTAACGATTTGCGATGCGGTGACAATGACGTCGCTACCTTTTTCCGGGCTTGCCGCATGCGAACCGATTCCTTCGATATCAATCATGAACCGATCGACACCGGCCATCATCGCGCCTTCATTGATACCAATTGTGCCTGTCGGAAGGCTCGGCATGTCATGCATGCTGAAAATCGCTGCAACATCGCTCAGTACGCCGCTTTCTAGAACACGCTGCGCACCGCGGCCGATCTCCTCTGCCGGTTGAAAAAGAATTTTCACCGTACCGGCCAATTGATCTTTGCGGCTATTGAGAAGCTGAGCGGCGCCGAGTATCGCCGTCATATGAAAATCATGGCCACAGGCGTGCATTCTGCCGGGAATTTTTGAAGCAAAGGGAAGGCCAGTCGCTTCCTGAACTGGCAGCGCGTCAATATCAGACCGCAGCGCAAGCACCGGGCCTGGATGTTTGCCGCGAATCACAGCTAGAACGCCGGTTTCCAGGGGGAAGTCGAGCAGCTCGACTGCCGCGCCGGACAGCTGCTCTTTAATCAAGCGAGTGGTTTCATACTCTTCAAAAGCAAGTTCAGGCGTTGCATGCAGCTTTCGCCGGCAATCGATCAATTTCTTTTCAAACGCATTTTCGTCCGATAAGTGGGGCATCATGATTCGCCATCTCCTTGATCCGGTTGTACCGCTTCTTGGAAAAAATATAGCTTAAGCATACACGACTCTGTCCGGGTCGGCAATTGCCTGCTTCTTTTCCTGCTGTTATGAGAGAAATGGCAGAAAAGGGACATAATAACGGCATGGATCAGCCTGAGGCAGGGAGGCCGGATAGCGATGATGCCCCATTTCAAAAATAAAATGACGGGTAAGCCATTACGCGTATTCTATCTGACACTTGCGGCAATCATTCTCGCCGTCGTCCCCTTGATTTGTTGGGGGGGCAAAGGATCTGCGCATCAAGAAGCAATTGCCAGTGCAGGGCACCAGGCGCCACCAGATTCTGTTTACTTACGTAAGCCAGATGTGACACTGGGCAATCTTCCGGATGGGAAAAAAGTCAGCCATAAACTTTTTAAAGGCATTTCTTCGATCGATTTTACCTTTGGTGTTTTGCCGGACACACAATTTTATAGCAAATCGCATCCGGATATATTCCGCAAAATGAATCAATGGTTTGTTGCAAATCAACAGGCGTTGAATTTGAAATACATTTTTCATCTCGGTGATATCGTCAACAATTTTGATCAACCCTACCAGTGGAAAACGGCAGATCGCGCGATGGCAATTCTTGACCAGGCGCACGTACCTTACGGGGTCATTACAGGCAATCATGACGTCGGCTATTTGACCAATTATCGGCCCTATTATCAATATTTCGGTGAGCCGCGCTATCTTTGGAATCCATGGTACGGTGGATCGTATAAAAATAATCGGGGGCATTTCGACCTGATTGATGTTGATGGTAAGAAATATATTATGCTGGCAATGGGATGGGGGATTAGCGGCGATGAAATCAGTTGGATGAATCAAGTGCTGCGGCTGTACGGCGATCGGACAGCTATTCTCTACGTCCATGACTATCTGAACGGCAGCGGCCAAAGAAGCCTGCAGGGAGAGCGGATCTTTCAGCGCGTTGTTCGACCGAATCCGAATGTGAAAATTGTGATGAATGGGCATAGCTATGGCGCGGCGCGACGGATTGACGCGATTGATGACAATTTGGACGGCAAGCCTGATCGCCAGGTGATGCAGATGCTTTCAGACTATCAATCGCTTAAAGGTGGACAGGGTTATATTCGTGTTATCGGTTTTGATCTGAAACATGACAAAGTTTACGTCCGCACGTTCTCGCCGCAAGTTGGACGCACGCATGCCTTCAAGAAAAATAAAGACAACTTCGCGTTTCACTTTGATTTTGACTGATCAGTCAGGGAAACAACGGTTGTTGATTTAAAGGCGATTATCGAGTGAAAAATCTTAGATTGTAATCACGTTTTCTATCCAATTTATCCAGCTTCTGACAGTCGACGCTCTGCGGTTTGGCGTGTCTGAATCGACCGAGAGTCCGGTATCTTGAACAATTAAATATTTGGCTTGCTCTTTGCTGATAACTTCACCTTGTTCTAAGCTTTTGATCAAAGCAGTTTTAAAAACTTTGTGTTGCAGAATATCTTCGATGATCATCAGCTTTCCTTTTTTTAAATCTTTTATCTTGTTGATCTGTTGGCCTTTAGCTGTCAAAATTCTTTTGCCTGCTACATCCTTATTGGCATAGCCGAGATATTTTAATGCGTTGAAATAATAATCGGATTGACGGGGATCAAAGCCGAAAAACGCGGCAATGTCTTCACGCGTTTTTTCACCTTCTGATAAAAAACTGATCAAATTCAGGCAGCGTAAAAAGTTGTCCGCTTGAGGGAAAGGCACTTCCTTCGGCTCTGGTCGGGGACGCGTCTCTCTGATTTTTTGCTCGATCTCGGCGCGTGTTATATCTAGAGTGTTTTTAAAAGCAAAATCGATATGCCGGACTTCTTTTATCGATGAATAATTCAAGTCATCAGTAAATTCAAAAATGTGAAAGCTGAAGATATTGGCAACATAAGTGAAATAGATCGGAACAATTTTCTTACGGAGCTTCATTTGTTTGAAAAAAGTATATGGATAGTATAATTGCCGGACGAGAAAATCTTTAGGAATATGAAGCTTGGCTTCGAAGATTCCGATTTGCTCTCTATTTTCATAGGACGCGTCGATTTCAATCTGGCTGTGCGCAACGGCTAAATGCTGAGCAGCATACTTCTTTTTGCTTCCATTAATAACAAAATGCATCAGGGGACTGCCGAGTCTACCGGATATTGCGGGAAAACAAGGCGTCCCTTTAATTGTTTGCAATACATCATTGACCATGCCGCTTGCATAAGCCAAATTTAAGGCAACCGATTCGCTCGTAATGGCATAAGGGCTAACCGAATCAATCGTTTCAGGAAAAGTTTTTGGCGTTGGCTTAATCAATTCATCATAGGCGATGTCGGCATAAGCTTTGAAATGACCAATGCAGTATGTCCCTCTGGAAATCGGGAGAATCGCCAGATCATGCTCGCGAAAAATCGTTGGCAATTGGCTTTTATGATCAAATTTAGCCATTAAGCGAGCATCCACACGTTTTTCAAGCCCTTGATTCGCATTAATTTGCGCAGCGGTTATCTGAAATAACCCATTTTGATTCACCTGATTCAAGATCGAGAATTGTTTGAAAAGATTTATCCATGCATGATCAATGGCAGTCATCAAGTGAACTCCTTATAGGGATAACGATTGGTAATAATCACTTCATTAACTTTTCCACGGCCACTGCTGTTGCTATTAATCGCACGCGTGGCGCCAACGACATAGGTGGTGTCCGCATAATCACAGTACAAATCTCGGATGAGCGGCACATCAGCGTTGGAAAGCATGACAAAGCATCCTTTCTTGTCCAAACGCACAAATAAATCACGAAGCCGCTTCTGCTCCTGTTCACCAAAACCGTTTAATGTATAGCTGACAAAGGATTGTTTAATAGACGCAACCGGCGCATAAGGCGGATCGAAATAAACAAAATCCCCCTCATTCGCTTGCGCGCAAGCTGCTTCGAAATCGCCGTTTAGAATGTCAATTGTCTCTCTGTTTTTATTCAAATAGAGACTGACCGCATTTAATATTGGCTCGTTCACAATATTGGGGTTTTTGTAGTTGCCGAAGGGCACATTGAATTGTCCTTTTGAATTGACACGGTATAACCCGTTATAGCAAGTTTTATTTAAATAGATAAGCCTTGCCGCCCGTTCTGCAGGATCCATTTCATCAATCGTGCCGTTGCGGTCCAGCTCTCTAATTTTGTAAAAGTATTCTTTAGAATTATTGGTCGCATGTGTTTTCAAGAGCGCAATCAGGTGGTCAACATCATTCTGAATAACGAGATAAGCATTAATCAGTTCATTATTAAAATCATTAATGGTCAAGTGCTGCGGCTGTATGTCCATGAACACAGCGCCTGCACCGACAAAAGGCTCGTAATATCTTTTAAACGTTGCGGGATAAAATTGTCGGAGATTAGCAAGCAATTGCCGCTTGCCGCCAGCCCATTTCAAAAATGGTTGGACACGTTCATTCTTCGTCAAAGTCTTTTTCATTCCTTTTGATGGTCTCTTGTCTATCCTATCGTAAAAACGTTCGTTCGTATAGGCTGATCATGACGACACATAGGGGATGTTGCTCAGGCACGAGAAAATCATTTTTCTAAAAATGAGGGGAATGGCTCAAGAGGCCTGTAGACAAAGTGAACATCCAATCGCCGGAAGCACGTCGCCAATCTCCAGGAGGTAGCGGCCTGTGGCAAGAGGGCAATAAAGCTTATTTTCTGCAAATAAGAACTGAGCGGTTTTCCAAAAACAGTTGTTAGATTTGCTCTTTATTTCCGTGTGCTTTTTTTCTGAGCAAATAAATAAAAGAGAGGGCAGAAAGCATACTCACAGAAAGCAGCACACTGACGCGCTGATGGTCATTGAATAGCGCGCCACAGATGCTGAATAGAATGATGAGTATCCCGAAACATGCGAAAAACGGTTGGAATTTAAGCCGCCAATGTAACCCGTGGTAATTCTTTCGGTTTTTCAGATTCGACAGGAGAATGTTTAACCAATTCAATAGCAGCATGGTCCCAGCAGCTGTTGCAAGGTATTCATAGACTGTTTTTGGAAGAAAATAAGAACTACTGATCAGTACGATCAATAATAGAAAGGTAACGGCAAGGCAACGTTTTTGCTGGCTTTTGTGATTCTTCAAGAAACGGGGGGCTGCGTCATCGTCAGCCAGTGCCCCAAGAATCGTTGTCATTGAATAAAGCGCGCCAAGCATTGTTGAGAAGGCCGCAGTTAAAATAATCAGATTAAACATGCTATCGATATAGGGCACGCGGACAATAGCAAGCGCTGTGACAAAAGGACTTTGATTGGGATCAATCTGAGGGAATTTGGCGAGCGCAAGTATCGCTGCCAGGGACGAGAGATAAATAGCCAATAAGACGCCTATCATTGAAAACCCAGCTTGAAGTACTTCCTTGTCTGTTCGGCAACGATCAGCGGTAAGCCCGACAATTTCAATGCCACCAAAAGAAAGCAATGTGACAATCAGGCTTTGCCATAATCCAAAAAAACCGTTTGGAAATAGACCGGATTGAAACGGGCTATGTAGCCTTGGTGGTAAATTACTGCCTTTCAAGAAAATAATCAACGCAAAAAGAAGAAAAGCAATCAGTGCTGAAGTTTTGATGATGGCGAAAAAAGATTCAATGGTTCCAAAATTTTTCACGCCACTGAGGACAATCCCTGTTCCAACAGCTGCAAAAAGAATACACAAAAGCCAAAGCGGTACATGGGGGAACCAGAAGCGGGTAAACGTGGCAAGCGCGGTAATCTCACTAGAGACGATCAGCAGCCCAGCGAACCAGTAAATCCATCCGAAAACGAAAGCAAACCCGCTGCCATAAGCTTTTTTGGCATACGTTCGAAATGAACCACGCTCCGGATCATTAACTGTCATTTCCGCCAATGACGAAAAAACGGTCAGTGCGGTAATTCCGGAAATCAAGTAACCAATTAGCACAGAGGCTCCAGCAGCATGAATCGAGAGACTCGAACCGAGAAAGAATCCAGCGCCGATCACGGAACTGATGCCTATCAATGCCAGTTGCCACCAGCGAATACTTGCCTCCTGACCTAACCGACTGTTTTTCCTCGCTTGCTGACTAACTCGAGTCATGATTGGATGATCGATTCTTTTCACTACAGCAAATCCCTTCGACTGCGCCAACAGTTGTTTTATTATTAGTTTTTGCGAGCGATGAAAAAATATTCTGGTTAAAAAGAGATTATTTTTGTGTCGTATCGATTCATTTTTCTGGTTTCTATCAGCCGATCGCTTGTACGAGCTTCTCAGTACCACTTCCCCACTGCCCAACCTCTAGTGTGCGATTGCTACAAATTTTCTTGACCTCTATGTAGGAAATAATGTAACATAATTTTTGTACTAAGCTCATAGTGGCTTAAAGCTTTATGTGGGAACGGGGCATTAGCTCAGCTGGGAGAGCGTTGCGCTGGCAGCGCAAAGGTCAGGGGTTCGAGCCCCCTATGCTCCATTATTTGTTGCTAGGACAGTGTTTGTTTTAGGGTTGCTAAAAAAATAGATCTATATAAGGTTCATTGGTAACCCGAAATCCTCTTTGGTATCACATTTTTTGTGTCTCGCTAAGGAGGATTTTTTTGTGCTTATTGAAATAATTGAGAAAGATCTCATAGCAGAGAAAAATTTTAAGATTTGAACTTAGAAAAGCATAGTCATTGTTAAAAGAAGCTTAAGCTGGGGGAATTATTATTAATTATTGAGAACAATCATGGGCACAAAATAAATATTTGATAATGGCGCATTCGCAGCATCACTAGGATAAAATTCGGCGATTATTTAAAAATAACGAATGGACAGACGAATAACAGGCTGCGTATGAAAAATTAATTCGTGATTCAGCTGCGCTACAACCCACAAAGGCAACACTCACTAATGTATATCCACATATGGGGTTATTTTATACGTTAAGAAAGATTTCAAATTACTTAGCTTGCCAAGTTTTTCTAAAGAAATAAGAAAGTTAAAGATTTTTGCACAAAAATGGTGCACTGGCGCCTTGCGGGAAAAGTGAGCCAAGTGAGACCCCGCAGATTACTGTCTGTCCGAGGAGGCTCCCGTCCTGCCTGCGGCAAGCGAGCAGCCCGAAGCGCAATTTAAAAAAGGACTTGGCTAAGCCAAGTTTTTAATAGCGAACAATGAAAAGAAAAAGAAGTATCTTACGCTGTTGGATGAATTAACGCCTAATACAGTTTTGTTGGGCGTATACTTAGCAAAATTAGCGGTCAAATATAATGTCATTTATCTTATCCATTCTAAGATTTTCAGTGAATATATTGATAAAAAGTGAAGTGATTAAAAGTGAGGTTGTGGCATCAACAATTAATTCATTGTTTGCCGAGGCAGCAATTGTTAGGACAGCATCGAGAATGTGCGGCGCTTAGAGGGAATGGTTGGGGGAGACCTCATGCAACAGTAAACTATGTTTTTAATCATTCTCCGTATAAACTATTTCAGTTCCATATACTTGTAATTAGTGAAATGAAGAAGCGTGGGTATCATCCAGATAGGCGATGGGAGGATCCGCTTTTTAGAGGAAATAAATGTTTAAAATATAAGCAACTTGAAAGTTTATCTTTAACTTATCCTATATATCCAGAGCACGATGATCAGTATTTAAAATCCTGCTTATTAAATTTACAAAATAAAGGCATTGTCATCACACTTTAACAATTGGCTTTGTTAAAATCTGCTGTTGTTTTTCTGACCCAAAGGCAATGTGTGCTGGCGCCTTGCGGGAAAAGCGAGCCAAGTGAGCCCCCGCAGATTCTCGCTTGTTTGAGGAGACGGCGCGCCCGCGGCAAGCAACTGAAAGCAATTGTTGAAAAAGGACTTGGCTATGCCAAGTTTTTCTAATACGCTAGTAAATGAATTGACTATGTTTTGATGCATTCAGTCCTACTGCTTGTTTCACTTTTCGTATGAATAAAATCTCTCTTTTTGCGCTTTCTACGACCGTGCTGAAAAAAAAGGCTGTCAAATTCTGAAAAAAAACCGGACATATTGTATGATAGATTAAGAGATAACAAGATTTCTATTTTACGGAATGCGGAGGGATCACAATGAAACCAACGTATCGAAAAGTCCTTCTTTGTCTGCTACTCGCCTTGATTATTCAGCCTCAGGTTGGGGCATCAGCAGCCGATCTGCCAAGTCATTTGGTTCTGGTCAGCAATGAGTCGTCTGCCGCAACGGGTTCGGAAACTGCAGGAACGCTGCAAGATCGGCATCTTTTTGATGTTAAGCCGCTCTCAGCAAAAAATAAAAGCAAAATTCTCGCAACAAAAAAGCACCCCGTATTGCGTTCGCTTGCGGTAGGCAATGTAAAAAAATTCTGGGTTTATAATTTGAACGATGGTACGAGCAAGCAAATTTCAGCCACGCTGCGGTATAAAGGAAGCCGCGCGATGGTTTGGGTCAAAGGGAGCGGTTTTTCCACGAATCAAGCGGCTCAGCTGGGGCAATCTTTTGATTCGACCATTTACCCGCTCGATGTGAATCTGTTCGGCAATCCTTCCGATGTGGATGGAAATGGCCGAATCAATATTCTGTGTTATGCCATTAATGATGGTCAAGGGACGGATGGCGGATTTGCGAGCGGCTATTTTGATCCGGATGATTTGACCGGCGCCAGTCAGGCCAATCACGCGGAAGTGCTTTATGTTGACACGTCGCAGGTGACTGACGGCAATCCGCTTAGCGGAATGGAGACAACGCTGGCTCATGAATTCCAGCATCTGATTAATTTCAACCAGCGGGTGCTTGTCGACAAACATAACGAGATGGTGACATGGCTCAATGAGGGGCTGGCAATGGCTGCCGAGCAGGCCTATTCTGGCCATGTGCTGCAAGATCGAATCGATTATTATAATTTGGATTCTGAAATTGCCCGAGGCCTGTCGCTCACGCAATGGTCGGACAGCTCAGACAGCCTTGGTAATTACTCGCTTGCCTACTTGTTTGTTCAATATTTGCGAATCCAAAGTGGTCAGCAGGCATTTGTTATTTACAAAGATTTGATTCATGATCCGTCGAGCGGCTATCGAGCCGTTCAAGATGTGATTCGGCGCTATATTAGCCCAACGCTGACTTTCGGACAATTTATGACAGATTTCCGGTTGGCGCTTTATCTTAACGAACCTACAGGGCGCTACGGCTTTCATGATGAGCCAGGGTTCAGTCAGATTCATAAACAGCTATTCAACGGCACTCTATCGGGTTACTCATTGAACGGCGGCGGCGCAGTGATCGCGCGGCTCAATGGGACGTCCGTTCCAGCGAATAAAGGCGCCGACCTTGTTTATATCAATTTGTCGGATGCGAATAAGGATTTTGATCCACCAGCCATTCCGTCGCTTGCGCCATTCTCTGACCATCAAACGGTGCTTTCCGGCACAGCAGAGGCCGGGAATACCGTGATTGTAACGAATGGCACGCGGACTCTTGAACAGACGCAGGCAGACAACGCTAGCCATTTCTCAGTGACCGTGCCACTTCAACACGGGGGAAGCAGGCTCTATGTATTCGCGGAAGATTCAGCGGGTAACGCTGGGCTCTCAAGGATTGTTACTGTTCTCGATCGGACGCCGCCGGCTCGGCCGCGTGTCCAACGGATCCACCGGTATCAACGCTATGTCAGCGGAACGGCTGAGCGGTCATCCAAAATTACGATCTATCATGGCCGCACGCGACTTGGATCCGGAACAGTTAGTAAACATGGAAAATTTCGGGTACGGTTGAAAAAGTTACAATCACACGGTAAGAAATTGAAAATTTACGCGACAGACCGCTCCGGCAACCGCAGCACTGCACGGATCGTCACGGTCAGATAAAAAGGTATCCGCTTCTCCAAATACTTTCAAGGAGAAGCGGATTTTTATTTCATGTTTAAGAATTATAGAGCCGTGAAAAGTTAGGCCGAATCGAAAAAGTTAGATCGAAGCCGTGAAAAGGATTTTAGCACATCACCCGCTCTTCATCAATAACATTCGCAAAAACAGGGAAAAGATATAGTGAGGATGAATGGCGGGAAAGGAGTGTCGGGATCGGTGTGGTTCTTAAAAACAGTGGATCAACTTATCGAAGAGTTGGGTGTTGATCCGCGCCGGGGACTCAGCGCGGCTGAGGTGGAAGTGCGGCTGAAGAAATTCGGACCCAACGCGCTAAAAGGCAAGCCAAAGAAAAGTTTACTCGCGCTTTTTGTTGCGCAGCTGAAAGATATGTTGATTTACGTGCTGCTCGCCGCGGCGATCGTTACTATCATCATTGGCGAGTATACCGATGCGGTGATTATCGTTTGCGTTGTTTTGCTGAACGCGGTGATTGGTGTCTTTCAAGAACAAAAAGCAGGCAAAGCGCTTGAGGCATTACAGCAAATGACGACACCGAAAGCACTGGTTCGGCGTGACGGGGAGATCCGCGAAATCAACGCAAAGGACGTGGTGCCTGGGGATGTCGTCATTCTTGATGCCGGACGCTATATTCCAGCTGATTTGCGACTGACGGAAAGCGCAAATTTGCAAATTGAGGAGTCTGCTTTGACGGGCGAATCCGTGCCCTCAGAGAAAGACGCGTCTGCCCGAATTGATGACGATCAGACACCAATCGGTGATCAGAAAAATTGCGCCTTTATGACGACACTCGTGACGTATGGCCGTGGCGAAGGGATCGCGGTGGCAACGGGCATGGCGACCGAAATGGGGAAAATCGCCAAAGAATTGGATGCGGATGAGGAAACATTGACGCCGCTGCAAAAGAAGCTCGCAGAATTGGGAAAGAGTTTGAGCGTCATTGCGCTTGTGATTTGCCTGGTTATCTTCATCGTTGCTTTGATTCAGCGGCGCAATTTGTTTGAGATGTTTCTGACGGCTATCAGTCTGGCAGTTGCGGCGATTCCTGAAGGGCTACCGGCGATTGTCGCGATTGTTCTTGCGCTTGGCGTCACGCGCATGTCGCGAATCCATGCGATCGTGAAAAGATTACCAGCAGTGGAAACGCTAGGCGCCGTGTCTGTCATTTGTTCGGATAAGACAGGGACGCTGACTCAGAATAAGATGACCGTGCAAAAAATTTACACGTTTGGTCATTTGCGTGTCGTGCCACAAGAAGGCACGGCAACAGCTGATCCGAATGAGAAAGAATTGCTGACGACGCTAATTTTGTGTACGGATGCAACGTATGAAAACGGCGAAGGGACCGGTGATCCAACAGAAATCGCGCTTGTTGCGCTTGGCGAGATCTACCATCTTGAAAAGAAGAAGCTCGTGATTGGCCGGGAACGCCAGGCCGAGCGGCCGTTCGACAGTGATCGGAAGCTCATGTCAACGGTGAATCGTCATGGGAAAAATTTTCGTGTGCATACCAAAGGCGCTATTGATAATTTGCTGAATCATGCCAATCGTGCTTGGATAGATGGGAAAATAGTGCCATTGAACGAGGAAATTGCCGCTGATTTCTTAAAAGCAGCAGAGGCGATGTCCGATCAAGCGTTGCGTGTAATCGGTGCTGCGTTCAAAGATACCGAGACGACCCTTGCACCGGAACAAATGGAGTCTGATTTGATTCTTGCCGGGCTCGTCGGGATGATCGATCCGCCGCGTCTCGAAGTCAAGGATGCGATTCAGGACGCGAAACAAGCCGGGATCACGCCGGTGATGATTACGGGCGATCATCAGCATACCGCCGCTGCTATCGCGATCGACCTCGGCATCGCGACCTCTTTGGAACAATCGCTTTCCGGTCGGGAGATTGATGCCATGCCGGAAGCGGAATTTTATGAAAAAATTGATCGCTATCGCGTTTTTGCCCGCGTGTCGCCGGAACATAAGGTGAAAATTGTCAAAGCCTTTCAGTCCCAAGGTAAAGTCGTTTCAATGACAGGCGACGGGGTCAACGATGCGCCATCGTTGAAACGTGCGGATATTGGCGTCGCGATGGGGATCACCGGAACCGATGTTTCCAAAGGCGCGAGCGATATGATTCTGACCGATGATAATTTTACGACGATCGTCGCAGCAGTTGAGGAAGGACGGACGATTTATCATAATATCCGCAAAACAGTTATTTTCCTGTTGTCCTGCAATTTCGGCGAGATTCTAGCGATATTTCTGCCAATCGTCTTTTTCTGGCCGGTACCGCTTCTGCCGACTCAGATTCTCTGGATCAATTTGATTACCGATTCGCTCCCAGCAATCGCGCTTGGTGTCGATCCCGGGGATAAAAAAGTGATGCAGGAGCGTCCACGTGATCCGAAAGAGAGCTTTTTTGCCCATGGTGCAGCCTTTCAGGCGATTATCGGCGGCCTATTGATAGGGGTGCTGACTTTGCTTGCTTTTACTTACGGTCTCAGCACCCGTGGCTACGGCCTGTATTCGAGTCACATCGCTGCGGGTGCCTTAAATGAAGCGGAAACGATGGCTTTTGTTGTACTCGCTGTCTCACAGCTGTTTTATTCGCTGTCACTGCGAAGCCAGCACGAATCATTGCTCAAAAAAGGGCTTTTTTCAAATTTTTATCTCATCGGTGCGGTAGCGGTGGGTATTCTACTGCAAATTCTCGTGATTTCGCTCCCTTTCCTGGCACGGGCTTTCCATGTACAGCCCCTAAATTTTCGGGAATGGTTGCTTGTTATCATTTTTGCACTAATCCCGCTGCTTGCCAATGAAAGCATCAAGGCAATAAGGAGAATGAAAAAAGAAAGGTAAGTTCGCAATTTATAAAAACAGGGACGCCAGAATGAGGCGTCCCCTTTTTGTTATGAGTCACTATTTATTTATTACCAGAGTAGGCCGTGCAAGCGACTTCGAGCTTCGCACCAAGCGGCAAGGCAGAGATGCCGACCGCGCAGCGTGCAGGAAGAACGTCACCAGTGAACACGTCGGCATAGCATTTATTCACCAGTTGAAAGTCGTTGATATCAGCCAAATAAACCGTCACGTTGACGACATCAGCGAAAGAGAGACCTGCAGCAGCAAGCACCGCGTGGATATTATGGAATACTTGCACTGCCTGTTCGGCGATGCCGCCTTCAGCCAGTTTTCCTGTTTTCGGATCAAGCGGTATCTGCCCGGACAAATAGACAAAATCACCGGCCTGAACTGCCTGTGAATAGGGCCCGACTGCTTGCGGTGCATCAAGGGTTTCTATTTTTTTTAACATTTTTCTCCATCCTTCCTGCTTCTAATTACTGTTATTTTAGAAGAAGGTCCAGTTTAAATCAAATGTTGTTAGAAAGAAGTTTTTATGTAAAAATGTGGCGCAGCGTGTTTGGATCCTGCGAGAAAGCGAACCAATTGAGATCCTCGCAATGCATCCCATAGGAAAACTTGAGGTAATGGTTCGCGATGAAACAAAAAAAGTGCCGCTTGAGGCACTTTTTTTCGATCCGCTACTCTTATGTTGAACAACAAGATTTACAAAGCCGTGAAGCTTTTGTCGATCAAATCGTATTCTTCTTTTGTCAGGGTGAGATCAAGCGATTGCACGAGTCCTGGAATTTGACTGGCGTTACGGGCCCCTGGAATTACAGCAGTCAGATCAGGATTCGCCAGATACCATGCCAACACTGTCTGGAGCACGCTGACATGATGCTGACGAGCAATCGGACGGATTTTATCGACTGCTTGCATTGCTTTTTTAAATGATTCACCCGTGAATTTCTCATTTTTACTTCGTGGATCGCTTTCAGCAAATATTGTGTCGCTTGTGTATTTGCCGGTGAGTAGCCCAGATTCGAGGGGGAAGTACGGGACAAAAGAAATATTCGCGTCTCTCAAATAAGGAAAAAGCTGTTTTTCTTCATCTCGGTGAATCAGGCTATAGTAATTCTCAACGACATCAACATAACCATCCTGATTCGCTTCCTTCGCTTGCTCCAGCGTGAAGTTAGAAATACCGATCGCCCGTATTTTACCTGCCTCGCGCATTTCCTGAAGCGCGCCGACTGCTTCGCTTTTTGGCGTCTTATCATCTGGGAAATGAATATAGAAAATATCGATATAATCTGTTTTCAGTCGTTGGAGCGCATCGTCCACCGATTTTTTCAGAAATTGCGGATCGTTGTTCAGAACCATTTCACCACTTGAGAAGTCATGCGCGGCCTTATCGGCGATGATCACTTGATCCCTTGGAAAATCAGCGATCACTTCACCGATTAATTCCTCAGAGCGTCCTTTCCCATACATAAAGGCTGTGTCGAGTAGTTGAATCCCTGATTCAAGCGCAGCGCGAACGGTCTCCCGACCATCTGACTCTGATAAATTGGAAAATAAATTGTGTCCACCGACTTTATTTGTACCCAGTCCAAGCGGCGCTGTCGTGACTTGGCTTTTCCCGATCTTTACACGATTCATCAATATATCCCTCCATTTCATATTTATCGCTATCACTATAACATAGCAAATGATAAAAATCCGCTTTCATGCTTGAAAGCTAGAGATTGAAAAATATTTCATGCTTGATTCTAAAAATTAAATTGTTCTCACCGGAAAAGCGTGCGCCCCCTACTGATAGGATGAAGGGGGTGAGGGACATGGCGACGAACACGATAGCTGCTTCAGCACTGGTTATGACGTTTGACGGTGGGAATGGTAGCGATGGCAAGCAGATTGTGATCACAAAATCGTTCCGCAATATCAAAAACGGTGCGCCGTATGACGACCTGTTCGCGGTTGCCCAGAAATTACAACCGCTACAGAAATACGCGCTGATTTCGATTGAACGCAACGACAAGATTGACATTACCGCTTAATCGCATGGGCAGCTGCAAGTAAAGGGAAAGGAGGCGCACGGATGAAAAAAATCGATCTCGTTTTTCTGAATGAACAAGGGAAAAGCGTCACGCTGTCTTTGAATGATCCGATGGAACCTGTGAACGCTGTTGCTGTAAAAGATGCGATGACCGAGATTATCACACGCAATGTGTTTACATCGGCAGGTGGACAGCTGACAAGCATCAAGTCGGCGCGCGTGTCGGAAAGCATCATCACACCGATTGAGCTGGGCTGAGATTACTAAAAGCCGGAGAGTGTCTGTTGCCTCTCCGGCTTTTTAAAAGTTTGCCGCGTTAAATTGCCGATAAACTGTCTATCCCTACTTTGATGTGAAGGAGGTTTGTTCAGATGGATGTTTGGCTGTCGCTGATTAAAGATGTCGGTTTCCCAGCAGTTGTGACGTTTTTTCTCTTGTATCGCATTGAAGGCAAGCTGGATGAGCTGATCGATTCTGTACGGATGCTGCCCACAGCTCAGCATAGCGCGCGTCCGGATGACCCGTTGCTCGCGCCGGTTGAGAAACAAGGTTAATCATGCACCGTTTAAGATGTCTCAAAAGCCGTCGCGCTTTGGGGCATCTTTTTTATACGGTAACAATGAAAAAAAATTCGATGGAATAAAGGAAATCCAGAATAAAATTATGATAAAAATTAAAATGTCAATATGTGAAAACGCTAAACAAATAAACAAAATGTGAACGTTGTCATCTTTGCCGTGACAAACTTGGCTTTAGTTTGTGTTGTGACCGCCTGCTGCCCGATCCTATAATTATCTTGTAAGGCGAAAGTAAGTCTTGTAAAAATTGTAAGCGGTTCAAAAGAAGGAGGAGAACAAAGATGCCAAAAGAGAAAAGTTTGAAAATAGGCATTCAGAAATTCGGCAATGCATTAAGTTCGATGATTTTGCCAAATATCGGCGCGTTTCTCGCGTTCGGTATTGTCACAGCCCTTTTTATTCCAACTGGTTGGTGGCCGAATAAACAACTTGCTGAATTAGTGGGTCCGTTTATCACCTATTTGCTACCGCTATTGATTGGTTACACCGGAGGCAAGCTGGTGTGCGGGCATCGTGGCGGCGTGGTCGGCGCAATTGCTACGGCCGGGATTATTGTCGGAACGGATGTGCCGATGTTTCTCGGTGCAATGATCATGGGTCCACTTGGCGGCTATTTAATTAAAAAGTTTGATAAGTTGATTGAAGGAAAAATAAAAACCGGTTTTGAGATGTTAGTTGATAATTTCTCATCCGGTATTTTAGGTGCTATTCTCGCAATCCTTGGTTACTGGGCATTCGGTCCGATTTTTGATACGGCAAGTTCCATACTTGCCAGTGGTGTTGAGTGGCTGATTCATACAGGCATGCTGCCGCTCGCTAGTTTATTTATTGAACCAGGTAAAGTGCTTTTCCTGAATAATGCGATCAACCATGGCGTATTGACGCCAATTGGATTGGAACAGGTCAAACAATTCGGTCATTCGGTTCTATTTTTACTTGAGGCAAACCCTGGCCCTGGTATGGGCGTTCTGATCGCTTACAGCTTCTTTGGTAAAGGAAATGCGAAAAAGACGGCACCAGGAGCGGCAATCATCCACTTTTTCGGCGGTATTCATGAAATCTTTTTCCCTTATGTTCTGATGAAGCCGCAATTGATTCTCGCAACAATTCTTGGCGGAATGAGCGGTGTCTTTACGTTGGTCACGCTGCACGGTGGCTTGGTTGGTCCGGCATCTCCAGGGAGTATTATCGCTGTACTGCTTGTTACACCTAAATCTGTGCCGATTTTTCTAGCGAATATCGCTGATGTTCTCGTTTCATTTACGGTTTCCTTCTTGATTTCCAGCTTCATTTTGAAATTGGATAAGAGCGCTGCAGGTGATTTGGATGAAGCAACGAAAAAAATGGAAGCGCTTAAGGGAAAGAAAAGTTCAATATCGGATGTGCTTACGCAAACCAACACACTTGACCCAGGCTCAGTTGAAAAAATTGTCTTTGCTTGTGACGCAGGAATGGGTTCGAGCGCGATGGGTGCTTCGCTCTTGAAAAAGAAAATCAAAGCTGCGGGTCTTGATATTTATGTAACGAATGTTGCGGTCAGCTCCATTCCTAATGACGCTCAGATTGTTGTCACTCAGGAAGGTTTAACCGGTCGGGCAAAGGAACGGGCACCGCAAGCCTACCATGTGAGTGTGGATAATTTTCTCGATAGTTCCAAATACGATGCGTTAATTAATCTTTTACTGACAAAAAAAGAGGCCTCGGAACTTGGAACGAAGGCAGTGGCGCAGGATCAGGACGCTGCACAGGATGAACTTGTTCTGAAAAAGTCAGATATCTATTTGGATCGGAAATTTTCCAGCAAAGAAGAGGCGATTCGCTTCGCGGGTCAGGCGCTAGTCGATAACGGCTATGTGATGCCTTCCTATATCGATGGAATGATTGAACGTGATAAAGATATGTCGACATATATGGGCAATGAAATAGCCATTCCACATGGCACAGAAGAGGCGAAGAAAGACATACTTGATTCGGGCGTGGTAATTGTTCAGGTTCCCGATGGCGTATCTTTCGACGGCAATAAGGTGCATCTCGTCTTTGGTATCGCTGGCAAAAATAACAGTCATTTGAGCATTCTGTCTAAAATTGCCGTTGCTTGTTCAGAAATCAGCAATGTGCGCAAAATGGCGGACGCCCAGACTAAGGAACAATTGTTGCACGTGATTGAAGAGGCGATCAAGGAAAAGGCATGATTAGTGTTCTATAATTAAGGAAAAATCCTTAGCAGGGCAGTGGGGAGACAGAGAACACGATGTTTTTAACAAACCGTGAAAAGGCGATCATTGAGCTTCTGCTCAAGACGAGTGGGAGACATACGACTTTATCCATCGCTTCTTACCTGCAAGTCAGTGTAAGAACCGTGATACGTGATCTGAAGAAAATCGAGAAAACACTTGATCCACTTGGTTTACGCTTGGAGCAGGAGAAAAATAATAGCCTGCGGATCACGGGTCCTGATCAATCGGTTTATAAGCTTGTTCAGAAGCTCTCAACGATTCAACCGCTCGATTTGTCAACGAAGGAACGCAGGCTGCTTTTGCTACTTGAGGCGATGCGGCAGAATGAGCCGATAAAAATCGGTCCACTGGCTAAGGATCTCGGCATATCCGTGACAACACTTGCTTCCTATTTGAATGATTTGGATGAATGGCTTAAGGATTTTGACCTCTCACTCGTACGTAAGCGCGGTGTCGGTCTTCAACTGGAAGGCACCGAACGCAGCAAGCGCATGGCGCTGGGTAACTTCTATCTGACTTATTTCAATGAAGAATTAATTGAAGAAATTTTTAGAGTGAATAAACCGGAAGATGCGACCAAACGCTTGATTCTCCATTATTTCAAGCCAAATTATTTGGCCGAAATTGATCGGGTGACAAGAAAATATATCCGCGAAATGTATGCAGAACTGGCAGATAGCGACTATATCGGTTTCCTGCTGCAAGTATGCATCGCGTATCAGCGTTATGCATCTGGACATCAGATTGGAAAACCAGACCAGTTGGAAAGTAATTGGTCCGAGAACACTGAGGCCTATCCGATTATTAATCAGATTACATCGGTGCTTGAGGAAAGATTGACAATACGACTAAGCGAATGGGAAAAGACATTTCTTACGATCGTTTTGAGAAGCTCCAGGTTTCAGAATGCTGAATCACTTTATTACGATAGGGTGATTACGGGGCAGAACGTCAAACAATTGATCCAGCATGTTTCCAAAAAATTGCATTGGGATATGACCAGAGATTTCTCACTTTTTCAAGGACTGCTTGCGCATCTAGAGCCTTCGGTGTTCCGAATCCGCAAGAATATGCCGGCGCCGAACCCATTAACGGATCAGGTGAAAGCACAGTTCCCAACTCTATTTTCGATTGTTAGTGAATGTCTTGACCAGGTTTTTCCAGACATTGCCTTCCCTGACGAAGAAACAGCTTATATCGTGCTTCACTTCGGCGCAGCAATTGAACAGGGTAGAAAAGCAGCTAAGATTCGCACGTTGGTTGTCTGTCCGACCGGTATCGGCGCTTCACGAATGCTTGCAACGCTTTTGAACAAAGAATTTCCAGAGGCGGTCTCACTATCTGTTTCTTCGATAGGTGATATGAACAAGTTGGATTTGCACCATTTCGAATTGATTCTAACGACGGTACATTTGCCGAAACAACCGATTCCTTGCATTCTCGTCAATCCGCTTCTCAGTAAAGAGAACATAAAAGAAATTCGCGAGGTCATTCATGGCCTTCAGAAGCAACATTTATTACCGGTGCCCTTTTCAAAGCGTCAGAAAAAGGTGGAAAAAAAGCAAGAGCGTCCGCTTGAAGCCCTTATGAATAAGACGGAGACGGCGATTCGTTCGATTCGCGGATTATTGCGCGACTTCCAAGTGATGACGCTTCAGCAAGCAGATACGGTTGAAGAAGTCTTGCAGACGGTGATGAATGATTTAAAGGAAAAAAGGGTCGTTGGTGATCCGGATCAGGTTGTCCGTAAATTGCTGATGCGGGAGAAAGTGGCCGGTCTAGCGATTCCTGAAACGACAATGGCGCTTTATCATTGCCTGGATCAAACGGTTGACCATATCACTTTTCAAATTGCACACACAGAAACAGCATTCAGGTTGCTTAGCATGGACGGAAGCTATCAGGTGGTCAGTGACATTTTGATCCTCATCGCACCTGATCCGATGACGCCGCTCGAACAAGAAATTATCAGTACGGTGAGTGCCTCGCTTGTCGCAGATAGAGAAAGTATGTTGCTCTTTGCTTCAGCGAACGAAAAACTCATTCGCACGAAACTAGAAAACAATTTCTATCAATTTTTATTAAATAAATTATCAAAGGACTGATCATTTATGAAAAACGTTGTTCATTTTGGTGCAGGTAACATTGGAAGGGGTTTCATTGGCGCGTTGTTTGCCCAATCGGGCTACCATGTCACGTTCGTTGATATTGCAGCCGATCTTATTAATCTATTGAATACGGAAGACGCTTATTATGTAAGAACTGCCTCGGAACCGCAGGAAACGTACCAGATAACGAATATTTCAGGAATTAATAATCAGCTGGACCCGGAACGTGTCATTGCAGCAATCAACGAAGCAGAATTTGTCACAACGGCTATCGGTCCGAAAGTGTTGCCATTTATCGCGCCGCTAATTGCGCGCGGTATCGCAGCACGGACAAATACGGAAAAATTATATGTGATTGCCTGTGAAAATCAGATTAACGCGACGGATGCCTTGAAGACCGAAGTTTTGAAAGCGCTTGATCAAGAACAGATGGAAAAAATATCAGGACATGTGTTCTTTCTCAATTCTGCTGTTGACCGAATCGTGCCGCTTCAGCATAATGATGAACCGTTGGATGTCCTGGTTGAGGATTATCATGAGTGGATCGTTGAATCGAGTGAACCGATTCCCCCGATTCAAGGGATGCAGACGGTTCCTGATCTGTCCCCCTATATTGAAAGAAAATTGTTCACGGTGAATACCGGTCACGCAGTAACGGCTTACCTCGGTTATCTTGCCGGTAAGCAAAAAATCCATCAGGTTCTTCAAGACGCGGCGATCGCTGAACAGGTCAAGGCGACACTTGAAGAAACCGGTGCTTACTTGATTCAGAAACACCAGTTTGATCCGAAAGTTCATGAACAATATATTGAAAAAATCATCCATCGTTTCCAAAATCCGAAGCTTAACGATGATGTGACCCGTGTTGGGCGTTCCCCGCTGCGTAAATTAGGTGCATCGGATCGGCTCGTCAAACCGGCGGTGGAAGCATATAAACTTGGCCTTTCCTATCAACATCTGGCTCAGGCGATTGCTGCCTGCCTGCACTTTGATTATCAGGAAGACAGTGAAGCCGCAGCGCTACAGAAACAATTGCAGGAACAAGGGGCGGCAGCTGTTTTGAAGGATGTGTGCGGTTTGCCTGAAGACCACCCAATCGCTCAGGCTGTTCTCCGTGCATTCAGCCAGATGGTTAAAGTGGAACATTAAACACGCGGAAAAAATATTTTGAACAAAAAGCACAGGTTTTCATGCCGTTCGAGGCACGAGAACCTGCGCTTTTTTTTACAAGAGATAAGAAAACAAGCAGAATTTTGCTTGCATGAGGATGCCTGCGATGCGCCCGAAAGTTATAACGGGGAGATTTTCCCCTTTACGTGATTGGCCATACAATTTGATTAAAAATGCTTAAAACCATTCATTCCATAAGAAGAGTACTTGATGCCGAATAAAAAGCATCTCATTCAAAAACGCTTATCCAACGCTTTTTTCCCTTTATAATGATTGTGTTGAAACCGTTACAGATAAAAATTTAGGGAGGCATATAGCAATGGAAAATGTGAAATCAATCACAAAAATGCGGAATAGTCGTGTTTCTGTATTGATCGGAACGGTAATTGCTATGATTGCTTTAGGAACGATATATACATGGAGTTTATTTAATCAACCGCTCGCTGATCGTTACGGATGGAGTGTCGGAATGGTAGCAACCACGTTTTCGATCATGAGCTTCGCGTTATCTTTCGCTACGTTATCTGCAAGCAGTATTCAAAAAAAACTGGGCATTCGAGGACTGCTCTTGCTTACTGGAGTCAGCATGGGAACGGGGTTAATTCTTAGCTCGTTTGCTTCTTCACTCTGGACACTTTATCTTTGTGCGGGCATTCTTGTTGGCGCATCAAACGGCATTGCTTATATGACCACGTTGTCGAATGCGATTCAGAGTTTTCCTGAAAAAAGAGGCTTAATTTCAGGTATCGCTGTTGGCGCATATGGTACAGGCAGTCTTCTGTTTAAATATCTTCTTGGGTTTTTACTTGGGCATGTCGGACTGACGCAGACCTTTATTTATTGGGGAATCATCATGGTGCTCATGCTGTCTGTTGGCGCAGTAATGATTAAGGAGGCTGCCATTAATACGGTACAAAAAGCAGCAAACTTATCCAAGCAGAAGGAATATAATCCTAAAAGAATGTTGCATACGAAAGAGGCCTATCTTTTGTTCTTCGTTCTTTTCACCGCATGCATGAGTGGTTTGTATTTAATTGGAAGTGTGGCAAATATTGGCGTCACACTCGCTGGATTGACTCTGGCAAGTGCCGCTAATGCAGTTGCACTGGTAGCGATTTTTAATACGACAGGCCGAATTGTGCTTGGCACAGTATCCGATCATGTCGGACGCCTAAAAATCATTGCCGGATCACTGCTTGTTACAGCAATTGCAGCGTTAATACTCAGTGAATTTAAATTAACCTTTATCGTGTATTTTATCTGTGTCTCTAGTGTTGCCTTTTGCTTTGGCGGCAACATTACCATCTTTCCGACCATTGTTTCCGAGTTCTTCGGCCTAGAAAATCAAAGCCGCAACTACGGAATTATTTATCAAGGATTTGGTATCGGCGGGTTAAGCGTATCGTTTATCTCGGGTATGCTTGGCGGATTCGCGCCAACGTTTCAATTCATTGCGATAATGTGTATGATTGCATCGGTGATTGCACGCCTGCTTCATGCGCCAGGTACAAAACGTGTTCCTTTCTTTATCGCGCAGAAACTGCAAGAGCATGAAAGTCACTGATCAATCCTTTTGAGAAATTAAAAAAATAGCTCTCCTTCAGCTAATAATTTATTCTTGAACACAGGCTGAGGGATTATTTTTTATGTTAGGAAATTACTAGCGTTGCATAAAAATTAAAGTCTTAAATATGTGAATAATCAGAATTAGTTTGGGCCTTCTTGAATTAAAAAACTCAATAACCACTCAAGAGGTGATCTTATCCATATTTACAATATTATCCAATTAATTCAAGGGTAACAGCGACTGAGCCCTTTTTCTAAGTAATCTTTGGCTTCCTTTGAAATTTAATACGCTGAATCAGTTTTTTGCCGGATTGCCAAAGCAATGCTTTTAACCATCGGTTAAGTTTAAGCAGTGAGTGCTTTGTATCTGTTTCCTGTTGAATGAGTACCATCAAACAGTGATAAATCAAGGCAAGATATAT
>NZ_JAFBEV010000022.1 GCF_016908935.1 Sporolactobacillus spathodeae | reverse complement strand
GGGGTCTCCCTTGGCCTGCTCTTCCCGCAGGAGTCTCGCGCCTCGCGTCCTTTTTGCTGGATCACTACCTGAATTGACTCTGATATCTTTAGCAATAAAGTTTCCCACGCAGTAAAACTCAATTGTTCGCCTTAGATACCTTTTTTGTCTGTACTGGACGCTTCTGGCGCTCGCTTTCCGCGGGCAGTCCGGGAGCCTCCTCAGACAGTCGTATTGCCTGCGGGGTCTCCCTTGGCCTGCTCTTCCCGCAGGAGTCTCGCGCCTCGCGTCCTTTTTGCTGGATCACTACCTGAATTGACTCTGATATCTTTAGCAAGAAAGTTTCCCGCGCAGTAAAACTCAATTGTTCGCCTTAGATACCTTTTTTGTCTGTACTGGACGCTCCTGGCGCTCGCTTTCCGCGGGCAATATCCCGAAGTGATCAAAAAACGCCTCGTGCCCAAAAAGGGACGAAGCGTCGCGGTACCACCCTTGTTGACAGAGCAAATCTCTGTCCACTCGATGATGGTGTAACGGCCATCAACCGGCTCAATCTACTTATTGTTCAATCGGCAGCTCCGGAGTGAATTCGTTTCGCCCGTATCGTTGACGCGCTTGCAGTCGGTGGCGCGTCATCCCTGGCCGGCGCGGCGGAAGTACTCTTCTCCATCTTAGCCTTTTCTATCCATTTTTTATCAGTATAAATCCTTTATCCGCGGTGTGCAAGTCCCCCTGTTTGTAGCCAATAAAGCAGAATACCAGAGGCAACCGCCACATTCATGGATTCCGCGCGCCCTTCCATCGGAATCTTCACCTCTTCATCCATTTCAGCGAGTAGTTCAGGTGATGCGCCGTGCCCTTCATTTCCGACAACAAGGCCAAACGCCGCATCGCGAACCGTAACCGTCGTCATATCTTTGCCTTGAAGTGACGATCCGTAGAGTGGAATCCCGAGGTGCTTCATTTCTGTCGCCAAATCAAATAAATTGCGCTGAATCACGGGCAAATGAAAGTGCGACCCTTGCGCGGAACGAAGTGTTTTGCCATTGTATCCGTCCACACAACCGTCACCAAGAAAGACGGCTTGAAGACCGAAAGCGTCTGCCGTTCGAATCAAAGTGCCGAGGTTGCCCGGATCCTGAACGCTATCAACCAGCAGATAGCCACCTTTTTTCAAGGTAATCTGCGGCCGCACCATCTGGCAGACAGCAATGATCCCCTGTGGTGTTTCAGTCTGCGACAATTCAGTAAAAATTTTGTGGGTGACTTGATACACTTCAATCGTTTCCAGTGGCCAATCCTTTGGCAAGTGGAAAGCCTCATCGATCAAAATTGCCGAAATTAGCTCCGGTGATGAAAAGAGCGCCTCTTGAACAAGATGTGGTCCTTCTAATATATAGAGACGCTCACGTTCCCGGTATTTTCGTTGTTTCAGTTTTTTCCATAATTTTACTTTTTCATTTTGCATCGATACCATGCTTCGCAACATAATAACTCCCTCTATCCGATCCATTCCGGATGCAGCCTGCATAATTCTTCATGAATTATCCATACTATACCACAGTATAAACCAATAATGCTGATAGTAAAGTGAGGGAAAACAAATGGATTTGGATATTCGACGCGCCGTTTTGCACAATATTAAAGATAATAATAAACAGGAATTGCAGGAAACCATTGTTGACGCTATTCAGAAACGCGAAGAAAAGATGCTACCTGGACTAGGTGTACTTCTAGAAGTTATTTGGAACAAAGCTGATCCTGCCTTCCGCGATCAATTATTGACCCAGTTGGAGCAAGGCGTTAAGGCAAGTTAAGCGCTCTTCAAAGAACGAAGTTCGTGAACACATCGAGCGCGTAAAAAAGAGGATGTCTCAAAAGCTTTAGCTTTGAGACATCCTCTTCTATATTCTCAATCTGCCCGAGTTTCTCCATCCGGTCGCAGTTCATTTCAGTGAGAGATGATGCGCGAAAAAATTATTGCTGGACCGCATGGGCAATCGTCTCACGAATTTTTTCTTCCTGGCCAGCGAGACGCGCATAATTAAAGAACCGTTTCTCGGCATCCGCCTTCGTTTTGTCAAAAAGATTATCTGCGAGTAAAGGATTAATCTGTTTGAGTGCTGAGAAGCGTGTCTGCTTCATCATAAACCCATCGATTCGGTCAAAAGCCGGTTTTCTGAAGTCAAGTTGCATTGGCAACTTGCCGGCTTCTTCTAGATCTGGATTATAGCGGTACAACGCCCAGTAGCCAGACTTGACGGCTTCGTTTGTCTCATCAATCGATTGGGTCAATCCACCCTTCAAGCCGTGCGAAATGCAAGGCGTATAGCCGATCACCAGGGATGGCCCATGATAGCTCTCTGCCTCTCTCAATGCTTTGATTGTCTGCATTTTATTGGCGCCCGAAGCAATCTGCGCGACATAAACATGCCCATAGTTAATCGCCGTCATGCCGAGATCCTTTTTCGCCGTCCGTTTGCCTGACGCGGCAAATTGAGCGATTGCCGCTGCCGGTGTTCCTTTTGATGACTGCCCGCCGGTATTGGCATACACTTCATTGTCCGCTACAAAAATATTGACATCCGCGCCGCTTGCAAGAACGTGATCGAGCCCACCGAAGCCAATATCATAAGCCCAGCCATCGCCACCAATAATCCATTGGCTCGTTTTAATCAGCAGATCACGATCCTGATAAATTTTCTCAAGAAGCGGCTGCTGTTCTTTTTCTGCCAGCAACGCAAGCTCAAGACGTTCCGCACGATCACGCGTCCCTTCGCCTTCAAGCATACCGTCAAGCCAGGTTTGCAAGGCTTCTTTCATTGGATCACTGATCGCCTGCAGTTGCAATGCCTCGCGTACAGTTGCCGCCAGATGGCTACGCCGCGCGCTCAGCGCCAGATGCATGCCGTAACCGTACTCTGCGTTATCTTCGAACAATGAGTTGGACCAAGCTGGTCCTCGTCCCTGAGCGTTTTTTGTATAAGGAATAACTGGACTCGACGCGCCCCAAATCGATGAACAGCCAGTTGCGTTGGCAATCACCATTCGATCGCCAAACAATTGCGTCAGCAGTTTGATATAGGGTGTTTCGCCACAACCCGAGCAAGCCCCAGAGAATTCAAGCAGCGGTTGTTCAAATTGCGAGCCAAGAATCGTCGCTTTCTTGGCAGGGTTTGCCTTAGCTTTCAGCGTCATCGCAAAAGCCCAGTTGACTGCTTGTTCTTTCTGCGTTTCTGCCGGCCGCATTGCAAGTGCGGTGCCGGACTTCGGACATTCTTTTACGCAAAGCCCGCAGCCTGTGCAGTCCGCTACAGCCACCTGGATCCGGTATTTGAGCCCATCTGCGCCACGCATGTTGCGGACAATAAAACCGTCTGGCGCTGCTGCCATTTCTTCTTCATCTACTAGGAACGGTCGAATCGCAGCATGCGGACAAACAAAGGCGCATTGGTTGCAAGCGATGCATGCATCGGCGTTCCACTCCGGCACTTCAAGGGCTATACTGCGTTTTTCAAACGCCGACGTGCCGAGCGGAAGCGAACCATCCGCCATATTTTCGTTCAGCAATGTGCTGACCTTAATACGCCCGCCTTGTTGCCGTCGCATAGGGTCAAGAATGTGACGCACGAAATCCGGGCGCTTTTCGTTAACTGATGCTGCCTTCTCTTCGGCATCTGCCCATTCTTCTGGTACCACGACCTGATGCAAGAGCGGCTCGGTCTGATTAATCGCAGCAACATTCAATTGCGCAATTTTCATTGATTTGCGTCCGTAGGTCTTTATCGCCGATTCGCGTAGCATCTCAAGTGCTTGCTCAAAAGGAATGATACCCGTTAACTTGAAAAAGGCTGTCTGCATCGTTGTGTTAATTCGCCGGCCAAGGCCAATTTTTCCAGCGAGCGACAAGGCGTTGATGGTGTAAAAACGGATTTTATTTTTTGCCAAAAAACTTTTCATAGCAGCTGGCAAATGACGATCCAATTCTTGATCATTCCAAATCGTATTCAACAAGAAGACGCCGCCTTTTTTCAAACCGTCCAGCAAATCATAGGACCGCAAATAAGATGGGTTGTGGCAGGCGATGAAATCAGCGTGTTCAATCAAGTAGCTGGAACGAATGGGCTGCTTGCCGAAACGCAAGTGGGAAATGGTCAATCCACCCGACTTTTTCGAGTCATAAGAAAAATACCCTTGGGCATACAGATCGGTGTGATCGCCAATCAGCTTAATCGCCGCTTTATTGGCACCAACCGTACCGTCCGAACCAAAGCCCCAGAACTTTGCCTGGTACGTTCCCGCAGGTGTCAGGTCAATTCGCGGATAGAGCGGCAGCGACAAGTGTGTGACATCATCGTCAATGCCGACCGTAAACCGTCGCTTTAGTTGTTCCCCTTCAAGATGCTTATAGATGCTAAGAATATCCGCCGGCGTCACATCTTTCGAACCTAGTCCGTACCGTCCGCCGATGATCTGCGGATGCTGATCACTGTCATAAAGCGCGCTCTGCACATCGAGCAGTAGTGGTTCACCCGTTGCGCCTGGTTCTTTGGTACGATCCAGAACGGCGATTTTCTTCACAGTAGCGGGCAATTTTGCAGCTAGCATTTCCGCTGGGAACGGCCGATAGAGCCGCACATTCAGCAAGCCGACTTTTTCCCCTTTATCTCTCAGATAGTCAATGACCTGCTCTATGGCCGATGTTACAGAGCCCATTGCAACCAAAACGCGATCAGCATCCGGCGCCCCGTAATAATTGACAAGATCATAATTGGTACCGCGCAACTGATTGATTTGCTTCATATAATTATGAACAATTTCCGGCACTTTGTCGTAATAGCTGTTAATCACTTCACGTTGTTGGAAAAAAATATCTGGTTCCTGGCTGGAGCCTGTCGCAACCGGATGATTCGGGCTGAGCCCCCGTCTGCGGAACGCGTCCAATGCCTCCGGATTCAAAAGCTGCTTTAATTCGTCGTAACCCAACACGTCGATTTTCTGGATTTCATGACTTGTCCGGAAGCCATCAAAAAAGTTAACAAAAGGAATCGATGCTTCCAACGCAGATAAATGTGCGACCGCTGCAAGATCCATTACCTCCTGAACGCTGCTTTCGGCAAGCATCGCAAAACCCGTCTGGCGTGTTGCCATCACGTCCGAATGATCGCCGAAGATGCTCAGCGCGTTCGATGAAACAGCTCGTGCCGCGACATGAAACACAGCCGGCAGTAATTCACCGGCAATTTTGTACATATTGGGGATCATCAGCAAGAGCCCTTGCGATGACGTATAAGTCGCAGTCAATGTGCCCGTTTTCAGCGAACCGTGAACTGCTCCTGCTGCACCGGCCTCCGATTGCAATTCAACCACTTTGACAGGGCTGCCGAAAAGGTTTTTGCGACCATCGGCTGACCACTCATCAATTTGTTCCGCCATCGGCGAGCTTGGCGTAATTGGATAAATTGCGGCAACTTCCGTAAACGCATACGAAATATAAGCAGCTGCTCCATTGCCGTCCATTGTTTTCTTTTTTCGAATCATTGCATTCCCTTCCTTTTGTCCTTTCGCTCTTAGATGCGCCATCCTATTGACATCGCTTACAATCTATTAATCTATCTCCAGTACACGACAATCTTTTTTCATCATACCATGAAACGGCAAGCTTTTTAATGTTTTCTCTTTCCAACGCTGACTTAATCAGGTCCTTTTTGCCATTATTGTGCTTCGGCTGCTCGCTTGCTGCGTGCATCGGCGCGTCTCCTCAAAAAGGTTGGAATCTGTGTGGCCCACTCTCGCTTTTCCCGAAAGAGGCCAAAGCGCCTTCGCTGCATTATTCGAGCAAAAACATACTAATTTGTACGTATTCGAAAAAACTAGCCAAACCCTTTTTTACATCAATTGCGCTCCGGGCGTGCAATCGTATGGCAGGCCCGCCGCACAAACAACCCGACTGCAATAAAGCCTAGGAATGAGGCGATAATCACGGGTATCGGTGACATGATTTTGAAGAGCAGTCCGTAGACGAACATCCCGAGCGGCATTAATGAAGTCGCACCAACCATAATAATTGTAAATACGCGACCTTGAAACGTGACAGGGACATTTTTCTGCAGATACGTCTGCATTGGCACATTGACGAAAACAAGCGCAATTGCAGTGATAAAACTTATCGTCGCGAATAGCCCGGTATCGACCCAATCGTTCAAATGAACGAGGAGTGGAACAACCGCGACGATAATTGGCAGTCCAGCAACGATCAATCCTTTTGCTGCGACTGCGAGCGGATCCCGATCACCTGGGAGTTTAGCCGATAACAGCCCGCCGATCACCATACCAAGCGAAAAAATAGCTTCGTTCAGACTGTATTGCAGATTAGCAAGATGCAAGACATGCACCATCAAATAGGGAAACCCAACTTGAAAAACAGCATACAGAAAATTGATCAGCGAAGCAGCCACAATCAAATAGAGGATCAGCGGCTTTGTTCGAACATATTTCAAGCCTTCTTTAATCGATTGCCACATTGTCTCAGAACTGTTATCCTCAGTTTTCTCACTCGGAACAAGATTAAAATGCATGAAACTGACGATCAGCAGAACAAGTAATTCCGCACCTATTTCAAAATAGATAAAGAAGGCAAAAGGAACAAAAGCGAAAAGCGCGCCAGCGGCAACTGGTCCAGCGATGTTGGCAAGTGATGTTGCGGACTGCTCTAAAGAATTTAATTGCTGAATAAAAGGCTCACTGACTAGCCGTGAAACCGCGGCCATATACGCTACAGTGAAAATTCGCGTGTTGAGACTCAGTGTGCCAACCAGAACGAGAATCAGCAGGTACCCTCGCCATCCATTACCGAGTACCGGGAAGATCTGGCTGTACCCGAGCAATAAAATCACGCAGCTTATTTGCGAGAGTATGATGACCCGCTTATTATCAAAATGGTCGGCGATATAACCGATTAGTGGTGAAAAGAGAATGCCGAGTACAGGACCAATCAAGAGTGTTGTGCCGAAACTCATCGATGATCCGGTCACTTTTAATATGTAGAGACTGATCGCAAAATTGACGAGAGAACTGCTGAAATTGCCAACAAAATCACTTGTCACCGACTTGTTAATTTGGCGTATCGATTGTTGCTTTAAATCAAGTAGTGTGTTTTCTTCCAGAGCCATCCTATCACCTTCTGTAGAATAAAATAGATTATGAGATTAGTATCGTCTTCCCACCCCCTTTTCGGGTCAGCCTTGAGTCTGAAATCTGCTCCTATTCAGGCTGTAAGTGAATGGGGTGATTATTTTAAACAGTTTAGCAGGAAAAAGGTCAGGATGCATCGAATGATTGTAAATTAAAGGATTTTTTTAGAAACATTCATACGCTATTCTTTCAAACAATCGTTTAATGACCAAATCAGAGCGATTGTTCTTAAAATCAATCTTTCTTTCATCCACCGAAACCGTTCGCATGATCGAGAGAACAATCGTGTATTCGAAATGGAAAACCACTTGCGTTACTCTTGATAGGAAAAAACTTTTTATGCTATTTTTACTTAGTTTAGCACGTCATATATGAAAGAAGACGTTTAAATGACTAGCCACAATGTAATGGAAGACGTTGTCTACGAATATCTAGAAAAGCATTGGCGGGATATACCTGTCGCTTGTCACTGCGATCAGTGCAAAACAGATGTTTATACACTGAGCCTCAATCACCTGACCCCCTATTATGCAAATACGGTGTCAGGCGCGATGTATGCCAAAGCTGATCTGATGACTGTCCAATCACGAGCAAACATCCTCGCCGTGCTAACAACAAGCGCAAAGACCGTGTCGCAGCACCCGCATCACGCCAATAATTAATCGGTTTCCTCTGTTACTCATTGACGCACGGACGATTGTGCGTTATATTTTTACCATCAAGGAAACTGTGGATACCATATTGGTTTCCTTGTATTCCAACATTTATCATTTGGGAAGGGAGGTTTGTCGATGAGAGAAAGAATCCTTGATGTTGCCGCGCACCTTATCGAAAAATATGGGTTGCGAAAATTCACCCTTGACGAGATTGCCCGCGAGCTGAAAATCAGCAAGAAAACGATTTATCAACATTTTGAAAGCAAAGAAGCGATCGTCCGTGCCTTTTTTGACATGGCACTTATTACAGATAAAGAAAGCGTCCGTGAAGGGCTGAATCGCAGCCAGACATTCGCTGAAAAAATACACGCGACGATCTATTCAGAGCATCGTTTTTGTGTGCCTGTTCCACTGATTCAGGAAGCCAAACTCTTTTATCCGGATGTGTACGAGAAAGTTGAACGTTTTAAGCAATTTAAAATTGACACACTGAATAAAATTCTCGTGGAAGGTATTGCTGACGGCACCGTCCGGGCATCGATTCACATTAGTATCCTGTCAGCGCTTTGCGACAAGATTGCAAATATTGTAACTGACTACGATTTCCTTCTCGAATCAAAATTAACAGCACCTGAAGCAATTGATGAACTGGTTGGTATCATTCTCAGGGGCATTTTAAATTAACGGTGTGGCCGTATCAAACATTTATTTCACCAAAAAAAGAAGGTATCAACATTGAAAAAGTGGGTTGCATTACGCTGGGTGTTTCTCGCCCTCTGGATAGTTGGCCTCGTTGTACTTACATTCACCTCGCCCAACTTAGCAAATCTTGTGCGCGAGAAAGGCAATATGACACTACCAAATAACTATTCGACAAGCGTCGCGGCAAAAATACAAAAACAGATGGGCACAAAAGTTGAAGGCAGCACATATCTTGCTGTTTTTCACAGCCGCGATGCGCTAAGCGCGCAAGATAAAAACAATATTCACCACACCCTGAAGAAGCTACGCGATGATCGTAAGGCATTGCATATCAATACGGTTAACGATATATTCAATCAGCCGCATATGAAAAGCCAGCTACTTTCTAAAAATCATCACACAACGATTGCTATCCTTCAAGTGGATACTCCTGCGAATCTGGCAAAAATCCAGCCTTATATTGCGACACTCAATAAGGAAATAAAAACTTCAGGTGTGACAACGTATATAACCGGTTCGCAGCCGATTAACAACGATGAGAACACATCGGCACAAGTTGGCATGACGCGTACCGGCTTGCTGACAGTTATTTTCATTCTTGTTGTGTTGCTATTTGTCTTCCGATCGGTCATCGCTCCGCTGATCCCACTCTTTTGCGTTGGGCTCAGCTTCGTAGCCGCTCGTTCCGCTCTCTCCATTCTTGTTCAGTACATGAATTTCCCGGTTTCCAATTACTCGGAAATCTTCATGATCACAATTATGTTCGGTATCGGCACCGACTATTGCATCTTGCTGCTAAGCCGGTTTAAAGAGGAGCTGGCCCGCGGTTTGTCGAAGCAGGAGGCAACAGTAACCATGCTAAAGACAGCGGGCAGTACTGTTTTACAAAGCGCCATTCCTGTTTTAATTTCTTTCTTGGCACTTTCATTTGCCCATTTTAATCTCTATCGGAGCGCCATCGCTGTTGGTGTCGGCATCATTTTCTTGGTGCTTGCTCTGTTCATGCTTCTGCCTATATTCACGATGCTGCTCGGTCGCCATTTATTCTGGCCGATGACCGGATCAATAGCCGAACCGAAAAGCGATCTATGGACGCGCGCCGGCCATTTGTCGCTCGGTCGCCCAATCCTAGCGCTCTTGCTTGTTGCGCTTTTTACTGTGCCCCCTATTTTGCTTTATCACGGCACGTTATCTTTTAATTCCCCAGAAGAAATCGGCAATCAATACCCTGCCAAAGCTGGACTGAATGTTGTCACAAAAGACTTTGGTGCCGGCAATATCTCTCCAGTAACAATTTATCTAAAAAATGATGTTTCAATGAAGAATACCAACGATATAGCCGAAATCGAAAGGCTTTCTACAGCAATCGCTGCCGACAGTCATGTAAAAAAAGTAATGAGCCTGTCCCGTCCGCTTGGCAGCCGCTTGAATGAAATCTATGTCACCAATCAGTCCGGCAAGGTGCATCAGGGGCTTACCCAAGCATCAAGTGGTCTGAACACACTGAAAACCGGGCTGAGCAAAGCATCATCCCAGCTTGGCGGTGCACAGCCACAGCTGCAGTCTGCGGCTATTTCTGTCGATAAGCTGCAAAACGGTACGAACCAGACCGCGAACGGCATCAGCAAATTATCAAACGCGCTTAGCAAAATCGCTTCAGGGATTCAGTCAGGGACCACAGGAGCTGGCGAAATTGAGCAAAACGTTCAAAAAGCGCGTACGCAGCTCAAACAACTTGAATCCGGCGAACAACAACTCCAGAACGGCTATGCCGAAGTGGCAAATGGCCTATCCACACTTTCCAGTCAGCTGAACAGCCCAGGAAGCGGAGCGACGACCATTAGTGACGCGATCGTCCAAATTCAGACTGGGTTAACCGCCTATATAAAAAGTAATCCGTCAGCCGTGGAAAATCCAAATTTACAAACTGCCTTTTCAGGTCTAAAAAATCTTTCTGGCGCATTGAGCGCACAGCAGACGCAGATGACAACGCTTCGTTCAACAGTCGCCAAGCTCTCCAATGCACTTGATCAATTGAATCAACAATCGACGCAGATAAGCAGCGGACTCGGTCAGTTTGATAACGGATTGGGGCAACTTGACCAGGCATTGGGTCAATTGCAAAGTGGCCTAGGCAAAGCAAGTACGGCACAAAATCAGGTCGTTGCTGCGACGCCGAAACTTTCTAATGCGCTGAAGCAAATCGCCTCAGGTCAAGAGAAAATGAAAACCGGTTTCAGCACATTTGGTACACAGATCGGTGCGCTTGACAAAGGCTTGAAGCAAAGCGCAACTGGTGCAGCAAAAATTAAAAATGGCATTGATTCAGCAAATGATCTGATTGCCGGTTGGTCACATGTTTCCTATCGGCAATCGGGTATCTACGTGCCGGATGCGATTCTAAATGCAGCTGATTACCAAAAAGCAATGAAAACGTATCTGAGCCGTAACGGTAAAATCACATCGATTCAAATCGTGATGAAGGATGATCCTTATTCGAATGGTGGTATCGCTCATTTTGAAGCACTCAAAAAAGCATTGCCGAGCTATTTGAAAGGGACACCGTTTGAGAATGCCAAGATTGGCATTAGTGGCGTTGCCAGTATGAATAGTGATTTGAAGCAATTGGCTGCTTCTGATTATCAACGAGCAGTCATCAGCGTGCTGATTGGTATTTTTATTGCGCTTGTGATTGTACTTCGCTCACTGACCATGCCACTTTATTTGATGGTTTCGCTGTTTGTCACCTATTTCTCGGCGCTCGGATTTTCTGAAATCATTTTCATGCGTCTCCTCCATCATACCGGTCTCACATGGACGACGCAGTTTTTCGGCTTCATCCTGCTGATCGCGCTCGGCATTGACTACTCAATTTTCGTTATGGCGCGCTTTAATGAATACGAAACAGGTTCAATCCGTCAGCGGATGCTGCTGACGCTCGGACGAATGGGTAGTGTAATTATTTCAGCGGTGATTATTCTTTGCGGCACCTTTGCCGCAATGCTCCCATCCGGCATGCTCTCGTTAATCCAAATTGCCACAGTGGCTATGTTTGGTTTGGCGATTTACGCGTTGATTATGCTTCCGCTCTTCATTCCTGTTATGGTCCGGTTGTTCGGGCGGGCCAATTGGTGGCCTTTTGCGGGAAATGCGCATGCGCTTGCTGTCCCATCCGACACCACTCGCTCAGTGGATAGATAAAAAAAACTTGGCTTAGCCAAGTCCTTTTTCAACTATTGCGCTTCGGTTGCTCGCTTGACGCGGGCAGGACGGAAGCCTCCTTGGACAGACGGTAATCGGGGGCTCCCTTGTCCTCTCTTCCCGCAAGGCGCCAGCGCACCTGCGCTGCATTTTTGTGCAAAAATCTTTATACTTTCTAAAAAAAGTGAGCGTTCAAAACGAGCGCTCACTTTTCTCTTTCTCAAATCAATTTTATTGTCGATTAATTGGGTTGGGTATCCTCACTGCCTCTATCGGATACTGCTTGTTCCGCTTCAATATATGATGTTTTCGAGGACTCTTGCATGCGCCAGTAGACAAATAGACTGATAAGTACACAGAAAGCAACATAGAAGAAGAACAATGTCTCGATACCAATTGTTTTAAACCATAAGGCAACAAATTCAGCCGTTCCGCCAAACACAGCAACGGTCATGCCATAAGGCAAACCGACGCCAAGCGCGCGGATTTCCGTAGGGAAAAGCTCCGCTTTGACAATTGCATTGATTGAAGTATAGCCGCTGACAATCACAAGACCAACCAGCATCAGCACAAATGCAGAGATAGGACTATGCCATAGCTTCATCAATATGAAAAGCGGCGCAGTCAGCACGGTACCGGCAATACCAAAGAAAAAGAGCAGTGGTTTACGTCCAATATGGTCAGACAATAAGCCGGCAAACGGCTGCAGGATGAGAAAAAGCAGTAGTGCAACAAAATTAATGATGCTGACCGTCTCTGTATCCAGACCAACCGAGTTAATCATATACTTTTGCATATAGGTGGTGTATGTATAGAAAGCGACTGTTCCGCCAAGCGTCAGACCGACAACCGTCAGGACCGCTTTTGGATAGTTCATTAAAGCTTTCAATGTGCCAGCACTTTTCTTTTTCTGCTTGTTCAGGTGGGTAAATTGATCGGATTCGTCCATCGACAAACGTAGCCAGAGAACAGCGAGTGCACCAAGCGCGCCAATGACGAATGGAATCCGCCAGCCCCAAGCCAGAAGCTGCTGTTTGTCCAAAAACACTTGAAGAATAATCTGCACACCAAGTGCAACCAGCTGACCGCCAACAAGTGTTACATATTGAAAGCTGGAATAAAAGCCACGTCTCCCACTTGTTGCCATTTCCGATAAATAAGTCGCTGAAGTGCCGTATTCACCGCCAAGCGACAAGCCTTGGAAGAGTCGGGCAAGCACAAGGATGATAGGCGCAAATACACCGATCGTCTGGAAATTCGGTGTAATCGCAATCACAAATGAACCAGACGCCATGATCGTAATGGACAGCGTCAAAGCCGCGCGCCGGCCATGCCGATCGGCATAACGGCCCATAATTAAACTTCCAAGAGGACGCATCAAAAAGCCAATGGCAAAAATGGCAGCCGTGTTCAGCAGTTTGCTCGTCATATCACCTTCTGGAAAAAAGTCTGTAGAAAAGTAGACGGCGAAGGCTGCATAAACGTACCAGTCGTACCACTCAATCATATTGCCAAGCGATCCCTTAATGATATTGCTAGTCACCCGCCGCGAAATTTTTTGCTGCGTTGTCTGTGCCATATGAATCCTCCTCCTGATATCTATAATTCTTCACCGCATTAGACCGATAAAGAAAGCGAACAGATTTATTGCCTAGGCTTCTCAGACTGATCGTTTCCTTTGAGCTTCCGCTAATCGTGAATGAAAACAAGATAAGTTTGAAATAGAATAATTGAAAAAACAATTGATTCTTTTTTGTTATCATTATCATAACGTAATAGATATATAATTTTCAAGTGTAGTAAAAAATAATCGAAATTTTTTTCACAAACCATGAGGTTAGCTAAACCAATTTGATCCTTTTTTGTAAAAATTACGTTCTGGTCGCTCGCTTGCCGCGGGCGCCGCGCGTCCCCTCAAAAAAGCTGGAATCTGTGGGGTCTCACTTGGCTCGCTTTTCCCGCAGGGTCTCGCACCTGCGCTCCATTTTCCGCATAATATCTTATACATACTTAACGTATTACCAAAATCAGAAACACCTTACGATTCATCTAGTTTGATCCAATAGCGCTGCGTGATTCTACCGCCTTCATCTCGTTCATTTTCCAATATGCCGCCATTTTTTATAATCGTTCGCGCGGATCCGCTGTTTCTCTTATCACATGTCAAGAGCACACGCGCAAGTCCAATTTGCTTCGCTTCTTTCAACGTTAACGCGAGCAACAGACTCGCATAGCCTTTGCGCCGCTCGGATGGTCGGACGCCATAGCCAATATGCCCGCCATGCTGCAGCAATGCATCATTCAGTTCGTAGCGTAGTTGTGAGACAGCCAGCACGCGATGTGACTGATTAATTAAGGCAAACAGCGCAGCAGGAACCCAGCCTTGGCTACGTGCTACATCAGTTTCCATAGTCCTTAATTCGTTGCAAAATGCTGAAAAACTTAGGCCATTCATCTGCGCGCCGTGTGGAATGACCGCTTCATGCCCATTCGCCCATTCCCGCAAATAGGCCAAATATGATTTTTCCTGAAGCTCAGCCACCTTAATTAGGGGCTACTGTATAACCCCCATAAATTTGTTTATCTCATAATGAGAGTAACCCTCGTTCCATTGATACGGACTTTGAACGAAAAAAAGAGACTGTTGAAAAGAGCGACAAAAGAGCTTCTGGCTCTTTTGCACAGATTAAGCCCCAAAATGGCTAGTTCAATTTCCAACTCTGAGGTTTCCTTAAGCCGTGAACACAATCGCTCTAATCCATGAAATGTTTTGAGTGTACCAAACTTGCTTTCGACTTGGTTGCGTTCACAGCTATCTTGGTAATGAATCTTTTTGTCTAGGTCATCAACTTTTCTAGGCCTTCCCAAAGGAGGTCCCTGAAGGTGGATGCCTTTGGACTTACAAAATTGTCGGTTGGCACGCGTCGCGTAAATTTTATCGGCCAGAACACGTGCTGGGTAATGGTCATACGACTGATGATAGGCTTCAATCTTCTCGATTAAAAATTGACTTTCATTGTAATTTTCCCAGCTCAGTTTACTCAGCCTGGTGTAGCCATCAATGACCGTGATCTCAAACTTCGGACCAAACTCTGTTGCCGCCTTCGCTTTCCCCCGTTGAATGGGACGGACATAGGGCTGATCAAAACTGACAATCCGGTGGTCGACCCGATGTTTCTTGGTACGATACATTTCATTTTGTTGCTCATAAATCAGTTGAGCGGTGTTTATAATCTGTTCCTGTTTCTCAAATAAATGTGCATCTTTTTCCGTCAGTTGTGAAATGAATGCCAAATCTCGTTTGACATAGCCCAGTTGCTGACGCACAGCTTGCCGAACCTTTTTGGAGGATGGTTTTCGATTGCGTGCAAACCGAAGGTATGCCATCCGAGCCTGACGTCTCCGTGTCCGCGGCTTTTTCCCAAAAGATGAATTCCACAGTTCATCGATGAGCTTTTCCAAATGAATCCGCGTTACATGCAGTAGGCGGACATCGGTAGGAAAAGCAATGTCCGAAGGAGCACAGGTGGCATCGACGATCATCGTCCCTTTCGGTCCGTCATTTGAAGGAGGATCATCGTCTTTGTTCGATTCATCCTTCTCCGGACGTTCAGCGTTCTGTATCAAATACTCATTAGCGGTTCGAAGGATTGTCGTATCAGCCAGACGTTTACGAAATCGAGTCAGTGTTGAAGCGTCAAACGGGCAATGCAGTGTGAACGACGGGAGGCCAATGAAAAATTGAAGATAGTGACTTTCACTGATGGCTCGTACCGTGCCTTCATCAGAAAGATTGAGTAACTGTTTTACAAGCAGGCTACCTACAGCTACACGCACATTATAAGCAGGATGACCATTCTTTTTGAACAGTGCAGAATAGGTTTTATTCAGTTGATCCCATGGAATCATGCTTGCCCAGCGAACCCAGCGATTATCCGGATCCAGCGGCAAAGGTGTTGAAAAATCCTCAATGGTCATTTGAACCTGATTAAAATACAAGATGAATGAAGGCCTCCAGTTATATAAAAGTGCACGGTTTTTACCGGAAAACGAGCAATATCCCTTACACTTATTATATCAGAAAGGGCCGATAAACGCTGTTATAACAAGGCTTTTTCGGTTATACAGTAGCCCCTAATTAATTTTTCATTCATCTTGCATGCTTCCTTCCCCTGACACACTTCGATTTTCTACTTATAATAGGCCACTTTATTGGCGCTGTGAATAGAGCGTACACAAACGGTCACCAAACAGCCTTTTTCCCCCATAATAAAGACACTCATTTTCTGACAATATGATATCATTATTATATCAACATATACTGAATGACTTTGGAGGGATCCATTTGAAAGAAAAAGAAGCTTGGTCGATTAATGGCTATCTTGCGGCAGCCGCACTACTTGTCTGCCTCGCTTTCGCCCTTTTTATTGTTATCGCTTTGCAAGCACCAGCTGCAATTCTATTTTTTATCTGTATTCTTCTTGCAGCAACGGGCTTTGGCATTAACCCACCGAATAAAGCCGCTGCGCTAACCTTTTTCGGCCGCTATATAGGCAGTGTGCATACGAACGGACTCTTTTTTTCGATACCGCTGACCTTGAAGAAAACGGTCTCATTACGTGTCCGCAATTTCAACAGTCAGAAGCTGAAAGTCAATGATGTCGAAGGCAATCCAATTGAAATTGCAGCGGTTGTCGTTTTCAAAGTGATTGATTCGGCTAAAGCTCTGTATAATGTTGATGACTATTTACAATTTGTGGAAATACAAAGTGAGACTGCGATCCGGCACATTGCTTCTCAATATCCTTACGATAATTTTAATGAGGAAGGATTTTCGCTACGCGGCAATGCCGAGCAGATTTCCAATCAGCTGCTTGCTGAACTCCAAAGCCATCTTGAAGTAGCTGGATTGAAGATTGTCGAGACTCGACTGACGCATCTTGCGTATTCAATGGAAATTGCCCAGGCAATGTTGCAGCGTCAGCAGGCCGCCGCCATCATTGCCGCCCGACAAAAGATTGTCGAAGGTGCCGTCACGATGGCGCAAATGGCGATTGCCCGTCTTGAAGCCGATCACACGGTTGACCTTGATGAAGAGCGAAAAATGCATATGATTAACAATCTGATGGTTGCCATTGTTTCTGAGAAGGGCGCACAACCAATTGTCAATACAGGAAGCTTATATTAAGGATCGATGAATGACCCATTTCAAATCTTAGGCGGTGCTTATGGAGAAAAAAAAATTTCTGTTGCGCATCGATCCGAAACTTTACGACATCATGCAGAAGTGGGCGGATGACGAATTCCGCAGTGTAAACGGACAAATTGAAAACATTCTACGCGACGCCGCGCGACGTGCAGGACGTCTGCCCAAAAAAGGGGACGGCAAGAAATTGAAATGATGCAATGAGGTTTGTTATGTTCTATTAGTATGTTCACAGGCATTCGATATAAGGCTAGAAAAACGCGTCATATTCTAACAAGATCAAACGATTTTTAACAGAACAAACTAGGTAACGGGTCTGCAGTCCCCCGATCACCTAGTTTTTTATTTTTAACTCATTCTTCCGAATGAAAAATCGAAAGTAATTGTGCCTGTTTCTTTCGATCATGATACTCGGGACGTAGCGCTTCTTGATTCCACCATTTTCTTTCCTGGATATCCGAGATACGGTTAAATACAGATCGGCGTAATTGATGCAAAAAATCCAGATAATCAGCCGTATCATCAGCCAAATCCAAGCCGATTTTGTCGCGAAGTTGGCGCGAGAAAAGTGGACTGGCACCATCGGTTGCGACTGAAACCGTCAAACGGCCACGACGAAGAGTAGCAGGAAAGCTGATCGTACTTTGCTCCGGCTGATCAATAACACAGAGCAACTGGAAATCGTTACAGTCCATTGCAATCTGCAGGTTGACTTCTGGGTTGTCCGTTGCTGCAATCACTAGAAAAGCCCCGCTACAATCCCCGTGCTGCCATTTTCTTTGCAGCCAGTTTATTTTCCCCTGTTCAACCCAAAGACGGATTGACGTGGTTACAATTGGACTGATAACGCGAACAATTGCCTGCTCAGCGAGCAATGACTTGATCTTACGCGTTGCAACACGACCGCCACCTATAATAAGTATCTTTTTCCCTTTAAGATTCAAATTAAAAGAAACTGTCATCTTCTATCATTCCTTGAACTTTATTTCTAAGCAATTGGCATAGGATCGGATGAAAACCGAGCGACTGACAAAGAACGAGGTTACTCCCACCACCAATATCATTAATCGCCTTATCAATGATTCGCTTTAACAAGCCTGGAAAAAGAAGATAGGGAAGCAGAAATAAGCGCCCCTTTGGCAAACGTGCATGAAACTGCATCAATGCATCCTGTAGCGTCGGTTTTGTTGCTGCGAGATAGCAGACGGCTATATTTTGGAAGCCTCTTAACTTCATCATTCTGCAAATTAGCGCGAAACTTTCCGCAATTTCCGGATCGCTTGACCCCCGCCCCACTAATAGCACAACATCCTTTGGACCAATGAGAACATTCGACTCGGTCAGTCGTTTCACGAGAACATCCACTATGCGCTCATCAACGCCAAAAGGCAGGCCCATTTTAAAAGTTATTTGTGGATATCTTGCTTGTGCCCTGCGAATTTCCCGTGGAATATCCCGTTTGGCATGACCCGCTGAAAGAAGCAGAAGCGGCTGAACAATGACTTGCGTTGCGCCAAGGCGAACGCAAGTGTCAATCCCCTTATGTATGTCCGGCTGCACAAGTTCTAGATAACAAATCTGTTGGATTGGGCTGGCAATCCCTTTCATACAGCAACGCAAAAACGCATCCGCTTCGGCAACACTTTCCTTAACCCTTGATCCATGGCTAATATATAAAACAGCTTGCATCAGTAGGAGCTCCGCGCTTCGATTTCAGATGGAAGCCCACGGTCTTCGAACCATTTGATTTTCTCACGCAAATTGACGACAGAACCGACAATAATCATTGCTGGATTAGCGATTTCCTGGCTAGCGACTTGACCGCTGATTGTTGCTAGGGTACCGATGACTGTTCGCTGCCTGATCGTCGTACCCCATTCAATCACCGCACAAGGTGTGGAAGGCTTCTTGCCGCCAGTGATTAAATGAGCAACGATATGAGGAAGCTCAGCGATCCCCATGTAAACAGCAAGCGTGTCCACCGCGTGCGCCAGTTCTGCCCAATGTGTTTGATCCGAGCCGCCAGCTCTTGAGTGTCCAGTCACAAAGGCAACGGAACTGGCGAGTTGACGATGCGTCACAGGAATTCCTGCATAAGCTGCCACACCAATCCCCGCTGTAATGCCGGGCACAATTTCAAACGGAATGTGCCTCAGCGCCAGTGCTGCAGCTTCTTCGCCACCCCTCCCAAAAATGAAGGGATCGCCTCCTTTCAGACGAATAATCGTCTGAAAGTTTTTGGAAAAATGGACGAGTAGATCATTAATTTCCTCTTGTTTATAAGCACACGATTGAGGTGCCTTGCCACAAAAGATTCTGCGCGCTTTTTTGGGGGCGTAGTCCAGCAATGCTTCATTCACCAGCCGATCATAGAGAATGACATCTGCCGACTGTATCAAGCGAAATCCTTTCATCGTAATAAGCTCAGGATCCCCGGGACCAGCTCCGATTAAATAAACTTTACCCATGATGCTCACCCTCTCATTCATAATCACGACGTGGACTGAGCAAATAGCCAGCCCCCTTAGCGCCAATCTGTTTTTTCTCAACCAATGCAAGATCACGCGCCCTTATTTTCTTCAAGAAATGATGCTGAATTTCACGCTCAATAATTTGGAATGCCTGATCCTCATTCTCGGCAACAGCGACCGCTGAAAAGTCCTGTGCATTTGTTGTCAAAATAAATCGATAGAGATTCATGACGCATCGCCTCGTTCGTCCAACTGACTAACCTTTTCAATAATTTGATCGAGCACGCTTTGAAGTCGATCAAGACCTACCCTGTTCTTAAACTCAAAAAAATGCTCACCAGGTTCCTTTGTTTCTTTGAAAAATAACAAGAGTTGGCGAACGACAGAAATTATTCGTGTGGCAGGAATTCGACCCTTCAGACGTTCATTGAAATGTCCACCGGAAATTAAACTGCCACCGACAAATAATTCATACGCGTCAATTAATTCCTGATTTGGTGTCTTTATTTTTAGGCCCTGAATACCGATATCAGCGATATGGCGCTGACCACAAGAATTCGTACAGCCGACCATATAGATCCGGACAGGAACATCCAATTTGATCTCATGATCGAGCGCTTCAGCCAACTCGCGCATTCTATCTTTTGTATTGGTTAGTGCGAGATTGCAAAATTCGTTGCCCGTGCAAGCCATTGCGTAACCCGAAAATTGCGGTGGATGGATCGGATAACGTTTAAAAATTGGATCCTGAAGCAATAGATCAAGATTGTGATCAGGAATGTCCGGGACAATCAAATTCTGCGAATTGACCGTCCGCAGATCGCCCGATCCATAGTTTTTTGCCAGTTCAGCAAAAGCTAGAAAATCATCAGCTTGAATTCTGCCTACTGGGATACTAATACCAACATAATTAAGTCCATGCTGTTTCTGTCTATGACTGCCAAAGAAAAAACCGCCATTCCAGCCTTTTATCTCGTCTTTTCCTGCCTCCGGCAGTGGTCCGGTCTGTTCAAAAACTTTTTGTTCAAATTTTTTTATTCCCCAGTCAGCCACTAGATATTTCAAACGCGCCCGCGCACGACTTTTCCGATAGCCGTAATCACGATAGAGAATAGTCACGGCTTCTGCGACAGCAATAACGTGCTCCGGTAGAACAAAGGCATTCAGCTGCTTTGCAAGGTACGGTTTGGCCGCTAGACCACCGCCAACTTTCACATGAAACCCTGCCATTTTCTCCCCATCTATTATTTTGGTGGCAGGCGTAAAGGCTAGATCGTTGATTTCCGCATGACCCGCGTTATACACATTTGTATTGATCGAAATTTTGTATTTCCTTGGTAGATTCGAAAAATCCGGATTGTCTTGAAAGAAATGAAAAACACGGGTGACAATGGGACGTGTATCAAAAAGTTCATCTGGATCAATTCCCGCTAATGGATTTCCAACAACATTGCGCGGTGCATCACCTTCAGCTTCACTTGTCGTCAATCCTACTTGTTTCAACTGTTCAAAAATAGCCGGTAGTTTTTCAAGTGGGATCCAATGATATTGAACGGACTGGCGAGTTGTTATATCCAGGGTGCCTCGTCCATAGCGATTGCCAATTTGGGCGAGTGTCATTGCCTGATCATAATGCAAAATACCGGTTGGCACTTTGACACGCATCATAAACAGTCCCTTATCTTGCGGTTTTTGAACGGTAAGCCCGGCATATTTAAAATACATATACTGATCTTTAGGAATGGAATCAAACCCTTGCTGCGCATACTTCGGAATATCTTCAAATATTGATAGTCCATCTTTCTTGAGTTTGTTTCTTTCATTCTTGTTCAACTGTTCATTATTCACCCAAACTTTCTCATAGCTCATCGCTTTTCCCCCCTCTATCGCTCTTCAGACTGATCGATGTCTCTTTGCCCAGCCGATATTTTTGTTTATTTTAGAATCCATTTTGCATAAAGTCAATATTTCTTATGTGTTTTGTCGGATTTAAATTTTCAATCAATGAAATTGTCAATAATATCTTGTCAATGACAAATCACCGTGATAGGATGAATCCAATTTCATCAAGACTTATCAAGAGAGACGGAGGGAATTGGCCCAATGAAGTCCGGCAACCCATCTGCTTACGCAGATCACGGTGCCAAATCCAACAGGTTTTTCCTGAAAGATAAGGTCGAACAGCACGCTACTTCAGGTGCACGCCCCATTCTTTCAGAACGAGGCTTTTTTTATTGCTAAAAGGAGGTGTTCACCTTGAAAACGTGCGTGATGAAATGTTTCGTCTCTTACTCATAATCCATTGCAGTTGCTTTTGAACCCAATCATTTGTTGTGATAGCTTCTTGAACGCCTGTAAGAATGACCAAAACGTTAAACAAATATTAGGAGGGATGTTTCATGTCAATTGATGTTACTTCAGAAGGAAAAACGACCGCAATAAGGAAAAGTGGTTGGCGTGAATTACTTGCGAGCGAAGATTGGTGGGCCGTCTGGATTGGGCTTTTCCTTGTCTTTTTGGGGATAGTGCTTTGGAAAGCCGGGAGTTCAATTTCTGTGATCACGGCACAGATTCCGAAATGGACCACTATCGAAACACTCGGTACGTCGCTATCCAGCCGAGCCGGATCGATTGTTCTACTCTTTCTCAGCTTCCTTGTTCTATTTTCAATCACGGCACATTTTCTTCATTTGTCAATCGGTAAATTTATCGCAAGCTTCACCATTCTTTTTGTCGTCAGCGTTTTGATAAACCTATTTAGCACCTGGGGTTGGGCGCAGCAATATAATCTCGAATCACCTATTGTTGCACTCATCATTGGGCTGGTAGCTGGTAATTTGATTCCAATCGCTGACTGGTTCTCTACGGCTTTACGTACCGAACTTTATGTCAAAGTTGGCATTGTGCTTCTCGGTGCCACGCTGCCATTTACACTGATTATTCAAGCAGGCCCTGTCGCATTTCTACAGGCGAGCCTGATTGCTATTTCTACTTTTCTCGTTATCTATTTCGTGGGTACACGTTGGTTCGGACTGGATCCGCATTTTGCCTCTGTCCTGGGTGTCGGTGGCTCAGTTTGTGGCGTATCGGCGGCTATTGCTGTGGGTGGCGCGATTAAAGCGAAGAAGGAACACGTCTCGATCTCAATCTCTCTTGTCGTGATTTGGGCTGTATTCTCAATATTTCTGCTCACATTTCTTATCAAACTGCTCGGTATCCCAGCTGGAGCGGCTGGCGCCTGGATTGGTACTTCTGAATTTGCCGATGCAGCCGGTATAACAGCTGCCAGCGCTTTCGGTGAACATGCGCTGACTTCTTTCACTCTGTTAAAAGTTATCGGCCGTGATATTTTCATCGGTGTTTGGTCTTTTATCTTGGCTTTCATCTCCATAACCTACTGGGAGAATAAACAGGCGGGCACAAAAGCGAATCCGTCTGAAATATGGCATCGTTTTCCTAAATTTATTATTGGTTTTCTTATTGCTTCGATTCTATTGACCGTCGTCATCGCTGTCTCAGCACTACCTACTCATGACGCAATCACAGCTAATATCATTGCTCCTATCAAAGAACTGCGGACATGGGCCTTTACCTTTACTTTTCTGTCTATTGGTTTGACCACGCGCTTTAAGTCACTCACTGCATTTGGCTGGCGACCTTTAGCTGCGTTCAGTACGGGAGCTGTCTTCAATATCGTTCTCGGCTACATCCTGTCTGTGTTGTTGCTGCATAATTATTGGGCCGGTTTGTAATCGAGGGAGGTTTGAAAATGAAGGTAAGATCAGATATGAAGTTCACCTGCAAACAGCACCTGACGATAATCTTTAACTTTGAACCGCCTGTCACTACGCTACAAGATTTACAGGCCATGCGCCAAGCAAACAGCCGCGCTATTCGCCAATCAGCTGAACGAGTCTCTCTTCGCTACACACATATCGCTAGCATGCTTGATATTTTGACAGCACTACATGACGACTGGCAAATAATCCGGAAAAAAGATCGATTAATTATGGAAACAGATGGGATTGATTATCAAGACGTGAAAGACAATTTATCGAAGCAAGGTTTTTTACCGCAGGATTATCAATTGCGTATCGATTACGAGCGCAAGTGGGGACTTTTATAAACATGCCATCTATTCTTTCATGAAAAAAACAAGATCATCTAATATGCTGAACCTGATTAAGAACCTGATTAAGAACCTGATTAAAGAAAAGACGTCTCAAGATCTTTTAATCTTGAGACGTCTTTTTTTCTGTAAGGTTTTGCTAAAATCTGCTGTTCACGAAGGCGTCTCACACATTGCTTTTGGATAAGAAAAACAACATAAAATTCAAACATAGCTTTCTGTAAAAATATTCTCAGACAAGCTAAACGATGTGAGGGCAAACAAAAAGCACCGGAAGGAACGCGTTCCCTCTAGTGCTTCATTTTCATTCTTATTTTGCTGCTTTTGCTTTTTCAGCGAGTGTCGCAAATGCTGCGGCATCATGAATAGCTAGATCTGCGAGCATCTTACGATTCACTTCGATGCCTGCAACTTTCAGGCCGTGAATCAGATTGCTGTAAGACAGGCCGTTCAAACGGGCAGCCGCATTGATACGTGCAATCCACAGTCTGCGGAAATTACGTTTCGTCTGACGGCGATCACGGTAGGCATAAGTCAGCGACTTAAAGACCTGCTGTTGAGCAACCTTGAATAATTTATGTTTTGCGCCGAAATAACCCTTTGCCAGTTTCAGAATTCTTTTGCGTCTGCGCCGAGTCACATATCCGCCTTTAACTCTTGCCATTTAAAAAACCTCCTAAAAATATACCCAATCGTACGTTTATTTTTCGAATTATGCGTTGATCATTTTCTTGATTTTTCTTGCCAGAGACGGCGTTGCAATCGTGCTCTTGCGCAGATTACGTTTCTGCTTCTGGGACTTGTGGATCATCATATGGCTTGTGTATGAGTGATTACGTTTCATCTTGCCGGTACCGGTCTTTTTGAAGCGTTTTGCGGCACCTTTGTGCGTTTTCATTTTTGGCATTGATAGTTCCTCCTGACGGGCGTGACATCTTTTAGATTATCCGCCTGTAATTACTGTTGTTTTTCAGCTTTCGGTGCGAGCACCAGGAACATGCTGCGTCCTTCCATCTTCGGTCTTGCTTCAATAGTGCTAATATCCGCGCATTCTTCAGCGAGTTTTTCAAGCACGTCGCGTCCCAAATTGGAGTGCGTAATCGCACGACCGCGGAAACGGACAGATGCCTTCACCTTATCGCCTTTTTCAAGAAATTTTCTGGCATTGCGCATTTTCGTATTGAAATCATGATCTTCAATGCTTGGGCTCAACCGAATTTCCTTGAGGCTGATCACTTTCTGATTCTTGCGCGCTTCCCGCTCCTTCTTCTGCTGTTCAAAGCGGAATTTGCCGTAATCCATAATCCTGCAAACGGGCGGCTTGGCACCTGGAGCGACCATCACGAGGTCGAGATTAACGTTCTGCGCCAATCCCAAGGCTTCAGACTTTGACTTAATGCCCATCTGTTCCCCGTTCTGACCGATTAAACGAACCTGCGAAGCACGAATCCCCTCGTTGACAACCATGTCTTTGCTAATATTGAGCCACCTCCAGAATAGTTTGAGAAAACATTGGCTGCAAAACAAAGATGCGGACGCACAAAGCACCCGCATCGTTAATTCAGTCATTCATCAAAACCTGGCGATAGCATCGCTGCATCGAACAGGTGAGAAGCCGGGCGCCTCTGCTTTACTCATTTTAGCTCACTTGAAATACTATACCATTGATTCATCCTTGATGCAAGATTTATCAATTTTTCATTCAAGAACGGGTTTCTTGGTCACACGCTTCTCAATTTCTTCAAGCAGCTGCGCCTTGAACGTATCATAAGCCACCGTCGTTGATTCTTTCTCGCCGTATTTACGCACATTGACGGTCTTGTCTTCGATCTCGTGGTCACCAATGACCAGTGTATATGGAATCTTATGCGTCTGCGCGTCGCGGATCTTATAGCTGAGCTTCTCCGCGCGCTGATCGGCATGGGCGCGGATGCCCGCCATTTTCAAATCATGTGCCAACTTCGCCACAAAGTCTTTATGCACATCAGCCACTGGAATCAATTCGACCTGAACTGGCGCCAACCAAGCTGGGAACGCACCCGCAAAGTGTTCGATCAAGATGCCAATAAAACGGTCAAGCGATCCGTAAATGGCACGGTGGATAACAACTGGACGAACCTTTTCGTTATTTTCATCGACATAGGTGAGATCAAATTTCTCCGGCATCTGGTAATCCAATTGAATGGTTGCGCATTGATGGCTGCGGCCGATTGCGTCTTTAATATGGAAGTCAATCTTCGGACCATAGAACGCACCGTCGCCTTCGTTAATCGTGAATGGCATGCCGATGTCATTGAGCACACGACTAAGCGCTGCTTCGGCATGCTGCCACATTTCCAGACTACCTAAATGATCTTCCGGCATCGTCGACAGTTCAACAGAAAATGGGAAGCCAAACGTATTGTAAATTTTGCCGATTAATTCAAAGATATTTTTAATTTCGCTTTCGATCTGATCCGGACGAACAAAAATATGCGCATCATCCTGGCAAAAGGTGCGGACGCGCAGCATGCCGTTCAACGCGCCGCTCAGCTCATGGCGGTGCACTTGGCCAAATTCAGCAATACGGATCGGCAGTTCCCGGTAGGAATGCAGCGTATCTTTGTAAATCAGCATATGGCCTGGGCAGTTCATCGGCTTCAATGCATAATTAACTTCATCGACTTTCGTGAAGTACATATTTTCGTGATAGTGATCCCAGTGACCGGAGTTTTCCCACAGTCTCTGATTCATCATCAGTGGCGTGCGCACTTCTTCGTAGTCACGCTGGCGCTGCAATTCGCGAGAGAAATCTTCCAATTCTGTACGAATAATCTGGCCATTGGAGAGATAGAACGGCATACCTGGCGCTTCTTCGGAAAACATAAATAGGTCAAGCTGTTTGCCGAGTTTGCGGTGATCACGTTTGGCCGCTTCTTCAAGAAAACGCAGATGGTGGTCGAGATCTTTCTGGCTGAGAAAAGCGACGCCGTAGACACGTTGCAGCATTTTATTGTCGCTGTTGCCGCGCCAGTAGGCACCCGCCACACTCATCAGCTTATATGTTTTGATTTTGCCAGTTGACGGCACATGGGGTCCACGGCAAAGATCCACATACTCACCCTGTCGATATAGCGTAATCGTTTCGCCTTCTGGAAGCTCGCGAATCAGTTCAAGTTTCAGCGGATCATTCAATTCCGTAAAAACCTCAAGTGCTTTGTCACGGGAAACAGCTTCGCGAATAATAGGCAGATTCTCACTGACAATTTTCTTCATTTCTTTTTCAATCGCTGGAAAGTCTTCTTTCGTTAGCGAATGAGCCATATCGACGTCGTAGTAAAAGCCGTTCTCAATCACCGGTCCGATGCCGAGTTTCACATCTGGATAGAGTCGCCTGAGCGCCTGGGCCAGAAGGTGTGCGCAGCTGTGACGCATAATAGCGAGCCCATCTTCGGAATCAAGCGGAAGAATTTCAATCGCTGCGTCTTGCTCAATTGGACGGTTCAAATCGTATAACACACCGTCAATCTTGCCCGCAATCGCCTTTTTCTTGAGGCTGTTCGAAATCGATGCTGCCACTTCTTCAGTAGTCACACCTTGAGGATAGTTCCGAACCGATTGGTCGGGAAACGTAAGATTAATTTCTGACATGAAGAGTCGCTCCTTTAATTTAGGATTGCTTCGAAAGGATGAATGATTGTGGACGCATAAATAAAAAGCACCCGTCCCAATAAAGGGACGAGTGCTTGGCTCGCGGTTCCACCCTTGTTCCTGCAGCTCTGCGCAAGCAAAACTGCAGCTCAAGTTCTTGATAACGGAAAAATCCGTCGGCGGTTACTCTCAATTTCCCCGCCAAGGTTCAGAGGTGGTAAATCACCCATGCCATTAGGAAGCTTGCACCGTTCTTCCCTCTCTGTAAATGGCAGCGGACAATCCATGTCCTCATCGTCACCGATCATCTATCAAAGTCTAAACCGATTATAGGCCGTTATCCTTTGAAAATCAAGTCGACTTTTGCGGATCTTCTAAATTCAAGCTTCGATTTTGTCGCGATTAGCGAGCAAAAAGTCAAACAGCATATCATGGCTAACCTGTTTTGCCTGATCCACAAGTCCTAGCTGGCGGAGAATTTCAAGACCAATGGCAATCGCTGTACCCGCCGCTCGCGATGTGATGATATTGCCGCTGACAACAACCGGATCTTCAAGGTATTCGGCATCAGTAATATGATTTTGAAAATCAGGATTACTCGTCACTTTTTTGCCTTTCAAGATGCCGGCACGTTCGAGCGCAATTGGCGCCGCGCAAATCGCCGCCACCTTTTTCCCGGCGTCATAGTACGAGCGAATTAATTTCTGCGCGCGTGGATCGTCGCGAAGTGTCATTGCACCTTTTGCGCCGCCCGGCAAATAGATACCGTCAAATGTGTCAAGAGACGGCGCATCAATTGTTGTATCCGCCTGAACAATAATATGGCGCGATCCTTCAACGCGTTCACCGCCAAGTGAGCAAAGGACAACGTCGACACCACCCCGGCGCAAGACATCAATCGTTGCGACTGCCTCTGTTTCCTCAAACCCTTCTGCCAAAAGCACGAGAAATCGTTTCATTCCCAGACGGCCTCCTTGACCTTTTTATGCCCTCATCGTAGCATATCTCTCACTCAGAACCAAATTTGGCGCCAGTCAAAGGAATTGAGTCCCTTCTGCATGCAATGTCTGAATAATCAATAATACTTTCATTATAATCTCCTCCTTTAATAATTGTGTTTTTAAACGAATGACTGAATTACCAAGTCCGACGATTGTAGCAGACTCTTCGGTCAATCAGCTGATTTGTCAGCTGTTGAATTCGCTGATCATCCGCATAACGCTGCTGCGGGCTAATTCGAAAGAAATGAATGGTCACCTGGCATGCAAAAAATTTAAATTGGATCATGGCTTTTCCTCCCTTCCTGATTGAGATCGGGTGTTCTTCAAGTCGTGCAAATGTGTTCACGTCTCTTGCCGTTATGATTGCTGTGTTCATTTGTTTCTCCTCCTGATAATTTATTCTGATGAAATGAAAGCTATATAAACCGGGAAGGCCGGATTATATCAGTACTCAATAAAACGTTTGTTTGAAACAATGCATAAGAAAAATAGGCTATGCCAAGTCCTTTTTTTAAAAGTTGCGCTTCGGCTGCTCGCTTTTCCCGCAGGCGTCTCGCGCCTTCGCTCCATTTTTTGTACAAAATCTGATACATTCTTAATCCTAAATAAAAAGGATCGCCTGAGCTGCGGGCAGCATCAAGCAATCCTTCTTGAAAAAGGCATTATAAAGCCGCAGCACCAGACGGCCTGCGGCACAATTTACAATTGATTAGAAAACAATCTAATTCATTATAATGAATGCGCGTTGAAGCCATCTCTCCGATATTCAGTTAATGCGCCAATCATATTCACTGAGATGACCATCATCGAAATGGCCCCCTTTCATAGGAATTAATTACCAACAATTTAATTATATGCGGCTATCCCTTGATTGTAAACCTTATTTTAATAGACTTTTTTAGCTATGTGTAAATTTAATGTTGTTTTTTTGATCAAAGGCAATGTGTGAGACGCCTGCGGGAACAGCGTGCCAGACGGGCCTCGCAGATCTTAGCCTGTACGAGACTCGCGGTGCGCCCGCGGCAAGCGAACACAGGGCAATAAACATTTAAAAACAACAGCAGATTTTAACACAGCCAACTTTGTAAAGAATTGAATACGTTTCCTGTACAAAATCCATGAATCGCGTCACTTGTCGCCATCAAATCATTTAGCTCAAGTTTTGTTGTTCACCACGGAAGCCAATGGGTACAAAACAAACCCGTTCCTCAAATACCTGGTGCAGTGTTTTCATCATACTGTGCTGCGGCCGATCCGTATAGACAATCACCTGACGTGGAGCGAGCGCGATGAGTGTCAGAACAATCGATGGTTCCGCCTCGATACCCCATTGCTTCAGAAGGGGATAGAAAGAGCGGACGGATTGCTCATTGCGAATCAACCGGCGATGCGTATCGTAAATGCGGAATGGGTGGTCATCATAAACTTCAATCTTCTCGCATAACGGCTTATATGATCGAATGATCCGGCGCAATTTGTCAATAAAAACCTGATATTCCTGTTCGAGCTTATACTCGTCAATCGCCACTTCAATATAGCGACGCAAAACGTCTCGGTAAGCAGTAAGGCGGAACCGGAGAATTGACTCTAATGTGAACGTACTCTGATTCAGAAGCGATTCGTCTAAAGCATTGATGATCACCTGACGCCTATCCGGCAGCGTTTCCGTCGCTGGTAAATCATTTTTTTCTCCGGCAAAAATGGCCGCAACAATTGCCAAAATAGCCAACTTCTCCTCAGGATCCGTAAATAAATAATGCTTTTCAATAATCTCATTCAGCCACTTTTTCTCAAACTTCTCAATAATAAACCGCGCGAAAAGTTTACCGAAATCACGGCCAGCCTCGATTGTCTCAGGGAACACTTCAAGCCGGTCGTTAATCAGCAGTACGCCCGCCTCCTGTCGAAACAACGCAGGCAGGTTGCGGTAAAACGCAACGGCATCCTGATTGGTTGCAAATACGATTTCCAAGTTTTTATCCTCCCCGTCCCAACTTTATATATCCACTATATGGGACGGATCGACCTTTCATGACGCACAAGGAAAATTTATACGCAAGTTAAACTTGGCATAACCTAGTTTTTTTACAAAAATTGCACTTCGGTGCTCGCTTTTCCCGCAGACGCCAGCGCACCTGCGCTGCATTTTTGTGCGAAAAACTTTCTTATATTAAAAGAAAAGACCCGAAATGTCGGATCTTATTTGTTAATAGTCATGCAATTGATTGTTTCAAAAAAGGTTGTTTGTCCGCTTCTAGACACGGGCGTTTCGCGAATAGCTAAAAGCTCAGCGTCGATTCGTCCCGCCCATTTCAACAAGAGTCGTAAAATGCCGAATCCGTTCCATCAATCGTCTAGCCTTTACATATTCAACACCGCTCTTCTGTGAATAGGCGAAATGCTCTTCTAATTCATCATAATTAAAGTTAGAGGTGTAAAGTGTCGGCAAGTGTTCCATCATCCGGTATTGCAACAGGCTGCCGAGAACTTCATCACGAATCCATGGCGTCATCGTCTCAGCACCGATATCATCCAGAATCAGAAGAGGCGTTTTTTTCAACACATCCAGTTTGCGATCTACCGTATTATCCTGAATAGCGCTTTTGATTTCATGAAAAAAGTCTGGCGTGTAAACAATCAGCGAGGCAATATGCCGGCTTTCTGCTAACCGATTCATAATTGCGCCCATCAGATAGGTTTTGCCGACACCAAATTCGCCGCACAGATAAAGTCCTTTTACCGCTTCCGGATTTTCCAAGTAGCTTTTGACAAAATCTCCGGCAGCTTTTAAAGCGCTTTGCCGACCCGGTTCCAGTTTATCGACGGCTTTAAATGACGCTTGAAGAATATCCTTCGGAATATAGTAACTACTGATCAGCCGGCTCTGGCGTTGCTTCGCTTCATGTTCTTCGGTCAGCGGACATGCGGTAAAGCTCAGCGCAGGGTGTCCCTGATCATTCAAAAGACGAGGCCGAAAGCCATGAAGCATATTCGGGCAGCGATCCAACCCCGGACAATGGTCGCATGCCGACCATTCTTCAGCAAATTGATAAAGCTTGGTAATATTTTTCAGCCACTGCTCTCGTTCAATTTTCGGATTTTGATCAACAAAGCGGCGGATGCGCGGATTCTGCCCAAGCTTTCTTAGTATTTGCTCCGGTTCGGCTGTACCTGATACCGGTTGCTGCAAACTGTTCACTATGGACTTGAACGGTTCCATTTCATCAACTCCCCATGCTTAAATTGCTCACGAATCCGAATTTATTGATTCCACACCGCCATGCTACTGCAGCGAGTCGTCAAATACTGTTCAAATAATCTTCTAGCCACTTTGCCCGTTTCTGCGCTTCCTCCGGCGAGATCGCCGTTTGCGCATCTGGACGTTTTGCGTGGTCTTTCTTCATCCACTCTGGAACGACCTCCTGGCGCGTGTTCTGGTTAACGGATCGTGTTCTTGTCTTTTTATTTTTCGTTTCTCGTTTCAGTGCGTCACGTTTTCTTTTCTCCTGACGAGCAATCGCCATCGCCTGAGGCACGGTGCGAATATGCGCGCGTGACCAAGTTGCAGCAACGCTCTCTACGAACGATTTATTCAAATTATGATCATTTATTTTTGAGATATAGTGGAGCAGAACATTAATGACTCCAGGATTGAGCTTCATATCAATCATCAGACTCTCGGCCAATTTCAAGTCGGTCGCGGCCGGTTTCCCGCCGTCACTCAATTGTTCCAACATCTGATACGGCGAAATAGCTTCATACCAGGCAATCAGCTTTTCCTCTTCAGTCTGCGGTTCTTTTCCAACGATTTCCCTTTCGCTCACCGGTTGTGTCCGTTCAACAAGTGCTGGCTGTTCGCCGGGTCCTTGCTCCACTTGATAAAAGTCGCGGACCTCCCGGCGCAACGCGTCAATAGCAACAGTACCTGTATGGAGCGAAGCAGCTTCGATCGCTCGACTCATATCAAACGGATCGGTTTGATAAAGAAAGGCTAGTTTCTCGACCACATCGCATACTTCCGGCGTCAAGGCCTCTTCTGAAACAATTGCTTCGGATAAATAACCTTGTAACGCTTTGAAATTAAATGTTTTTTTGAGACGAACAGGGGTTGATGCCGGCTGATTTTCCTGCCAATCACTGTTTGCCTGCTCCGCAAGCGACGGATGCGTTCCTGAAGGCAGTGATTCGAAAACGTCATCAAATGTCGCAGAAAGATCCTCAAAATCGCCGCTAGGGAGTTGCTCCGTCATGAAAAAATCGCTAAGCCGCTGATAATCGCGGGCACCAATTTGATGAAAGAGAAAGACTGGCAATACTTCATCATGAAAAAATTGATTCGGCGCGAGTGGTGGATTTAATTGATAGACAAAAAAGGCCGGATCCACATTCTTTTTCTTTAACGTTTTTAGCAGACCAACCGCTTCTAGCTTTTTCCGTGCGCGAAGAATGCTGTCCAGCGGCAAATTCAGCATCGCCATTAAATGGTGATGCGTTGCCGAAACTGTATCTGTCCCCATGCCTAGTTCCTGCCAATAGGTAAAATAAAGACTCGCCGCTTCTAATCCAATCAGCGGTTGGTAAAGACAGGTTACCACTTTCTGATCATAAGCATGGAGCACCCCTTTCGAACGAACAAGATAATGATCGCCCGGCAGAACTTCCTTCCATGACTGAATCATGGACGCCCTCCTCGCTCAAATAGAACAGCGGAACCGCAGTCTCAATCTGGATCAGTTTCACTGTCCAGTGATTCTGCTCTGTTCCTGTGATTTTTTTCTTTCTCCAATTGATCTTTCAATTCTTGAATTTCACGAGCAAAAACATTAATATCCTTAAACTGGCGATAGACGGAAGCGAATCGGACATAGGCAACTTCATCAACCTTTGCCAGCTCATTCATGACTAATTCACCGATCTGGTGACTATTGACTTCGCTCCGCCCGTCATCACGCAGTGTTTTTTCGACATCATTGGCAATCTGTTCCAAGCGTTCAAGCGAAACAGGCCTTTTCTCACAGGCTTTAATCAAGCCCCTTAGCATTTTGTCGCGATTGAATGCTTCGCGGGTATCGCCTTTTTTCACAACGACAAGCGGAATTTCTTCCACCTTCTCAAAAGTTGTGAAACGATAATGACAAATTTCGCATTCACGTCGTCTGCGAATGGCTCGTCCGCTATTGACCGGTCGTGAATCCAGCACTTTAGATCCCATTTTTTTACAATTTGGGCAGCGCATGGCTCCCACCTCGTTTGACTTATTAATAATTCTATTTTATCTTACCCGAAGCATTATGAAAAGATCAGCTCGGGCACCGATCGACAAATTATTACACGATGAGAAAGCTCAAATGAGATCCCAACTTTTGAGCAGATCGCGCAGTTGTTCATGTGTCTGGACTTGGGGCCCACTGTTATCGATTACTGCCGTAGCCATCTTTCGTTTCTCAGCAAGCGGCATTTGTGCACGAATGCGGGCCATTGCCTCTTCTTCTCCCAATTGATTTCGCTCCATCAATCGTTTAAGCTGAATCGGCTGAGGCACATAAACAACAATGCTCCGATCCGTCCAATCCTCAAGACCACTTTCAAACAGAAGCGGAATATCGAGAAAGACAACCGGCAGTCCTTGAGCCTGCAGCGCATCGAGTGTCTCCCGCATGCGCCGACGAATCAAGGGATGAAGCAGCGCGTTCAATTCTTTTCGTTTTTCTTGATCGGCAAAGACAAGGCGCCCCAGTTTGCCGCGGTCAAGCGAACCATCCGCATGGAGCACACCACGTCCAAAGCGTGCGACAAGACGTACCAGGCCTTCTTCACCCGGTCGCACGACATCCCGTGCGATTTGGTCGGCATCGATCAGAGGGAATCCCATTTCCTTCAGCCAGGTTGCAACTGTGCTTTTTCCGCTGGCAATGCCTCCCGTCAATCCGATTCGGATCATAATGTTTTTCCTCTTCTCTGACAATGCGGACATAGATGCGTGCCGCGCCCGCCGACTTTGATTTTCTCAATCACCGTACCGCAAATCGGGCATGGTTCGCCCTGTTGCCCATAAACTTGCAACTTTTGTTGAAAAAGGCCCATGTGACCTTGGCTATTCACAAATGTCCGCACAGAGCTGCCGCCCAGTGCAACCGCTTCGGACAAAGTGCTTACAATTGCCTCATGCAATCGACGGACTTTTGCAAGGCTCAGTGAAGCTGCTGGGGTGAGCGGATGAATCCGTGCGCGGAACAGCGCTTCATCGACATAGATATTGCCAAGGCCAACTACTGCAGTCTGATCAAGCAGAACGGGTTTTATCGCTCTGCTTGTCCGTAAACATGCCTGTTTGAGACACCGTACAGTAAATACCGAAGAGAAAGGCTCCGGCCCAAGTTTGCTAAGTGGCAGCTGCGTCTCCTCTTCCCCCGGTCGGAAAAGATGCATCGTCCCGAATTTTCGCACGTCACGATAGCGGAGCGCAGTCCCATCGGTAAAATGAAAGATAACGTGTGTATAGCGGTCGATCGGCACATTTTCCGGATCGAGCCGATAACGCCCCTCCATGCGCAGATGGGAAACCATGACAAGATGATCCAGTCGAAAGAGCAGGAATTTTCCGCGTCGATCCACGCATCGAATCGTCTCACCGCTGAGCATCTGCGCGAATTCTGCCGGGTCATCCGGTCTGCGAATAATATTCGGCCAACGCACTTCTACTTCTGAGATGGTTTTACCGGGAATCAATTCATTCAACGTTCTCTTTACAGTTTCGACTTCCGGTAGTTCCGGCATCATCCATTCATCCTTTCTTGAGAAAATTTTCGTTTTGCCAAGTCCTTTTTATATGAATCAAGCGCGGTTTACTCTCTACCCCACTTTAGTTGTTCGCTTGCGACGAGACGCCCGTGCATTTTCGCATGCTCTACTTTTTTCCTCTTTCCGAATAACTTCTCACGGCAGAAACTTTCGTAAATTTATTTCGCGTCATACCAAGTTGGGCCATACGCACACTGAACTTCAAGCGGCACGTGGAGTGCGATCGCGTGCTCCATAACGTCCGGCACGATCTGTTTCATGACGTCAAGTTCTTCATCCGGCACTTCAAAAATCAATTCGTCATGCACTTGAAGGAGCAGCCTGGATTTCAGATGTTCTGCCTTAAGTCGCTCATCCATCTGAATCATCGCCAGTTTGATCACGTCTGCCGCACTGCCTTGAATCGGCGTATTCATCGCTGTCCGTTCTGCAAAACTACGTTGGTTGAAATTGCGGCTATGTATATCCGGCAGATAGCGGCGCCGGTTCAGCAACGTCGTTACATAACCGTCTTCGCGCGCTTTCTTCACAATCTCATCCATATACTTTTGAACACCGGGATAGCTCATCAGATATTTTTCAATAAATTGGCCAGCTTCCTTGCGTGAAATACCGATATTCTGTGACAGTCCGTAATCGCTGATCCCATAAATAATACCGAAATTGACTGCTTTGGCATGTCGGCGCATCAGTGGCGTCACTTCCTCCTTCGAGACGCCGAAGACATCCATTGCTGTCTTGGTGTGGATATCCATTTCATCAATAAAGGCCTGTTTCAAGTTCGTGTCATCGGCAATATGTGCCAAGACGCGCAATTCAATCTGTGAATAGTCGGCTGAAAAAATCTGCCAACCCGGCTCCGCAGGCAGGAACGCCTGACGGATCTTGCGTCCTTCTTCCAGACGGATCGGGATATTCTGGAGATTCGGATCGACCGAGCTAAGCCGTCCCGTTTGCGTCAATGCCTGATTGTAACAGGTATGAATCTTTCCATCCTTTTCATTGATGACTTTCAGTAGCCCTTCGACATAAGTGGATTTCAACTTGCCGAGCTGACGAAAATCCAGAATCCGATCAATGATTTCATGGTGGCCGCGTAGTTTTTCCAGCACATCGGCAGCAGTTGAATAGCCGGTCTTCGTTTTCTTGATCGCTGGCAGCTGCAATTTCTCAAAAAGGATTTCACCGAGCTGTTTCGGTGAGTTTATATTGAATGAGAGTCCCGCCATTTGATAGATATCTTGTTCAATAATCTTAAGTGTCCGCTCCAATTCGCCGCCCATCGCACGCAGCGTGCCAGCGCTCGTTTTCACACCTGTGTATTCCATTTTCGCAAGCACTCGGGCAAGTGGCAACTCGAGATGAAATAAAAGATCTCTCTGTTGATTATCTTCCAATTCTTTTTCTAAAATCGGAGCAAGCGCAAGCAGTCCCTGTGCTTTGCGGCCGAGATGCTGAATCAACGGTTCTCCTGAAGGAATTTTTCTTTTGACGCCCTTGCCGTAAAAGTCATCATCCGCTTGCCCGCAGTCAATACCACGTTTTCGAGCGAGCTGAGCAAGATCCATGCCTGCCTCGGTCGTATCAATGAGATAGGCGGCCAGACGCGCATCAAAACGGATCCCACGAAGGTCGAGGCCACGCCATTTGAGCGCAACTTCGACAGCTTTACTATCCATCAGGATTTTCTCTTTCTGATCATCAACGAGCCACTCGGCAAAAGCCGGATCAGCCAATGCTGTCTCCGTATCCATATAAAAAATTCCTTTATTGCTTGCCCAGGAGAAACCGATAATGGCGCCATAATGATAATTGCTATCCAGCATTTCTGCAATCAGAGCGGTTGACGTATCAACCGTGTCGGTAGAAAAGTGGTCAAGCTGCATGACCGTGACCGAAGCGACCTTTTCTGTCGTATCCTCAGTTGCGCCAGCACCGATTTTTTCAAGCAGTGATTGAAAACCGAGATCACGAAAGAGTGCTGTCAATTTTGGCGTGATGGCTTGATGAAACGCGCAATCTTCCAGCCCAACTTCAACTGGCGACTCTCTATCAATCGTGGCAATCACTTTGCTCATCAACGCCTGCTGCTGATTATTTTCAAGATTCTCTTTCAGCTTCTTCCCGCTGATTTGCTCCAGATGTTCATAAACCGATTCAATTGTTCCAAACTGGCCGAGCAATTTCATCGCCGTTTTTTCACCGACCCCAGGAACGCCGGGAATATTATCAGAAGCATCGCCCATCAAACCTTTTAAATCAACTACCGCTTCCGGATCAATGCCATAGCGTTCATGAACCCGTGACCGATTATAACTATCTGTTTCTGTGATGCCCTTTTTAATCAAGGAAACAGAAATATGATCATCGACCAACTGCAGATAATCCTTATCACCTGTTACAATTTCAACTTCGAAGCCGGCATTTTGCGCTTGGCGCGAAAGCGTCCCGACAATATCATCAGCTTCATAATTATCAAGTTCATACCGCTGAATGCCCATGGCATCCAGCAATTCGAATACAAGTGGGAACTGTTGCGACAATTCAGGCGGTGTTTTTTGCCGACCACCCTTATATTCTTTATAGGTTTCGTGGCGAAACGTCGTCTTGCCGGCATCGAAAGCGACGAGCAAATGGGTCGGCTGCTCGTCCGCAATCACTTTCATCAGCATCATCGTAAAACCATAAACGGCATTGGTATACATGCCTTGGTTATTATTCAACAGTGGGAGCGCAAAAAAAGCGCGATAGACAACATTATTTCCATCAATTAGAACAAGCTTCTTCATTCAATATCCTCCTTCAATTCGAATCCTGTCTGCTCAAGCTGCGACAGAACCCAAGTGGTTATAAAATTTATACGCTCTTAATGTATAAGAAAAACAGGCTACGCCTGGTCCTTATTTGTATCAAATGTGCTTCGGCTGCTCGCTTGCCGCGGGCGTCGCGCGTCTCCTCAGACAGGGTGTAGTCTGTGGGGCATCACCTGTCCCAAAGTGAATCAAATGTCTGCATACGCTCCTATGCCGCTCGTTAAATGAAGTATTTCTCAAAGATCCACAGTGAAAAAAATCCGGAAGCGAATCTCCCGGATTTTGGCGTTCCTTTTCTATTTTAAAGCAAGCTGAATCTTTTATCCAATCAACCACTTCTGCGCCTTAATAGCGGCTGACGCGCAGGCGTTTCAGCATGATCAGCAAGCGTAGTCCAACTCAAAATTATTTCTAAGCAAGCGTTCTATTAAAAGTAATCGTAAACGTGGTCCCCTGTCCCAACTGACTGGTCACATGAATCCGTCCATGGTGGGCCTCGACCAGATGCTTGACAATTGCGAGACCCAGCCCCGTCCCACCGGAATCGCGGCTACGCGCCTTATCGACACGATAGAAGCGTTCAAATATTCGTGGAATTTGATCGGTGGCGATCCCGATACCTGTATCTGAGACAGTGAATCCAGCCGTTGTTTTCGTCTCCTCGACTGTGATCGTAATCGATCCGTGTTCGGGCGTATAAGCAATGGCGTTATTTATCAGATTAATCATGATCTGACGGATACGAAAGGAGTCGCCGACTACATTTCCCGCTGGTCCAGACAGGCGTTTAACCGTAATATGCTTTGATTCAGCCTTCTCTTTAAAGATCAGTAAAACGGTATCGAGCAGTTCGCTAAGTGATACATCCTGCCAATCCAATTCAAAATGTTCGCGTTCAATTTTCGATAAATCAAGCAGATCGGAAACCAGACTTTTCAGCCGCTGTCCTTCAAGGAGAATGATATTCAAAAATTGCTCTTCCGATTGACGATCCTCTCTAGCGCCGTCAAGCAGCGTTTCAGTGAAACCAATAATCGATGTAATCGGCGTCCGAAGCTCGTGGGACACGTTTGCGACAAAATCTCGTCGCATGCTTTCCAATTTTTTTAACGCCGTTATATCATGGAAAACAACGACAATACTTTGTACTCTAGAGCGGTAATCGAGCACAGGCGCAGCCGATACATCAAAATAGAGTCGATTAATGCCGACCGTTAGTTGCATTTGTTCCGTAACGCGTGCTTTGTCGGCAAAAACTTTTCGAACCAATATCTTGATGCCGTCATAGGGGATCGCCCATTCATAGTCAGCCATTAACCAATGGGCGGCTTCGGTATTAAAAATTTCTTTGAAGGCCTTATTAACGTAGCTAATGCGATGATTGCCATCGATTAAGAGCAGGCCGTTGCCAATATTTTCAATTAAAGTGCCCATGCTTCTGCGCTGGCGAGACAACGAGCGATCCATTTCGCTCATCTTTTCGGTCAGTCGATTCAAATTGAGATTCATGTGAAGCACATCTTCATGCTTTGCATTATCAGAAGCAATGAGATGATACTTGCCGTTCAATGAGGATTCAGCCATTTGTGCGGCAAAGCGTATCGGTTCCGTATACGAGCGATCGAGTCGTTCGCGAAAATAGACAATCGATAATCCACCAAGAAAAAGAAGGATATAGAGCAATTCAAGGCCGACAATCTTTGTGCGTCTGCCTTGAATCAACAAATAGCCGCTGCTCTTCTGATTCGAGTACAAGCGGCCTATGTACAGGGAATGGTCCCCTTTTTCTTGAAAGATCGGCGGATGAGTACCTTTCAGGCCCAAAATAGTTTTATCGCCTGCAGCATCTGTTGTGAAAACAGGTGTTCCGTCTTTCTGATAACGCGTAATCTTAATGTGTTCCTTTGCCGCATAATTCGCGAGTTCTGCATTGATCTGCGAGTTAGTGCCACTGGCCAATATCACTTGCCGAATCCATTCCCAGCGATTTTCCATTGCTAGTCGATCTTGGTGTTGGCAAGATAATTCAATTACTTTTTCAGACACGCTGAGTACAAACAGAAGCAGAACAATAACAAGTACCCATCGCAGTATTATTTGCCACTCAACTCTTCGGTTCTTCAAATTTATAACCCAGCCCTCTGACGGTCTTGATATAAACGGGTTTACGTGTCACATCCTCGATTTTTTCACGTAAATGGCTCACATGAACGTCTACAATCCGTGTGTCCCCAGCGAAATCGTAATTCCATACGGCATTCAATAATTGCTCCCGCGTCAACACGCGTCCTTTATGCCGCATCAGATAGACCAACAATTCAAATTCTTTCGGTGTCAGTACCATTTCCTCGCCTTTAAAGGTCGCTTCGAATTTATCTGGGAAAACGCGCAGATCGCCGGCAATCAGCATAGCACTCTGATCCCTGCTTCCAAGCTCGGTGCGCCGCAGAATTGCCTTTACACGTGCAACAAGTTCACGAGGACTAAATGGTTTTGTCAAATAATCATCTGCGCCCAGTTCAAGTCCCAGCACTTTATCCAGTTCATCATCTCTAGCTGTCAGCATAATAATCGGAACATTAATAAATTCCTGCCGTAGTTGTTTGCACACGTCCATTCCGTCCATTTCCGGCAACATTAAATCGAGGACAATCAGATCCGGATGTTGCTCGCGAACAAGTGGCAACACTTCGGAACCTTTACCTGCGGAAATCACATCAAAACCTGCTTTTGTTAAATTAAATGAAAGTAGGGTTACAATCGACGGTTCATCATCGACAACAAGAATTTTCTTAGGCAAGAGGACAACACCTCTGTTTCATTGTAAATTGTTCCAATACTTTTCCATAACATGGATACACTTGTATTGTACCTGTATTGGAAAAGCGGCGCAATCCAGTTGACGATCAGCCGAAACGCCCAGAAATATAATCTGCAGTGCTCTTTTTCTCCGGGTGATTAAATAAATCCGATGTAAAGCCAAATTCAACCAACTCGCCCTGGTAAAAGAAAGCGGTATAGTCGGCAATTCGAGCTGCCTGCTGCATATTATGTGTCACAATCACAACCGTATAGTCTTCTTTGAGCTGTAGTAGCAATTCTTCAATTTTGGAACTGGAAACTGGGTCAAGCGCTGATGTCGGTTCATCAAGCAGAATAACCTGAGGTTTCAATGCAAGCGCACGTGCGATGCAAAGACGTTGCTGCTGGCCGCCGGATAAACCTGTTGCCGAACGATCCAGTCGATCTTTAACTTCATCCCACAAACCAACATATTTCAAGCAGTCCTCAGTAATTTCCTGCAATTCCTTTTTGTTTCGCACGCCAGCAAATTTAAGCGGAAGCTGAATATTTTCGCGGATCGATTTTGGAAATGGGTTTGGCTGCTGAAAAACCATGCCGATCGCTTTACGAAGCTGAACCACATCAATTTTCGGATTGAGAATGTTGGCGCCTTTATATTCAATTGTTCCTTCGCAGCGCGCAGAAGGGATCAGATCATTCATTCTATTGATCGTGCGAATAAAGGTCGATTTGCCACATCCAGAGGGGCCAATCAATGCAGTAATTGATTTTTCGTGAATTGGCATAGAAATATCCTTTACCGCGTGATTTGTTCCATAATAAATATTGACTTTATCAACATGGATTTGAACGGGTTTCTCAGTTATATCTTTCTTTGTGAAGTTCGCTACTTTTGTTTCTAATTGAATCATCTTTATTTCCCCCTTAAGCTTTTCCTGAAAGTTTTTGATGAATCCATTTTCCAACACCACGGGCCAGCAAATTGAAGAGTAAGACACAGATAACGAGCACAGCAGCCGAACCGTTAGCAACCGTCTGAACGTCAGGGATAATACCATTTGTATTAACAGCCCAGATATGCACCGAAAGTGTTTCAGCCGAACGGAACATATTCAGCGGTGAATTAGGCGATGCCGGATTCCAGTTTGCAAAGTCCAGATTTGGTGTAGAAAGTCCTGCAGTAAACAGCAACGCTGCCGATTCACCAAAAACGCGTCCAGCAGAAAGAATGACGCCTGTCAAAATACTCGGAAAGGCTGCGGGTAAGAGAATTTTTTTAATCGTATGCCAATGCGTCATACCGAGCGCTAATCCGCCTTCCTTCTGATGCCGGGATAAAGCGCGGAACCCATCTTCTGTGACGCGGACGATGACAGGCAAATTAAAGACCGTCAATGCGAGCGCACCGGAGAGAACGGAATATCGGAATTGAAAATAATTCACAAAAAGTAGCATACCAAACATACCGACAACAATTGACGGTAGCGAGGCTAGCACTTCCACACAGGAACGGATAAAAGATGTTAATTTTCCCGGTTTCGCGTATTCTGCAAGGTAAATTCCGCCACATACGCCAATTGGAACAGTCAAGAGCATCGTAAGAAATAAGACATAGAAAGAATTCCAAAGCTGATCCTTGATCCCGCCTCCAGCAAGGAAAGTGCTAGATTCACTTGTCAGGAAACGCCATGAGATACTGGTTACCCCATTAACCAGTATATAGCCGAGCAAAGCAAGCAAAATCGCCGCCATAATTCCTGCGCACAGAACAATCAGCGACAGGGCAATTCGATTCGTCACTTTACTGTTCATCACAGCACCCTCTTTCTGGAAAGAAACCGAACCAAGAGAATAAACAAGTAAGAAATCAATAATAAAACAAGTCCAAGCGACCAAAGTGCGTCATTGAGTACACTGCCAGTTGTACTGTTGCCCATGCTCAGAGTAATAATGGTAGTCAGTGTCGCCGCTGGATCGAAAAGGGAATGAGGGAGATTCCGTGCATTTCCGATAACCATCTGAACCGCCAGTGCTTCACCGAAAGCGCGGGACATGCCAAGTACAATTGCAGTAATCAAGTTTGCCCCCGCTGCCGGAATGACTACACGCCAAATCGTCTGCCATTTTGTGCCGCCAATCGCATAAGAAGCTTCACGGAGTGAATTCGGCACGGCGCGAATACTGTCGGCTGCAATACTGGCCACAGTTGGTAGAATCATGATGCCAACAACCAGAGCACCTGTAATCAAATTGAATCCGGACCCACCAAAATGAATACGCATGAACGGAACCACAACAAGCAAACCAATCAATCCGTACACAACAGATGGAATGCCAACAAGAATTTCAATGACTGGTTGCATCAGGCGCTGGCCCCATTTTTGTGACAGTTCCGCCATGAAAATAGCCGTACCCACCGCAATCGGCGTCGCAATTACTGCGGCGAGCAGTGTTACCGCCATCGAACCGAAGATAAACGGTAGCGCCCCAAACGACGGGTGAGTGGCTGAGTCAGGATACCACTGCATCCCCGTGATAAAAGTCCATGGATTGATATGATCGACAACAAACGAACGTAATCCCTGAACCATTAAAAATAATGTTATTGCAATGACCGCAACAATCATCAACAACGCGCAGCTGAAAATCAGAAATTTGCCTCTGCTTTCACTGTACCGGTTCGTTAATTGTTTGAATAAGCCTGATTCCTTTAAGAGCGAAGGATCTGTCTGCTTGGAAAGGGCTTCTTCGGTCAATCCCCTGCTTGCTTTCATCATCACACCCCATTACTTTTTACTCTATATACTCTATATACAGTGGTAAGCGGGAATCCCAAAAGAATCCCGCTCCACTTATTTTATTTTTTATTTAGCTTGCGATTTTATTTGCTCGATACTTTACCCGTAGCATCGCGCTGTACCGTCATCTTATCTACGGACAGATAGCCTTGAGCCGGCACATCTTTGCCCTGTACATCGGAACCAACCATGTAATCAATGAACGCCTTAACCAATTTGGAAGGTGCTTTTTTTGTATACATGTGTTCGTAAGCCCATACTGGGAATTTGCCCGATGCTACAGTTGCATCAGTTGCTTCTACACCATCGATGGAAAGTTTAACAACTGAGTTGTCGCTGGCTTTGAAGTATGAGAGTGCCATATAGCCAATCGCGCCAGGAGTCTGTGCAATAATTTTCTTTACTGTATCCGTTGAATCCTGTGTAATACCTTCAGCAGGTGTTTTGCCATCCAATGCAAATTGGTCGAATGTTGCTCGGGTACCTGAACCGTCAGGACGGTTAACTAATGTGATTTTCACGTCTTTACCGCCGACTTCTTTCCAGTTCTTTACCTTACCGGTAAACACTTTAATCAAATCAGCTTTGGAAAGATTTTTCACACCGGCTTTAGGGTTGACAGCGGCTGTCATACCAACCACAGCTACTTTGTTATCCGCAAGCTTGCTTGCGTCAATGCTCTTGCCGTTTTCTGCAAAGATATCAGACATACCAATGTCAAAATTACCCGCAGAAACACTGCTCAGCCCTGTACCGCTACCGCCGCCTTGTACATCAATCTGTACATTTGGGTTTTTATCCATAAATTCTTTTGCGGCTTGAGCTGCCAAAGGCTGAAGCGCTGTGGATCCACCAATCGTGAGCTTGCCAGACAATGATGAAGATGAACTGCTGCTGGAACTTGTTGTGCTGCTTCCTGTTGATGATTTGCCGCAGGCACCAAGAACAAGGACCATTGAGAATGCAAGCAGCAGGCTAACGATCGTTAGCAAACTCTTCTTTTTCATAAGACTGTTTTCCCCCTCAAAGTTTTCATACCCTTCTTACAGTGTCCATATTAAAGGGTGACTATTAATCGCATATAAACCCTTTGTAAATTTAATGTAAAGGCGAATATTGTCGACTGTTATGCCCTTGAAATTGACCGATATGTCCTTCAAAGACAAATTTTCCGCTCACTTCACGCTATTTGGACACTCCTTTAGTATTTGCTGAAATGTCTGCTTTATTGCGTGAGTCTTTGTTAAAGTCTCTATCAATACTTGCAAAAAAGATGCCTCAAGGCCGAAAAACGGTTGTTGAGGCATCTCTAAAGGAATCAATTTTCTGTTTGATGTTTATATTGTCTGCAAAACACGTTTGACTGATTGGACGGAGACGTCAAGCGCTGATTTTTCTTCTTTCATCAACGCCAGCTCAATAACTTTCTCAATCCCATTCTTGCCAAGCAAAACCGGGACACCGAGGCAGATGTTGCTGTAGCCGTATTCGCCATCAAGATAGGCAATAGCTGGCAGGATTTTTCGTTTGTCTTTCAAAATTGCTTCAGCCATCTGCACAAGAGCGGCAGCTGGTGCATAGTAGGCACTGCCGTTGCCAAGTAGCGAAACAATTTCTCCACCACCTTTGCGTGTCCTTTCAACAATCGCGTCAATTCGATCCTTGGCTAACAAGGTTTCTACAGGTATGCCGCCGACATAAGAATAGCGTGTCAAAGGAACCATAGAATCGCCATGTCCGCCAAGCACAAAACCGGTAACGTCTTCTACAGAAACATTAAGTTCCTGGGCAATGAAAGTACGGAAACGGGCTGTATCCAGCACACCTGACTGACCAATTACACGAGTTTTCGGAAATCCGGATTCCTTAAGGACCGTATATGTCATGGCATCGACCGGGTTGCTAAGCACAAGGATTGTACATTTCGGTGAATGACGGACAATTTGTTGCGTGACCTCTTTCATAATGCCGGCGTTAATCGCGACAAGATCATCACGGCTCATTCCTGGCTTTCGAGCAATTCCTGCGGTAATGATAATCACATCTGAATTCGCTGTCTCCGTATAATCAGATGTCCCCGTAATCTGAACGTCAAAGCCTTGGATTGGCGAAGCTTCGAGCATATCAAGTGCTTTTCCTTTTGCCGGTTTCTCCATCTTAGGTATATCAAGCAGAACAACATCAGCTAGTTCTTTTTGGGCAATGAGAAATGCTGCTGTTGCTCCTGTAAATCCAGCACCGATAACCGACACCTTTTTACGATTGACAGACATAACCGGTCCCCTCCATTTAACAGCGCTCGCGTTAATCGAATGTATGCGCTGTCATTTATTGTCGAAAAAAAAGCCGTGACAGACCGAACGGTGCAAAAGAATAAAGCACTCAAAATCCAACGATGCTCGCTGGTTGACAGGACACATAAAGTGCCAAATCCACCGGCTTATCTCGCTCACTTTCGATTATAGCATAGTTCAGTAAACAACCGGGATTCAAATGAATCCCGGTTGTTTACTGAACGAAATGTATGTGAGAGCCGCACGGGAGACCTTATCGTCTATCCGCAGCCTTCAATTCCTTTAAAGATTGCTAATGACTGCATCGGCAAATTCGGAACACTTGACTTCTTTAGCGCCCTCCATCAGCCGAGCAAAATCGTAAGTGACAGTTTTTGCAGATATCGTTTTTTCAATGGCTTGCGTGATCAATTGGGCAGCCTCATACCATTTAAGATGTTCCAACATCAGGACGCCGGACAGAATGACGGACGAAGGATTTACCTTATCTAATCCGGCATATTTCGGTGCCGTGCCATGTGTTGCTTCAAAAATTGCGATTCCTGTTTCATAATTGATGTTGGCACCTGGAGCAATGCCAATTCCGCCAACTTGGGCAGCAAGTGCATCAGAGATATAATCGCCGTCAAGATTCATTGTCGCCACAACATCGTATTCAGCAGGACGCGTTAGAATCTGCTGAAGAAAATTATCAGCGATCGCGTCTTTAACTAGAACCTTCCCACTATCAATTGCTTCTTGTTGCGCTGCGTCTGCCGCGTCTTTTCCTTTTTCCGCTTTAATCGCATCATATTGTTTCCATGAAAATGTTTTGTCAGCAAATTCTTTTTCGGCGAGGGCATAGCCCCAATTTTTGAAGGCACCTTCAGTAAACTTCATAATATTGCCCTTATGCACCAATGTCACACTTTTTCGGCCTTCGCTGATTGCATAGCGAATTGCCGCGCGCACAAGACGCTCCGTCCCTTCTTTGGATACTGGTTTTACACCAATACCGGAAGTCTCCGGAAAACGAATCTTGCGGACACCCATTTCATTTTGCAGAAATTGAATAACTTTCCGCACTTCGGCGGTGCCAGATTCAAATTCGATGCCGGCATAAATATCTTCTGTATTTTCACGGAAGATGACCATATCAACAAGTTCTGGCTGTTTCACCGGCGAAGGAACGCCTTGAAAATAGCGCACCGGGCGAAGACAGGTAAACAAATCTAATTGTTGACGCAATGCGACATTCAGCGAGCGGATTCCACCACCGACCGGCGTCGTAAGCGGGCCTTTGATCGCAATCACATACGCCTTAATCGCGTCAAGAGTTTCCTGAGGGAGCCACTCCCCAGTCGTGTCAAACGCTTTTTGCCCGCAGAGTAGTTCTTTCCAAACAATCTTTTTTTCACCGTTATAAGCTTTCGCAATGGCAGCATCGAAAACTCTTGATGCTGCTTTCCAAATATCCGGCCCGATCCCGTCCCCTTCAATAAAAGGAACGATAGGATGATTTGGAACTTTTAATTCGCCGTTGTCTACACTGATTTTTTCGCCTTGCATCACGTCTCGGACCTCCTACTGGTTCTGTATGCGATTAATCATTCTTTACATCTTGCAAGATTATTATAACAGTTACACCAGTTTCTTGTTACCTTCAGTGTGAAGAAGCTTAGCGCGCATCCACAGGAACATAGGCGCGGTACGGCTGTCCATTGTATTCCGCTCTCGGTCGAATCAGTCGATTGTCACCAAGTTGCTCGAGAATATGAGCCACCCATCCGGATGTACGGCTGACTGCAAAGACTGGTGTAAACAGATCAGTCTCAATGCCAAGGGTATGGTAAATCGTTGCTGAATAGAAATCCGTATTCGGCAAGAGACCCTTCCGATTCCTAATCAATTCTTCAATGTGTGCGGAAAGTAAATAGAGTTTCTCCTCACCACTGTCCTGTGTTAGCTCTTCAGCCATCTTCTTTTGAATACGTGCACGAGGATCCCCGTTTTTATAGACGCGATGACCAAAACCCATAATCTTCTGTTTCTTAGCAAGCGCATCTTCGATAAAGAAATCTGCCTCACTAATAGAAGTGATTTTATCGAGCATACGCATCACTTGCTCGTTCGCACCGCCATGCAGCGGTCCTTTTAATGCGCCGATTGCCGCCGTAACACCTGAGTAAATATCCGACAGTGTCGCGACACAGACCCGCGCGGTAAATGTTGAGGCATTCAATTCATGATCAGCATGAAGAATTAGCGCTTTATCAAAAGTTCTCGCTGCAACTGTACTGGGCTCTTTTCCTTTCAGCATGTAAAGGAAATTAGCTGCGAAACCGAGATCCTTGCGCGGTGCAACGGGCTCCAGCCCTTGGCGGATTCGTGAAAATGCAGTCACAATTGTTGAAATCTTTGCCTGGATACGTATTGCTTTTTGTTTATTTGTCTTTTCATCCATGTCATCTGCTTGCTCATCGAGCACGCCTAGCGCCGATACTGCTGTTCTCAGTACTGCCATCGGATGAACCTTCTGGTGGGGCAGAGCCTTAATCAGATCATAAATCTCATCAGGAACCGTAGCGTTATTGGCTAAATTCGAACGGAATTCACGCAATTGAACGGCATCGGGTAATTCTCCGTTCCAGAGCAGATAAACGACTTCTTCAAATGTCGCCTGTTCGGCGAGATCCTCAATGCTGTATCCCCGATAAGTCAGCACATCGTTATGAATGGAACTAATCGCTGATGTCGTTGCAACAATGCCTTCCAATCCTTTTGTCGTCGTCATTTAAATAACCCCCTAAGCTAAAATGAACGTGAGGCTAAGGAACATTGTAAGCGCTTAATTTGAACGGAATTTAAAGGACACATCTTCTAATGATGATTATAGACTGATTAGTCATTTTTGTGAACAGAAATGCCTTTCGGAAATAATTTTCGATCTTCCAACAGTACGACTCGAATCAAATCCGTCATACGTTCTTGTCCGATGAATAATTATAAATGAAGGTGGGATCAGGCCATGCAATCAAACAAAACAGAGACACCCCAAAAATGGGTTGGCACGTTCAGTCGTGCGGTCCTCGTTCTACTTGCCGTTTCTATTCTACTGGCGGCCGTTACACTGGCATTCCGCTATGCACTGCCCTTTTTGATCGCTATTGCTTTGGCACTGCTTCTTAACCCGGTGGTCGCATTCGTCGCTAAAAAAACCGCCCTGCCGCGCGGTCTCGCTTCTTTTGTTGTGCTGTTCGCCTTTTTTTCAGTCGCCATCGGTCTAATGCTTGGCCTCGCACTAGCATTGATTAAAGGCATCACTTCCCTAACTAAAGATATGCCTTATCATCTAGGTGCTCTGATCGGTGACTTGCAAACCTTCTTTTTCGCCAAGCTGCTCCCCTCTTGGGAACAAGCAACTCATATCTTCTCAGGCATCACCGAAGGTCAGCAGAAGACTGTGCAGCTCAATCTTGAAAGCATGGTTGCGACGCTCATGAATTTCCTGAATGATTTGATTACACACGCACTGCAGAGTCTGACACAGTTTGTCGGTTCATTACCAAATACATTGCTCTCTGCGGCCTTTATTTTTCTAGCGTCTTTCTTCATTTCTAAAGATGCTGACGTGCTCAAGGCACGTTTATCTGAATGGCTGATACCTACGATTAGGCAACCCTTGTCACGCGTGTTTCAAGAATTAAAACGAACGTCCGTCGGTTTTGTGCGCGCGCAATTTCTTCTTGTGCTTCTGACGATGCTTACCCTTTTGATCGGTCTTTTAATCCTTCGCACCGGACATGCCTTTATCATTGCCCTATTTGCTGGCCTTGTCGATCTGATTCCTTATCTTGGAACAGGCGTTATCTTTATTCCCTGGATAATTTTCCAGATGCTACAGCATCATTATTCGCTGGCCCTCGCGCTGACTAGCCTTTATCTCGCGGTGGTCATTCAACGACAGCTTCTTGAACCCAAAATTCTATCACAGGCAATCGGTCTTGACCCCTTGGTCGCGCTTATCTCACTGTATTTCGGCTTCCGTTGGCTCGGTTTCTCCGGTCTTGTTATCGGCCCTTTAACTGTCGTTGTTTTGAAAGCACTCTATCAGACCGGCACACTAGCAATGATTTGGCGCTATATCATAAAGGGTAATGAATAATTAGCTCTTACCCTTTTCGATAGGCGATAAATGAAAATTTATTTCTATTGAACCAATCCTTTAGCCAAAATTTTATCTTCCGAATCAAACGATGACGGAAATATGGAAGAAGCAAAAGAATACTCGCTATGTCGCTTAAAAAACCAGGAACAATCAGCAAAATGCCGGCGAAAAGCAGACAGATCCCATTCAGCAGCGCTTCTCCGGGCAGATGGCGAATGCGCAATTGCTTTCGAACATGACGAACAACCGAAAATCCTTGATGCCATATAAGGAAGAGGCCGATCAGAACGTCGATAACGAGCAGCAAAACGGTATAAGCTGCGCCAATGAGATGCGAAACAAAATACAGGCCGGCGATTTCAATCAGAAAGAAGGACAGTAAAATGAGAATAATTTTTCTCAGCATTCGCCTTCATCCCTTCTATTCGTGTCCGTCAATTTATTTTAACTCATTAAGAAGCAACTGATGCAATTCCGGTCGTTTCTTTCGCAGCGAGACCGGCTTCATCTGCAAATCTGTCCAGCAATGTGTGCTTGTCCCATCAACAAGAAGCCTGCCTGTCTGATGATTGAAAACTTTATAGGCGAATGTCATTTTAATACTGTCGTAGCTGCTTAGCTTAGTCTCTACAATGATTTCGTCATCATATTTTGCTGGAGAATGGTAGTGAACGGCAATACCAATGACCGGAATCATCAGCCCTTCCTCTTCGATTCTGCGATAAGAAAGGCCTAGATTTTTCACCCAGTCTGTACGCGCTACCTCAAACCAGTTGACATATTGACTATGGTGAACAACACCCATCTTATCTGTTTCGTTATAACGTGCCCTGAAACAAGTCTTCGACATACACAAAAAAATCGCTCCCCTAAACTATTCTTAGAAAAACTTGGCATAGCCACGTCCTTTTTCAACTATTGCGTTCCGGTCGCTCGCTTGCCGCGGGCGCCGCGCGTCTCCTCAGACAAGCAGAATCTGCCGAGGCTCACTTGGCTCGCTTTTCCCGCAAGGCACCAGCGCACCTGCGCTACATTTTTCGTCAAAAGTCCAATACCTATCTTTTCAGTTTAGAAAAACTAGGTTTCGCCAGATGCCGCGCACACCCTTTTTTTAAACAAAAATCTTAATATTTATCATTCTTAGTGCAATCGAGTAGGAGGAAGCCTTCGGCTTCCGACCTCTCACACCACCGTGCGTACGGTTCCGTACACGGCGGTTCCATAATTTACACGCATACGCTC